>JANMDN010000013.1:0-288055 GCA_031376285.1 Actinomycetes bacterium
TGGTCGCTGAACTGGTGCGGCGCGGCTGACGGCGCCGACTCCGGTCCTGACCTCGACGCTCCGCAGGGGCACGAGACGCTGACGCCGAGCGAGCGGGTTGCGCCTCGCATCGACCGTGGCTGCGAATGGCGGGACTTGGGACGCAGTTCGGTCTCGTGCATTTTGGACGCTCTGACGCTCGTCGGGGACGGCCGTGAACTCGCGAACATGTAGGGAACGATGTGGGGAGATCGACGAGGCGCGAAGAACGCCTGCTCATCGCCGTAAACCGGTCCCCTTGACTCTCTAACTCGACAAGCTGGGGGTCACTGGTTCGAGCCCAGTATCGCCCACTAAGAAACCCCCGCAAACGCGGGGGTTTCCTGATTTTGGCCGAGTGCGTCTGAGTGCGTCTGGGACGCGTAGGGAACATGTAGGGCCGAAACGTGGTTGCAACTGGGGCGATGTGCTCGACTGCGGGGCTGTCTCTGGTGACGGCGCACGGCTATGTCACCTAACCGCCTTTCGTGCCCCGGCGAGATCGGGTGGAGGCAGGATAGGTCGGCCGTGGCGAGTCGGTCCGCAACGTGGGGATCGCCGTGTGCGCGGGCGGGGCGGGCGTCGCGCCATTGTCGCGGTTGACTCCGGAACTCTAGTGGCGCAATTACGGAAATAATTTCCGACGATTGCGGAAAAAACGGTGCGTTGGACCCGGGAGAGTGCCATGCTGGCGCGCATGGGAACTGTCGGGATCCTGGAGCACGTGCCGAGGCGTCTTGCCGAGGTTGTCGCACGGCGCTTGAGGGAGGAGCCGGTCGTTGCGCTCCATGGCCCGCGCACGGTTGGCAAGTCGACCCTTCTTGACGAAGTCGCCTTGACCCACGGCCAGGACCGGGTTGATCTTGACGACCCGGCAACCAGGCAAGCTGTGGCGGGTGACCCCGGGTTGTTTGCTGGAGGGCCGTCGCCGGTCTGCATTGATGAGTACCAGCACGTCCCTTCGGTGCTTGACGCGATCAAGGCTGAACTCAATCGTGACCTGCGTCCAGGTCGTTTTGTGCTGACTGGATCAACCACGTACGCGAGCTTGCCGCTGACCGCGCAATCGCTTACCGGGCGACTTCACCGTCTCACGGTTTGGCCGCTCTCCCAAGGCGAGTTGGGTGGTGTGCGGGAGACGTTTGTTGAAGCGCTCCTTGACGATCCTGCGAGCCTTGTCAGTCTCGCCGCTTCGGGTACCACCAGGGAGGACTACACTGAGCGGATCGCGGCCGGAGGGTTTCCCCTCGCGCTTCGTCGAAGTGGGGAGGTCGCGCGGAGCCGATGGTTTGACGACTTCGTGGCTCTCGTCGTTGAGCGAGACGTTATGGAACTCACCCGGGTCCGCCAGCGTCAAGCACTGCCGCGTCTATTGGGAGAGCTTGCTGGTCAGACCGCCGGCTTGTTGTCGGTTGCAAGCGCCGCCCGCAGGGTCGGCATTGAACCCTCCACGGCCGAGAACTACACCAAGCTTCTTGAAGCCGCCTACCTCATCTACCGGTTGCCGGCGTGGGGCAGAACCCTCGGTAGTCGCGTCGGCGCGACACCGAAGGTGCACGTCGTCGACTCGGGCCTTGCCGCGCGCCTTCTGCGCCTCACGCCCAGCCGTCTCGGCCGACGCGTACCTGCCGCGCTGACCGAGCTTGGTCATCTGTTGGAGACGTTCGTCGTCAACGAGATCCTCAAACAGCTCTCGTGGCTCGATACCACCGCGACCGCCGCGCATTTCCGCACACGCGACGGCGTCGAGGTCGACCTCGTCCTTGAGCGCCATGACGGAGCGATTCTCGGAATTGAAGTCAAAACAAGCCCCCGCGTATCGAACACCGACCTCGCCGGGCTACGTGCCCTCAAACACGGCTTCGGCGACGACTTCCTCGGAGGGGTCATCCTCAACCTCGGCCAGCATTCCTATACCGCCGAACCTGGAATCTACGTGCTTCCCGTTGATCGTCTCTGGAGCGCATAGAGCCCAGGAGTCCTTTCGGACGGTCCCTGCGGCCGGATCGCTTGGATGATGAACGTGGATCGGGCCGCAGGACGCGATCCGATTGACACCCGGTACTCGCGCGGATCGGCGGATACTGAGAGCCCGCCGCGCGTGATCGAAGTGAAAGGCCTTCGGGGGGTCTGCTCGCGGGAACGAGCTCTGGCTGGAGGTCAGCCAAGTCGAAAAGGCCCGCCGAAACCCGGACTTCTTCGTGTCGGTCGTCGACGACGTTGGACAGGGCGACCCGACACAGTTTCGGCCGCGGATTCCTGCTGACGCCCTTCTTGCCAGATATGAGGTGGGCTACGCGGACCGAATGGGTCAGGCTCGATCGGCTTCCCGCCTGGCTTCCTTGGCCCCTCGACGCGGTGCCGTTCGAGTGAGATGGTGACCTTGGTTCTACCAATTCTCGATGGAGGTGGCTCGTGCCAAAGTACGTGAGCTTTTTCAGCTACACGGCCGAGGCGTGGGGCGCCATGGTCGAGCGGCCCGGCAATCGGGCAGTCGCTGCTCGCAAGCTGATCGAGGAGATCGGTGGACAGATGGAGTCCTTCTACTGGATGTTCGGAGACTGGGACGGACTCGTCGTTTACGACGTCCCTGACGTCGCAACGGCAGCGGCCTTCTCCGGACGGGTAACGAGTTCGGGCATGATCGCGAAGATCAAGACCCAGCAGCTCGTTACAATGGAGGATGCGCGGGAAGGCCTTGAGAAGGCGGGGACGGCGGAGGCCGCCTACGAACCACCCGGCACGCAGACGGAGTGGCGAGCCGAGTACGACGCGATGGGATAGGCCACCCGGACCGCTGTCCCTGTCCGACGACGTCGGTCCTCTGAGATGGTCAGGCGGATCCGGACGTCTCGTGGAGCAGCGCGACGGGCGGCGTCGGGTCCGTCGCGCGGGCCACACGGCACAGTTGGGCCCGCGACGGAGGCAACCGCCCGGGCCCGTGACAACGAAGGTGGAAGCTTCGCTGCCTGTGGACTCTACCGCCGCCCTGCCGTCGGCACGGAGGCATAACGCGACGGCTGGTTGCTCCCGAATCCTCAGGGCCGCGTGTCGTTGGGTCGAGCGAGGGGGTCCCGCAGCTCCGGCGCGATCGCCCCCCCTGCGCGGCATGGCTGCACGCGACGAAATGTCGCCCTCCGCTCAGCCAATCGGCGCTGAGGCGGGTGCCTCTACGGGCGTAGTTCGATGAATCCCGCCGCGGAGAAATCGCCATCGAATGCGAGCACGTCGCGGACCCGCCTTGCGCGCATGAAGGCAAAGCTCGTCGCATCGACGAACGAGTACTCGCGCTCGTCGTGGCGAATGAGCCAGCGCCAGGCGACGAGTTCGGCGTCTTGATCGACGGACGCGATGCTGAGACGGGGTTCCGTGATCGCGCCCTCGTAGAACGCCGACGCGGCGGCGTGTCCGGCCCGTCGCCTCAGCCCCGTCCAGGTCTCTCCCACCACGTGAGTTGTCGTAACGAGCCGGTCGCCGTTGCCTCTCCAAAGAGCCACGGCGTCGCGATGGTGATCATCGCGGGCGAGCTGGAGCGCGATGAAGAAGCTGGTGTCGACAAATCGCACGGTCAGCGGGGGCCGTAGACGACCTCGTTGACGTCGAACGGCTCGATGTCGAGCGAACCCACCAACGCGTCAAGCCCTGAGGCCGGTGGGCGTTCGGTCATCTTCAGTTGCTCTCGAAGGAGCGAGCGGATCAACGCTGCTTTCGAGACCGTTCGAAGGGACGCTTCGTCCCGGAGCGCCGCATCGAGCGCTTCGTCGAGGTAGATCTGCGTCTTTCGCATGACGTCATGCTAGCACTACGTACCGGGAGAGAGAGCGGCCTGCGAGATTCACTCGCCTTGCCGTGTTCTCACCGGCGGACGAACCCCGCCCGCCGCGTGGGGCGGCCTTTGTTCCTGTGGTCAGCCGGTCGCCATGACGAGTGGGAAACGGTCCTGAGGTGGACGGGCATCCGCCAAATATGCAACTGTCGGCCGGCAATTTTGACGGATTTATCCGATTTCACGCCCAAGGGAGCCAGCCCAGATGAAACGCATCCTCGTCCCGACGCTTGCGGTCCTCACGACCGCGGCCGTGGTCAGCGTCCCCGTTCTTGTCGGTGGACCAGCAACGAGCAAGGCAACGACACCGACCGCCCTCGCCAAGCGCATCTCGGCGGTCACCAAGAGTCAGGCCAAGCTGGCAGCGCAGCAGCGGGCGCTTGCGAAGAAGCTCGCCAACCTCAAGGGCCCCGTGGGGCCGGCCGGACAGATCGGGCCGGCCGGACAGATCGGCGCCACGGGGGCGCAGGGAGTCCCGGGCCCGATCGCTGGGGTCGCGGCAACTGGCGATCTCACGGGTACCTACCCGGCACCGCAGATCGCCACCGGAGCGGTCACGTCCACGAAGCTCGCAGCGGCCGAGCCGTGGCACATTGTCGGGACCGTGGGCGAGCCCGCGTTCCAGAACAGCTGGGTAAACACCGCTCTCGGGGTCACCCCGCTCAGCCTTCGCTACCGCAAGGACGTCGCAGGGGTGGTGCACGTCGCAGGGCAAATCAAAGACGGCACGGTGAGCCCGACCATCGGCACTGGCGCGGTCTTCATTCTCCCCGTGGGCTACCGGCCGACCGGCGACCGGCTCTTCTCGGCCGTGACGACGAATGGATCAAACGTCATCACACCCGGGTGGGTCGGCGCCTTCTCGAGCGGGCAGGTCACCGTCGGAGTCGGCAACAACGCCTACGTCTCTGTCGAGATGACCTTCATTCCCTGACCTTCAGCCGTCGGCCTCGTGGGCGCATGTCCACGCGGCCGATGGCCACGAGTTGGTCCTGGGGCGCTCGGCCCGGGACCTGGATGGGGTTAAGTCCTGCGTTTGACCAACACCGTACGGGCGGTTCCGTCGCTCTCACCGGCGAACCCTTCGCGTCGCCTTGCGATCCAACCGACTCCCCCGACGCGAAGGGGGGGAGGGGAGCACGTGTTGGCAATTGCGCGGTGAGTCGGGTGTCTCAGGTTTCGATTTCTCAAGATGCATCGGGTGCTAGCGTCAGATGCAGTGACCACACGCAGAACCACGCTCGCCGCCGACTCCGACGACCTCGCGACCCTTGAGGCCGAAGCGAAACGGCGCCAGATTTCACTTTCGCGGCTTCTACGAGAAATGGTCGAACGCGAAGTGGGGCAGCTTCGTCGTGATCGACGCCCGCGCGTCGGCGTCGCCGCAAGCGGTACCGGCGCAGCCACCGCGGCGGCACGCGACGAAATAGTGCCCGTGCGCCGATCCGCGCGCAGCTGATTAGCGCTGATTCTCGACACCGGGCCGATTCTCGCGCTCCTCGACGCGAGCGATCCCGACCACCGACGATGCGTCGACCTGATCGACCGGACTTCCGAGGCGTTCGTCATCCCACCGCTTGTGCTGGTCGAAGTCGACTACTGGGTCCACAAGCTCCTTGGCCCACGAACATGGCAGGTGCTCGCCCGATGACATCACCAGAGGTGCGTACCGACTCGAGATGTTCACCATCGACGATCTCCAGCGCGCCGCCGAGATCGATGCCGAATATCCCAGTCTTGACCTCGGCCTCGTCGATGCCTCGGTGATCGCACTTTGCGAGCGACTCGGCGAGACAAAGGTTGCGACCCTCGATCGGCGTGACTTGGCCGTGGTCCAGACACGACGCGGAGCGCTGCACCTACTGCCTGAGTAGCACCCCCCGCAGCGCTTGCCGCCTGCGCTGCGGGCACTCCGGCGGCAGGCCCTTACTTCGACAGGATCGCCACCGTTGCGCTCGCCGTCTCGTCATACGCGTCCCACAGCACCGAGTGGCTGCCCTCGACCTCCAAGATCGTGAGGTCGTCACCGAGCGCAGCGCGCAGTGTCGCGACGTCCTCGTCGCGGACGACGCCCTCCGCGGCTCGCACCAGGAGCGTTGGCCGCGGGGTGGGGAGCCGGGGAGGCCCCGCCATCTCGCCGTAGGCGGCGACCACCGCGCTCCGCGACACCGAGTAGATAAGGCGCCCGTCAGGAGCTTCGATGAATGAGCCGGCGAGGTCCTCTTCCACCATCTCCCGCGGTGCGCGCTTCAAGGTCGACATGCGCCAAGTCACCGCGTCGGCCTCATCCGCAAACCACTGGTCGTTTCGCGCCCCGTCCGCCATCTGGAACGCCGTCGCGGGCGAGAGCTGAATCGCCGGGTCAAGGAGCGCCATTCGCCGAACACGAGCCGAGTCGGTCGCCGCGAGCTCGAGCGCCAGGCGGCCGCCGAAGCTGAACCCGACGAAATCCGCCGGCCCAACGTCGTGGGCGTCGAGCGTTGCCCCCAGATCCTCCAGGTGCGCTTCGATGCTCCATGGTGGCTCGTAGGTTGAACGGCCGTGACCGCGCAGATCGATCGCCAGTACCCGGCGATCCGCGAGCACGTCGCTCGCCAGGCGGCGAAAGCGCTGTCCGTCGCCCATCACGCCATGCAGGCAGACGACCGGCGCGCCGTGGGGCGTTCCCCATTCGTGGACAAACAGCACGGCCGCGACGCTACCGAACTTGGGCCGACAAGGTCCGGCGAGACGAGGCGTCGGCCAATACGATGCCGGCCTCGCTCCAGAAGGAGACCAATCCGTGCTGGAACTTCGCCCGACCTGTGAGCATTGCAACGACGCCCTACCTCCCGACTCGCTCGACGCCTACATCTGCAGCTTCGAGTGCACCTTTTGCGCGACGTGCGTCGACAGCGTGATCGGCAACGTCTGCCCGAACTGCGGCGGGGGGTTCGTCCCAAGGCCCGTCAGGCCTGCGACGAATTGGAGGGGCGACAACGTGCTCGGAGAGCACCCGGCGAGCACGGTCGTCACGCACCGGCCAGTCGATCTCGCCGCGCACGGGGCGCTGCGTGCCTCACTCGACAAGGTGCCGCCCGAGAAGCGATAGGGCAGGGTCCGCCCCCTGCATTGGCGAAGGAGCGCATCGGAGACGAGTTGGTCGACGCCGTCGTCATCACGACCGGACGGAGGCTCCCGTCGAACCAATGGGATTGCGGTGGTGCCTGCCGCGCTTCTTGGTCCGTAGTGTCCGGGCGCCGATGAGACCCTCGACGCCCTCGTTGCCATAGCCGTCCTGCTCGCGCTCGCGGCGGCGGCGCTCTTTGGTATCGGAGACTTCTTCGGCGGGCTTGCAAGCCGCCGGCAGTCGGTGGCCTCCGTCATCCTGGGCTCCCACACGCTGTCGCTCGTCTCGCTCGCCGCCATCGCGCCGATCGTCGGCGCGGGAAGGGTAACCGCCTCCGACCTCGCCTGGGGAGGGGCGAGCGGCGTCGCCGGACTGGTCGGCGTCGGGCTCCTCTACCGCGGCATGACGATCGGGTCGATGAGCGTGGTCGCACCCCTCACCGCAGTCATGTCGGCGGTCATCCCGATCGTTGTCGGGGTCGGCATCGGCGAGCGCCCCGGGCTCTTCGCAAGTCTTGGGTTGATGCTCGCGATCCCGGCGATCGCACTCGCAAGCGGTTGGACCGCCTCGCGCGACGCCGTCAGGACTCACCCGACGGCGGCAACCCTCACCGCGCTCGCGTCCGGCTTCGGCTTCGGTTTCGCGCTGGTCCTCCTCGACCGGACCGGGGGCGCCTCGGGTCTCTGGCCGCTCGTCATGGCGCGTCTCGCTTCAGCCTCCCTGGTCGCCGCTTGGCTCTCGCGCCACCGGTCGCAAATCTCGTCTACCTCGGCGCGCGGGGTCGGCCTCGTTGCGCTCGTCGGAGCGATCGACGTCGGCTCGAACGTCTGCTTCCTTCTCGCGAACCGTCACGGGCTCCTCGCGCTCGTCGCGGTGCTCGCGGGGCTCTACCCCGTGGCGACCGTTGCCCTCGCGATGACGGTCCTTCGCGAGCGCGTCACGCGCCTTCAGGTACTTGGCCTGGTGGCTGCGCTCGTCGCCGTCGCCCTCATCAGCCTCCCGAGCTGACCGGTCAGTTCGGGACCCCGAACTTCGCCCAGAGGGGGTAGTGATCTGAGATGCGAAACGACAGCCGCACCTTCGTGTCGGCTCCGGAGCGGCCGAGCGTCAGCGGAACGAAGTCGAACGAGCCGGCCTCGCGCGGGATGAGCTCGAGCATTGGATGGCCGTCGGTCGAGTCATGGAACCAGGCGATTTGGTCGTAGAAGTGGGGTTTCGAGGCCGTCTGGAAGATCGTACGCGGCACGTCGTTCAGGGCGTCCGGCGGCTTCAGGCCGGTCGACGTGAACGCTTGGTAGAGGGCGTCATCCTTGCGGTCGATGTTGAAGTCGCCGAGGCAGATGAGGTTGTGGCCCCATTCGCTCTCGCGCTTGGCCCACGTCGCGAGCCACTTCGCGATCGCGCGCAGCTCGGGGATACGGTCGGCCGGTTTATTCCCCCAAAGGACGTGAAGGGTGATGAGGACGAACGTCGTCGACGCGGTTTGGAAGCTCACCGCGTAGGGCGGCCGAGCGAACTGCCGGGTCAGGTCGCCCGGGCCCGCTCCTTCGAGGACCTCGCGCGGGATCACCAGCTCGCCTGCAAGGCCGGATGCCTTCACGCGCTGCGTGTCGAAGACGAACGCGAGGCGCTCGTTGCCGGAGAAGTCGCCGCCACTCGCGTCAGTGAGGAGGAACCCCCAGTTGGGACCGAGCGCCTTCATCAGGTAGCGCAGGCTCCGGAGGTTGCCCTGCACCTCCTGGATCGCGACGAGGTCGAACTGGCGGACGACCTCGGCGATCAGGGAAACGTCGCGGAGGTTGCGCTTCGGCGAATCACCCGGCGCGGATTCCCAGCGCTTGGTGAGGTCGCCGAACTCACGAAGGTTCCAGGTGGCGATCAGCAGGTTGCGGTCGACCATGCGCGGCGGGATCGCGTCTGCAAGAGCGGCTCGAAGCGCCGACACCTCGGCCCGGACGCTCGGTGGCGGTTCGGTGATGCGGGGATCCTCAGCCATAGGGGAGGTCTACCCCGCGCGGGATGGCGCCGTCAATCGCGGCGACCCTCAGAGCGGTAGCAGCTCAGTCACAAGTGGAACGTAGCGGCTACCAACCGCGTCGGGCCGCCCACTGGCCGAGGGCGACCCAACGCGGAACGTCGGACTACTTGCTCCAGCCGCGACCCGGGTTGATCACGTCCGTGTCGACCGTCGCCGAGCCGATCACGAGGCCCTCCGTGAAGGCGGTGACGTCGAACGAGCCGTTCAGCGCGACGGCGGCGCCCTTGGTCAGCTTCAACGTCACGCCCGACAGGGTGAGCTGTTCGTCGGTGCGATCGACCTTCAGCTTCGAGAGGTCGAGGGAGAAGAGGTCAAGTCGACCGACCACCTTGCCGTTTACCGAAGCGATCCCGCTCAGCGATGGGGCGCCGTTGATCTTGATGGTGAAGCGTCGAAGGTCGACTTTGGTCTGCGCCTTCGTAAACGAGAGCCCACCGGTGTGCCCGATGCGACCCTCAAGGGTCTTACCGTTCAGCTTCGCGACCGTGATCGGGAACGCGATGCCGGACGGGCCGGCGCTTGCCGGACCGATCGGGGCAACCGCAACACCCAGCGACGCCAATGCGGCGCCCGCGCCGGCATCGAGGGCGACCGTCGTCTCGCCGCCAGCGGCGAGGAGTCCCTTTCCGTGCCATTGCCAGTTCGTCGCGCCTGCGGTCGGAGCGACAGCCATCACGGCAACGGCGCTGCCGACAACGAGAGCGCGAATACGGCGGGTCATGAAGAACCTCCTGGTTGGGGTTACTCCCTCCTACGTGGCCGAAGTCGATATCGGTTGTCGGATGCCGCCGAGCTCGCTCGAACGCGCCCGCACGTCGCGCACTTACTCGGTCGACCTGGACACGTGAACGTCAGCGTCGTCGGTCTCGCTCAAGCGCAACGGGCAGTCAAGCCACGGTTTCGATCCCAACGACGCCACCGCGTTTGCGATGTTCCCCCCAGCACCAAGGGCCAACGTTCCAGCGGCGCCGATCGACGCGACAAGCGGCCCGCCGATTGCGTAGCCGCCAGGGGTGCCGGCGCGGTTGACGAGCATCGTGAGCGACAGCACACGACCAAGGAGGTGGGGTGGGGCGAGGCGTTGGCGCAGCGTCAGAATGAAGACGTTCCAGGGGGCAGCGATCATGTTCGCAGCGCAGAAGAGCGCCCCCATCAGCCAGATCGGCGGTCCCGCCGCGACCGCGAGCAGCGGGATTGCCGCTGCGATGACAAGGACGCTGAGCGTGCGGGTCGCCGGCCACCGCCAGCGAAACGAACCCGCCGCGAGCGACCCGATGATTCCTCCGATGCCACCGGCAGCGGTGACAAGACCGAAGGCGTTCGAGCCACCGCCAGCGTCGATGACGAGGAACGGCAGCGCGACGAGCACCATGCCAATCGTAAAATTCGAGATCGCCGTCAGCTGGATGATCATCAGCATGATCGGCTCGCGCCGGACGTAGCTGAATCCCTCGACGAGGTCGTTCCAGGGGCTCGCGTCGGCGGCTCGGTTCGGCAGCTTGTCGACGACGGCCGACATGAACATGAGTGCGACGCCAAAGATGGCGAACGTCGCGGCGTCGATCCAGAACGCCTGAAGGGTTCCGAACGTTCCGACAATGACCGCTCCGAGCAGCGGACCGAGGAGCCAGCCGATCTCCCACTGGAACCCCTCAAGGCCGTTCGCGGCGTTCAGCTCGTCGGGCGCCACGAGGTCGACGGTCATCGCGCGCTGGGCGACATCGGCCGCGGGCGACCAAAAACCGAGGACCGCCATCGCCGGGACGAACGTTTCGAGGGCCGGGTCGTGGACGAGCCCAACGAGCGGAATGCTCGCGACCGCGGCGGCGCGGATGAACGAGTCGAGTACCGCGAGCTTTCGGCGCGATACGCGGTCCATCACGCTCGTCAGGGCGATTCCACCCGCGATCGCGGCGATCTCGTAGGCAACGAGGACGATCGCCAGGCGTCCCGGGCTGTCACGCTCGGCGAAGAACCACGCGAGCGCAAAGAAGGTGAACCCGTCGCCGATCTTGGAAACCAAACTGCCCCAGAAGAGCAAACCGAAATCGTGCCGGGTGGTGAGCGCGAGCTGTCGACGCAGTCCGTTCATGTCGCCGGAGCAGGGGTGCCGCGAGCACGACGGCTGTCAAGGAGCGACCACACAATGGTTCCAATGACAATCACCACGCCGCCGGTGACCGCCCACGGTCCAGGTCGCTCGCCGTGGACGATCCACGCCCAGACCGGGCTGAGCGCGGGTTCCGCCATCAGCAGGAGCGACGCCTGCACGGCCGGAACCCGTCGCATCGCGCGTGTCAGGAGCGTGTACGCGAGGCCGATTTGGAAGATGCCAAGGTAGGCGATCGCAAGCCAATCACCCCCGCTCGTCGTCACCGGGAAGGCAAACGGAAGGCAGATCACGGTCGCCATCAGATTGCCGGCGACGGTCGCGGCGGCCGCATGACCTGTGCCCTCTGACTTCCCCAGCCAGCGGAGTCCAGCGATCGTGAACGCCCAGCCGACCCCGCTCCCGAGCGAGAGGAGGTTTCCGAGGGTCGGGTTCGCGGCGGTTTGACTCGCCTCCTCGGGATCGAGAAAGAACAGGCCAATCGCGGCGACGAACACCCCGATCGTGACGACGTCGAGGATGCGCAGGCGCTCGCGAAGGAAGAGCGGACCGATCAGCAGGATGTAGATGAGCGCGGTTTCCTGAAGAAAGATCGAGTTCGCGGCAGTCGTTTGCTTGTTCGCGTTGACGAACAGGATCAGGGTCGCGGCGAACGCGACCGCGACGAGCAGGGTTCGCCACGACCAGCCGCGGCGCGCTGCCGGCACGAAGAGCACGATTGCGATCGCCGCGACCGCCGAGCGAAAGCAGGCGACCTGAAGGCCGCTCATGTTGTCGGCGGCCTTGATGGCCGTCCCGCCCGTCGAGAAGAGGACCGCGGTGCCGACAACCTGGAGCCGAGCGATGGTCGCGGTCGGCTCGCTCACCCGGGCACGCTACCAGCGGGTGCGCCGGCCCAAGCGCGGCCCGATACCCTTCCGGCCGACGAACACGAGCGGAGGACGAGGATGCGTCTTGGCATGGTGGGGCTCGGCAGGATGGGCGGCAACATGGCGGCGCGCCTCCGCCAAAACGGGCACGAGGTCGTCGGCTACGACCGCGACCCGAAGATCAGCGACGTCGCCGACCTCGAAGCGTTCGTCGCCGCCCTCGAACCGCCTCGTGTCGCGTGGGTGATGGTGCCCGCGGGCGACCCGACCGAGCAGACCGTGGCAACGCTTGCCGGTCTCCTCTCAGAGGGCGACATCCTCGTCGACGGCGGCAACAGCAACTTCCGCGACTCGATGCGACGGGGTGAGGAACTCGCCGCGAAGGGCATCGGCTTCATCGACGCCGGCGTCTCGGGGGGGATCTGGGGCCTTGCCGAGGGCTACTGCATCATGGTCGGCGGAAGCCCCGAGCACGTTGCCGTTCTCCAGCCTGCGCTCGACGGGCTCGTCCAAGCGGACGGTTGCGCCCACGTCGGCCCCGTCGGTTCCGGCCACTTCACCAAGATGGTCCACAACGGGATCGAGTACGGGATGATGCAGGCATTCGGCGAGGGCTATGAACTCCTGAACGCCGCGCCGGTGCCGATCGACGTTCCCGCTGCCGTCGAGGTGTGGCGCCACGGAAGCGTCGTGCGCTCGTGGCTCCTCGACCTCCTCGCGAAGGCGCTCGATGAGGATCCTGATCTTGCGGCGCTCAAGGGCTACGCGGAGGACTCGGGTGAAGGTCGATGGACAATCGACGAGGCGGTCAAGGCCGCCGTCCCCGTGCCGGTCATGGCGAGCGCCCTCTTTGCCCGCTTCGCGTCGCGCCAGGAGGACTCACCCTCGATGAAGGTCGTCGCCGCACTCCGTCAGCAGTTCGGCGGTCACGCGGTGAAGACGTGAGTCGCACGCGGTCTCGGGCACGTCGGCCGGCGAGCCGTTCAGACGCAATCGTGCTCTTCGGCGCCTCAGGCGACCTCACCAGACGAAAGCTCTTTCCAGCGCTCCACCGCCTGGCTAAGCGCGGAAAACTCGATGACACTCCGATCATCGGGGTTGCGCGGTCCGAGTGGACCGACGCCGAGTTTCGCGAACACGCCCGGTCGGGCATCGAGGAGTTCGGCGGGGGAGTGGACGCAAAAGCGTTTGCCCAGATGTGTGAGGGCATGTCGTTTGTCGCGGGCGACTACGCGGCGCCAGACACGTTTGAACGCTTGCGGGAGAAACTGGGTGAGGCGCGCCGCCCGCTCCACTACCTGGCGATCCCCCCGAGCATGTTCGAGACGGTCACCTTCGGGCTCGGCGGCCTTGATCTGGACCGCGGAGCCCGGGTCGTCGTTGAGAAGCCATTCGGGAGGGACCTCGAATCGGCCAGACACCTCGGTGACGTGCTCGGGAACGTCTTCGACGAGCAGGCGATCTTTCGGATCGATCACTACATCGCGAAGGAGTCGGTCCAGAACATCCTGTTCTTTCGGTTCGCGAATGCGTTCCTCGAGCCGATCTGGAACCGGAGCTATGTCTCACGCGTTCAGCTGACAATGGCCGAGAAGATCGGCGTCGAGGGGCGCGGCCGGTTCTACGAAGAGGCCGGCGCGATCCGTGACGTGGTGCAAAACCACATGCTTCAAGTCATCGCGCTCCTCGCGATGGAGCCACCCGCCTCAGCGGAGACCGAAGCACTTCGCGACGAGACCGTGAAGGTGCTGAGGGCGATGAAGCCGCTCGACGCGTCGCGCCTCGTGCGCGGGCAGTACTGGGGATACCACGGTGAGGAGGGCGTCGCGCCCGACTCCCGCGTCGAGACGTTCGCCGCGATGACCTTCGAGATCGACTCGTGGCGTTGGGCCGGCGTGCCATTCCTCGCCCGCGCCGGAAAGAACATGGCTCGCTCGGTGATCGAGGTGGAGGTGGATCTGCACCAGCCCCCGCGGATGCTCTTCGCTGGGGAGGATGCTCCCGTGCCGCCGCCGAACCGGCTGCGACTTCAGCTCGCACCGGAGGTCTCGGTGGCCCTTCAGGTTCGGGCGAAGGCGCCGGGCGACACGATGGCGACGCGTCCGATCGACCTACGTTTCACGCATGACCAGGAACGCGACGAGGACGCCTATGAGCGCCTCATCGACGATGCGATGGACGGCGACCACACCCTGTTCGCGCGGCAGGACGCGGTCGAACAGTCGTGGCGGATCGTGTCGCCGGCGATCGACGTCCGAGGTCCGGTCTACACCTACGAGCCCGGCTCGTGGGGTCCCGCTGAAGCCGATGCGATGGCCGCCCCGAGCGGCGGGTGGATCACCCCTGACGGCGACGCTCCGACTACCCCGAAGCCCCGGAAGCGCCGTACGACCAAACCGACGTAGAGCCGGAGCCCTGCCACGATGCCCGTCGAGGCCGGCGTTGGTGGGCGAGCGAGTTGGCGAGCGCCCGGACGGCCCTGGAATGGCGCTCGACGACGACTGGCGAGAGCGTCCCGGCCGGCAGCTCGACGACGAAGGCGGTCGTCCCGGGGAAGCGGTGGTTCTGCCAGCGGCTTGCGCTCCCCGGGTAGCGCGCGAGGCGCCGCACGCGGACACCCGCAAGATGCGCGTAGCGACGAACGAGCAACGGACTGCCCCCGGAGAGATCGACGAGACCGAGCGGCTGGTGGTACCAAATCGTGATCGTGGGACGCAGCCGGTCGATGAGGGCCTTGGCGGCTCTGGTCTCCGGCTCTGAGAGCGGTCTGGGCCCCGAGTAGTGAACGGACCCGAGCGCCTCGATGGGTTCCCAGCGAAACGGGAAGTTGCGGTTCAGGTCGACCGCGCGCGCGTTCTGGCGCGTGCCCTGAGCTGCCCCGTCGGGGTTCAGGTTGTTGACGATCCAGAGGTCCGCATTGCGCGGCGCTATGCCCTCGGCCAGGTGTCGGGCGACGGCGATGCCGGCGGTTTCATTGCCGTGAATCGCGCCGATGACGAGGACCTTCAATCGGCTACCCGGGTCTCCGATTTCGGTCGCGACGATCGCTCGGCCGAGCACCGAGCGTCCGAGGAGGTGATGGCGAGGCGCGGCGTCCAGTGAACGGACTGGCGCCCCGGTCACCGAGCCGAGCCCCCAGACCGACGCCACGACGAGAAACGAGACCGCAAGGAGACCCCCGCCGGCGACGCGTCCCGCCCGCGTTGCCACGGTCAACGGACGTTCAGCTGGCGAGCAGAGCGGCTCAAGCCGGGAGCGCTGACCCCGGCGGGGTGACCCGGGCAAGGTCGTCGGAGACGGCCACGATCAGCTCGCGGGCGTCGGTGACCTGCCCCAGAATGCGCCCGCTCGGGTCGGGCTCAGCGTGCAGCGCGGCCCTCACGACCTGGCCGCGGATAGCGCCGAGCGACGCGGTGAGCTGGCGCATCTGGACGTCGAAGCGGGCGAGGTGCGCGCGACCTTCCTCGACGGCCTGCAGCTGCTGGTCATACGCGGCGACCGTCTGGCGAAGTGACTCCGCCAGATCATTCGGGGCGTCAGCCCGTTGCATCTCGGCCTTGGCGCGGCTTTCGCGAACGGCCTCGATGTCGACGGTGCTCAGGTAGCGGCTGACACGGTCGGCACGCCGGGCCATCTGGTCCACGTCGCCCACCAGGCCGGCCATCTCGCCATCGACCTCGGGGAGCGAAACCGGGCTATCGGCGAGCGCCGCGCGCAGCGCCCGCTCTTCGCCGTGGAGTGATGCCAAGGATCTGCGCACGGTGGGGTCGGCCACCTCGACCGGCGCCCCACCCCGTTCCGGTCGGGCCGCCCGGCCCTCGGCGGCGACCTTTTCGGCCTCCTCGACGCTCAGGAAGGAGATACCCACCAGCGCGCAGTAGACCGCCGCCGCTCCTGGGTACAGTGGCCACACGTCGACGGCCACTCCGGTGACGACCATCGCCGCTGGCGCCAGCACGCTCGACGGGCGGGTCATCGCGCGAACAAGGAGCCTGCGCGCCGTGGCTCGGCGGCGTCCATTCATTAGAAGAACGATGCGATCTGCGTGTACACCTGATCGATCGTATCGGTGCTACCGACGTACGCCTTGCCTCGACCAGCACGGGCGATTTGCGCGAGCGGCTCACGAGCGGCGCTCGATCCGTAGGCGATCGTGAAGACACGGACCACGTCTTCGCTCCCGCGCGCACCCAGGTCGCCCAGAAGTTTGGTGAGCCCTGTGGTGCTCGCCGTGTCTTCGCCGTCGCTCAGGACCACCACCGCCGAGATGCTCTGAGCCGAAGCGGAGGTGCGCAGCGCCTTGACGCCTTGCTCGGTCGCGTCGTAGAGCCTCGTGCCGCCGTCGGCGATCAGTTGCTTCACGAGCTTGCGCAGCGCTGCCCGCGAGGTCCGCAGCGCCGTCGGCGGCTCAAGCGGGGTGATGTTCGAGTTGAAGATCGTCAGCCCAACCTGGTCTTGAGGTTGGAGGATTGTGAGGAAGCGGTCGAGGCCACCCTTGGCGGCCTCGAGACGCCCTTCGTCGTTCATCGAGCCGGAAACGTCGACCACGAGCAGGACGTTTGCCGGCTTGCGGTCGAGACGCCAGGCCTTGCGAATGGCGTTCAGGACATCGGGTTGTGGCAGCACCAAGCGGCGCTTGGGCTGGGAGGGGTCCACCAGATTGGCGGCGCCGATGCGTGCGGACGGTTGAGCGGCAGGAGACGGTGGGCGAAAACCGAACTGGCCCGCCAGCTCGGCTGTCACCTTGCCAGCGAGGAACGCGAGGAGTCGGTTGGCGCCCTCGCGCTGGTCGGCGCTCACCCATGGCGCGTTCAGGATGATCAGCGGGTTGTCGCTCTCGAACGTTCCCTCCTTCGGATAGATCGCGGCGAGGCGCTGACCGGCGTCCGTTGCGAGGCGCTCGTTGAAGTCGAGGAGGGTGGTCTCTTCCATCGCCACAGCGCTGGCGTAACCAGGGCCGAACTCGGCGAGCCGCTCGGCGAAGAAGAGAGTGGTGTCGCCGTAGTGAACGATGCTGGTCTCGATGGCGCGCACCGCCGCCCGGACGTCCGGGCGTCCGACATCCGCAACGCTAAGGCCCTCGGTTTTGCCCGTAGCGGTGAGGTACTCCGCGGCCACCGCCGACAGGCCAGAGGTGGAGAAGTCCGGGTTCGTGTGGCCGAGTTTAAAGCGCCCCCACTCCGGGTGCCCATACGCTGCCCATCCGCGCGCGCTGCGGGCCTGAGCGAGGATGTCGGCCCAACCGATCGGCTTTTTGGGCCAGCCGAGCGCCCGCGCGAGCGGTTCCCACATTGCGATCACAAGCGGCGTCCGCACAAGCGATGGGTTCAGATCGCCCACAACGACCGGGGAACGGTCGCGATCGTAGTTCAGCAATCGTCCCCACAGCGACGAGGATGGGTTCCAGACGGTCGGATGCAGGCGGTCGTCGGCGATGCGCGCCGCCGCGTCACCAGAGGACACGACCTGTCCGGTCACCACGACCCGGTGCCCGTTGACCTCGTCGCGCTGCTGGTTGAACGCGGCGATCAGCGGAACGAGTAGGCGCTCCTTTTCCGGTGAGTACGCAAACGAGACGGCGATATCGTCGGGCCCGGCCTTCGCCGTGGTCGACGCGCCCGGCGTGTCGCTCGAACCGAACACCCCCGCCCGCCACACGATCGCCGTGAGGATGGCGAGCAGCGCGAGTCCGATGGTGAGGCCGCGTCCCCGGTTCATCTACGGTGGATCCTATTCGTTGGCGCCGTGTTTGGCCGTCTGGCCACGCCGCCCAGGCGCGCGGATCGGGCGACGCTTGCCCTTCGGGTAGGGAAGGGAGCAGACTCTCCCCAATCTGCATCAGCCTCGGAGGGAGGCACATAGTGAATCGACGCTCAGCAGCCCGTGTCGCGGTGGTTACCGCACTCGTCGGCGCGGCGGTCGGGGCCACAAACGCGAGCGGCGCGGGAACGCTGGTATTCGCGGCGTCCGCGGACCCGATCGTTCTCGACGGCGCACTCGTGTCCGACGGTGAATCGGCGCGCGCGGTATTCCAGATCTTCGAGAGTCTCGTCGCGCTCAAACCCGGTTCGACCAAGGTTGAACCGCTCCTTGCGACGTCGTGGAAGGCAAGTGCGGACTCAAAGACGTGGACGTTCAACCTCCGCCCTGGGGTCACGTTCCACGACGCAACCAAGCTCAATGCCGCCGCGGTGTGTTTCAACTTCGAGCGCTGGTTTGGGTTCAAGGGTTCACTCCAGCTCGACAGCGCCAGCTACTACTGGCAGACGGTGTTCGGTGGCTTCAAGGACGCGAGCGGCCCCGGTCCAGACGCCAAGGATGGCCTCTACAAGAGCTGCACGGCGGTCGACGACGCGACCGTTCGCTTCGAACTGACGCGCCCGTCGGCATCGTTCCTGGGTGCGCTTGCCCTGCCGGCGTTTGCGATCGCAAGCCCCGACGCCCTGCAGAAGTATGGGGCCGACGAGGGTGCCGTCAATGCCGATGGCATCTTCCAGCCGACCGGCACGTTCGGCACGGCGCACCCGATTGGGAGCGGGCCATTCAAGTTCGAATCATGGACCCGCGGCGACCGCCTCGTGCTGGCGCGAAACGACGCGTACTGGGGCACCAAGGCGAGCCTTGACCGGGTCATCATCCGACCCATCGCTGACAACTCGGCCCGCCTGCAGGCGCTCCAGAACGGTGAGATCCAGGGCTACGACAACGCCGAGCCCCAGGACGTGAAGTCGCTCCAGAAGAACGAGGCGCTGAAGGTCATCGAGCGTCCAGCGTTCAACGTCGGCTACGTCGGGTTCAACTCGTCGCGCGCGCCGACCAACAACAAGCTGGTCCGGCAGGCGATCGCCTACGGCCTCGACCGCAAGGCCGTCGTCGACACCTTCTACGCCGGGCGCGGGCAGGTGGCGCGTGAGTTCCAGCCGCCGCAGCTCTTCGGATGGACACCGAACGTCACCCAGTACCCCTACAACCCCGCCAAGGCGAAGGCGCTGCTGCGCAAAGCCGGACTCACACTGCCCGTGAAGATCGAGTTTTGGTACCCCACGGACGTTTCCCGGCCCTACATGCCGGACCCAAAGCGGAACTTCCAGGGTTTCCAGGCAAGCCTCGAAAAGAGCGGCTTCAAGGTCATTCCCAAGAGCGCTCCGTGGAGCCCGGACTACGTCGGCAAGATGAACGAGGGCAAGAACGGCAACCTCTACCTCTTCGGCTGGACCGGTGACTACGGAGACCCCGATAACTTCCTTGGGACGTTCTTCCAGCAGTTCACCAACCAGTGGAGCTTCAAGGATCCAAAGATCTTCTCGCTCCTCAACCGCGCTGAGCGTGAAACCCGTGCCGGCGCCCGCACGAACCTGTATCAGCAGGCCAACCGCTACATCATGGGCACGCTTCTGCCGGGTGTCCCGTACGTGCACACCAAGCCCGTCCTCGCCTTCTCGTCGAAGGTATCGGGCTACATCCCAAGCCCCGTCGCGCTCGAGTCGTTCGCTCCTGTGACGCTCAGCTAGTCGGGCTCTCGAAGCCGGCGGACGTACGATGCTCCGACTCGTCGTCCGCCGGCTTCTCCTTCTGATCCCGATCCTGGTCGGCCTCTCGATCGTCGTATTCGTCGGGGTTCGCTCGCTGCCGGGCGGCCCCGCGCAGGCCCTCCTCGGCGAGCGGGCGACCCAGGATTCGGTCGCCGATATCGAAGCGCAGCTCGGCCTCGACAAGCCGCTACCGGTTCAGTACTGGCGCTACGTCAAGACCCTCGCCGACTTCGATCTCACGAGCGTCACGACCCGCCGACCGGTCATCGACGAGATCTCGGAGCGGTTCCCGGCGACGATCCAACTCACCATCGCGGCGATGCTCTTCGCGATTCTCATCGGCGTGCCGCTCGGCGTTCTGGCCGCCAAACGACATCGGAGCTGGGTCGACCGAGGCACCCTTGTCGTCTCGCTCGTTGGCATCTCGATCCCGATCTTCATGCTCGGCATCCTGCTCAAGTACGTCTTTTCCGTAAAGCTCGGGTGGCTTCCTACGGTCGGCCAGATCGACGTGACCCGGGACCTCGATCACCCAACGAACCTCTACCTCGTCGATGCGGTGATCGCCCGTGATGGGGGCGCGCTGTGGGACGTCATCAAGCACCTGATCCTGCCCGCGGTCGCGCTCGGGTCGATTCCGCTTGCGGTGATTACCCGCATCACGCGCGCGGCGGTGCTCGACGTGCAGAACGAGGACTACGTCCGCACCGCCCGGGCCAAGGGCCTCGCACCGCACGTCGTCGACCGTCGTCACATCCTTCGAAACGCGATGCTGCCCGTGAGCACGGTGATCGGTCTGCAGACCGGCCTCCTGCTCTCCGGGGCCATCCTGACCGAGCGAGTCTTCGCCTATCCGGGCATCGGTCAATGGCTTGCCGACGCCATCCGCGACCGAAACTACCCCGTGCTGCAGGGCGGCATCGTCTTCGTCGGGCTCGTATTCGTGCTCGTGAACCTGCTCGTCGATGTCTCCTACGCCCTGCTTAACCCGCGGATACGGGTGAGCTGATGGGCACCCTCGAACTGTCCGCTCCGGCGCCCCCGCGCGGCCTCTGGCATGACGCAGGACTGCGTCTGATGCGCAACAAGGCGGCGATGGCCGGCCTCACGGTCGTCATTTTGCTGATCCTCATCGCGATCGCCGCGCCACTGATCGCCCCGCAGGGTCCGCGCGACGGAGACCTCGCGCTCATCGTTGAAGGCTGCTGCCCGGGGCCGTCCTGGGCGCACCCTTTTGGCATCGACGATCAGGGGCGTGATGTCTTCTCGCGGGTGCTCTACGGCGCGCGGTACACGCTTGCGACCGGGACGGTCTCCGTGGCGGTCGGCCTCGGGATCGGTCTTGTCATCGGCGCGCTGGCGGGGTTTGCAGGCGGCTTCGTCGACGGTCTCCTCATGCGGATCATGGACGTGATGCTCGCGATCCCGGGGCTCCTCCTGGCAATCGGGATCGTTGCCGTGCTCGGAAGGGGCCTCGTGCCCGTGATGATCGCCGTCGGTGTCGTGAACATCCCGATCTTCGCTCGCCTGATGCGTGGCCAGGTGCTTGTCCAGCGTGAGGCCGACTTCGTCCTTGCCGCGCGCTCGGTTGGCGTGCGGCCTCGCGCGGTCCTCTGGAGCCATGTACTGCCGAATGCCGTGTCGCCGGTGATCGTCGCCGCCACCCTCGCGCTTGCGACGGCCATCATCGATGTCGCCGGCCTCGGGTTCCTGGGCCTTGGTCCAGAGGACCCGTCGATCCCCGAGTGGGGAACGATGCTCACCGACGCGAACAAGTACCTGCAGACGGCTCCGCACGTCGCGCTGATCCCGGGAGCGGCGATCGTCATCTCGGTGCTGGCCTTCAACCTCATCGGTGACGGCCTGCGCGAGGCCCTCGACCCCAAGCTCCGTGGCCACTGAAGCGCTCCTTTCGGTGCGCGATCTGCACGTCCGCTTTCTGACGGAGGGGCGCTCCGTTTACGCGGTGAACGGGATCAGCCTCGACGTGCACCGAGGGGAATCGGTCGGCATCGTCGGCGAGTCGGGTTGCGGGAAGAGCGTGACGGCGCTCGCGATCATGGGCATCCTGGGCACCGCCGCCCAGACGACCGGCAGCATCACGTTTGACGGTCGGGAGATCCTCGGCGCGCGTGACCGTGAGATGCGTGCGCTCCGCGGTAACCGGATCGCGATGATCTTCCAGGACCCGATGACGAGCCTGAACCCTGTGCTCACGATTGGTGTTCAGCTGTGCGAAGTCATCGAGGCGCATCTCGACCTCGGCCGCGCGGCCGTGCAGGAACGGGCCGTCGAGCTCCTCGCCGACGTAGGAATCGCAAACCCGGCCGAGCGCATGGGCGCCTACCCGCATCAGCTCTCGGGCGGTATGCGGCAGCGGGCTATGATCGCCATGGCGCTCTCGTGCGACCCGGATCTGATCATCGCCGACGAACCCACGACCGCGCTCGACGTGACCGTGCAGGCGCAGATCGTCCGGCTGCTGCGCCGGCTCGTCAGCGAGCGCGACGCGGCGCTCGTCTTGATCACCCACGACCTGGGGGTCGTCGCCGGGGCATGCAGCCGCGTGCTCGTGATGTACGGCGGCACGGTCGTCGAGGAAGCCGCCACGCGCGACCTATTCCACGAGCCGCGCCACCCGTACACGCTGGGCCTCCTACGGAGTGTCCCGAGGCTGGATTCCGAACGGCGGAGCGCCCTGCTGCCAATCGACGGGAGCCCGCCCCACCTCTCGGCGCCGCTCACCGAGTGCCCGTTCCACCCCCGCTGCGACCGGGCCCGCGTCGACTGCCGTTCCGCCCTCCCGACGCTAACGTCGGTGGGGAAGGGGCACCTCGCGGCGTGTGTCGACCCGGTGCCGCTCGGGGCCGCGCGCGCGACGGGGGCCGCGTTGTGAGCGAGCGCCCGCTTCTTGAGGTCGACGACCTCAAGGTCCACTTCGCGATTCGCAGCGGCGTCGTGCTCGATCGCACAGTCGGCCACATCCAGGCGGTCGATGGTGTGTCGTTCACGATCCAGCGCGGCGAGACATTCGGGCTCGTCGGCGAGTCCGGAAGCGGTAAGTCGACGGTCGCGCGCGCCGTGCTCCGGTTGCTCAAGCCGACGTCCGGACGCGTGATCTTCGACGGCGAGGACATCACCCGAGCGTCGGACTCGCACCTCAGACCGCTTCGCCGCCGAATGCAGATGATCTTCCAGGATCCGTACGCATCGCTCAACCCGCGCCACAGTGTGGGACGCATCGTGGCCGAGCCGCTGCGGGTGCACGGGCTCGCCGGGAGAGCGGACGCCGGCAGGCGGGCATCCGAGTTGCTGGAACTCGTCGGTTTGCCTGGTGACGCCGCTGCTCGCTACCCGCATGAGTTTTCCGGCGGCCAACGCCAGCGAATCGGGGTTGCGCGCGCAATCGCGGCGAGCCCCGAGCTCATCGTCGCCGACGAGCCCGTCTCGGCGCTCGACGTCTCGATCCAAGCTCAAATCGTGAACCTGCTCCAGCGCCTGCAGTCGGAACTCGGCCTGACCTACCTCATCGTCGCCCACGACCTGGCTGTTGTACGCCACGTCTCGGACCGGATCGCGGTGATGTACCTCGGTCGCATCGTCGAGGTCTCCTCGGCCGAGGACCTCTACCGAAACCCGCGACATCCGTACACGATCGCATTGCTGTCAGCCGTGCCGATCCCCGATCCGGATGTCGAGGTCGGCCGCGAACAGATCGTGCTCGAGGGCGATCCTCCGAGCCCCGCTGACCCACCGTCTGGCTGCCGATTCCATACACGCTGCCCGTTCGTCCAGGCGACGCGGTGTCGCACCGAAGACCCCGCGCCGCGGACCGTCGATGGTCACCTGGTCGCATGCCACTGGGCCGAGGCAATTCGCGACGGCGCGGCTCCTCGCGCGTTGTAGGGTCGGATCGTGGGCATCCAGATCGTCCCCTTGCCGCAGCGCCCGGAGCTGGAGCCTGAGCTCTGGTCGGAGGAACTCATGGCGGGTTGGCCCGAGTTCATGAGGCAGGATCACACGGCGACGCTCTACTACGGCCCCGGTCATTTCGAGCGGTTTCGGGAGTTCGCCTTGGTGGTCTTCGATGACGAGCGACCAGACCGGGTGTTGGGGCGTGCGTTCAGCGTCCCGTTCGTCCTGGGCGCCGGGCTTCCCGACCGCGACGAACTCCCCGATCACGGTTGGGACTGCGTAATCCGCTGGGCCCACGACGACGCCCTGCATGGCCGCACACCGAACGCCGTCAGCGCGCTTGAGATCCTGCTTCACCCGACCATCTCGGGACGAGGGTTGTCGTCGGTCGTGCTTGAAGCGCTGCGGGCCAACACGGCGCGCCTCGGTTTCGCGGATCTCTACGCGCCGGTGCGTCCGAGCGCCAAACACCTGGAGCCCGAGACCCCGATCTCCCAGTACGCGACGCGAACCCGCGACGATGGGCTGCCAGTCGACCCTTGGCTGCGCGTTCACGTTCGCGCGGGCGGCCGAATCGTGAAGGTCGCCCCGTGCAGCATGACGATCTCGGGCACCCTCGCCGAGTGGCGGGATTGGACTGGTGCGGCGTTCGACGCCGACGGCCCGACCCTCGTGCCCGGGGCCCTCAGCCCCGTCCACGCGTCGTTCGCGCAGGGCCACGCCGTCTACGTCGAGCCGAACGTATGGATTCATCACCGAGCCGGGCTCTGAGAAGAGTCCCGGGAAGGAGGAAGCGTGGGAAGATCGTCCTATCGGAGTTCGTGTCGCTTGACGGGGTGATGGAGGCACCCGGTGGGGAACCTGGCTACAAGCACACCGGGTGGGTGGCGACGTTTGCGGACACGGGGCAGTTCACATATAAGCTCGACGAGGTCCTCGCGCATGAGGCGCTGCTCCTCGGCCGACGGACCTACGAGGGCTTTGCCGCCGCTTGGCCTGCGAGAAGTGGCGAGTTCGCCGACACGATGAACAACATGCCCAAGTACTCGCTTCCACCACGCTCACCGCGGCTGAGTGGAACAACTCGACGGTGCTCCAGGGCGATGTGGCTCAGGCCGTATCGACGCTCAAAGCGAAGCTCAGCGGTGACATCCTGGTTGCTGGCAGCCGTACCCTCGTCAATGCGCTCAAGGCGCATGATCTGATCGACGAGTACCGGCTGATGGTCTTTCCGATCGTTCTCGGTAGCGGAATGCGGCTGTTTGATGACGCGGCCGACGCAACGACCCTCACACTCGTCGAAACGCGGTGTTTTGACTCCGGTATCGCGATCCTCGTCTACCAGCGCGACAGAGCCGGCGCCGCCGCCGGCTCCTAGACTGGTAGGCCGCAGCAGGTGGCGCGGACGCTCGTGCGACGCTCTGTGAGCGGCGAGCGGGACGGGCGCCCGCCGCGTGGGTGCTACTAGAAGATCTTTCCGCTGGCGCGCACGACGAAAAAGCCGTCGACGTTGTTGCAGCGGACCTGGCCAGGGCCTTCGTGGGCGTAGGTGTAGACGGGCCGTCCGTTCCAGGTCACCTGCAGGCGCTTGTCGTCGGGACGCCGGACGGTGCCGAACGTGCCCTTGAAGCCCTTCAGTCTCTTGGCAACGTTCCCGCTCGTCGGCGCATAGAGCACCGGCCACGCGGCCTTGCACGCTCCCGTGCAGCGAACCTTCCCGTCCTTCTCCTGGTTATAGATATAGAGGGCCTGGCGGCCGCGCGTCGCAAGGACTGTTCCAAAGCCGGGCGCCGTGATCGTCGAGACCGGCGCCTTCGGCGCCCCGACGGCCGGCGACGCGAGGGCCACGGTCCCCACCGCGGCAAGAAGCGCGGCTCCGATGGTCGAGGCCGCGTTGTGGCGAACGTGTTGCATCATCGATACCTCCTGGGACCGGCACCGTGGAGGCGCCGCGTCGTCGCGTTGGTCCCATGATGCAGTTCGTTCCTTGCGGACCCCTTACGTTTCACGGGGCCGGGGAAGAACAGGTGAGCTGAGGTCCGCCGCAAGCCCACGTTCTCTCCCAAACTGCTCGAACATCACGGCCGTGTCTGCGATCGCCACTCCCGTGAGGTGCGCCTCTCTCGACTCGAAGTCACGTGTGATCGCCGCGATCGAATCGACGTACGCGGCTAGATCCTGATCGACGACGGCGTCGATTGCGTCGGCGGCTCTGGAGAATGCCTCGCTCCCGGAGCGCATGGCCGCGGCGCAGGGCTTCGCCGCGCCGTCATCGCCACTGATGAGCGCGATGAGGGCGGCCGCGTAGGCGGCGGTGGGGGAGTCGAGGTCTGCACCTTGGCGCGATGCGTATGCGCCCGCGTCGCGGGCGTCGCCTCCGATCACCGCGGCCTTCAGCATCCCAACCAGACGTCCGAAGCTCCGCGGCGGCGCAAGCTCCCACGATGCGCGGTAGCGGTCGGAGGCCTCCCGCATCAACGTGCGTCCCTGGGCCCACTCGCCGCCGAGGAGCAATCGCTGCGCGCGGCCTTCGATCTCGATTGCCTCGAGCAGGAGGTCGAGGTGCTCACCCGGAGGGAGGGCCGCCACGGGGGTGCTCATGGAGTGTCCGCTCCACCAGCTCGGATGCGCCCGGCGCGCTCGTCGATACGAAGCGCCACCGTCAGCGCGTCGACCTTGGCGCTGCCGTGGAGGTTGTCCGCGACGTTCCATGCCTCACCGGAAAGGTATGCGAGCCGCTGCGCGGCGTCGGGGCGGGTCACGGCGTCGGCAGCTTGGCCTTCGAGGTAGGCGAGGATCTCCTGGGTCTCGTCAGCGCTCCAGTTCACCGGCATTCCCGGCCACTCCGTGTTGCGGCGAATCAGCCACCACAGGAGCGCGATCAGGGGAAACTTGAGACCGAAGACCGCCCCGATCACGAAGAGTGTGCGGACGAGGTCGCTGTCGCTCACGTGCGGTGTCAGGGTGACCGCGAGCGTCCCGAACATCGCGAAGACGAGCAGGACAACGCCGAGGATGACGACGCGACGCGTCCGTAGGGAGCCATCCGGGTAGGTGAGCCCACGGGTCATCACGCCCTAGTCCACCGTACGTTTGCACGGTTGGCAAGGGGCGGTCGGCCAAGGAGAACCCTTCGGTGGCTCGCTGGTACGCTCTGGTCGTGAACGAGTTCCCCGGGCACGAGCGGCGCTGATGCGCATCAACCTGCCCGACGGAACCCTTCTCGAGTTGGCCGAAGGGGCGACCGGTCACGACGCCGCTGCGGCGATTGGCCCCGGCCTTGCCAAGGCCGCCGTCGCGATCGTCGTCGACGGTGAGATGCGCGATCTCGCGCGCGAGCTGCCGAACGGCGCCGGCATCGAGATCGTTACCAAGAAGAGCGGCGAGCATTACCTCTACCCGATGCGTCATACGGCTGCGCACGTGCTGGCCGAAGCCGTGCAGACCTGTCTCGGTGGCGAGGTGAAGTTCGGCTTCGGGCCGCCGATCGACGACGGCTTCTACTACGACTTCGAGCTGCCGAGGCCCCTCAGCGAGGACGACTTCCCGGCCATCGAGGCCGAGATCCAACGAATCATCACGAGCAAAGCGCCGATGCAGCGCAGCGTGATGACCGTTGATGACGCCCGCGCGCACTTCGCCGCAGCGGGGCAGTCCTACAAAGTCGATCAGGTTGACGAGCTCGCGGGCCGGGGAGAGACCCACGTCTCGCTCTATCGCCAGCGGGACTTCACCGACCTCTGCCAGGGGCCCCATGTTGCCGACACCGGGAAGCTCGGTGCGGTAAAGCTCCTCTCCGTGGCCGGCGCCTACTGGCGGGGCAGCGAGAAAAACCCCATGCTCACTCGCATCTACGCGACGTCGTTCCCGACGAAGGCTGAGCTTGACGAACATCTCGACCGGCTTGAGCAGGCGCGGGCGCGCGATCACCGTAAGGTCGGGCGCGAACTCGAGCTCTTTTACTTCGACGACGCCGGCCCCGGCATGCCCTTCTTCCTGCCGAAGGGGATGGCCATCGTCAACGAGATCCAGCGCTTCCTGCGCGAGGAACTGTCGTCGATGGGCTACGACGAGGTGCGCACGCCGACGATCCTCTCTGACCATCTCTGGCACGAGAGCGGTCACTACGAGAACTACAAAGACAACATGTACTTCACCGAGGTCGACGGCCAGGGCTTCGCGGTCAAGCCGATGAACTGCCCCGGTGCCTGCCTCGTGTTTCGTTCACGTCGGCGCAGCTACCGTGACCTGCCGGTCCGCCTCGCCGAGTTCGGTCACGTCCATCGGCACGAGCTGTCGGGCGTTCTTCATGGGCTCCTACGAGTCCGCGCGTTCACCCAGGACGACGCCCACGTCTTCTGCCGCTTCGATCAGGTGCAGTCCGAGATCGGCGAGATTCTCGACCTCGTCGACCGGCTCTACCCTCGCTTCGGGTTCGACAACGTTCGGCTCTACCTCTCGACGCGCCCCGAGAAGGGGGCGGGAACCCCCGAGATGTGGGACCGCGCCGAGGAGCAACTTCGGCTCGCGCTTGGCGATCGGTCCTACGAAACCAAGGACGGCGACGGAGCCTTCTACGGTCCCAAGATCGACGTCCAGGTCACCGACGTGATCGGGAGGTCGTGGCAGCTCGGAACGGTGCAACTCGACTTCTTTCTCCCCCAGCGGTTCGGCCTGAGTTTTGTCAACCACGAGGACGTCGAAGAGCGTCCGGTGATCATTCACCGCGCGATCCTCGGATCGGTCGAGCGGTTCATCGGGATCCTCATCGAGAACTGCGGCGGCGACTTTCCGTTCTGGGTTGCCCCGGTTCAAGCGCGCGTGCTGCCCGTGGCAGATCGCCACGCTCCATTCGCCGAAGGTGTTCGCGATGTTCTGGCGGCGCGGGGTATCCGGGTCGAGGTCGACGCACGTAGCGAATCCGTGGGCAAGCGAATTCGAGACAGTGAGCTGGCGAAGGTTCCCTACCTTTTTGTCGTCGGCGACAAGGAATCCGAGACCGGTGTGCTGGCGCCCCGGGTTCGTGGTGATCGCGACGCAACTCCCGCCGAGGTTGGTGTGATCGCCGAGCGACTCGCGGCGGAGGCCGCCGGGCGCTGAGCGGGGATGCACCCCGTTCGTCACGATCGGGCCTCTGCGACCGCTGCGTCCATCAACAGCTCGTCCGGACGCAGCGTTCCGTGTTCTCACGCTGTCGCCGCTCCGATGAGGATGCCAGCTTCCCAAAGTACCCCCGCGTTCCCGTGTTGGTTTGTCGCGGCTACCAGCCGTCAAACGACGCGTCGCCCAGGGTGTGAGAAGCTCCCGCCCGTGAACAGGGTCGCGCTCAGGAACACCGCCATCGTGCTCGCGCTCGCCGCGGTCGGGGTTGTCTGGCAGCGGGGCGCCTCGGGCCTCGAGGTTGGCTTCAGCCAGATCATCTCGGTGCTCTTCGTTGCGTCGCTTATTGGTTTCGCGATCCAGTACTTCCGCGAGCGTCAGCTTGCGTGGCTTGTGATGCGACCCTGGCAGCGAGGCGTGGTGATCGCCGGCTCCTCCGCGGCCGCGCTTCTTGCGACCCTTGGCTTCTGGTTTCTCGGCGACGTTCTGACACCTCTTGGCGTGTTCGCCCTGATCGTCATCTGTGTGCTCGTCGTGGTTTGGGTCGTTCGAGAGAGTCAGCGCTACCGCTGACGGGCCCGGCGGTGCGACCCGGGACGGAGGATGTCCTACCCGGTCAGTCGAATCGTCGCCCGGCGCGTCGCCGACTGCCCACCGGAGAACACGGCTACCACGACATCGAGGCGGCGCAGGGGCGGAAGGAAGGCCGCGCCAGCACGCACCTGGACATTCGCTCGTCCGGGTCGCGCGAACCGCACGCCTTGAATCCCGCCCGCGATGCGAACCCGGACGAGCCCGCGCCCCACGGATTGGACTCGGACAGAGATCAGCCGGGGCCGATCCTCTGAGCGCCGCGGCACAGCTCCGGGTATAACGACGAGGGCGCCACGAGCTCGCAGAACCTTGGACAGCTGGATGCCACGTCGATCCGGCACATCAAACGACGGACGTATCTTTGCCGTTGGTGGGGAACTCGCCATCTGCAGGCTTCCACCTTCACCCGCGACCTGGGTCTGACAGGCGACGCGACGCCCTGCGTCGCTCCACGTCACGCGGTAACGCGGCCCGGAACCCAAGACGACTCCACTCGATCCTCGCGTCCAGGCCGCTGAACCCCCTGCGGGGTCGGTGACACACGTCAAGAGCGCTCCGACCCGAGCGGGCCCCTCGATCCGTGGCAGGGCGCCCACAACGGTGAGCGTCGCCGACGTCGACGAGGAGACCCCACCCCGGTTCGTCGCGGTCTCCCTGCACGCGATCGGCTTGCCGCGATCGCCCCCGGTTGGGTGGTAGATCGCTCCCGAGCCGACCACGGACGCACCGCTTGTCCAGTCGATCCTCGCCGACGTGATGAGATCCCAGGCCGCACTCCGGCAGCTGAGTGCGGCGCCGACGAGCGGCGGACCGGCGATGCTCGTGGGCGTCGACGCGGTGGGCGACTGGGTAAAGCTCGCGATGGCACTCTGGGCGCGGCCGCCAACCGAGCCGAACGCGCCGCCAAGCCAGAGCGACGGACCCACCCGCGTCAACGCGTTGACCGTCCCGGCTCCTGGGACGCCCGGGTTCCATCCGGTGATCGACCCGCTGGCCACGTCGTACGCGGCGATCCCCGCGCGGGCCGGCGGGGCGCCTCCATGGCCGATGGTCTCGAAGCCACCGCCCAGGTAAATGAGCCCTTGGAATGGCGTCATCGTCTGGATGTCACCGCCCGTGGTTGCCAGGAGCGGGCTCACCTCGCCGCGTTGATTGTCGATCGCGGCGACGTTCGTCGTTTGGCCGCCGGGCAGCACGAGCGCCCCGCCAACCAGGGTACGTTCGCCCAGCTCGGTCGCCACGGTCACACGCGATCCCGTGACGGCAAGCGCGGGGCGCCATGGGGTTGTGAGGCCCGAGACCCCATCCAACGCCGAAAGCCCGGGTCGCTCGGTCTGCGGGCGCTCCGAGCCAAGTAACGTGAACTCTCCTCCGAGGGCGATGCGTCGGTCCGGGCCGCCGGGCAGCAGGACTCGGACAGATCCGTTCGGGGACGGGTCCCACGACGTCACGAGGCCCCTGCGGAGGTCGATCGCGGCGACGCCGGCCCGAGGCAGCGACGCGATCGTCGAGAAGCGCCCCGCGAGATAGAGCGTGCCTGAGACGACGACGAGCCGGTCGACATTCCCGTTGGTGTCGGCTCGCAGGTCGGTGGGCTGACCGCTGCTTGCGTCGATCGCCGCGACGCCTGCCCTCGACGTGCTGCCCACGTGCTGCATCTCACCGCCGACATAGACGGTCGAGCCTGACACCGTCACCGAACGCATCGGGCCATCGGCCCCCGGATTCCACGCGGTGGGCTCGCCCGTGGCGGGGTTGAATGCCGCGAGTCGGTTGCGCTCAACCCCTCCGACACCACCGAAGGTCCCGCCGACGAGGAGTACTCCATCGGCTCCAATGGCGACGGCCGCCACGGGTCCCGTCGCGGAAGGAGGCCACGCGCCGATCTCACCCGTGCGGACGTCAATCCCGGCGAGACGCCGTCGAGGCGCGCTCCCTGCAGCGTCGAAGTCTCCACCGATGATCACGCGCCCGCCTGCGACGGTGATGGCGTTCACCGAGGCGACGGCCCGGCCCGCAAGCGCTGGCTTCCAGGTCGAGAGTTCGCCGGAGTCCGCGTCGACGGACCCGATCATTCGCCGAGGCTGTCCGGCGATATGACTGAACGATCCCCCGACAATGACGGAACCCGCTGGGCCAACGGCGACCGCCCGAACCGGCCCGTCGACCGATGGACTCCATCCAGTCGGGGCGCCACTCGACGTCACGGCCGCGAGGCGAGATCGTGGGGTCGCGCCGAGGGCCGTGAAGGAACCCCCAAGGACGACGGACGAGCCGACGCGGCAAAGAGTCCAGACCGTGCCGTTGAGGTTCGGATCCCATCCGGCGAGCGCACCGGTGCTCGCAGATACCGCCGCTGCCCGATTGCGGAGCGTCGTCCCGACCGAGGTGAAGGCGCCTGCGAAGTAGAGGCGCCCGGCATCGAGTAGGAGTGCAGACACAGCTCCGTTGGGTGATGGATCCCATCCCGCTCTCGCCTGACCGCCGATCCGTTCGATCGCGGCGAGACGTGACCGGACGACCCGCGGGCTGCCAATCGCACCGAAGTCGCCGCCGACGAAGACCGACTGCCCATCGAGCGCGATGGCGGTGACGGCGCCGTCGGGGTTCGGCCGCCACGTGAGGTCGAGTTCGCCGGCGCGGATGTGGACGAGATTCTCGAACTCGGGGTGGTCGATGACCTGGAACTGGCCGCCGACGAACCAGCCCCCGGTGCCATCCGGAGCGGCGGCATTGACGACACCAAGGAGTTCAGGGGACGCCGCCGCCGTCGATGAGTCAGGCGCGAGGAGGGCAAGCGGACCGGTGCGGGGGGCGGCGAGCATGAACTCGCCGGCGGCGTAGACGACGCCGTCTGGTCCGGCTGCGAGGTCCGAGACGGGGCCGTCGAGTACCCATCCCGAATCCACCACCTCGGATGGGACCGCCGCGGCAGTCGAAACGCAGCCCAACACGGCGACAACGACGAGGATCAGGAGACCCCAAAGGATCGGGCAACGCGGTCGGGAGGTTTGCTCGGGCTGCATCACCCCATGCTTCCGGGGGAGCGGGGCCGATACAAGGGAACAAACCGGCTGCTGAGAACACTGCTACAGAGTTGTAACGATGTCGACACGAACATGGCGCACTCGCGTGTCACCCATGACACAGGTCGATGCCTAGCTTGACGACATGCACGTTGAGCGCCATCGGGGGCAGTCATCGGTCGAGCTCGTCGCCGTCACGGGACTGCTTGCGATCGTTGCGGCGGTCGGCATCCAGATCGTTGTTGCCGCACGCTCAGCCGTCGACGCTGCCGGGGCCGCGCGTATCGGAACCCGAGCCGCCCTGATCGGCATGCCGGCTGAACGAGCGGCCCGTGGAGCCCTTCCCGCGACGGCTCGCAGACGGGCGATCATCGAACGCCGCCGGGTTGATGGTCGGGACGTGATCTCCGTCGCGATCCCGATATCGATCGGCATGCCAGGTGGGTCGACCGGCGACGTGCTCGTCGGGTCAGCGACGAGACGATGATGCCCCCGTCACGCCGCACTTTGCACGCTGGTCAGGCGGCAATCGAGGCGGTCGCGCTCGTCCCGGTGCTGCTTCTTATTGCCCTTGCGGCCTGGCAGCTAGCGGCGATCGGCGTGGCAGCGCTTCGGGCAGACGAGCAGTTGCGACGGCAGGGGCTCTCGCCGAACCGGGTCGCGTCAGCCCGAATCGTCAACCTTCGCTCGGAGGCGCCGGTCGCCATGATCCTTCCTGGTACTGGACCGATCTCCGTGGTCGCTCGGGGGGCGGTGCGAGTTCGATGAGGATGTCGTCGACCGAGGCCGGTCAGGCCGCCCCGCTTGCGCTCGGCGTCGGAGCCCTACTGACCGTTCTCGTCCTCGTGGTCGGGTGCCTTGGCTGGGTTCAAGTGGCGGCGGCGCGCGCACAGACCGCCGCCGACCTCGCAAGCATCTCCGGCGCTCGGGCGCTGCGCTCCGACATCTACCGACTCTCGCTCGCCCGCGGCCAAAACCAGCGCGAGCGACTCGCAGCCGAGATCGAGGCGGGCGTCGCCGAGGTGGCCCGACGAGGCGGGGCACACCTCGAAAAGATCACCTTCGACGGCGCAGGTTGGCCCCCGGTGGCCATCGAGGTTCGCGTCGCGCTGACTGGGCCGGCTGGTCTGGAGGTGTCCGCGGCGTCCCGGGCGGGCTACTCGACGGCTGCGGCGCACGATCAATCGACCTCGATTGCGTCGGGAGGTGGGTACTCCGGCCCGCTCGTGCACCGGGACGGCAAGCCGACGTGTCCGGCCGTCGCGGCGGCCTTCGATGAGATGGACGCCGAGGCCGGGAGGGACGGCGTGGACCTCGTTGTCACTTCCGGTTTTCGAAGCGACGCCGAACAGGCGATCCTCTTCGCGCGCCACCCCGATCCGCGCTGGGTCGCCCGGCCCGGTGAGAGCCGCCACCGCGACGCCACCGAGCTTGACATCTCAATGGGCGGCGGACCCGCTTGGGCCTGGCTCCGAACGAACGCAGGTCGGTTTGGCTTCCTCCAGCGTTACAGCTGGGAACCGTGGCACTTCGGCTACCTTCCCGGATGCGGAGGCCAGATAGGGGGTGCGCTCTCCGCCAAGGAGTCCTCGCCCGTTCCGGAATGGGTGCCCGCCGCCTATCGAGCGCTGGTGTGGCGCGCCGCGGCCGACGGAGGGGTTCCTCCGACGGTGCTCGCCGGACTTCTCCAAGCCGAGTCCGGCTTTGATCCGCGAGCGGTGAGTCCGGTCGGCGCGCTCGGAATCGCCCAGTTCATGCCGCAGACCGCGCGCGCCGTGGGCCTCGCCGACCCGTTCAACGCAGCGCACGCGATCCCCGCCGCCGGCCGCCACCTAGGGGCGCTGCTGCGCGAGTTCGGTCGGGTCGACCTTGCGCTCGCCGCCTACAACGCTGGGAGCGGCGCGGTACATCGCTACGGCGGCGTTCCGCCCTACGCCGAGACCCGCGCCTACGTCGCCCGCATCCTCGCGCTCGCCGGCGGCGCGGGGCTCAGCCCCGGCCCATTCGATGTTGCCCTCCTGCCGCTCGCTGGGGCCGTCTGACGGTGACAGCGCGCCGGCTCGGGTCCGAGGCGACCGCTCGACCGTCACCATCGCGGCACCGACCTATACTCGGCCACGATGGCCGAGATCGAACTCCGAGGCGCGCTCAGGGACCAGCTGTCGCGCTTGCCGGACGCACCGGGCGTGTACGTCTACCACGACGCGGGCGACGAGGTGCTCTACGTCGGGAAAGCCAAGTCGCTGCGAAAGCGCGTGCGTTCCTACTTCCAATCGCCGGTGGGGCCCGAGTCCGGGCCGGGTGCCGCGGAGGCGCCAGGACCGAAAATCGGCCTACATCCCAAGATTGCCGAAATGGTCTCGCGGATCGAGCGGCTTGAGTTCATCGTCACCGGATCCGAGACCGAGGCCCTCATCCTCGAAGGGAACCTGGTCAAGGCGCACCGTCCGCCGTTCAACATTCGCCTGCGCGACGACAAGAGCTACCCCTACATCGCGATCAGCTTGGACGAGACCTACCCCCGCGTGTACTTCACGCGTGAGCGGCACCGACGCGATCGACGCTACTTTGGTCCGTTCTCGAATGCGTCGAACGTCCGCGAAACCTTGAACCTGATCGGGAAGATCTTTCCGAGTCGACCATGCGAGGGTCCAGAGCCAGGCCGACCCTCCGGAATCCCGTGCCTTGACTTCCACATCAAGCGCTGCCTCGCGCCGTGCGTCGACTACATCTCTCGGGCGGACTACCGCGACCTGATCGACAAGACCATCGCGTTCCTGACCGGTGAGTACCGCGGCCTCGAGCGCGCCCTCGAGGCTGAGATGGCACGGCACGCGACGGGTCAGGACTACGAGCAGGCGGCTGTTGCACGGGACCGATTGAACGCGGTGCGCCACCTGATGCAGCGCCAGTGGGCCAGCAATGAAGCGGTTGGGACGCTTGACGTGCTCGGCGTGGCGGTTGAAGACGACGCCGCAAACGTCCAGGTACTCCAGGTGCGAGACGGCGTCATGCAGGACCGGCAATCCTTCTTTCTGGAGTCACCAGGTGTCGAGGACATCGGCGAGGTCGTCGCCGGATTTCTGCAGGAGTACTACAGCCTCGGGTTGGCGATCCCGCCGCTGATCGCGATGCCGGCCGGCGTCGACGCCGACCTCCTCAGTGCCCTCCTCAGCGAGCGGCGGGGCGCGCGGGTCGAGGTACGCGTTCCCGAGCGGGGCGACAAGCGAAAGCTCGTCGAGATGGCCCAGCGAAACGCCCACCTTGCCCTCGACCAGGAACGGCGTCGCCTCGAGCGCGCAAGGTCGCGGCGACGTGAGGCGCTCGACGATCTCCAGAAGGCCATCGGCCTCGAGGCACCCCCGTTTCGCATCGAGTGCTACGACATTTCAAACCTCGGGGCGACCTACTCTGTCGGCTCGATGGTCGTCGCCGAAGGCGGCGCACCCAAGCGCGACCACTACCGGACGTTCACGACCCGCTACGACGGCGGTCCCGATGACTTCGCGCGGATGAATGAGGTTCTCGGTCGCCGCTTCGCCCGGCTCGGGGATGCTGACGACCCGTCGTTTTCCTCGCGCCCCGGGTTGATCGTGATCGACGGCGGCAAAGGCCAGCTTTCCGCCGCCCAAGAGGCCCTCGCCCAGGCCGGTGTGGGCACGATCCCCATGATCGGCCTCGCGAAACGGCTCGAAGAGGTCTTCGTGCCGGGCCGGTCGACCCCGGTCCTCCTCCCTGAACGATCCGCGGGTCTGCGCCTACTCCAGCAAGTGCGAGACGAGGCCCACCGGTTCGCCCTGCGCCACCACCGGTCACAGCGCGGGAAGGGAATGACGGCGAGCATCTTCGACTCGCTCCCTGGCGTCGGACCGAAGCGTCGCCAGGCGCTGATTCGGCATTTCGGCAGCGCCGACGCCGTCCTCGCCGCAAGCCGCGAGGAGATCTCCGCGGTACCCGGTCTGCCTTCGAAGCTTGCGCGAGACATCCACGAGCAGCTGAACAAGACCGCAGGGCCCGAGAAGGTACGCGCATGGAGCTGACGCTGATCACCGGAATGAGCGGAGCCGGCAAGAGCGGCGCGATGGGGGTCTACGAGGACGCCGGTTGGTTCTGCGTCGACAATCTCCCACCGAGCCTTCTTCCTGCGCTCATTGAGCTGTTCGCCGTCGATGGTGCGCCGGTCGACCGCATTGCGGTCGCCTGCGATCTGCGAGGAGGGGTGTGGTTTGACGACCTCATTCGACAGCTCGACCACCTCACCGTCACCGACAGCGTCCACTTTCGAGTCATGTTCCTCGACGCCAGTGACGACACGCTGCTGAACCGCTTTCGCGAGACGCGCCGACGCCACCCGCTCGCCACAGGTGGGTCGCTTCTCGAAGCGGTCGAGCGTGAGCGAATCCTCCTCGATGACATCCGGGCACGCGCCGACATCGTCGTCAATACCACCGGTCTGAACGTCTGGGACCTGCGCCGCGCGATCGACGTTCACATCACCGACCCTGGACTGCGTCCCCACCTACGCACCAGCTTCGTCTCATTCGGCTTCAAATACGGTGCCCTCCGCGACGGGGACCTCCTGTTCGACGTCCGGTTCCTTCCGAATCCCCACTACGAGCCCGATCTGGCTCCGCTCACCGGTCTTAACGAACCGGTGTCAACGTTTGTGTTCGCGGCCGAACAAGCCGGACCATTCATCGACCGATTGGAGTCTCTGCTGGACTTCCTCCTCCCCGCGTACGAGTCCGAGGGGCGCCGCCACCTCGTCGTCGGCATCGGCTGCACCGGCGGCCGCCACCGCAGTGTGGCGCTCGTGCAGCACCTCGCCGCCCGATATGCGGCGCAGGGAATCGACGCGAGCGCGAGCCACCGCGATATCGGACGGCAGTCGTGATTCGGGGGCGCCCACTCGTGACCGCATTGGGTGGCGGAACGGGGCTTGCCGCCGTGCTGCGAGGGATGAAGTTCCGTCCGCTCGACCTGACAGCGGTCGTCACCGTTGCAGACGACGGCGGATCATCGGGGCGGTTGCGCCGCGAACTCGGCGTTCCGCCGCCTGGCGACATCCGCAACTGTCTCGTCGCGTTGGCTGACGACGAGTCGCTCCTCGGACAGCTCTTCCAACACCGATTCCGCGACGGGGATCTCTCCGGACACTCCTTCGGGAACCTCTTCTTGGCCGCGCTCACCGAGGTGACCGGCAACTTCGATCTCGCGATCGAGGAATGCTCTCGGGTGCTCAAGATCAACGGGCGGGTACTCCCAACCACGCTCGACGAGATCAGCCTTTGGGGGCAAAAGTCAGATGGGCTGGTCGTCCGCGGCGAGAGTGCCCTGACCGCCTCCCCCGGGGCCTGCGAGCGCGTCTGGCTCGAACCGCGCCATGCAAAGGCCTATCCACCCGCCCTCGAGGCCATCGCGAACGCGGATTTGGTGCTCCTCGGCCCAGGCAGCCTGTTCACGAGCGTGTTGCCACATCTACAAATCCCGCAAATTGCGGCAGCAATCCGAGCTACGAACGCCGTACGGGTCTATGTCTGCAATGTGATGACTCAACCGGGTGAGACGGATGGGATGGACGGCGCAGCCCATGTCGCACACGTCCTCGAAGCGCTCGATGGGGCGGTCGACGTGGTCGTCGCCCACGACGGCCCGATCGCTCCCGACGCGCTTGCACACTACGCCGAGCAGGGGCAGGAACTCGTCGGGATCGAAGGCATCGAGCGCCTTGGCGTCCGGGTTGTCAGGGCCCCGCTTGCCGCGGCCGGTCAAGCCGTTCGCCATGACCCGGTCCGACTTTCGACGGAGGTCCTACGGCTTGCACGCATCGCCGCATACCGGACCACGAGCCGCACGGGATAGCGGCGTCAGCCCCGGGCGGCCGTCGCCGTCCGGATCGCCTGCAAGAGTCGCAGCACTGCCGTACCCGATCGCGGCAGGAAACGCAACACTTGCAACAAACTCAACACAGCGCTTAGGATTGCCTTAGCCTGATCGGGGGGTCCAAGGCCGCCCGACGCGCCGCGTGGTCAAAACGTCATTTTCTCCGTAATCCGACCACGCGTCCCTGTCCTCGTATCCCAAGGAGCTTCATCTCATGGGTGCACGCGTTAAAGCGATTTTCCCGCTTGCGTTCGTAATCGGGGTCCTCTCGTTCATCTGGACGTGGTTCTCGCTGAACTTCACGTTTCACTGGGTGACGCAGAAGGACGGAGTTCTCGGAAAGCTCGGCGACCCCGAGAACTTCCACCTCATTCTTCCGACGGCTTTCATCTCGTGGGGCCTCTTCTTTGCTGCCGGTGGCGACAACGCCGCGGTCGGCAAGATCCTCGGAGCGATCATCTTCGGTACGGTCGCTGCGCTTCTCACGATGCCGCTGGCGTTCAAGACGGCTCACTTCGATGGCGTGACCGGCGACGCTCCGTTCTGGGGCATCTCGCTCTGGGTCGGCATCTTCGCCTTCATTCTCGTCATGATCCTCATCTTCGGCGACTGGTACTACGTTGCCGGAACGTTCCCCTGTTTCGCGGCGGTCTTCCTCTGGTGGATCGCGACCGGCCTTGACGGCTGGGTTCCGGACGGCAAGGGCGCTGGCGTCTTCGACGCCGCAGGCAAGACGAACGGCACGGGTGCTGCGCTTGGTCTTATCTCCACTCCGTGGGGCTGGGTCTGGTTCAACACCTTCATCACGCTGCTCTGTGGTCTCGCCCTCGGTTGGATCTCGGGCAAGCTCACCGCGCTCATCACCCCGAAGCCGAAGACCGCCGAGTAGTTTCAGCGACTCAAGGCTTCACGTGTCATCGTTGGGGGGCCTCCGGGCCCCCCAACGTCGTTAACGCCTCACATGCCGGCGTTCTTCGTTGACGGCGACCGCCCAAGGACTGGCCAGTGTCGCGACTCGGGACGCTCAGGCGTCGCTGGTAGGATCTCGCGCGACCTGACGCCACAGCGGTTGACTGGACGAGGAGAGTTCGATGAGTGTTCGCGTGGGTATCAACGGTTTCGGTCGGATCGGCCGCAACGTCTTTCGTGCCATCGCCGATCGGGCCAAAGACTCGATCGAGGTCGTGGCCGTCAACGACATCACCGACGCGCCGACGCTCGCGCACCTTCTCGACTACGACTCGATCTTCGGGCGCTACCCCGGCAAGGTCAGCGCGGTCGAGGGCGGTATCCAGGTTGACGACAGGATGATCAAGGTCCTCGCCGAGCGCGACCCCTCCAACCTGCCCTGGGGAGAGCTCGGGGTCGACGTGGTCGTTGAGAGTACCGGCTTCTTCACCGACCGTGACAAGGCGGCGCTGCACCTGCAGTCCGGCGCGAAGAAGGTCATCATCTCCGCCCCCGCCAAGGGCCCGGACCTCACGGTCTGCATCGGTGTGAATGACCACGAATACGACCCGGCTGTGCACCACGTCATCTCGAACGCCTCCTGCACGACAAACTGCCTGTCGCCGGTCGCGAAAGTTCTGATGGACAACTTCGGCATCGAGCACGGGTTCATGACGACCTGCCACGCGTACACGAACGACCAGCGGATCCTCGACCTCCCGCATTCAGACCTCCGTCGGGCCCGCGCTGCCGCCCTCTCGATCATCCCGACGTCGACCGGCGCCGCCAAGGCGATTGGCGAGGTGCTCCCGGCGCTCAAGGGCAAGCTCGACGGCATCGCCTTCCGCGTCCCGGTCCCCAACGGATCGGTGGTCGACCTGACCTGTCAGGTCTCGCGCCCAACGACCGTCGCCGAGGTGAACGCGGCCCTGAAAGCCGCAGCCGAGGGATCGATGGCCGGAGTACTCGGCTACACCGAAGCACCAATCGTGTCGCGGGACATCGTCGGCGACCCACTCTCGTCGCTCGTCGACGGGCCACTCACGATGGTCAACGGGACGACCGTCAAGATCGTGTCCTGGTACGACAATGAGTGGGGCTACTCGTGCCGCGTCGTCGACCTGATCGGCCGCTTGCTTCCGTGAGCCGCTTGCCAAGGGTTGACGATCCGGGCCGCGACTGGTCCGGCGCCAGGGTGCTCGTTCGCTCAGATCTGAACGTCCCGCTCGCGGACGGCGCGATCACCGACCCCGCCCGCATCGTGGCGTCGATCCCGACGATTCGGTACCTTCTCAAGGCCGGCGCCGCGGTGGCCGTTTGCTCGCACCTCGGCCGCCCCAAGGGCAACGTCGTGGCGGAGCTTTCGCTTGCGCCCTGTGCGGATGCCCTCGGTGCCCGTCTGGTCCGCAAAGCTGAGCTGCTTCCCGACTGTGTCGGTCCAGCCGTTGAGGCACGAGTCCGGGCGCTCAGAAAGGGCGAGATCGTCGTCCTCGAAAACCTCCGCTTCCACGCCGAGGAGGAGGCAAACGATCCGAGTTTCGCGGCGCTCCTCGGGGCGGGATTCACGCACTACGTAAACGACGCATTCGGCGCCGCCCACCGCGCCCACGCATCGACCGAAGGCGTGACGCGCGTCCTTGCGTCGTGCGCGGGCCTCCTGCTCTCCGAGGAGGTCGAGGTCCTCGGCGGCCTGCTCGACCGACCGAAGCACCCGTTCCTCGCGGTTCTCGGTGGTTCCAAGGTCTCCGACAAGCTCCCGCTCATCGAGAGCCTGCTCAAGCGCTGCGATCGCGTGCTCGTCGGCGGGGCGATGTGCTTCACGTTCCTCGCCGCGATGGGTGAGTCGGTTGGGACATCACTGCACGAGGGTTCAGAAGGCCAGGCGATGGCGCGCGATCTGCTGACCGCCGCCTCGAACGTGAACTGCCCGCTGCTCTTGCCGGTCGACGTTCTGATCGCCAACCGCTTCGCGGCCGACGCCGACCTCGACATCGTCCCGACCGACGCGATTCCAGATGGTTGGATGGGCGTCGATATCGGCCCCCGCACCGCCGCGACCTATCGCGAGGCGATCGAGAGCGCGGAAACGGTCTTTTGGAACGGGCCGATGGGCGCGTTCGAGATCCCCCCGTTCGCGGAAGGGACGCGGGCGATCGCGGAGGCGATGGCCGCCTCGCGCGGGGCGACGGTTGCCGGTGGCGGGGACTCTGGAGCTGCCCTCGCGGCGTTCGGTCTCGGCGGCGCGCTCACTCACGTCTCGACCGGCGGCGGTGCGGCGATGGAACTGCTCGAGGGCAAGACCCTGCCCGGAGTCGCATCGATCCTGAGGAGCGCCGCATGAGCGGGTCACGTAGGCCACTGATCGCCGGCAACTGGAAAATGCATAAGACCGCTGACGAGGCGCGGGAGCATTGCCTGCGCCTGCGCGCCGCGGTGGGGAACGAGCCCGACGCGGAAGTTGTTGTCTGCCCGCCGTTCGTGGCGCTCGCACCGGCCCTCGAGGCCCTCGCCGGTTCGCAGCTCTGGGTCGCGGCCCAGAACGTCCACGAAGCGCCCTCGGGCGCCCACACGGGCGAGATCAGCGGGCCAATGCTGACGGCGCTTGGGGTACGCGGCGCCATCATCGGCCACTCCGAGCGACGCGCGATGGGCGAGACCGACGTCCAGGTTGCGGCCAAAACCGCGAGCGCGCTGCAGTTTGACCTCACTCCGATCGTTTGCGTGGGCGAGTCCCTCGAGACTCGTGAGGCCGACGAGACCGAAGGCTGGCTCGAGCGACAGGTTCGAGCGCTCCTCGTCGGTGTTCGGCCCGAGCGCGCGAGCGCGCTTGTCGTCGCGTACGAGCCGATCTGGGCGATCGGCACTGGCCGAACCGCCACGCCCGAAATGGCCCAGGACGCGTGCGCCCACATTCGCGCCGTGATCGACGACTCCCACGCGAGCGATCTTGTTCGAATCCTCTACGGAGGGAGTGTCAACCCCGAGAACGCCGCGGACCTCCTCGGCCAGGCGGACATCGACGGGGCGCTCGTCGGGGGCGCGAGCCTCGACCCGGACGGCTTCGCCGCAATCGTCGAAGCGGCCTGACCGGCGGTGGCAGGTCGCCTTATCCTCGTCGTCATCGACGGCTTCGGCATTGCCCCGCCCGGGCCGGGCAACGCTGTCTCGCTGTCTCGGACGCCGAACCTCGATCGCCTTGCCGCCGAAGGTTCGGCCAGTCGCCTGGTCGCAAGCGGCCTGCCCGTTGGGCTTCCGGATCGTCAGCAAGGCAACTCCGAGGTCGGACACCTCAATCTCGGTGCGGGCCGTCGCGTCCCGCAGATGCTCGTGCGAATCGACGAGGCGGTCTCCGACGGGACCTTCTTCGCGAACCCGGCCTTCGAGGGTGCGCTTGCCGCTGGACGCAACCAAACGCTCCATCTGGTTGGCCTGGTCGGTGACGGCGGCGTTCATGCCCAGGGACGCCATCTCGATGCGCTGATCGATCTCGCGAAGCGCCGGGGTCTGGAACGGGTCGTCGTGCACGCGCTGACCGACGGCCGCGACTCTCGGCCCGACGCCGCGCTCGGCCATATCGAGCGGCTTGAGGGGGCAGGCGTCCGAGTTGGGACGGTCTGCGGGCGGTACTTCGCGATGGATCGTGACAAGCGCTGGGACCGGACTCGCCGCGCGTACGACGCGATCGTGCACGGCGCGGGCGAGCGCGCGACGACGGCAAGCGACGCCATTCGGCGCGCCTACGACGGCGGTGTCGGCGACGAGTTCATCGAACCGTTCGTGATCGGCGATCCAGCCGAGGGTCGCCTGCGACCAGGTGACGGCCTGATCGTCTGGAACTTCCGGCCCGATCGTGCCCGCCAACTCACTCAAGCCTTCTCAGACCCGGGCTTCGACGGCTTCGACCGCGGCGTGGCGCCGAGCCCGGTGATGGCGATCATGACCCGCTACAGAGCCGACTGGAACCTGCCGGTCGCGTTCGAGGCTGAGAATGTCCGCCAGGGCCTGAGCGAAACCGTGTCGGCGACGGGACGGACCCAACTCCACGTGGCGGAGACCGAGAAGTACGCGCACGTCACCTACTTCTTCAACGGTGGGCAGGAGACGCCGTTCGAGGGTGAGGAACGCCTCCTGGTTCAGTCGCCACAGCACGTCGCGACCTACGACCAGGCACCCGAGATGAGTGCTGGGGGCGTTCGTGATGGGGTTTGTCGCGCGCTTCGCGAGCGCGACGACGCCTTCATCGTCGTCAACTTCGCAAACGCCGACATGGTCGGTCACACGGGCGTGGTCTCGGCCGCGGTTCGCGGCATCGAGACCGTCGATGCATGCATGGGCGACATCCGAGCCGCCGCGCATGCCGCGGGCGTGCTCCTTGCCGTGACCGCTGACCACGGCAACAGCGAGTTCATGATCGAGCCCGATGGCAGCCCGAATACCGCCCACACGATCAACCCGGTGCCGTTTTGGATCGACCGTCCCGGTATCGCCATCGGTGAGGACGGAAAGCTCGGCGACGTCGCGCCGACCCTCTGCGGGCTCCTGGGGTGGGATGTTCCGTCTGCGATGACCGGCAGGCCGCTCGTCTAGGCTTGCTCCGGTCCCAAGCGACGAGGAGTAGGCCCTGATGATCGACTCGATGAACGCCGTGCGCGCCCACACGTGGGGCGCACCCGGGGTGCTGACTTTCGAGCTGGCGCCGCGCCCTGAGCCGGCCGCCGGTGAGGTCCTGATCAGGGTCCACGCGGCGAGCATCAACCCCGTGGACTGCAAGACGCGAAGCGGTGGTGGGTTCGCCAAGCGCCTTGGCGAGGAGCCGTTTCCGGTGATCCTCGGTTGGGACGTCGCTGGTGTCGTCGACCGGCTTGGGTTAGAAGCGCATGGCTTCTCGGTTGGCGACCGGGTCTACGGATGTATCCGCTTCCCAAATCTCGGGAACGCCTACGCCGAATACGCCACCGCGCCCGTCGAGCACCTGGCTCACATCCCCGACGGGCTCGACATGGCGGAGGCGGCCGCCCTTCCACTTGCAGTCCTCACCGCATGGCAGGCGCTCGACGCAATCGACCTCCAGCCGGGCCAGCGGACGGTCGTCGTCGGCGCGGCGGGCGGTGTCGGGCATCTCGCGGTCCAGCTCGCCAAGCGGCGAGGGGCCGAGGTGGTAGGCGTCGCCGGGCCGCGCAACCAAGCGTTCATCCTCGAGCTGGGGGCCGACGAAGCGGTCGACTACTCGACAGGTGACCTCGCAACGCTCGTGGGCGAGGCCGATGTGATCTTCGACGCGGTGGGTCGCGGCACGGTCGCGACGCTTTCGAGCATCGTGAACCCGGGCGGCTCGATCGTCTCCATCGTCGGCGGCGTGAAGCCCGACGAACTCCCCGAGGGCATCATCGGCAAGAACATCATGATCCGGCCGAGTGGCGAGCAGCTCGTCCAGGTCTCCGAGATGGTCGCGGCCCGTCGCCTGCGGCCCGTCGTCCAAGAGGTCATCCTCGCGACCGAGGCCCCGAGGGCACATTCGCTGAGCGATGCGGGCCACGTTCGCGGCAAGCTCGTGCTCGATTTGTCGCAATAAGCGGGATGCTCACGCACCCGATGTGAGCGGGAGTCCGTCGGGGCTGCCGATACATCGGGTGTGGGATCCAGACACGCATTCGGCGCTCTCCTCGTCATCATCGGCATGGCGGTGTTTGGGGCCGGGATCCTGCTCGCAAGGAGCGGCGCCAACGGTTGCGGCAGCGAGCTGTGCGTTGGTCCGTCGAGCAACCTCGTCATCATCGTCGCCGCGCTCGTGAGCATGGTCTTCGTGCTCGCTGGACTGGACGTGGCCCGGGCCCGGGTTCGCTCCCGCGGGCGGGACCACGACTGAGCGCAGACCGCGGCTCGTCTCACGCGGTGAGGACTTGGTGCTAGGCACCAGATGTCCCGCGATACGAAACGCGGGCACTCCTGGCCTCGTTGGCCGGGTGCTCGTCGCCGGAGCGTCGGCGCTACTGGACGGTCAGGAAGAAGTTCATCCCGATCTGGTCGTGCGAGGCCGAGGTGCCGGCGCCGAGGCTGCAGACGATCCGGTAGCGACCGGCTGGGAGCGTGACAGCGAGCGTCCTGTTGGTTGCGTTCTCCCCGACTTTCATCGGAAGGAACACTTTGCCAAGAGACGTGTCCGAGGGCAGAACGGTCCGTTCGAGGTTTCCGTAAACGGCCAGATCGTGGTCGTCCATGCTGCGGTTATAGATGCCAAAGCTCACTTCACCGGAGCCGACGACCGTCCGAGAGGGGCGAAGCGCGAATGCCCCACCAGGAAGGTCGATCTCATCGACCAGGAGCGAACGCGGCAGCGTGGGCGCAGGTTCCGGGAGCGGTTCGGGCACCACCACCGTGCCCTCGAGGGGCGGAAGTACCAGCCGGTGGATCCGATTCGTGGGTGGGAGCGCGTTCTGGTACCCGACACCGACGAGCACCGGGGTGGCGGCCAGTACCGCCGCCACCCCGAGGCCGCCAATCGCGAGCCGTTGAGGGCGCCGCCCCGTCATACCTTCGTAATTCGGGCGGGCAGACCGTCCGCACGCGCGAAGGCGGGTTGGGCGTCGGGGATGATCGCGTTCGGATCCCCGCCCAGCCAGTCAGCCAAGATCTGCTTGTAGACCTGCCGGAAGTCCGTTGCCACCATGAGGTTGGCGCGGTCGTTCGGGTCGGTCAACATGGCACCATTCGCAATGGGCACGTCGCCGGCGACGCCGCCGAGAACGGGATTGCCGACGAGCATCATCGCTCCACCGGAACCATGGTCGGTACCGGCACCGTCGTTCTCGGCGATCTTGCGGCCGAACTCCGAGAAGACGAGCGTCATCGTCGAATCGCCGATGCCACGGGCGTTCAGATCACTCTGGAACGCGGCAATCGACGCGGAGAGCGTGCGAAGCTGGGGATCCTGCGAGGCCAGCTGACCGCCGTGGGTGTCGAAGCCACCCCAGTCGATCGTGACGACGCGAGTGCCCAGTCCGGCGCCAAGGAGCACCGCCGCTCGGCGAAGCCGATCGCCCAACGCGCCCTGCGGGTATCCGTGAGGGTTCTGCCCAATGGCATCTTGTCCGTTCAACCCACCGAGCGAGTTCGACACCTTGACCGTAAGGTCGTAGATCGAGCGCGAGCGGCCGAGCTGATCGTTTCCGGCCCCGGTCGCCACCGCGGCGAGCTTGGCCATCTCGGCGTTCAGGTTGATGTCGGTCGTCGGCACGTTCTGGAGGCCGAAGTTGATGCCCGTCAGACTGCCAACCGCCGCCACGGGAGCTTTCACCGTCCTGATCTGCTTCGAGATGGACGAGTCGAGCGAAATGGCCTGGAGTGGGTTGGCATCGGATCCGTAGCGGTCGAGCCAACGGCCGACCCATCCGGTCACCGACTGCTTCAGGAGACCCGCGAACCAGAAATCGCGAGCTTCGAAGTGCGACTGATTTGACGGGGTGAAGTCTGCGGCCGGGAAGAGCGCGACATTGCCCGCGGTCCAGAGTGTGTCGATCCCGAGGTTGGCGGCGTGGCCGTTGCGACCACCGTTTGCGACGTTCATCGCGGACGGGCCACCGACGATCGGCATGGCGAAGCTGAGCTCCGGATTGCCGGGAATCGGAACGGTCCCGAGCTTTGTGATCGCGTTTGCCGCATCCACGACGTTGACGCCGTTCGCCCGCCCGATACCAGCGCGCTTCGCCGTGTAGTCGGCGAACGCGGTCCCGGTCGGCACGAACATGTTCAGGCCGTCGTTTCCACCGTTCAGGTAGATGATGACGAGCTTGTTCGTGTCGGCGACGGCGCCCTCAGCGACGGCCGCCTCCATCGCCTGCTGCCAGTCGATCTTCGACGCGGCATAGACCGACGCCATGCCGAGCACGCCGGTCGCCAGGAACTGGCGCCGATTGGCTCCGGTTGACGTCGGGACGCCGTCCGGGAAGCCGGCGAGGGCTTCGGTGGTCAGGGGGATGTGGTCGACGGGGTCGAGGCCCTCGACCAAGCTGTCTGACCGAGCACAGTCGGCGCATTTGAGGACGTTCGCCGCCTCAGTATCCGCGTCGCTCCCATAGTTGCTGCCGTAGGTCTCGTCAGTCATTTCACATCACCTGGGCGTCAGGTCCGGCGAGCAGGAGCGTCCGCAGGACAACTTGGCGGTTCTTGCGTTGCGCGGCCGTTCTGGCCGGCGCGCGGTTCGCAAGATCGAGGAGGTTCGCTTTCGAGGCTGCCGAAACCCAGGGGCTGGCCGTCGCCCCGAAGGCACGATCAAACGCTGCCTGAGGTGTCTCGGTCGGTTGGTCGGTGAGGTCAGGCATCTTGCCCACCACCCGTCCGATGAAGCCGTAGCGCTCGAGCACCGTGTTGGTGTTCAGCCAGGAGATACCGCCCTCCCAGCCCGCCACCGTTGGCGGATAGTACGGCCGCTGTCCCATTCGCATCATGCTGTTGACCGGGTCTGTGTCGATGATTGCCGCTTTCGTGGCGCGGAGCGCGCCAGCGACGTACACCGCCGGTGGCTTGATCATCGTCGGCTCGTCGATCGACGCGAACAGCTCTGCCGAGAGCAGGATCTGACGCACGACCGGCTTGATCTTGAATCCCGACGACACATACGTCTTGACCAGCTGTGCGTGAACGTCGGCCGTCGGCGCGGTCGGGACGAAGTAGTCCCAGAGTTTCCGAGTGACGTAGAAGGGCTGGTTGGGATGGGCGAGGACCGCCTCGGTCGCCTCCCGATCCTTGAACGCGCCGGACTTGCCCCATGAAAGGGTCTTCACACCGGCGTCCCAGCGAGACGGGGTGAAGTACCCCTCCGCGAGCATCGCATTCGCCCCGTTGTCGGTGCTGTCGTTTCGGACTCGCCAGCCCGAGAAGGCCTTCGCGAGTTCCTTCACGTCCTGCTCGGTGTAGTTCGGCTTCCCGTTGCCGTCGACCACGCCAAGGACGAAGAGCTCCATGATCTCGCGGGCGTAGTTCTCGTTCGGTCGGCCGCGGACGTTTGTCTCACCTGTGAGGTAGCGGAGCATCGCCGGGTCGGTTGCCATCTCGTAGGACATCGTCGCGAAGTCAGCGTTCGGATTCGCAGCGAGGTCGGAGTACTTGCCGAGCACGTCGTTTTGCTTCTTCATGAGCTGCGCCGGCGAGACGTCTTCGCGCGAGTTCGCCCAGTGGCCGTGCCAGAAGAGGCGCATGCGCTCTGGGAGTGGGTTCGGTGAGCGAACCATCCGGTCGATCCACTCGGTGACGAGGTCGTCATTCCCACGCTCTCCGAAGATGTCGAGCGCGTTCACGCCGTTCGTCGGTGCGGGGCCTTGGAGTGCGCCCTGCGGACTGTCGAGGAGCCAGTCGACTGCCTCGGCGCTCTTCTTCCCCGTGAACGCCGAGCGAGCCTCTGCGGTGGGTCCAAAGCCGGCCCGCCAGAAGAGGCGGTCGACCATCGCCTGGGTCATCGGGATCTCTTGGATCACCGCGGGCGTCGCCTTGAGGCGATGCTGGCGCCTCGCCGACTTGAGGGAGATCTTCTTCGGCCGCTTCTTCAGGATGACACGCTTGCCCTTCTTGGTGGCGGAGACGCCGCCCTTACGGGTGCTGATCCGGGGCACGTCAGCCCTCCTTCTTCGTCACGGCGGCACCGAGCTTCGGCGCGGCCTTTTTGGCGACGGGCTTCGTGCCCTTCTTGAGGACCTTCTTCTTCGTCTTCACCTTCGGCTTCGGCGCGCCAGCGGGGCGACACCCTTGAGTCTTCACGAGTGAACGGAACGCGAGCGTCTCGGGCGAGCCGCTTCGGACGCGGAAGTCGCCAAGGGGGTCGAGCTGGTCGTACCAGATCGCGCCCTTGAGCTGTGGCATGACGGTCCCGAGCTTGCCGAGCCCGGCGATCCATCCAGCCTTGTCACCGCCGGTTCCCGTTGATCCAGTCTCCGTGATGTAGAACGGCTTGGCCCCGAGGGCCTGGATCTGCTGGTAGGCCTTAGTGAAGGTCTCGGCCGGATCCTTCCAGGCACTGCTCGCAGGGACGGCCCCAAAGTTGTGACCTGATGCCCCAGCAAAGTCGATCCACTTCGCGCCCGGGTAGTACTTTTCGAGCGCGTTCTCGGGCGTCTCGGGGATGCTGCGCACGTACGGCGCCCACAGGATCTTCACCTTGCCGCGCGTCGCCTTGCGAACCACGGCGACGGCGTGATGGAAGGCCCCGATGTAGGTCGCGGGGGTGTTGCCGTTGACGTTGCCCGACCACGCGTACCAGGGGGCATTGCCCTCGGGCATGATCCGCATCGTCGACTGCAGTCCGGTCTGGGCCATCTGCGTCGCCAAGTCCGCCAGCGACTTGTCGAACTTGCCCTTCGCGACGTCGGTGTTGGCGAACCCGGGCTGGTCCCGTGTCTCGGTACCGTTGTCGGGAGCCCAGGTCACGAGCAGCTTGAGCTTGCGTTTCTGTGCGAGCTTGACGAGCTTCGGGTCGAGACCCTTGCCGGCGGTGATGTAGACCGAAACCGTGTTCACCGCTGGACCAACGTTCGCGGTGAGCTGGTTGAAACTCGGAACGGGGTCGTCTTGGTAGACGCCCAGGTCGAGGCACGCGGAGGCCGGGCCGGCGGCTGCCATCAGGCAGGCCGAGGCGCCGAACACAGCGAAACGACGATGTTTGGATACCGGTGAGGTGCGCATGTCCTGCAGCGTCCGGTGAAACGCCTCTTCTGGCAACCGTTTGCGGAGCACCCTTACGAGAGGCTAAGTCCTTCTTACAATCCCCTTATCCGGCGCATACTTCACGTCACGAACGACCGCGCGAAATATCCCGTCGGACCCCTCGTCGAGCGCGACCAGCTGGGCGCCGCGCCGGTGGCACCAAGCGGGGAGATCGACGGCGATCAGCGGGTCGTCGGCAAGGAGTTCGGCGACGGCGCCCGCCTGCGCCCGGGCAAACGCCGCTTCGAGGAGCCGGATCGGAACCGGGCACCATGTTCCGAGCGCATCGACAAACAGCGTCAATCGAAGCCTCCTGCCGGGCTGAGCTGACGGAGCGCTGAGACCGCGTCGGCGTACATTCGCGCGCCGTGGTCGACTTCGGCGTCCGTGGTGAGCGCGCCCAGTGTGAAGAGGACGGCCGAGTGGGTCCAGGGCGGCTTGATACCGATCGCCTCGAGCACCGGCGACACCCGGCGGGTGACCGCCGTGCAGGCGGAGCCGGGCGACGCGGCGACACCTCGCTCGGCGAGCGCGAGCACGAGCGTCTGCGCCTCGACGCGACCCGCCGACACCGAGACATGCCCCGGGAGGCGGCCGGAGGCGGGGCCGTTCAGGCGGACATCCGGGACCGCGAGGAGGCGCGCGGCGAGTGCGTGGCCAAGGGCCTCGACGCGCCGAACCCCTCTAGCGCCTTCGCCGCGAGCGATGTCGGCGGCCCGTCCGAGCCCCGCGACCCCGGGGACGTCCTCCGCCCCGGCTCGCTTTCCGTGTTCTTGGATGCCGCCTTCGATGAGCGGATAGAGGCGAGTGCCGGGTCGAACGACAAGAGCGCCGGTCCACGGTGGCGCCCCGAGGGACGCCCCACCGATGGTCAGGAGGTCGATGTCGAGGGCGCCCATGTCGACGGGTGCGAGGCCGATGCTGTCACCCGCGTCCACGTGGACGATGACCTCGGCCCGCGCGCCACGCACCGCGCGGATCAGCTCGGCAAGCGGTTGCAGCGTCCCGATCTCGGGTTGGGCATGGGTGAGGCAGACAAGCACCGTCTCGCTTCCTACGGCCTCAGCGAGGGCACCTGGGTCGACACGGCCGTCGCAGTCGATGGGCACGATTGTTGGGCCGCCCGCGTCGCGCGTGGCGCTCCGACAGGCCGAAAGTGTCGCGGGGTGGTCGGCGACACTGGTGACGATGCCCGCGCCGAGGCGCCGGTTGGCATGGAGTGAACCCTTGACCGCGAGGTTTCTGGCCTCAGTTGGGCCGGAGGTGAAAATCACCCATTCGGGCCCCACCCCAATGAGCGCGGCCACCGACTCACGTGCCCCTTCGATTGCACCATAGGACGCTTCGGCCCAGCGGTGGAAGCCGTGTGCGGTGGCGGGCACCTGCGCGAGGACACGCTCCATCGCTTCGCGAACCCTCGGGTCGATCGGCCCGCCTCCGGCGTTGTCCAGGTACGCCTCGGTCACCGCGGCGTTCAGACGTTTGCACCCGCGCGCGCCACGCCTGCGGCCGCGTAGGCGTCGGCCTCGTCGAGGGTCTCGCGGTCGAGCAGCGCCTTGCTGAGCGATTCGAGTTTGTCGCGGTTCTCGGTGAGGAGGGCCGTTGCCTCACGCTCACATTCGTCGACGATTCGGCGCACCTCGTCGTCAACACGCTTGCGTGTCTCCTCGGATGCGCTGCCGGGGGTACCGGGGAACAGGGTCGGCTCGTCCTGCGGCCCTGGAAGGACCGAGACCGGTCCGATGACGTCGCTCATCCCCCAGCGGCCGACCATCATCCGGGCGATTCGCGTGACCTGCTCGAGGTCGGACTCGGCGCCGGTCGTGATCTCGCCGTAGATCAGCTTCTCGGCGGCTCGTCCACCGAGGGCCCCGATGATCCGCCCACGAAGCTCCTCGACGCTGTAGCCGTAGCGGTCGCTCTCGGGTGCCTGGAAGGTCACTCCGAGCGCACGTCCACGGGGAACGATCGAAACCTTGCGGACAGGGTCGGCGCCTGGGAGCAACATTCCGAGGACCGCGTGCCCGGACTCGTGGTAGGCGGTGCGCTCACGTTCCCTCGGCGAGACGAGGATCTTGCGCTCGGCGCCGAGGATGATCTTCTCCAGGGCGTCGGTGAAGTCGGCGAGCTCGACGCGTTCGTGATCGCGTCGGGCGGCAGTGATCGCCGCTTCGTTCACGAGGTTCTTGAGCTCGGCGCCGACCATTCCGGGTGTGCCGGCCGCGAGCGCTGCGAGGTCAACGCCGCCGTCGAGAGGAACCCCGCGCGTGTGGACTTCGAGGATTGCCTGCCGACCGGCCCTGTCGGGCGGGTTCACCGTCACGCGGCGATCAAACCGCCCCGGCCGAAGAAGCGCCGGGTCGAGGATCTCGGGGCGGTTGGTCGCGGCCAGCACGATGACGCCCTCGGTCCCGGAGAAGCCGTCCATCTCGGTCAGGATCTGGTTGAGCGTCTGCTCACGCTCGTCATTACCGCCGAAGCCCATCGAGCCTCCACGGGCTCGCCCGATGGCGTCGAGCTCGTCGATGAAGATGATCGCCGGGGCCGCGGCCTTCGCTTGGTTGAAGAGATCACGAGCACGGCTCGCGCCGACACCCACGATCATCTCGACGAACTCTGAGGCGGAGAGCGAGAAGAAAGGAACGTCCGCCTCTCCGGCGACGGCCCGGGCAAGGAGCGTCTTCCCCGTACCCGGGGGGCCCGACAGCAGGACGCCCCGTGGGATCTGGCCGCCGAGGCGTCGGTAGCGATCGGGGTTCTTGAGGAAGTCAACGACCTCGACGAGTTCCTCCTCGGCTTCCTCGATCCCAGCAACGTCGTCGAAGGTCACGCGGCCACCCTCCGGCGGCTCGTAGCGCTTCGCCTTCGACCGTCCGATTCCCATCAGCCCACCGCCCGCGCCCGCAGCGGCCCTGCGCATGAACCAGAAGATCAGCCCGAAGATGAGGAGGGTCGGGCCGAACGAGAAGAGCAGGGTCTCCCAGCCGGAGCGGGGTTCGTCGACCGGGTCGGCGTTCTGTTGCAAATCCTTCTGAGCGTCGATCTTCTCGGCCAGTTTGTCCGTGTTCTGCCAGGTTGGGATCTCGACCTTGAAGAACTTGCCGCTCTGGGAGCCGCCATCGTCCTTGACGGTGACCTCCTTCTTGAACGATCCTTGGACCGTCCGATCCCGGGAGCGGACCTCTGTCACGTTGCCGGCGTCGATCTCGGTGACGAAGCGGTCGTAGGAGACTCGAATCCGTTTGGGTCCGTCAGGGATCAACGATGCGCCGAAGATGTTCAGGGCCAGAAGTCCGAGCAGGAGCCACAGAAGCCACCGCCGCCCGGGAAACCGACCCATCGGCCCACCCGCCGGTCGCTCGGTCCCCGGCCGCGCGCCTTCGATTCGCCACTTGGGACCCTCAGGAGCAGGGCTCGTGGGGCGCCGTCGCTCGCTCGGTTCCTGGGCCATCCGCCCATGGTACGCGGCGGGAGGTGGGCGGGGCGGAGAGCCGCCGAGAGGTTAATTGTCCCGGCGAGCGTGCCGATACTTCATTGATGCCATCAACTGGAACCACACGGGTTCCGCGTCAACCGCGACGAGGGGCCGACCGTCCCCCGCGAGAGGGCCGCGCCGCGACGGGGCCATCTCGGCTCCGTTTGGCGCTCTTCGTCTACGTCGTCCTCCTTGTCGCCGCCTCAGCGGCCAGCCTGCAGAACTCGATCTCCGTTCCAAGCACCGTCGGCTCGATCCTCATGGGGCTCTGCCCGGCGTTTGCCTGCCTCATCAGGGCCTACCGACTGCGGGGCCGCCCCCGAGCGGCATGGGCGCTCATCGGGCTGGGCATGTTCAGCAATGCTTTCGGGGACGTGGCCTTCGGGCTCTTGTCGCTCGGCGGGGAGAGCCCATCAGGGCTGTCGGTGGCTGATCCGTTCTATCTGGCTACCTACCCGCTGATTTGCGCAGGGGTTGTTGCCCTCCTTATGAGCTGCGACGGTGTGAGGGCGCGTGACGCGATCATCGATGGAGCGACGGTCGCCACCGTCGCGGGCCTCGTGATCTGGCAGCTCCTGGTTGTCAACCCTGGCGTCGTGAGCCAAGGGGGTCTTGCGACGCGGGTCGTGTTCTCCCTCTATCCACTGGCCGACACCCTCGTGGTGGCAATCCTCGTCGCACTCCTCCTGAGCGCCATCCGGCGAGACCGTGCGGTCAACCTGCTCATCTTCTTCGCGCTGGGATTCCTCGCGTCGGACGTGTTCTTCAACGTCATCGGGGTGACCGGAGCCGACGAGCTTCAGGGTGTGTCGAGCGTCCTCTACTTTCTGTCGTACAGCGCACTCGTGGGCGTGGGCTTTCTCCCGGTAGGGGCGGGTGGGCGGTCCGCTGAGTCCGAGCTGCGCCCGGCGCATTTCTCGCGGCTCGTCCTTCTCGGCGGCGCACTCGCTGGAGCGCCCGCGCTCTCGATTCTCGCTGCCGCAAACGGCTTCCGGCTTCACGTGCCTGTCTACCTCGTTGCCGCGGCGCTCGTCGGCGTAACGGTGATGGCTCGGATGACGATGCTCGTTCTCGGCCTTGAGAGCGAACGAAGCAACCTGCGCCGCGCCGAGCGGGAGCTCGCGCATCAGGCAACCCACGACCTCCTCACGGGTCTTGCCAATCGCGGTGCGGTGGTTTCGCACCTCGAAGATGTCCTCGCGCGGTCTGGCGCCAGCGGGCGCCGCGTCGGCGTGCTCTTCGTGGATCTCGATGACTTCAAGGTCGTCAACGATTCGTTCGGCCATCAATCCGGCGACGCGCTTCTCGTGCACGTCGCCGCTCGGATCGATGCCGTCGTGGGTCCGCAGGGGCTCGTTGCGCGCTTGGGCGGTGACGAGTTCGTGGTCGTGTGCGATATCACCGACAACGAGGACGCGGCCGAGTTGCTGGCGTCGCTCATCATCTCGGCTTTGGCGACTCCGGTTGATATCGGCGGCGGCGCGACGGCATTCACCAACGCAAGCGTCGGTGTTCGCCTCCAGCTCGACGGCGACGACGCGACCGCGATGCTCCGGGACGCGGATATCGCCCTCTACGAGGCGAAGGAGGCCGGCAAACGCTGTGCGCGCAAGTTCGACGAGGGGATGCGCGCACGCGTGGCCGAGCGTCAGGCGATTGAGTCGGGCCTGCGTGAGTCGCTCGATCGGGGGCTCGGCCTTCGGGTTGTGTACCAGCCCAGGGTTCATATCGAGAGCGAGGCGGTCGTCGGCGTCGAAGCGCTTGCCCGGTGGTGCGACACGGACGGCGCGGACGTCTCGCCCGCGCTTTTCATCCCGATTGCCGAAAACGCCGGCGTCATCGACGCCCTGGGTGCGTGGGTGTTTGACCGGGCGTGCAGCGACATCACCCGGCTGAACGACGCGGCCGTCGGGGTTTCGCCGATCGGTGTCGCCGTCAATCTCTCGGTACGCCAACTGATGCAGCCCGGCCTCGTCAGCGAGATCGCCGCTGTTCTCGATCGAACGGGCATCGACCCGGGTCTTGTCACGCTCGAGCTGACCGAGACGTTCCTCGCCGAGGACCCAGCCGCCGCGGCCCGCACCCTCGCACGGCTGCGTGCCCTCGGGGTGCGGCTCGAAGTCGACGACTTCGGCGTTGGTTACTCGTCCCTTGCCCGGCTCTCGGGATTTCCCCTCGACGGCGTGAAGATCGACCGCAGCTTCGTCGGCGATCTCGATCGCGAGCGCTCAGGTGAGTCTGTCGTCACGGCGATCATCGCCCTCGCGGCCGCCCTAGAGCTGGAGATCACGGCCGAGGGAGTGGAGACACGTGAGCAGGCGCAGTGGCTGCTTCGAAACGGCTGTGAGCTCGCCCAGGGTTTCTACTTCCATCGACCGCTTGAACTCGCCGAGGTGGCGGCGGTGATGGGGGTCCAGTGGCTAGCGCCCGTCGGCGAGCCTGGTTGCGAGGACCGACGGGAGGCCAGCCTTGAGGATTGCACCCTGGGCGGCGGCGACGTCGTAGGGGGTCCGACGAAAGACGATCACCTTCGCGTCCAGGTCGAGTAGCAGCCAGGCCGCCCGGGCGTCGCCGTCGCGGGGCTGCCCGACTGATCCCGGATTGATGAGCCACCGGCCGGGTGTGAGGCTCATCGACCCTTCGCCGGCCACGAAGCCGCCCTCGAGATCGCCGACCGACGTCATCCTCCAGGCGGCCGGCAGGTGGGTGTGTCCGACGAAGTTGAGCTCGGTCCTTGTCTCGCGGAGGATGTCGAGGGCTTCCTCCCCGGAGAGGACGTACTGCCAGATTGGATCGAGCGGGCTCGCGTGAAAGAGCGCCGCGGGGCCAGTCGTGTCGCTCGGTTTCAGCACGCCGAGCTGGGTGATGAGCGCGGGGGAGAGGGTTTCGCGAGTCCACGTAAGCGCGGCATGCGCATGTCCGGCGAATCGCTCCAGCCCGACGATTCCAGCGACGGCGAGGTCGTGGTTTCCCGCGAGGCATCGCTCCGAGCGCGCCACGCAGGTCCGAACGCAGAAGTCCGGATCGGCCCCGTAGCCGACGAGATCGCCGAGGCACCAGATGCGATCGACGCCCGCCGTGCGAATCCCACGGAGCACGGCTTCGAGCGCGTGGCGGTTCCCGTGAACGTCGCTAATGACCGCGATCTGAGCCGTTCGAGGTACCTCGGAAAGACGAGGGACTGACCCCGCTACGATACCCGGCCGTGCGGCAACCAAGACTCCAGATCGTCGTGGTCGGCCCAGCGCGCCCGCCCCACGCGGACGCAGCTCGGGAGTACGAGCGAAGGATCGCTGAGCGGGTCGGGCTTCGGGTCGACGAGGTCGCGTCCGAGCCGCTCCAACGGGGCGCGGATCAGGTGCTCCGCCGGGAGGCTGACCGTGTTCGACGCCGCATCCTCGGCGGCGCGTTTGTCGTGGCGCTCGCGCCCGGCGGCAAGGCGCCTGCGTCGAGCGAGGCGTTCGCTGCGTGGTGCGCCGCCCGACTCGACGACCCGCGTCCGACGACGTTCCTGATCGGCGGGGCGATTGGGCTTGACCCGGCAATCGCCCGCGAGGCTGACGAGCGCCTGTCGCTCGGCCCGCTGACGTTGCCCCATCAGCTCGCGAGGGTGGTCTTGAGTGAACAGCTTTTCCGGGCATTGGCTGCGCTCGCGGGCCATCCGTACGCGCATTGATCCCCCGCGTATCATGCGCGGCCGTGCCTGTGACCCCAGACCCGATCAACGCGCTCGCTGACGCGATTGCAGCCGTCGCGCAAGCGACGCTCGGGGGCGAGGCGCCCGCGGTGGAGCTGTCGGCTCCGGCGAAGGCTGATCATGGCGATCTCGCCACTCCGGTTGCGATGGGTCTCGCCCGCGCGGCCCGACGCTCGCCTCGTGAGATCGCTGACGACCTTCGCGCGGCGATCCTTGTCGACCCCGTCCTTGGTGGCCAGCTCGACGCGGTCGAGGTGGCCGGCCCGGGCTTTCTCAACCTTCGCCTGAGTGCCGACTGGTTCGTGCGAGCGCTTGCCTCGATTCATTCTGCGGGGCCGACGTTCGGCGCGGGCCAAGCCGAGACACCGATGCGCGTGCTCCTTGAGTTCGTGTCGCCAAACCCGACCGGGCCGCTCCACGTGGGCCACGCGCGAAACGCGGCCTACGGCGACGGCCTCGGCCGCATCCTGACGTTCGCGGGGCATGAGGTCGCGCGCGAGTCGTACATGAACGACTACGGCCGGCAAATGGCCCTCTTCGGTGAGTCGGTGGCCGCTCGCTACGGCGAGCTTGTGGGGCTTGACGCGGCCATTCCGGAGGATGGCTACCACGGCGAGTACGTCATCGAGATCGCCAAGGCGCTGCACGCTGAGATGGGTGAGGAATGGGCCGATCGCGTGTCGCCGCCGAACTCCGAGGCGATCGCGTTTTTCTCTGACCGTGGCTCGGCGCTGATGCTCGACCGACTGCGTGCGGACCTCGATACCTTCCGCGTGCGGTTCGATCAGTTTGCGTCTGAGCGGGCGCTCCACGAGAGCGGCGAGGTTGAGCGCGGCGTGGCTGCGTTGGTGGCATCGGGGGAGACCTACTGGCACGAGGAGGCGATGTGGTTTCGGACGACCGATCACGGTGACGAGAAGGACCGTGTGCTCGTGCGAGCGGATGGAACGACGACCTACCTGGCAGCCGATGTTGCCTACCACCTTGAGAAGGCCAGAAGGGGTCACGACCTCCTGATCGACGTGCTGGGCGCCGACCATCACGGCTACATCGGGCGGCTCCGGGCGGTCCTGTCATCCGGCGGCCGCGATCCCGACATGTTGGAGGTCGTGATCACGCAGCTCGTCAGCCTCGTGGAGCGTGGCGAGACGAAGAAGATGAGCAAGCGGGCGGGAACACTCGTGGAGCTGACCGATCTGGTCGCCGACATCGGGGTCGACGCGGCGCGGTTCCTGCTGGTGCAGCGAAGTCACGAGACGGCCCTCGATCTCGACATGGAGATCGCAAGGAAGACCAACGACGAGAACCCGGTGTTCTACGTCCAGTACGTGCACGCGCGGATCAGGAGCATCCTGGCTCGGCCCGAGGTGGCCGCAGTCGAACCGTCAACGGCGCCGCCGACAGAGATCCATCCGAGTGAGCGGGCGCTGCTGCTTCGTCTCGCGCAGTGGCCGGAGGTGGTGCGCGAGGCCGAGCTACGCCGTGGCCCGCACCGGATCGTGAACTACCTGATTGACGTCGCGCGGGACTACCACGGCTTCTACCACGACTGCCCGATCATCAAGGAACCGCAGCCCCCGGCCGATGTGCAGGCGTTTCGGATCGCGCTCTGTGAGGCAACCGCGACCCTCGTCAAGACGGCCCTCGACCTCGTGGGCGTGTCCGCGCCGGACTCGATGTAGTCGGTCGAGGCGCCCCGCGCGCCTGGACCGACGCGACGCGACGCTAGAAGCGGATCTTGACGCGCTTGCCTTTGAATTATTCTCCACCGCCCAAACCCGACGGTGCCTGGCAGCCGTTGTAGAAGGTCGCCTCGCCCGTTGCGTTCCAGTTCAACGAGTAGCTCCGTCCTTGGTAGCTGAACGGCGCGATGATGTCACGCTCGTCTTGATGGCGGACGTGGGCCATGGCGGCCGCCGGCGTGGCGACTGTGATCTTCACGAACGGGTTCGTCGCGCTGCCGGTCGCGTGACAGATCGTGACCTTGGCCTGGCCGCCCGCTGCCGCGCCGGCGACGCCTGCCGCCGTACCCGCCAGGGCGGCCGCACTCATCAGAACAATCCCATGCTTCCTCATGTTGACAACTCCCTCGAACGCGTCAGTGCGCGCGGTTGGTCGGACGAATTCCTCGTAGTCATGATCGGGAAGTTGGGGAGCATCCAACAGCCGCACGTTGCGCGATCGCGTCTTCGGGGGGTGAAGGCGGCATCTGATAGCTTGAATCCGATGCGGGTGTAGCTCAGTTGGTAGAGCACAAGCTTCCCAAGCTTGGGGTCGCGAGTTCGAGTCTCGTCGCCCGCTTTCCGAGAATCATCTGGAAAGCAGCTGCTTTTAGACAGCTGCGGAAGTGATTCCTCCTTCGCGTTGGGCAGTTCGGGCAAAATTCGGGCGCATCAGGAGTTCGCGAGGGGTCACGTGGGCTTCGCGTATGGCGGCGGTCATCGTGATGCCGGTCTGGAGGCGCGTCTCGTCGATCCCAAGCGGCGGGCAATCCGCTCACCCTGAGTCTGGCCGCGCTTGGCGTAGTTTCGACATCGCGGGCGAACTCAGGCGTGTACGGTGTCTCGCACCCCCCCGACTCGGCGAACCCGGCCCGCGCCTCGCTGGAAGCTGAGGGCGCTAGGGACTTGCCGGCCGGTGAGGTATGGCAGCACACTTCGTAGTCGATTGGCCGTGGCGGGAAACATGGCCACCCCTCGGACCGCGGTCGGTCCTGACGCACCGGCACCGCGCACAAGACAAGGTGATCCGCTACCCCGCGACGGCTGCAGCACAGCGAAGGAAGCATCTCGACCTAGAAGTTCCCCGCCGCGCTGGCTGAATCGACATGGTGGAGGTGCTGGTGCTCGCCGGGCACCGGCGTTCGACCCGAGAGCGTGTACCGGTTTTGGTACGATACGGTCGGCTAAGGAGAAGACCGTGTCCACACAGGCTGCATCCAAACGCGGCGCAGCAGCTACGAGTGATCCCGCGACGCTTGACACGAGTCTTCACGCGAAGCGTCGGGCGGCGCGGATGGAGGATCCCGCGTTCGCGCGCGAGTACGAACGGCAGGCGACCTCGATCGCGGCGGTCGACCGGGTTGTCGCGATGCTCGACGAGGTGCGCGTCGCTCAAGGTATGTCGAAGGCCGACCTCGCTCGCAAGGTCGGCAAGAGTCCCGCGCACATTCGAAGACTCCTCACCGGAGCCCAGGCACCGACGCTCACAACGATCGCCCAAGTCGCATCAAGCCTCGGTTACGAACTCGCTATCGCGCCGACGGCGAAGCCCGGCAAGGGCGGCGGCCGCAGCGCCTGAGTGATCGCCGACGCCTGGGAGATCGTCTACTACCGTCAGTCAAACGGGGACGTCCCAGGGCTCGCGTTCCTCGATTCCTGCCCGCCGAAGGTCGAAGCCACCATGACCGCCGTCCTTGACGCGGTTGCGGTGGCACCGCCACCCCGCTTTTCCGGCGGCGGGAAGTGGGAGGCGATGCATGACGAGATGGCCGGCATCTACGAGGTCCGCGTCCAGGGCCCACCAAACCGCTCCCAGTACCGGTTGTTCTGCGTCCTTGACAACGGATCCCCGGACGAACTCGCAGCGCGTGGACTCGCGCGACCGGCGCTCGCCGTAGTTACGGGACTCGTCAGGCCGTGGCAAACCATTTTCAAGCCTGAGGACTACCGTCGCGTTCAGCGCCTAGAACCTCGGGCACAACAGTGCCGGAACCGGGTGAATTCAGCCGCCATGACGATTCGATCGAAAGTGCTTCTCATCTGGGTTTCACCATTGATCTCGGTGCGATCGCCAAGGGCTGGTCGGCAGATCGGGGGCTCCAGGCAATGCGCGCAGCGTGGCCCGACATGCCCGGCGGGCTCGTCGACCTCGGCGGCGACCTCGCACTCTGGGGTGCCACACCCGACGACGCCCCGTGGCGCGTCGCGGTCGCAGATCCCCACAAACGCGGCCAGACGCTCACCACACTTTCGGTCATCGCCGGCGGCGTTGTGACCTCGGGGCGGACCGACGCCGATTCGGCCCCGGTCGAGGCCTGCACGATTCGATCGAGCCCGCCGGAGTTGGGACAGGAGTGGCTTCGGTGGGGTCGGCTTCGCCGGAGGGACTTGGCGGATTGGGCCCTGAACCTAGTGGTGTGGATCCGAAATGGTGTGGTGGTTGCGACGAGCGAGACCGAGCAAGGCAAGGACGCAGTGTTCCCTGCATATCGGGAATATTCGCGTAACCACGGACGCCGCATTGCGACGTGTCGCAGCCACCGAAGCCGCCTCGCTATTTCGGAGCCAGGCCACTAGGCCGTGGGCCTCGGGCGCACCAGGATTTCGCGGGCGTTCTCATCGGTGACTCATCAAGCCCGAGTAGCGTCGCCCAGAGACGACCAACAGACCCGTCTGCAGCACACACCCGTGAGGGACCCCGGAATGCGCGTACTTGTTGTCGAGGATGAGATGAAGAGGGCCTCGACCACCAGGCGCGGACGTTCCGACGGGATCCGTTCTCACTGACGAACTAAAAGGCGCGGTCAGGTTGGCTCAGAAACACCGAAAACGACAGGTGCGACCCTCGATCTGTGACGCACATTCACGCCATAAACGCCGAGCAAAGAACGCGCTCGAGCCCCCGAGACTGGACGGAGTCCGATAGCGATGAGCACGACGACACGCAGCCTTCCCAGCATGAGAGCGATGCTGAACAAGGTCCCAGAGATCACACTCTATTTCTGGATCATCAAGATTCTCTGCACGACCGTCGGTGAGACCGCGTCTGATTTTCTTCAGACCCACATTGGTCTTGGACTCGTCAAGACGGGTTTCATCACGTTGGGTGTTCTCGCCGTTGTGCTGGGTGTCCAGTTCCGGCTTCGGAGCTATCTGCCGGGCGTGTACTGGCTCGCCGTGGTGTTGATCAGCGTCTTTGGAACGCAGGTCACCGACTACCTGCATGATGAACGCGGCGTTTCGCTCACGACGACCACCATCGTCTTCGGGATCGCTTTGGCGGCGACGCTTGCGCTGTGGTTCGCGATCGAGCGGACACTCTCGATCCACACAATCGTCACGAGCAAGCGCGAAGGCTTCTACTGGCTGACGATCCTTGTCACGTTTGCTCTTGGCACCGCGACCGGCGACCTCGTCGGCGAGAAGTTTAGCCTCGGGTACCTCACCGCGGCGTTCATTTTCGCCGGAATCATTGCAGCGGTCTTCGTTGCACACCGAGTGTTCAAGCTGAACGCCGTCCTCGCTTTCTGGATTGCCTACATCGTGACCCGCCCGCTTGGAGCCTCGCTCGGAGACTTCCTGTCGCAGGACACGCTTGGTGGCCTCAACCTTGGTACCACCGTGACGAGCATCATCTTCCTCGCGGCGATCCTCGTGACCGTCGTCTTCCTGTCGATCACCAAGCGTGACCGCACCCCGCCGATCGACTCGACCCGGATCGACGGCACGCCGAGTGCCGCCATTGCTCTGCAGGTCCAGGGAGCGGAGGCATAGCACCGTGAGCGGCGCTGGGGCACCGAAGGGGGCGGGGTCTCAGCGCCGGCGATCACACGTGCCGCCGACGCTTCCGGATCTGTCGTCCCCTGGACGCCACCAAGGAGTGTTCTCATGGGTCCGAAGTTGAGTCGCTTCGGTCGCCGCTTCGATTCCGGTCGTCATCCCGGGTGGACGGTCGAGATTGAGCGCCACGAGCTTGGCCCGCGGCTCTATGTCGGCGGCATACGCGTACACGAGTGGATGTTTGGCCTTGTTGCACTCGTCGTCTTCCTGACTCCGGCCGCCATCGACCATGCGTTCCCGCTCCATCTGGGTGCGCTCTTTGGGCTCGTTGGAGCGTGGCTCGTTGCAAAGGACTGGCGCGACCTCGTTCCCTCCCTGCAAAACACCGGGGCCTGGCGCGTCGGAATCCATCGCCGGCCCGCCCCACTCGCGATCGCCCGCCGGGGCTCGGCAGTGCCCCCGCTTCTGGGTTTCGCTGCTGCCGTGGTGGGGGCGATCGACGTCGTCGGCGCTCTGACGCCACGGCTCCTTGACCGGCTGCCGAGCGTCCTCCAGCGCGTGCCAGGTGAGTGGCTCACGTTGGGGCGCGCCGCGGTCGTCCCGGCGGGACTCGCGCTCGTGCTCCTCGGCATTCCCCTCGCCCGAGGTCGACGCCGGGCGTGGGCACTTGCCCTCGTGCTCCTCACCGTCGTCGGCGTTGTCGACCTCATTCGGGCCCGCGAACTCGTTGAAGGCGGGGTCAGTTTGGCGCTTGCCGGCCTCCTCTGGTGGGCCCGCGACGGCTTCGTCGTACGGCACCAGCCGGGAAGCCTGCGGCCCTTGGTTTGGCGGTTGCCGGCCGTCTCGATCGGCGCGTACCTGGCCACGCTGTTTTCGGTCTGGATCACGGCACCATCCGGCCACGGCATTGACCAGCTCAGCGCTACCGCATCGGCGCGGCTGATCTTTGCTCCGGTGGCGTCCCTCAGCGCCGGTTCGTGGATCTCGTCGATCGTCGGTGCCGCCGGTTTCGCGGCGATTGCGTTTGTCGTTGCGTCGGGGTTTCGCCCGCTTCCCGCGCCACGCGGGACATCGAGCGTGGTCGAACTCGGCCGGGCCGAGGATCTCGTTCGCGCACATGGACGTGACACCCTCAGCTTCTTCAAACTCCGACGCGACGTCCGGCACCTGTTCGATTCCCGCGGCGAGGCCGTGCTCGCCTACCGGGCCGTGGCGGGCGTGGCGGTCGTCTCAGGTGATCCAATTGGACCTGCCACTGCACTCCCCGGTCTCGTTCGCGGTCTCTTGCAGTTCACCCAGGAGCGTGATCTTCACGTTGCCGTGGTCGGGGCGAGCGAGGCCGCCGCCGACCTGTACCGGCAGGCTGGCCTTTCGAGGCTCTACATGGGGGATGAAGCAATCGTCGACACCCAAACCTTTTCGCTCGAAGGGCGGCAGGTCCGCAAGATCCGTCAGTCCGTTGCGCGCCTGGAGCGAGCCGGCTATTCGATCGAAGCGACGTGCGTCACGGAACTTGATGCCAACGTCCTCGGCCAGCTGGGCGACGTGTCGGCGCGCTGGCGGGGGACAAGCCCCGAGATCGGTTTCTCGATGGCGATGGACGGTCTCGGTGGCGGGCACCAGACGGGAAGCGTCGTGGTGATCGCCCGCGACGAGAACGCCGCGCCGCGCGGCTTCGTTCACCTTGTGCCGTGCTTCGGTCGCTCGGCCATGTCACTTGCGGCGATGCGCCGCGACCGCGATACCCCAAACGGCCTTATGGAGCTGCTGATCGTCCGGGCGATCGAACACCTCAGGGCCGAAGGCGTCGACGAGCTATCGCTGAACTTCGCCGCGTTCGGCCGGTGGCTCGACCGCCCACAGAACCTGGTCGAGCGGATGCTCGGACGTGCGGTCCGTCGGTTCAACCGGTGGTTCCAAGTCGAGAGTCTCCTTCGCTTCAACGAGAAGTTCTCCCCGCGCTGGGAGCCGCGCTACCTCTGTTTCCAGGGCGCGACGCGCTTCCCACGGGCCGCCGCGGCGGTGATGCTCGCCGAGGGGCAGTTGCGCCGACCACAGACGTCCGTGCGTTAGCGTAGGACGCCCGTGTGGCCGAGCGAGTAGCGGCCGGGTTGGGGCCAGATCGAGATTCCGTGCGGACCGCTCCCCACCTTGATGCGTGCGCGCAAGCGACCCGTCGGTCGTGTCGATGGCGTAGACCTCGCCGCTGTTGCGCCCAGAGAGCCACAGGGTCTTTCCGTCGGCTGAGACACCCCCCATGTCTGGGCTCCCGCCACCGGGAATCGTTGACGTCGCCGTGACCATCCGGGTATCGAAGTTGGTGACTGAGATCGTCCCGGCTCCACGGTTGGACACGTAGAGCGTCGCGCCGTCTCGGCTGGGGTAGGGGCCGTGGGCCCCGACGCCGGTCACGATCTTTCCAATGACCTTGAACGCTTCAGCGTCGACGATCCAAACGCCATTTGCCGTCATCTCGGCGACAGCGAAGACCTTGCCATCAGGCGAGAGTTTGACATCCTGGCGCATGCTCCCTGAGGTCGGGAGGCCGAGCTGCCCGAGGACCTTCTTCCCGACGACGTCCCACCGGACGAGCTGCCCTGAGAAGTCGCAGGCAAGGACCGCCTGCTTCTCGTCGGCGGTGAAGTCGATGTGGTTTGGGCCGCGACAGGGAACCGGCATCGAGCGACGGAGGGCCATCGTTGGTGGGTCGTGAAAGTTGAGCCGGTTGAGGCGTTCGGCGACGACGATCGCATCAGAACCTGATGGGGTGAAGTACAGGTTGTAGGGATCTTCCACCGAGATCGCAGCGCCGGCCGGTTTACTCGTCTGCGGATCAAACGGCGTGAGGACGTTGCCCTGCTCGAGTTCACCCAAAGCGTCTTGAGATCCCAAGAGGGCGTCACACGCTGGGGCAGGGCGCCAACCGGATAGTGGCCGATGATCCTGTAGGAGGACGCGTTGATGACATCGACCGAGTTGCTGTCGCTATTTGGGACGTACACGCGCTCGGTACGCGGCGTACGGTTGGGGAGAGGATGCCGATGCGGGTCGCTGCGTAGACGTCGGGCAGGGAGGCTGCCGACGCTTGACCTGGGGTCGCCGCGGCCGTTTTCGCGGCACCACCTGCTCGGAGATCGCCGAGGAAGGTCGTCGACGAGGTTGCGTCCTTGCCTCCGGCGATGACGACGTGGTCGCCGACGGTGACGGCGGTGAGGTCCGAGAGCGCACGCGGCAGCTTCCCGATCTGGCGGGCCGTTCCTGTTTTCGGGTTGATCGCGATGATGCGGTCCGTCGGGGTGTCGACCGTCGCTCCTCGACCACCGATCAGGTACACGGTGTCGCCGAGTTCAGCCGCAGCACCGTGGGTTGTCCCGACTGGGAGCCGGCCGATTGTCGTGACCTTGCCGTTGCAGGATCAAATCGGGCAATCGCGTCGGTTGCACTGGTCGGCGTCGACCCACCAACGATGATCACCTGGCCTCCGGCGGCCGCGACGGCGGCGTAGCGCAGGCCCTGCGGGAGCCGCCCGACGACCTTCGGCGTGATCCCAGGGCCCCAACCCCAAAATCGAGTCCGCGCAGCGCAAACGTCATATCCCCCAATCAGATAGGCCGTCTTCCCGACAACGACCCCGGTCAGATCAGATCAGACCACGGTGCCGGGAGGCGCCCGACCTGTCGGACGTCTCCCGTCGATGGATTGACCCGGAAGATCGCGGCCTGCTCGGTGCTGTTTCCTCCTCCAAACAGGTACGTCGAGCCTTCGAGGGAGACCGCCGCAGTGTCATGCCACGGACCGGGAGGTGTCCAATCAGTGTGTCGGTCGTGCCCGTGATGCGGCGGACTTCGCTCGCCGTCTGGCTCGACGCGCCGATGCCTCCAAGCACGATGACGCTCCCGTCTGGGCCAGCGGTTGCTGACGCCCCCTCGCGCCCAACCGAGAGAGATCCGGTCGAGCGGGCGACGACCCTGGCGGGCCGCGCGACGACCGCCGGTGTTGACGCGGTCGTCGTTGGCGTTCCAGGCACTGTGCGGGCCGTCGAGGCCGCCGACGTGGATCGCTTTGGCCATGGGGCGCTTCCGCGCGTGAACCCCAAGCCGCGCCGACGGCGACCGCGGCCGCGACGACGGCCGTCATCCGGCGGTTGCGGAACATGTCGGCGGCGTTCTCGATACAGGGACACTCTGCGCGTCGGGCGGGTCTCGGTCATTCGATCTCCCAGGTGGGCGTGGCGCTCAGGATCACAAGATGAGGGACGTGGTGCCGAACGAACGCGAGCGCACGGTCCGGGTCGTGACCTGCCTATCGAGACATATCCCAGCGAACGAACGTGAGACCGCGATGAGCTGACGATCAGACCGAGCTTCCATATGGGGCCGCGCGGGTCGCTCGCAGAGGGACGCAGCGCGACGTTGTGACCGAGGCCGACTGACGTTTGGGGGCGTTCAGGGCATCGCCGGTGCCCATTGGTCCGCCGGGCGGCAAAGGTGAGACGAGAGAACGAACACAGTGACAGTTGCGGCGATGAGCACGAGCCAGTGAAGGGTGAGCGTCGGCGATGTGAAGTGTGGGATGAGTACCGACACTGAGCCGCGCTTGAAGAGCTGTTCGGTCCAGAAGTCCTGAATCGCGTTTGCCGCGCCGAGCACGAACACGAATGAGACGTATGCGCGCGCCGGTCCGCGGATATTGGGGCGCTTGAGGCGTGGAAGGACGCGACTGAGCAGAAGCGCTGACCAGGCAAGCAGGACCCCGTCCATTCCGTGATGATGGCCGTCGTGGACCGCGGAGAACGCCTTCGCGCGACCGGGGTCGGGGCGGAGCGCCTCGGTGATAAAGACGCTTCGAAGGCCTGGAATCTGGTCAGTCGACAGTCCCAGGTCGGCGAGTAGCCAGGGGATCGCGATGACCGCGAGCGCCGAAGCGATCACAAGACGCACTCCGTCGCCCCGTATGCGGCGAATGAGGGGTGCTCGGCCGTCTCGCCTGAGAACGATCCATGAGATGCCGACCGCGGTGACACACGCTGCGATACCGAGGGCGCTCACCGAGCGAAGGCTCAACTCGGCCTCGTCCCACCTGCCGACAGCGACGCTGAGTGCTCCGAGAAGGGCCGCCACCGCCGATCGCACGACAAGACGCGACGATGTGGAGTCAGTAACCAGGCCGGCGACCGCGATCGCAAGAACCCCAGCGGGGAAGCCGAGGAAGAGCAGGAATTGGCGGGTCGCAAGCCGCGGCCCGGATCCCGAGACGTAGTACAGCTCCGCGGGGGAAAGTCGAGTGTAGGTCACGAGGATCTCGATCCCAACGACCATCATCAGCACGCCGATGATGAGGACTTCGCTCGGAAGACCTCGCACGCTGACCACGTCGCGTGTGGTCTTGAGCGTCCCGTTCGGTGACCGTCTGTTCACACGTCTCCAACCTTCGCTTCGCGACCCAGGAGTCGTTTCGCACGGTCTGCGGTCGCTCAGGATGCTTCGCGCCGCCGGATCGGGCCGCCGAAGTTCACATTCGGGCGTCGACCGGGGATCCGTGGCGCGAGAGTACTCGCCGAAGTGCGCGTGACGGCCACGTGTGCCAGGACCGTTCGGGCGAGGCGGTTGGCAGGCCGGCCTGGATTCGCGGCAGCGGGACGGTTGGCTTCCGGTCGAGCGGGTGGCGTTCCGGGAGCTGGTTCAGGCGCGCTGTGAGTCCGCTAAGCGGGAACGGTTTCTGCAGGAATGCGTCCACCCCGGATGCGACGAGGGCCGACCGATCGATCTCTCGGGCGCTCATCACGAGCACCGGGCAGCGAAGGCCTCCGCGACGCAGCCGCCGGCAGGTTTCGAGCCCGTCGATTCCGGGGAGCATGACGTCAACCACAAGTGCCGCGTAGCTCGTGGATGTGACGAGGCGGATCGCCTCCTCGCCCGTTCCCGCGGTGTCGGTCCGCACGCCAGCGTCGCTAAGAGCACGACGCAGCAGACGCGCGAGTTTGTCGTCGTCTTCGACGACGAGGATCCGACCCTTTATGGTCATCGCGCTGCCTCCTGCGCCGACGCGGGAACTGCCAGATTGTGCGGCCGGGACCGCCACGCGCCGATTGCGGCGACGACGGCCCCGGCACCCGCGAACGCCGTGCCGCTCGCGAGAGCGATGGCGGCACCCACGCCGCCGAACATGAACACGAGTGTGCCGGTCGACGCGGCCCAGGCGAGCGCGCCAAGCGCGTTTGCGATCATGAAGCGGCCCACAGGCATGCCGGTCGCGCCCGCGACGACCGCCGCGACGGTCCGCACGCCCGCGACCCAGCGTGCGATGAACACCGCTTTCGCTCCGTAGCGGGCAAAGAACACCTCACCGCGGCCAAGCAGGCGCCAACGGTGGTGTCGGAATGGGCCGCGTTCGGCCTGAAGGGCGCGTCGACCGGCGCGACGCCCGAACCAGTAGCCAAGGTTGTCACCCACGATCGCGGCCCCGGCCGCGACGGCAACGACGATAGGGATACTCAAGTTCCCGTGGCGAGCAAGCAGTGCCGCTGCGACGAGTGCCGTCTCACCGGGAATCGGAAGTCCAGCCGACTCCCCTGTGACAAGGGCAGCAAGGACTCCATAGCCAAAGTGAGCTGGGATGGTGAACAACACGACGGTGACTCCCTTGACGACGGCTGCCCACCCATTCAAGCCAACCGCGCATGAGACCGTGATGAGACCGAGAAACGATCCGCGGCGGGCGATCGGCCGTCCGCCGATCGGGCGAGTCGCCCCTGTAGTGGGCACCGAAATAGTGAAAGTGATCTGAGGGTGATGTCGCATTGCCATGAGGGTTATCGAACGCCATGAGCAGACGATGAACCGACCCGGGTCGGGGTGAACGGCGGCCGGCGAGCCGGAGACGCCGCAGCGCCCGGGGTGCGTGCTTCCCTGCCCCGGAGCGATCCCCGAGGCAGCACGGCTGAAGGCGTGCGCCGCGTGTCGACGCTTGGCCCATGGTCTGCGGGAATGGCAGCGGGCGAGCGCCCCCCGTGGGGCGGAGCGCTCGCCGTCTGCAACGCACGGTCTTGGCAAGGACCGTTACTTCGGATCAGTGGTCAGTCGTCGCCGTTTGTGTCGGCGGCGAGGACTGCGCCGGTGGTCGCGTTGATCTGCACTTCGTGCTGCGTGCCGTCGGTGCCGGTGATGTCGATCTCCCAACTGATCGTTCCGTTCTCGTCACCGATGTCACTGCCGGTCACCGTTCCAGGCGTCTTTGCAAGGGCGGTGTCCTTGGCTTGCTGCTCCGTGACCTTCGCTTGGGCGGCGAGCTTGGCCGACTCGGCCTTCTCTGCCGCCGAATCGGCCGAGTCGTTAGCGGACTCCGCGCCCGGGGCCGCAGCCTTCTCTCCCGTCTCAGTGACGCCTGCGGCGTCCGGCTTCTCCGCCGCGTCTGGCGCACCGCTCGCGGCTGGGGCGGCAGGGACGGCTGCAGCGAGTGGGGTGGCCACCGACGGTGTGGCGGGGGCAGTTGACGTCGATCCCGTCGCGCCAAACGCCACACCGGTCGTGATCGCCGCGGCGGCAACGACCGTTCCGATGGTCGCGATGACCCGGTTCTTGGACTCCCTCATCAGTTGAATCTCCTTGTTGACGAAGCGACGATTCACTCCGACGGTTCGAAGCTAGGAACCCAACATGAGGCGACAATGAACCCAGGATGTGCCCGCCGGGGGCCCGCGACGTACGCCGTTTTCTCATCCGCCACTCATCCGAGCCCCGGTAGCGTGACCCAAACACGGAATGCGTGTCGGCGGCCGAGGTGAAAGGGTTCGACCATGCGGGTACTTATCGTTGAGGATGACGTGAAGATGGCCTCGGTCATCCGCCGCGGCCTTTCCGATGGGGGCATGGCCGTCGACGTGGCCGAGCGAGGTGAGGACGCGCTGTGGCGCGCAGGGTCCACGGAGTACGACGCGATCGTGCTTGATGTGATGCTTCCCGGTATCGACGGCTTCGAGACATGCCGACAACTCCGGGCAAACGGGGTCTGGGCGCCAGTGCTGATGCTCACGGCCCGCGACGCCGTCGAGGACCTTGTCGCGGGACTCGACGGCGGCGCCGACGATTACCTCACCAAACCGTTCTCGTTCGCTGTCCTCTCGGCTCGTCTGCGGGCACTCACTCGGCGCGGCACCCCGGAGCGACCCGCCGTCCTGGAGGTTGGGACGCTCCGGCTTGACCCCGCCAGGCGCCGGGCATGGCGAGGAACCACCGAGATCGACCTGTCATCGAAGGAGTTCGCGCTTCTTCACGCGTTCATGCGACGTCCCGACGAAGTCATCACCCGCTTCCAGATCCTCGAGGGCGCCTGGGACGACGAGTACGAAAATCGGTCCAACGTCGTCGACGTCTATGTCCGCTACCTACGCGAAAAGATCGATCGACCGTTCGGGGAAGCCTCCCTTGAGACCATCCGAGGTGCCGGCTACCGGCTACGAAGCGCCACGACTCCTTGATTGCCCGCCTCCCGATACGCATCCGCCTCGCGCTCGCGTTCACCGCGGTCATGGCGGTACTGATCGCCGCAGCCGGCTACCTGCTCTACGACAACGTCTCCCAGAACGTCGATCAGATCATCAACCAGGGGTTGGAAGCTCGGGCGGCCGACGCCGGACAGATCCTCCAAACCGAGGGTCCCAGACAACTCACCGGACGCGGCGAGGGATTCGCCCAGGTGCTCACAGTCGACGGCATCGTCCGCTCAGCGACACCCGGACTCCCCAAACAGGCACTGCTCACCTCCGGTGAACGTCAGCGCGCAATCAAGATGCCTCTCGTTGTCGATCACGTCGGCGTGCTGGAGGAGCACCGTGTTCGCCTGCTCGGGACCTACACTCGGGTGGACGGTTCACCCGCAATCGTGGTGGTCGGAGCGCCGCTTGACGACCGGGACGAGACCCTCACAAACCTCCGGCGCCTGATTCTTGTCGGAGGGCCGATTGCACTGGTCCTCGCGTCACTTGCGGGATTCGGCGTCGCCTCAGGTGCCCTTCGACCCGTCGAGGCGATGCGCAAACGCGCCGCCGGAATCTCAGGGGAGACACCCGGTCAGCGACTCCCGACATCACCCGCAAACGACGAAGTGCGACGCCTCGGCGACACACTCAACGAGATGCTCGGCCGCATCGACAAGACGTTGGAACGTGAACGCGCATTCGTCTCAGATGCAAGCCACGAACTTCGAACACCGCTCGCGATCTTGAAAGGTGAGCTCGAGGTCGCCTCCCACCCCACGCGAACGATGCAGGAGCTCCGAGACGCCGTCTCGTCGGCAGGTGAGGAAGCTGACCGCCTTGTTCGCCTCTCAGAAGATCTTCTGGTCGTCGCGCGAGCCGACCAGAGCCGCCTGCCGATCCGGCGCGAGCAGCTGCCACTCGAAGTGGTTCTCGGGCGAACCGTCGACCGGTTCACGCCACGTGCGGCGTCCGCCGGCCGAACGCTGACCGCTACCCCACAGGCCGGGTATGTCGTCTGGGGTGACGAACTCCGACTCGAACAGGCACTCAGCAACCTTGTCGACAACGCCTTCTGTCACGGCGAAGGCGACATCCAGATCGCCGCCGAATCGATCCCGGCAGGAACGCGCCTGAGTGTGCGCGACCACGGACCCGGCCTCCCCGACGGCTTCAGCGACGTGGCGTTCGAACGCTTCACCCGCGCCGATGCCGCCCGAGGACGAGGCGGCGCCGGCCTCGGCCTCGCGATCGTGAAAGCGATCGCCCAAGGACACGACGGAGCGGTCGGCATCGAGAGCATCCGAGGAGCCGACGGCAGCATCGAAGGCACAACCGCCTGGATCGACCTGCCCGACAACGCCGCCTCAAACGACCCAAACCCGTCGAATACTCGACCCAAGGTCGCGCGACCGCGCAAGCACCAGACCTAGCTCGTCGCTCGAAACCAGCCACGGCCCGGTCAATGATCCGGCACCTGAAGCGCGTCTTGAAGGTGTGCCGAGTAGAGGCCGCTGTGTAAAGGTGGTTCGCGGCGCCCTTGGCAGGCAGCACCTGGAACTCGAAGACCCGGACCGGACCGAGAACTGTCGCGCCCGTCCGGTCGCGCAGCCGGTAGCCACAGATGTAGGGGCCGGTACGCGTACGTACCGCCAAGATTTTGAACATCCGCAGCATTGACCGCCAGCACCACCGGCCCCGAAGTGCGCTTTTGGGGAGCTGCTGCTGCGACGGGGCAAACGCCACAAGCGCCCCCAACTTCGGCGGACTCGCAATCGGTGTACGGCGTCAGCCCATCACTAGACCGGATCTTTCGGTAGTGGTCGGGGTTTGAGGCTCGGTGCCACCGCAGGCTTCAAGGGACCTCCCGACCGCCGTTGCTCCACTCCAACGACTATCGCGGTCGCCGCGCTCGCACGGATCGAGACAAACAGGAAACGGCGATGGGCGGATGAAACAACCGGCCGCCCATCTGAGACCGCGCCTGCTCAAACCCCGACACCGTCGCGCTACTTCACGACATTGTCGACCTGATCAACCTGGCCAGCGGGATCTTGGTGACCCCTGTCGGCCGCCGTTCCCTCACCAACCTGACGCTGACCGGCAGCCTCAGCCGTTTGGTTCTCAACGCCCTCCTGCCCGGGGCGGTCCGCGGTCTCGCGATCGGTCACGACATCGGTCTTGTCGCCCTTGGTCGCGACGTCCTGGACTTTCTTGTCGACGACATCGCCCTTTCCGGCGATGTCCTTGGTCGGCGTGACCTGTGTCGAGGGCGTGACCGAGGGGGTCGACGTCGACCCCGTGGCGCCAAGTGCCATGGCAGACCCGATACCGCTCAAGGCCAATACCGACCCGATCGTTGCGACGGCGCGTTTGCGGTTGACATTCATGGTGATCTCCTTCGTCTGGATTGTCTTCGGCCGGATGGCCTGACACCAGATTGCGCCGCCCGTGTGGCAGGAACATGAGCGCCCGATGACACCGCCCTCATCTCCAAGAGCAACTATTTCAAGCGACCGGGAATATGGAGGCATCTAAGACCAGAAGCGCCTTAGCTCTGATGCGGTGCCCGATCGCACTGATCCTTCGTGCTGCGTCCGGGAGCGTCGCGGCCACTCATCTGCGGCTCATCTGCCCCTCAAGGGTTTCTCAAGTGGCCGCGCTTTCCTTGCCGTACCCGAAGTGTTCGGGGACAACAGCGAACAGAGGACAGAGACAATGATGAGTGAATCACCGCGACCGAAATCGATGCGCCAGATCGCCGCGGCGTCAGCCCTTGCGCTCGGGCTTGCCGCCGGGGGATTCGGGATCGCGAGCGCAGCGAGTAGCTCCACCGCGACGACCCCCGCGCCGGCAGCAGCGCAGTCATCGACCAGCCAGTACAGCTCGAACAACGACCCGGCCCATGAGGCCGGCGAGAGCGCTCAGCGCAAAGCTGACGAAGCGGCAGGACGAGGGTTTGGTTCCAACACCGACCCGACTCACGAGGCCGGCGAAAGCGCACAGCGCAAAGCCGACGAAGCCGCCGGACGCGGCTTCCAGTCCAACACCGACCCGGCCCACGAGGCCGGCGAGAGCGCCCAACGCAAAGCCGAGGAAGCCGCAAACGACGGCGCAGCAAAGGCAACGCCCGCCACCGGAACAGCCACCACACCCGCGGGACAGCCACCACCCCGTAGCAACCGGAGGCACCCGTCTCGTCGAGGACGGGCTGACCGTGCGATCGCGGATGCACGGTCAGTCCGTTGCCAATCATGTCGCCGGGGCTCTGTCTTTTCGGGGGCCGGGCCACTCACGCGTGTTGAACGCGTAAACGTCAGGCCGACGGGGTTCCTCATGCCGGAAGCTCGGATTGAATCGCCTGCCGGTCGAACACCCTGCCCACTTGGATCTCGACCGTAGTGGCATCGAAAGCTCGGGCACAATTCGGGCACATCAGGTGTGCCCGACGCCCGAGCCCGCTCCGACGCTGTCACGTCGTGGGGGGCGGTCTCCTTCAGTCGTTCCGGCGACCTCACGGCAAGAGGTTCCCGCTGACGCCACGGAGCTGACCACTCGGTTTCGTCCCTCTGCTTTCGCCAGGTAGAGCGCGTCGTCGGCCAGTTGAACGAGCTGCAGCCTCGAGTCCGCGCTCCCGACAGAGCACACTCCGGCTGAGACCGTGACCATGTGACCCGCGACGGGCGCGTTTGAGATCACGGTTCGGGCATGCTCGGCCGCCTCCCAGGCGACGGACGCGGTGGCGCCCGGCATGATCCACGCGAACTCTTCGCCGCCGACACGCGCGACAGTCTCACCCGGGAGGGCGATGCGATCAAGCGCCTTGGCAACCTCGACCAGCACCGCGTCGCCGGCCGGGTGTCCGTGCGTGTCGTTCACGCGCTTGAAGTGATCGATGTCGATGAGGGCGAGGCTCAGTTGCCGGCCGTCGCATCGACTTCGCTTGAGGGCTGCGTCGAGCGCGACGTCGAAGGCCCGCGAGTTTGGCAGGCCGGTGAGGTGATCGGTCTGCGCCTCCTGATCGAGAACGTGCGCGAGCCGGGTCACGCGGAGCGCACGCCAAGCCAGGAGCGCCACGACCCCCGACGCCAGCAGCAGGATCACCACGGTCCCGATCTTGGCTTGGATCGCGGAATTGTGGCTCTTCCGTCGGGCGGGCCACGCTGAGATCGCCGACCAACTGGGACGCGGCCTCGAAGGCGGGATCCACCTCGGACCCATCAAAGCGCTCCGCGGCATCGGCGTTCCCGCGATCGAGCAGCGCGAGCTCGGAGTTAACGGCCTCCTCGTACCTGCCGACACTCGCGCGCAGCGCGGTGTACTCGTCGGCATCGAGCAGTCCGGCCAGGCTCGAGAGGCCGTCCTGGATCGTGCGCTGAGTGTTTTTGAGTTCCGCACGAAGGCCGCGATCGACCCCACCTGGGCCGGTCGGCGACGTTCCAATCGCTCTTGTCGACCATGGTGAGGTGGACGATGAGTCGCGACAGGACGAGCTCAGCGCGATGCCCGCCGAGTGCAGCACAAGGATGCCCCACGCCGCAAGCGTCAACACCAGGATGCCGACAAACGTTGTGGCAAGACCCGACGCGCCGCGCTTGCTCCGTGGGCGCCCCTGCGAGTGTCAAATTCCCGGCAATTGGCTCACAACGGTTCTATCGGCGGGGCCGCACTGCGGCTTGAATCGCGCTTCTGCGCGGGGCCCATGGCGAGCGATGATCCGGCGTCGCGCGAGGCAAACGCGTTACGAGGGGTTGGCCCCCCAGGGCAGCACGGGGATCGATCCCGACGGCGCCAGAACGACTCGATCGATCAGACAGGGGTGGAGGACGTACTCCTTGCGGCCGAGGGGGACGTTGAACCGGTCCACCCCGCCCAGTGAGTAGAACTGCGCGAAGCCCTCGGCGCTTTCCGCGTCGCGGTAGCCCACGAGCTGGTGCTGCCACATCATCGACATGACGTCGGAGTTGGTCTCAAACTGCGCCTGCAGCTCCGCGGAGAGTTCCTCGAGTCGCTCCTGCGACAGGATGTCTGTCCCCACCCGCCGAATCGCCTGGACCAGATCCTCCTTCACCCCGCGCGAGTACTCGTCGCCTGCGGTGTACGCCTCCGAGTACCCGTGGCGGGCGGCATTTGGGGGAAGCATGTCCGACAGAAGGTGATTCGCAAAGATCTGGAGTTGTTCGTCGCCGAGCCAACCCGCGACCCGTGCCACCGTCGCTCGGATCACGCCTTCGGCGGCGTCGTCGGAGAGATCGCCTGCGAGGCGCGCCTCGTGAAGGTCACGGGAGAGCTCGTTACCGAGCGTCACGATGTCCCTGGGAAGCAGCCGCGTATGGCGAAGGAGGTAGCTCTCGACCGGTTCGTCCACACCCCGCGCGTCGTTTCGAATCTCAGTGCGGCCAAGCCAACCCGTGACCGAACGATCGCCGGGCATTCTCGGATCGAAGTACTCCGACGGCAGGCGAGCCACCTTCGCCGAAAGGAAATGGCGCGCCGCCTGGTAGGGCCAGTCGAGCACTCGAACGTGATCCTCACCGCGGTAGCGCCCGGCGTTCTCGGTCCGAAGTACCGAGGAGAGAACGGCCTCGCGCAAACCGAGGAAGATGTGCAGGCGACCCCCGAACGCGGCCTCGCGAAGCAACGCCATGACGACGTAGAAGAGCCCTTCCTGGCAGCGCATCCAGTACGTCGGTGCGTGCGAGTAGTTCTCGTCGATGCCATCGAGGTAGACGCAGATCGGCGGGGCGTCATGGAGGATTTCGGCGATCGTGTCCTCGAGTTCTGGCCACTCCGGCTGGCGCAGGTACTGCTCGAGGCGATGATGCGTGTAGCACTCCTCGATGATCTCACCGACCTGGGAGTAGATCGGGAGCGGACGCTTCGGGAGGCGGAAGAGATCTGGGGCGAAGCTCAGGAGATCGGCGAGCGCTCGATCCTTCACGTAGCCGTTCAGCGCCTTGTTCAGGATGAACTCCGAGCTGAGCGACCGGAATATCGCGCGGCGCCATACAAGCTGCCACAGCTCGGTGAGGAGATGCTCGGGGTAGCCCTGACAGAGCTGCACGATCGCCCGCGTCGCCGGCAGGGCGGTCTCAATGCTGAAAGCGTGCACGTCGTAGGCCGTCGCCGCGGACGCTTGCAGGCGACGCAGGTAGAGGCTCTTGCCCGCGCCCTTTCGCCCAACGATGACACGCGCCCCGAGGTCGTCGTCACGCGTCGCAAGCCCCTGGTAGGCGGCGATTGACGGGAACTCGATAAAACTGCCCGCGAGATCCTCAAGCGGCTCACGCGCGCCATCTGGATTGCCGAACGGTGACGATTCGTGATTGACCGGGTCCCTCACGTTAACACTGATCTTAGGCGACCAAGCCGTTCGTCGCCGAGCGCGTGATCGGGCCCATCCGGTTGGCAGGGGGTCAGCACGTCACGGCTGCGCTGGCCCCCTGGCCGCTCGCCCTCCGACACATTCGTGAGCGAGGGCAAGGGACGGGAGCTGCGGTCGGACTCAGCTCGCAAGGACCGACGTCGCAGCGATTGGTGCGAGGACGGTGCTGGCATACCCTTTCGCCGTGAGTACTCGCACGTGGACCTGTGCCGCGTAGGAGCGGCCGAGAAAGTCGCCGTGGGCGAGCGAGAAGTCGTATTCGCCAACCGGGAGCTGCGGAACAGCGAGGCTCGGCTGGGTGCTCAACACGGACCCACCGAGTCTCCACGCGAAGCCGTTCGCCACGTAGGACATGTTCGCGCCGCGGGCCTGCCATGAGGACTGCAGCTGGAGCGTTGTTCCTTGCGGGAGAACCGTTGTACCGACGTACTCGGCGGTGCGGTCGCTCTCCGGGTACATGATGTGCAGGGCCAGCCGGTCGAGGTCTGAGAGCCCTCCGTATCCGTAGTTGCCGTCGATTCCGCAGGTCGCAAAGTTGTAGTGCATTACCGAGAGCCGGTCATAGGGCGTGATGAACCCCGTCGTCGCGCCGCCGCCGAGGCCTGCAACCGAGCAAACCGTCTTGTCGACGTCGCTTCGCTCGTGTTCATGCGCGAGGCCAAGACCATGGCCAAATTCGTGGAGCGTGTGGTTGAGGAAGGGGACGCCAGACGGTCCCGCGTCGTCGTTCAGCTTCAGGTTGTACAAACAGGCCGTGGCTTGGCGCCCGTCGTTGGGGGTCGCCGACCAGCTTCCACCGCCATCATTGCCGCCGTTGTAGACCCCGTTTGCGTCGCGGAACGACGTGCAGCCAACACCCGGAACCGCCCCCGTGAATGGGGCGCTTGTGCCGGGGATCACGACGCGGATGTCCTCGGCGTAGTGGTCGTTGCCGTTTGGGTCCTTGCTCGGCGCGGCGCAGGAGCCGAGGCCGCTGAACCGGATATTCGCCGCCCACGCGAACTCCCGCAGGTACGAGGCGATCTGCGCCACACGCGACGGACGTGACGCCGGCGCGTCGCCAGCAACGCACACCGAGATGTCGGACCCACGGACGCCGGCCTGCCAGTCGAGGGCGCCGTGCGCAAACGACGACGATCCAAGGCCCGCGGCCATGACTCCCAGGCACGCCAGTCGCATGGCCCGCCGGCTCATCGCCCGAACCCGGCCGCCAGGATGAGACGGCAGTCGTTCGTCTGACAGCCGATCGACGCTCCGCTGAGGTCGCTCGCGTCGAAAAGGATCGTGAGGTCCCGGCCCGCGACTTGGGCGGTCGTCAGGATGCTCAGCACCCTCGCGACGTTCGGTGCGTTCGCCGTCCCGAGCGCGAAGAATCGGATCCCGCCGACGGCGGCCGCGCAACGGACGTGGATGCGCTGGGCAAAGGCCATCACCTGGACCGGCGTGCAGTTCGTGAAGGTCTGCGAGGCGTGCTCGTAGCGCAGCGGGCTCACCGCGTGCTTTGCAACCTTGGCGGCCGATGGAGCGGGCGAGCGAGCGGCGCCGGCCTTGCTCGCGAGCGCGACGCCGACGCCTGCGCCTGGGAGAAGGGTCATCACGGCCACAAGCGCCGTGCGCTTGAGGTTTCCGGCAGCGCTCATCTCGGGGACTCCTTCAATCGATACCGGATGGATTCCGGCGGGTACGAACTCAAGAGCCATCCGAGCCCGCCCTGATACGAAGTGCGTGGCGCCGGGAGTGTCTACCGCGACCTACTAATCTCTTGGGCATGCTCGCCCGGCGTCTGCAGCTTCTCGTTGAGCCGACTCAGTACGACCGCCTCGCGCGGTACGCCAGCGAGCGTGGAATGTCGCTTGGTGAGGTGGTCCGCGACGCGATCGACCGAGTGACAACGCCAGACCGGGTGGCGCGGGCTTCGGCCCTTGAACGGTTCCTTGCGGCCGCGCAGGTCGGGCTGCCCGAGGATCCCGCGGACTTGGACGCGGAACTCGACGGCCTGCTCGACGAGGCGTCCGCTCCTTGAGTGCACGGCACCGGATCGATCGGCCGCTTGTCCGCGTTACCGTGTGAGCCGATGAGCACGTTTCGATACCGAACGCTCGACCCCGTGATGATCCCCCTCTCAGATGGCGTTCGGCTGGCAGCCCGAATGTGGGTGCCCGAGACCGACGACCGGGTGCCCGTGATCCTCGAACCGGTTCCGTACCGGCGAAACGACGGCACGTTCCTCACCGACCATCCGCGCTACTCGTGGTGGGCAAGTCGCGGGTTTGCCGGTATCCGTGTCGACATCCGCGGGTCTGGGGACTCAGAGGGCGTCCTCGTTGACGAGTACCTGGCCCAAGAACAGGACGACGCGGTCGAGGTCATCGCCTGGTTGGCCGAACAGCCGTGGTGCAACGGCAAGGTCGCGATGATCGGCTTCTCATGGGGTGGGTTTGCGGCGCTCCAGGTCGCCGCTCGCCGACCGCCAGCGCTTGCCGGGATCGTGAGCGTGAATTCGGTGGTGCGTCGCTACACCGACGATTGCCACTACACCGGCGGGTGCGTCAACGCGCACGACATGCTGTCTTGGGCAACCACGATGTGCGCCTACGACGCTCGGCCGCCGGACCCGACCGTCGCCGGGGACGATTGGCGTGACCGCTGGCGCGAGCGGTTGGCGGTGAGCCCACCGATGATCGAGCCGTGGCTCACCCATCAGCTCGAAGACGACTACTGGCGACACGGTTCGGTTTGCTTCGACTACCCGGCGATCGACGTGCCGGTGCTCGCCGTCGGTGGATGGGCGGATCCGTACCGAAACGCGGTCATTGACCTGGTTGGCAACCTTCCCGGACTCGCGCACGGAATCGTTGGACCGTGGGGCCACGGATACCCACATGTCACCCGACCGGGCCCGCAGGTCGATTTCCTCGGGGAGTGCGCCGCGTTCTTCGACAGCTGTCTCCGGGGTGGAGCACCGTATGAGCGCCCGCCGCTTCGGCTTTTCATGCAGGACTTCGAGGATCCCGCCCGCCAGGACCGGTCCATTCGAACGGGACGGTGGCTGGCGACAAGCGACGAGCCCGCGGGATCCTGGGACATCAGCATCGGATTCGGCGAGATGGTCTCGGATGATCAGTGCGGAAGCACAGCTGGCGCCTGGTGCCCCTACAGCGACGACGCACTCCCGGGCGACCAGCGTCCCGACGACGCGAGATCGTTCTGCACGGACACCGCACCCCTCACCGGCGACCTGGAACTCGTCGGGTTCCCGATGCTCGCGCTGTGGCTGGCGAGCGACCGACCGAACGCGTTCGTCGCGGCCCGGCTCTGTGACGTGGCGCCAGACGGCACCTCGTGCCTTGTCACTCGCGGGTTTCTGAACCTGACCCACCGCGTCGGCCACGACCATCACGAGGCCATCGAACCGGGATCGCAGATGAGCGTTTCGTTTCGCCTCGACGCCTGCGCCCACCGGTTCCGGGCCGGACACCGGATCCGGATTGCGCTCTCGGCGAGCTATTGGCCATGGATCTGGCCGTCACCGGAGGCCGTGACGCTCACTTGTCGAGGCGGATCGCTGCGCGCTCCCCTTCTCCCGTTGACGGCGACGGACTGTGACCTTGGGGCTCCTCGGCAGGGTGACATCGTCGATGTCGAGCCAATCACGTCACGCCTCAGCGATCTGCAACCCGACTTCTTGCTTGGCCGGCTCCGGATCAACGACCTCGACATCGAGGTCGAAGAGAGCGGAACGAATCGGTACCCGATCGTCGCCGGTGATCCGCTGTCGGCGACCGCGCATGTCACGCGGCGAGTCCAGCTCAGCCGCGACGGTTTCGACACGACCGTGGAGGTCGACGCAACGATGACCTGCACGTTCGAAGCGTTCCACGTGACGACGACCCTGACGGCGTGGGAGGACGACGAACTGATCCATCGCCGCATCCATGAGACGGACGTTCCACGCATGGGGGGCTGAGAAGTACTCGTGGATATTTCACCACCAGGTGGTGAAGTATCCACGCGCCACCCCTTCCTATTCGGAATGGGGGCCTCGCCCGATCCGCGCGGCGACAGGTCGCGGCGCATCGCTATCGTTTCTCGCCTGAGCGTCTCGTTTTACCTCGCCGCTGGTCTCGCCGCCGCGCTCGTCGGCTTTGACAAGAGTGGGATGCCGGCCATGGGCATGCTCGGCGTGCCGATCCTCGCGCTCACTGTCTCTCCGGTTGCGGCCGCAGCGATTCTCCTGCCGATCTACATCGTGAGCGACGTCTTCGGGCTCATCCTCTACCGCCGCAACTTCAGCGGACGGAACCTCGCCATCCTCGTCCCGGCGGCGATCGCCGGCGTCGGAGTGGGCTGGGCGACCGCCTCGTTCATCTCCGAGGCGGCGGTGACGCTCCTCGTCGGTTCGATCGGACTCGTCTACTGCGCGAACCTCGTGGTGACGCGCCGCCTGACGCGTCCCGCCCGCCGCGCCGACGTGTCGCGCGGCGTCCTGTGGGGCGGGCTCACCGGGTTCACGAGCTTCGTCTCGCACTCGGGGGCGCCGCCATTCCAGATGTATGTCCTACCGCAGCGCCTCGAGAAGATGGCGTTCCTCGGGACGGGCACGATCCTGTTTGCGGTCGTGAACCTGGCAAAGCTCGGGCCGTACTACGCCCTCGGGCAACTATCGAACGACAACCTCGCAGCCGCCGCGTGGGTGGTCCCCGTGGCGCTCGCCGCGATCTGGATCGGCTCGCGTCTTGTGCGGGTGATCCCCGAGCGAACGTTCTACCTCATCGTCGAGGTGGCGCTCCTTGCCGTATCGCTCAAGCTCGTCTACGACGGTGGCCACGCCCTTCTGAGCTGAGTCGGCGGATGCGCCAGATCCGGCGTCGGGACACCATCATCACGTCGAGCCATAAGCGCTGCCGCGAGGTCGCGGTACATCGCTCCCATTCGAGGAGTCTCGGGCTCGACGTGGACCGGCAGTCCGTGGCTCCTGAGTGCGCGTCGGGTGACCGGGCCCACCGCCACGATGAGGGTTCCGGCTGCTCCGACTTGTCCAACATCGATGTCGGCCCGCTCGGCAAGCGAGACGAACCCGTCGACGGCGTGGGCGCTTGTGAAGGTCAGCGCATCGAGGTGCCCGGCGACCGCATCGGCCGCGAGGCCTACCGCAGCCTGCCCGTCGGCCGGGATGTCGATCGCGTAGGGGTGCGCCACAACCACCTCAGCACCCGCCGCACGAAGCGGCGCAATCATCAGGTCGGGGGCGGCGCCCGCGCACTGGACGAGGATCCGCTTCCCGACGAGATCCTCAGCGAGCAGGAGATCGCAGATCACGCGACTCTCGGCCGGGGCGGCAGTGAGGTCGACCCGGACGTCAAGCTCCCGGAGCACACGTCGCGGCTTGGTTCCCCGGACGATGACGCGGGCGCCATGGAGGGACGACCAGAGCGCCTCATTCACGCCGAGGCGCCCGGCCGCGCTGAGGAGATGGCGCGCGCCGACACCGGTCACGAACACGGCGGTGTGAAGGGGAGAGGCAAGCACGTCGCGGAGCGTTCTCTCAAGCGTCGCGTCACCGACGGGGACGTCGACATTCACACTCGGTCCGTGTCGCGGAACGCCTCCCAAGGCACGTACGAGGGCCGCTTGCTCGTCGGCCCGTCGGGCGGCCGTGATCCCAACCGACGCGCCGTTCACCGAGCCACCGCCTGGGCGGTCAGAGTCCCGACACTTGGGGTGGTCGAAATGTCGGCACCCCTGGCGAGGCTACGGGCGCGAAGCGCAAGGGTGAGCGCGAGCCGGACGTCCGGGTCGTCGAAGTCGCGGCCGGTGAGATCTCTCGCTCGCTGGAGGCGATAGAGGAGGGTATTGACGTGGACGTTCAGCTGCCGAGCCGCGGCCCGAGGGCTCCAACTGGCCGCTGCGAGCGCCTCCACGGTTTCGATCAGCGGTGCCGCGGCTTTGCCGCCCGATTCGTGCCGTTTCAGTGGGCCAAGCCACTCCTCCACGAACTCGTCGAGGCGCTCGCTCGGGGTCACCGAAAGGAGAAGGCGTTCCGCGCCGAGTCGCCGGTACGGGTGAACGTCGCCGAACGGGCTGAGGCGGCGTCCGACGCGGACGGCGAGGCGGGCCTGCTCCAAGAGGCTGTGGAACTCGACGGGTCCGCCACTTGAGCCGCTCACGCCGCACGAGAAGGAGGCGCCGGTGAGCCGACTTGCCGCCGCCAGCAGCGTCGACGCGCAGCGCTCGACCTTCTCGGCGGATGCCGGACCGGGCACGAGGACCACGAGCGTTCCACCGCGCTCGACGACCATCGACCCTGGATGGCTCGCGTCCGCCTCAGCCGACAGGGCGCGGAGGAGGCGGACGGCACTCGCACGGTCGCTCGTCGTTCGAGTCGCGGTCGGGTCGTCGGGTTTGATGACAAGGAGCCACATTTGGCGGCGCAAACGGTAGCCGAGGCGGGCGGCACGAGCCGCGAGGCTTGCGGCGTCGGCCTCGGTCATCTGCGACGAGAGCAGTTCCTCCACGAGGTCGCCTCGAAGGCGGTGCTCGGCCTCCGCCGTGGCACGCTCGCGCGAAAGTTCAAGCGCAAGGACCGTCACCCCGTGTTCGTAGGCCCGACGGAGGACGTTCTCGGGCACCCCTTCACCTGGCTCGACCACGAGCCACGCGAGCACGTCGTGTCCCGCCTGGACGGGCAGGATCGTCAGGCTCGGATCGCGGCGAGCCGGGTCGGCGATGCTGGCGATCTGTTCGGGAAGGGTGTCTGGCCCTGGAGGCGCGAGGCGCTCTCCCTCGTCATCGAAGAGGGCAATCGGCCCGCCGGACTGATGGGCGATCTCCTCGCAGATCGCGGGGAGTCCCGCCCCAGTGAGCGCCAGCTCCGTAAAGCGTCGGTGGATCTCCTCGGACTTACGCAGGTCGGCCACCTGTTCCTCGAGACGTTCCTGCAGGCCCGACCGCTCGAGCGCTCCAGCCACCTGAGCGGCGATCGCGGCCATGAAGTCGACCTCGTCGCGAGCAAACACATGCGGCTCGTCGGTCTGGACGTTCAGCACCCCGATCAGTCGGTCGGCCGACACGATCGGAACAGAGCACATCGATACGAAGCGGGCCTGGTCGACACCGGCGAGCCACCGAAAGCGTGGCTCGGTCCGAACGTCTTCGACGACGATCGGAGTCCGCTCGGCCGCTGCCGTGCCCGTGACGCCTTCACCGACCCGCAGTCGCACTCGACCCACACCGGTTTGCGACAGACCGTTCGTCGCAGAGAGCACCAGGGAGGTTCCGTCGGAGTCGAGGAGATAGACCGAACAGACGTCCACGCCCATCGCTCCGGTCGTCTCGGCGATGACGAGCCGGACAAGCGACGGGGCGTCGAGGGTCTGCGCCGCGGTGAGCGCCAAGCGCTGGAGGAACTCAAGTTCGCGAACGACATCCACTGTCCGTCAGGCTAGGACACAAGACGGCGCCGGGTGTTGGCCGATCGCACAGTCATCACGACGCAGCCTTAGACGCATCGACCGAACGCCGCCGACGGCGGGGTGGTCGTGATCATCCATCTCGCCACCCAGATATTTCGGATCGTCAATCCGTACCGGGCGAACCGCCTCGAACCTAGCCTGCTCGACATCACATCGAGGAGGCCTCAATGAGCACGAACGCGGCGACCACGCAGGTCGCACCGAAGATCGGTTCGTTCACACGAGCCAGTCCCTACTGGATCGACGACTGGCGTCCGGAGGATCCCCACTTCTGGGAAAACGGCGGCAAGGTCATTGCCCGTCGCAACCTGATCTTCTCGATCCTGTCCGAGCACATCGGCTTCTCCATCTGGTCGCTCTGGTCGGTCTTCGTGCTCTTTCTCGGTCCGGCGTACGGCTTCGATCCGAGCCAGAAGTTCCTACTCGCGGCAATGCCCGCGGCCGTGGGCAGCCTCGTGCGCCTCCCGTACAGCTTCGCCGTCGCCCGCTTCGGCGGACGCAACTGGACGATCTTCAGCGCGCTACTTCTTATCGTTCCGTGCGTGCTCGCAGGCCTCGCGCTCAAGCCCGGCGTCTCGTTCTCAACCCTCCTGATCGTGGCGATGACCGCTGGCGTCGGCGGAGGCAACTTCGCCTCGTCCATGGTCAACATCTCCACGTACTACCCGCAGCGCCTGAAGGGCTGGGCGCTCGGCCTGAACGCTGGCGGCGGCAACATTGGAGTCGCGGCGGCCCAGCTCGTCGGGTTGGCGGTCCTCGCCACCGCAGGAGCCGCGCACCCGCGGATGCTCCTCATGATCTACATCCCGCTGATCGGCATCTCCGCGCTCTGCGCATCGCTTTTCATGAACAATCTGTCCCAGGTCAGAAACGACAAGCGGGCCCTTCGCGACGTCACGAAGGACGGTCACACATGGGTTCTCTCCTTTCTCTACATCGGGACGTTTGGATCCTTCATCGGCTTCAGCTTCGCGTTTGGGCAGGTGCTGCTCGTGCAGTTCCCGGAGAGCTTCCCGAAACCGCTCGACGCCGCGTACATCACCTTCCTCGGTCCGCTGATCGGCTCGCTCGTCCGCCCGATTGGCGGAATCCTCGCCGACCGCATCGGCGGGTCGAAGGTGACGTTCTGGAACTTCGTCGGGATGGCCGCAGCGGCTGGGGTGGTTCTGGCTGCCTCGCTCAACAAGTCTCTGCCGCTCTTCATCACGGGCTTCCTGACGCTCTTTGTCTTTGCCGGGATCGGAAACGGTTCGACCTTCAAGATGATCCCCGCGATCTTTGCCGCGAAGGCTCGTCTTGCAACCGAGGCAGGCGTGGATGACGCGCACGCGACCACCGAGGCACGCCGGCTCTCCGGTGCGCTGATCGGGATCGCCGGGGCCGTCGGCGCACTCGGTGGGGTGGGCGTGAACGTCGCCTTCCGCCAGTCGTTTCTCGGTAATGGCAACGGCAACGGCGCCTACGTCACATTCATCGCCTTCTACGCCGTGTGCTTCCTCGTCACATGGGCCGTCTACCTGCGCTCGCACAAGGGTCGTTTGGTTGGGGTGTAGTCGCTCATCGACGCCAGTGTCAGGCACCAGCTGTACGCGGAACGTTTGCGCGCCGCGACGGTGGTGCCTGACACGACTGTTTCCGCGCCACCGCGAAATGGAGGAAGGCCCGTTCGGATGAACCGATGAAACCAGCGCCCCGAAGATCGGATGGATCGTCCGAAGATCACCAAAGGTGCCGCTCCTAGCATCGAAGCGGCTCCAAGCAAATCGTCCTGGAGGACCCACTGCCACTGCCCACTCGTCGACGTGTCACCCAACCGCCGCCGCTCCCCATGCGGGCGGCTCCCTCGGGCACAGAGACACACTGCCCGTACTGCTCGCTGCAGTGTGGAATGACCGTGGTCGAAGGGGCGGCTGGCCCGACCGTCGTTGCGCGCGACTTTCCGACAAACGCCGGGGGCCTTTGCCGCAAGGGCTGGACGTCGACTTCACTTCTGCGCCACCCGGAGCGTTTGACGGCGCCCCTGGTACGCGACCGTCGCGACGGTCCGTTTGTCGAGACAACGTGGGAGGACGCGCTTGCACGGACCGCGCGTGGACTTTCCGAGGCGCAGCAGCTGTACGGCCCGGCTGCAGCGGGAATCTTCGGTGGCGGCGGACTCACGAACGAAAAGGCGTATCTGCTCGGAAAGTTCGCTCGCATCGGCCTCAAGACCCCATCGATCGACTACAACGGCCGATTCTGCATGTCCTCAGCCGCGGCCGCGGGCATTCGCGCCTTCGGGCTCGATCGGGGGCTACCGTTTCCCCTCGAAGACATCCCCTTGGCCGAGGTGGTTGTGCTCGTCGGGGCGAACCCCGCCGAGACCATGCCACCGGCGATGCGATTTCTCGACGAGCAACGTCGTGCGGGGGGTCGGCTCATCGTGATCGACCCGCGTGCGACCTCGACCGCACGGCAGGCGACGCTCCACCTGGCCCCCGCTCCCGGGACCGACCTCGCTCTCGCAAACGGCCTGCTCCACATCCTGGTCCGTGAGCGGATGCTTGATCGTGACTTCATCCAGGAGCGCACCAGCGGCTTCGGCGCGGTGCTCCAAACCGTGGCCACCTACTGGCCGGACCGCGTCGAGCGCATCACGGGCGTGCCGGCCGACGACATCCGCCGTGCCGCGCTCATGCTCGGCAACGCTCGTACCGCCATGATCCTCACGGCGCGCGGATCCGAACAACACTCGAACGGCACCGAGACCGTCCTCTCGTTTATCAACCTCGCCCTCGCCCTCGGCCACGCGGGGCGTCCCGGATCCGGCTACGGCGCCATCACCGGTCAGGGCAACGGCCAGGGTGGCCGCGAGCACGGACAGAAGGCCGATCAGCTCCCCGGATACCGACGCATCGACGATCCCGCCGCCCGAGCGCATGTGGCCGGCATCTGGGGCGTCCACCCCGACGAGCTGCCCGGTCCCGGCATCTCGGCCTACGAGATGCTCGACAAGCTCGGAACGCCGGGCGGCATACGCGCGCTCCTCGTGATGGGTTCGAACCCGGTCGTCTCGGCCCCGAACGCCGGCCACATCCAGGAGCGCATCGACGCGCTCGACTTCCTCGCTGTGGCCGACCCGTTCATGTCCGAGACCGCCGAACGCGCGGACGTGGTCTTTCCCTCCACCCAGTGGGCGGAGGAGGACGGGACCATGACCAACCTCGAGGGCCGGGTGCACTGGCGTCGCCGCGCGGTCGACCCGCCCGAGGGTGTGCGAAGCGACATCGAGATCATCGCAGGCCTCGCCCAAGAGCTCGGTCGGGGTCGTTTCTTCAATCGCATTGCCCCGCGGGAGGTCTTCGCCGAGCTTCGGCGGGCAAGCGCGGGCGGCCCGGCCGACTACTCCGGGATCAGCTACGAGCGCATCGCCTCCGGCGACGGCGTGTTCTGGCCCTGCCCCGGGAAGGATCACCCCGGTACCCCGCGGATGTTTCTCGAGCGGTTCGCCACCCCCGACGGCCGCGCGAAGTTCCACGCCGTGACCCATCGCCCCTCCGCTGAGGAGCCCGATCGCGAGTTTCCCCTGCACCTGACCACCGGGCGGTTCATGGGCCACTACCAGTCCGGCACGCAGACTCGCCGGGTCGCCGAACTCGACGACGAGTCGCCTGAGGCGTTTGTCGAGATGCACCCGCAGATCGCGAGCCAGTTCGCCATCACCGAGGGAGCGCTCGTGACCCTCGCGAGCCGTCGCGGCACGGCGACCGCACGGGCGCGCTTCTCGGGCGCGATCCGTCACGACACGCTCTTCATGCCCTTCCACTGGGCCGGGACCGGGCGCGTGAACCTGCTCACAAATCCTGCCCTCGATCCCTATTCGCGCATGCCGGAGTTCAAGACCTGCGCCGTCCGCATTGAGCCGTACCGCGACCCGACCCCCAGCCTTGAAGGAGGCCGCACGTGACCACAGCCGAGAGGGACCACCTCGCCCTGGGGGACGAGTTCGAGGCGCAGACGCGCCAGAAGCTCGTCGTCATCGGAAACGGCATGGCCGGAGCGCGCACCGTCGAGGAGATCCTCGCCCGCGGCGGCGGTGAGATGTTCAACATCACCGTCTTCGGTGATGAGCCGTACGGCAACTACAACCGGATCCTTCTCTCAGGTGTGCTCTCGGGCGAATCGGACGCGAGCGACATCTTTATCAACCCCCTCGACTGGTACACCGACAACGACATCGAGCTGCGCGCGGGCGCCCGCGTGAGCCACGTCGACCGTATCGCCCGCCTGGTCCACGCCGAGGACGGCACCTCGGTCGCCTACGACAAGCTGATCGTCGCCACGGGCAGTCGCCCGTTCATACCGCCGATCGACGGCGTCATGAACGGACACGGTCCGCGCCCTGGCATCTTCGTCTTCCGGACGATCGACGACTGCAACGCGATCGCGAACTACGCGCAGGGCTGCGCGCGGGCCGCGGTCATCGGCGGTGGGCTTCTCGGTCTCGAAGCCGCCCGGGGTCTCCTCACCCACGGCGTCGAGGTCCACGTGGTCGAAGCCGGGCCGCACCTCATGGGCCAGCAGCTCGACGCGCAGGGCGGGCGGATCCTCGCCCGGACACTTCGCGAGATGGGGATTGGGGTTCACTGCGGGAGCGCAACGGTCCAGGTCACCGGTGAGGACCGGATCACCGGCCTCGCGTTCAAGGACGGAACCCACCTCGAATGCGACATGGTCGTCGTCGCGGCGGGCATCCGCCCGAACGCTGAGCTCGCGGCGCAGTGTGGCCTCACCGTCGAGCGTGCGGTCGTCGTCGACGACCAGCTCCGCACCGAGGACCCAGACATCTACGCCGTCGGCGAATGCGCCCAGCACCGCAGCCAGGTCTACGGCCTCGTGGCCCCCCTCTGGGAGCAGGCCGAAGTCCTCGCCGATCACATCACCGGCACTGATACGTCTGCCGCCTACGAAGGTTCGAAGCTCGCGACCAAGCTCAAGGTGATGGGCGTCGAGCTGGCCGTCATGGGCCTCAAAGAGCCTGAGTCCGACGACGACGAGGTGCTCCAGTTCAGCGAACCCCATCGCGGGATCTACAAGACGGTCATCCTCCGCGACGGTGTGCTCGTAGGAGCAACCCTTCTCGGCGACGTCAGCAAGGTGTCGTTCCTGACCCAGGCGTTCGACAAGGGCACGCCGCTTCCCGATGACCGCCTCCAGCTCCTGTTTGACGTCGGTCCGCCTACGGCCGCGGTGAGCATTGCCGACCTCCCCGACGACACCCAGATCTGCAATTGCAACGGCGTCAGCAAGGGGCAGATCGCGAGCTGCGTCTCGGGTGGCGCCGCGAGCGTCGGCGCCGTGATGAAAGCCACCCGCGCCGGAACCGGCTGCGGGTCGTGCAAGTCCCAGGTCATCGAGATCGTGGAACGGGCGGCAGGGGGAGACCTAGCGGAGGACCCCTCGGCCCACTACTACGTCCCGGGCGTCCCGATGCCAAAGGCAGCGCTTGTCGAGGCGATCCACCGCCTCGGACTGCGCTCCGCCTCAGAGGTGTTCGAGGCGCTCGCCGACGGCCGCGATGACCCGGCGAGCAAGATGGGGCTGACCTCCCTCCTACGCACGATCTGGGGCCCCGAGGATCTGGGCGACGAGCGCGACGCCCGCTACATCAACGATCGCGTCCACGCCAACATCCAGCGTGACGGCACGTTTTCGGTTGTGCCGGGAATCTCCGGGGGTGTCACATCGGCCGATCAGCTGCGTCGCATCGCCGACGTCGCCGACAAGTACGAGGTGCCGATGATCAAGATCACCGGCGGTCAGCGGATCGACCTGCTCGGAATCACGAAAGAGAATCTCCCGCGGGTCTGGAAGGACCTCGGCATGCGGTCCGGTCACGCATATGGCAAGTCGTTTCGCACCGTCAAGTCGTGCGTCGGGACGGACTTCTGCCGCTTCGGCGTCGGCGACGCGATCGCGCTCGGCGTCGAGATGGAGGAGCGCTTCAAGGGAATCGAAGCCCCCGCGAAACTCAAGCTCGCGGTGGCCGGATGTCCTCGAAACTGCTCGGAGGCGATGGTCAAAGACATCGGGGCCGTTGCCGTGGAGGGTGGCCGCTGGGAGGTCTACATCGGAGGAGCCGCCGGGGCCACCGTGCGAAAGGGCGACGTCCTGTGCACGGTCGGCTCGCACGCGGAGGTGCTGACGATCACCGGCCGCTTCATGCAGTACTACCGCGAGAACGCCCGCTGGCTCGAACGCACCTATGACTTCGTCCCTCGGATCGGCCTCGAAGAGCTACGAGCGATTGTGGTCGACGACCGCGACGGTATCGCGGCGCGCCTTGGCGCCGAGATGGCGCGCTCGATCGACGCGTACGTCGAGCCGTGGCAGACAGAGGCCGCCGAGCCGGCCACTGCGAACCAGTTCGCCGCCCCGATTGCGGTGGCATGATGAGTCCCACCGAAAGCCTTGTCGAGTACTCACTTGGATCAGTCGAGCAGATTCCGCTCGGCGAGGGCCGCGCGTTTCAGGTCGCAGGTCACGACGTTGCCGTGTTCCGGCTGCGGGGAGGCGGGATTGCCACAACCCAAGCCCAGTGCCCACACCGGGCAGGACCCCTCGCCGACGGCATCGTCGGGCTTGATTCGATCGTCTGCCCACTGCACGCCTGGCGTCTCTCGTTTGCGACCGGTGCGGCCGAGGTGGGGGATTGCGGCATCGTCGTCTACCCAAGTCGCCTCGACGACGATGGCGAGATCCTCGTGGCGCTCACGGCGGCCTCGGAGGGCTGACGGCGCGAATCGAGTGATCCGGCTTGGTACGTTCCGGGCATGACAAACACAAAGCCATCCATTGACGTTCCCGCCGGCGATCCTCCCGGAGCCCTCGAGACCCTCGACCTCGTCGTCGGCTCGGGAGACGAGGCGACCGCCGGCCAGACCGTAGAAGTGCACTACGTCGGTGTCTCGTGGTCGACGGGAACCCAGTTCGACGCATCGTGGGACCGTAGAGAGACCTTCAAATTCGGGTTGGGCAAAGGCCAGGTCATCCAAGGTTGGGACGACGGCGTCGCAGGAATGCGCGTTGGCGGCCGCAGGCAGCTCACGATCCCACCGCACCTCGGCTACGGCAGGCAGGGCGCCGGGGGAGTCATCAAGCCGCACGAGACGCTGATCTTCGTGGTCGACCTGGTCGGACTTCGCTGAGCGTACCCGGGGTTTTACCTCCCAGGGGAATCTCCGCAAGTCGCCAGTCTTGACATCGTCGGGCGGTTCGTAGAACGTCGCGCAGCAGGGCTGGCTGATTGGCCGGCCCAGACGTGAATCGCTCCGGGGTGCCTTGAGAGCTGTTTCGAGGTCGTTCGCGGAGCCCCAATGGAAGGGGAACTCGTGTCCAGTTTCTGGAACCGACGTCCATCGCCCTCGATGGTCGTTTCCTTGGTGGCGCTTGCCGTTGCGAGCGCCGGAGGCGCGACCGCGGCGAGCCTCGTCATCACCGGCAAGCAGGTCAAGAACGGCTCCCTCACGGGGGCTGACATCAAGGACAAGTCGCTCACCGCGAAGGACATCAAGGGAGCGGCTGGCCCACAGGGCCTTCAGGGCGCGGCCGGCGTTGCCGGGGCTGCCGGACCCCAGGGCGTTCCCGGATCGTCGATCTTTGACGCGGCCGTCCCAACCGGGAAGACCATTCGCGGGATCTGGGGTGGGGAGTTCACGGCAGGCGCCGCGAACCAGCGCTTTATCGGGAGCGTCTCATTCCCGATCGCGGTTCCGGTGGCACTCGAGAGCGCCACGGTGCGCTTCGGCGTTCAGGGTGTGAACGGGCTCGCGAACGCCACAATCCAAGGCGCGACGTCCGATCTCCGAGAGAACGCGGCGTGCGCCGGGAACTTCCGCGACCCGACCGCGCCGGCCGGCGTGCTGTGCGCCTACGTCAGGGAAGCAACCGTCGACAACGTCGAGCCAAACAGTGGCATCGTCTCGCAGGTCGACAACCTCGTCGGCTCACCGGCCAGCCGCTACGGCTTCCAGTGGTTTTACCAGTCGACGATCGCCGGACGCTCCCGACTCGAGGGCACCTGGGCCTACACGGCTCCGTAGGCAAGGGTTTGCCGGCCGGGCTCGCTCGTCGAGCCCGGCCGGGGCTATCCGAGAACGACCGGCTGAGCGGCGGCGGGGCGCTTGGCTCGGGCGGCCTTCGCGGCCTTCCTCCAGCGCTTCGCCTCGGCGCGCGCCTTGACGAGCTGACGGCGCAGGTCCGCAAGTTCGCTTGTCGCCGGCGCGGCCGATTGAATGGTGACGCCGGGCGCGCCCGAAGCACCCGTCGCGCCGGGAGCCCCTGCGGGGCCGGCCGGACCTGACGGCCCGATCGGGCCAGACGGGCCTGGCTTGGCGACGTCGGTTCCCGGGGCGCAGGCGAGACGCGGCCAGTAGCTGACCATCGCAACGGCCTTCCCGGCCTTGTCGACGATGGCCCCGCCGACGACCGGCAGGGGCGTCCCGCCCGCGTCGACCAGGCGTCCATCCACCAAGCGGGCCTCGACACCGGCAACGGCGTAGCTCCCCACGGCGCTCGGCAAGATCTCCGCGCCGGTGGCGAGGTTCAGGACGAACTGTCGTGCGTCGACGATCACGCACGGGCGTTCGGTCCACCCGACGGGGAGCGGGTTCGCCATGGCGGAGGGTGCGGTCGCGGCGAGTACGGCAAGCGACAGGGCGGCGATCAGGGCACGGGGCTGCATCGTTGACTCCTTCGGGGCGTTGGCTCTGCCCTGAGGGAGTACGCGCACCGGCACTTGATACGCCGGGGCGGCAATAGACTTGCGAGGTGAGCCAGATCTTGGTGATGGGGGCGGGTGCGGTGGGGAGCTACTACGGGGCGCTCCTTGCCCGCGTTGGGCATAAGGTCACCCTCGTGGCACGCGGCGCGCACCTTGAGGCGCTGCGGCGGGCCGGTCAGGTTGCGGTCGTCGAGCCTGACGGGACGCGCTGGTCGGTCGAGGTCCGCGCGACCGAAACGCCCCACCCGACTGATCTCGTGGTGATCACGACCAAGTGGCATCAGACCCCGGACGCCGCCGCGGCGCTGGCACCCGCCATCGACCCGGCGACGCCGGTTGTCATCCTTCAGAACGGCGTCGACCACGTTGCCCGCACCCGTTACGTGCTCGGAGACGGACGGACACTTGGCGCGCTCGCGTTTGTCGGGTGTCGCATCGACGACCCGGGTGTGGTGATCCACCAGGCTGAGGGTCGCGTCACGATCGGCGATCCTGCCGGCGGTGTTACCCCGCTCCTCGAACGGGTTTCAGAGACGCTGCGGACGGCCTGGGAACTGATCATGGTCGACGACATCGAGCACGCCCAGTGGCACAAGCTGCTCTGGAACGCGGGCTTCAACGCGCTCTGCGCGGTCACGGGCGCGACCGCCGGTGAGGCGCTCAATCACCCGGCGAGCGCCGGCCTGGTTCGCGAGGCGATGGACGAGGTTGTCGCGGTGGCGGCCGTGCGGGGGATCGTGCTGACCGAGGAGGATCGCGCCGAGATGCTGCACCCGTACCCAGAACTCGATGGATACCGACCGTCAACCGCGCAAGATCTGGAACGCGGCCGGCCGCTCGAACGGGCCGCGATCGGCGGCTTCGTGACCGAGGAGGGAAGGCGTCTCGGAGTGCCGACACCCGTGAACCGAGTGCTCGACGAGCTACTGCAACTTCAGGAAGCGCGGGCTCTCAGGGCGTCGAAACGTTGATGAGCGTCTTGACTGAGCGCCGCTCGTCCATGGCCTTGTAGCCGTCGAGGACCTCGTCGAGGCTGACGACGTTGTCCATGACGGGCGACGGGTCGAGCTTGCCGGCGAGGACGTCGGCGAGGAGCTCCGGCATGTAGGTCCGAGCCGGGGCGACGCCACCGACAACGCTGACGTTCTTGCCGTACATCTCCATGCGATTCACCTCGTTCCCATATGGAACGCCGACGTAGCCGATGGTCCCACCTGGTCGCGCCGCGGCGATCGCGAGGTTGAGCGACGAGTCCGTTCCCACACACTCAAGGACCGAGCGCGCGCCGGATCCTGTGGCTTCCATGACGTGCGCGACGGCCGCCTTGTCATCTCCTGAGACGACATCGGTCGCGCCGAAGGTCGTTGCGATGGCGAGCCGGTCGGTGTGGTGGCCGATGGCGATGATCCGCTCCGCGCCGAGGCGCTTGGCGGCCATGACGGCGCACAGGCCGACGGCCCCGTCGCCGATGACGACGGCGGTTGATCCTGGACCGACTCCGGCCGAGATGGCGGCGTGGTGCCCGGTGCAGAGGACATCGGTGAGGGGAGCCATCCGGCGGGCAAGGACGTCGTCTGAGAGGTCGACGTCCTTGGGGAGGGCGACGAGTGTGGCGTCGGCGAAGGGAACGCGAACGGCCTCACCCTGGCCACCGTCGTTGACGCCGCCCCAGTAGCCGACGTTCTCGCACGAGGTGGTGAGCCCTTCGGCGCAGAAGGCGCACTTGCCGTCGGAGAACGCGAAAGGGGAGAGGACCATGTCGCCGACCTTCAGTGTGGCGACGTCGGCGCCGACGGCCTCGATGACGCCCATGAACTCATGGCCGGTCCGGCCGGGCCGCCCGTAGATCTCGATCTGCCCGCGGTACGGCCAGAGGTCACTGCCGCAGATGCAGGCGTGGGTGACACGGACAATGGCGTCTGTGGGCTCGCGGACAATGGCGTCGGGAACGTCCTCGACGCGGATGTCGCGGGGCCCGTGGTAAACGGAGGCTTTCATGGGGGGAAGCCTACGGCGCCGACCGCCGGAGTGCTGTCTGTTCCGATCGCAGGCCGTTCGGCGGCAACCAAGGGGACGAGGAAGCTCGATGAGATTCGTTGGCGACGCCAGGGAATAGCCGTTGAACGCGCCGCGCCGGACGCTGCGGTGGAGGGACTACAGGACGGCGTCCGGGCGATCCCCTGTAGGCGAGTTCCTCGGTGAACTCGACGACATCGACGCGGCGGAGATCGCTGCGGCGATGAAGGATGTAGCCGACGCGGGCATGATGGCCGGCCGAAAGCTTCGTGGCGACATTTGGGAGGTTCGCGCTCCCGGCAAGAACGTCACGTACAGAGTTCTTTTCGCGCCTGAAGGATCTCGTGACACGTCCTGCTCGCGCTGGCAGCGTTCAAGAAAAAGACCCAGAAGACTCCACCGAGCGTCATCGAACTCGCGGAATCCCGCCTTCGTGACTGGCGAGAGCGAGCTCGCTAGGCCGGACGGTTGTTCAGCTCCGAGCTGAAGATCACTTCGAGACTGATTCGACCGCCAAGGGCAGCAGCAAGGCGTTCCAGAGTCGACAGCCGAATGTCTCCTTCGCCTTTCTCAAGGCGAGCGATTGTCGATTGCGACGTTTCAAGCACGGCTGCCAACGCTGCCTGTGAAAGACCGAGCGCGCGGCGGCGTTCCAAAAGGGTACGAGCCATCTCCCGGCGAAGCAACGCCCGATTGACCATTAGCGGGAACGACGAATTCTGACGTTCGCGATCCGCGATGAACTCGTCGAGGAAGTCCTTATCCAAGCGTTGACCTCCTTGCTGCGTCCGGACCGTCTATCCGTTGAGTATCTCACAAAAGAGATACGGCGTCCAGCTTGCTCGCAGGAGCCTTGAACTTGGGGGCATCCTGCCCCTGTTGAGGGACGGGGGCGTCCGGCCCCTGGGCAGTCAGACCTTGAGTTCGAGCGCCTCCGGGGCATCACATTCAGACCCTGCGTTCGAGCACCTGTCTTGTTCTTGCGAGCCGGGGTATCGAGGTGGAGACCGAGGCGAGGATCTACGGCGGCCAACTGACTACGTCCGGCCCCTGGTTGGGGTCGGAGCGTGCGTTCGATCTGCGGTGTAAGTCTCGGACCGTAGAGGGAGCCTTGGTTCCGGCGGCTACGGTCCGAGCAGTGCGGCAGGCACGACCGCGATTCCGTCCGCTCGGCGGTACGCCTCGCGACCGGTGGTGACGATGACCGCGTCGACTAGTTCGTCGCCGAGCTGTGTTTTGAGCCAGTGGAGGTGGCGAACATCGCGGTCGGAGATCGCTGCGGCGAGTTTGACTTCGATGGCGACGACGCGTCCGTCGCCTCGCTCCACGATGAGGTCGACCTCGTGGTCTCCGCGGTGGGTGCGCAGATGCCCGACCCGAGCCTCCGCGGCCTGCGCGCATACGCGAACGCTCAGCGTCACGAGTGCTTCGAAAAGTGCCCCGAGGAGCGTTCCGTCTCGGCGCACCGGTGGGCCGGCGTCTTGACCGCCGAGTAACGCCCCCGCGTCGACGCCAAGTAACCTCGCAGCAAGGCTAGGGTCAACGAGCTGGTGCTTCGGTGCGGCCCCGAGACGCGCGACGTGACTCCGTGATGGCAGCCAAGCGGGCACCGGGTCCACGAGGTGCAGTCGTTGAAGGATGTCGTGGTACGGGCCGGTGGCGTCGCGGGACGGTTTCTCGCCTCGGCCTCCTGTCGCGGCAGTTCGGATCGTCTCAAACGATGCGGTCGTTGACGAAGCGGCGGCATAGGCCGTCAGCCAACGCTGCAGCCCGGCGGGATTTCGCACGACGTATCCCATCTCCGGGAACTCACGCTGGACGATCCGGTCGAGATATCCATCGAGCTGTGAACGCTGAACTCGGTCCGGACCGGAGCGCAGGCCAGGCAAACCGGAGCGGACTATCTCGTCGACATAGACCTCAAGTGTGACGTCGGTCGTCGCTTCGATCGGCGGTGTGCCGCCTGTGAGGAGGCGGGCGAGGCTGACGCCGGAACGGAGCCCACGCTCGGCGAGTGAAAGTGGGCGCATTCGGACGACGACGATCCGACCCGCACCAGAGTGAACCGCCACCCCCGGAGCCGGGGGTGACCCCGTGAGAAGAAACGTCCCAGGCTTGGCACCATCGTCAACTGCCCGGCGAACGACATCGAACGCTGGCGGATACCGTTGCCACTCGTCGATGAGGATTGGCCGGCTTCCAGACGTGAGTCGTCCTGGGGCCGCCGCAACGAGCTCGCGAGCTTCGGGATCATCGAGGCGATACACGGTCGCCGCACGTCGCAGCGCGGTCGCGGTCTTGCCGACGCCTTTCGCTCCCTCAAGTGAGACAGCCGGCAGGTGCGGCAAGAGAATGTCCAGTTCGTCATCGACGATCCGAGAGCGGTAGGTGCTGTCCATCGTGGCTACCATACCATTGCGCAGCATCAAAGCCGACAGTTTCGCGTTAGCAAAACCCGCACGAACGCGTGAACTCGCCCACGCTTCGTTCGGCCGACGGGCAGGGTCGGTCCCAGCGACGCTGGGGCTCCGCGCTCTGGGCGCTGAGCAGTCAGGTCTTGCGTTTGACCTACGCCAAATGCTTCAGCGACGACAAGAGCTGGCTGTGGTGCTTCGCGACGTCAGTGGTTCTCGGACCCGCGTGCGGGAACTCCTTGACTGTCAAAAAAGGGGCCATTCTTGACAGTCAAGGGTCTTGCAATGCGAGACGTGCCTGCTCACGTCGTCGTCAGGTGTGACATCCGTGGCTTTGTGAGAGATTCCGTTCGTGGCGATGACCGGAGCCGATTGGTTGCTCGACGCGCTCGCCGCCGAGGGTGTCGACCTGCTATTCGGCAATCCCGGCTCGACCGAGCTTCCCCTCGTTGACGCCCTCCCTCGCCAGGACCGTGTTCGCTACGTCCTTGGGCTCCACGAGCACGCCGTTCTCGGAATGGCCGACGGCCACGCGCAAGCAAGCGGCCAGTTGACGGCGGTGAACATCCACGTGCAGCCCGGCCTTGCCAACGGCCTGGCAGGTGTTCTGAACGCGCAACGCGCTCGCGTGCCCATGCTCGTCACGGTGGGTCAGCAAGTACGCGAGCTTCTGCCGTCTGGACCGTTTCTGGGTGGCGAGCTGGTCGCGATGGCCGCTCCCGTCGCGAAAGCCGCGTTCGAGGTCGAGCGACCCGAAGACCTCCCTTCGATTGTCTCCCGCGCCATCGCCCTCGCGCGGACTTCGCCGCAAGGACCGGTTGTCCTGAGCCTCCCGATGGAGATCCAGGACGGAGCGACCACGGCACGGCCGCACCAAACCGTGCGCGTCGAGTCGCCACCGACCGCCGACGCCGCTTCAGTGGCCACGATCGTCGCCGTCCTGAGGTCCGCCCGTGCGCCCGTGATCCTTGCTGGCGACGGCATCGCCCATGTGGACGCGGCCGGCTGGGTCATCGGCCTCGCTGAGCGCCTCGGCGCGCCAATCCACGGAGAGCCATTCGCCAGCCGAGCGTCGATCCCGACGACCGCTCGGCTTTGGGCTGGTCCGCTCCCCGGTTTCGGTTCGGAGATCCACGCGAGGATCGAGGAGTTCGACGTCGTTCTCGCACTCGGTATGCCGGTCTTTCGACTCTTCGGCACGAGCCCGGGACCGGCCCTCCCTGAGGGCTGCCGGTTGATCCACATCGATGTCGACCCCCTTGAGGTCGGACGAAGCCAGCCGACGGAGATCGGGTGCGTCGCATGCCCGGGAGCGACCAGTCGAGTGATCCTCCAGGCCCTTGGTCCCCCACGGCCCGGATGGTCGTCGCGCGGGGTCCAGTGGGCGAACCGGATCGCAGAGACCCGCCGCCGGACACGACGCGCCGTCCGAAACGATCAGGGCGCCGGTTCGATCAGCCCAAATGCATTCGCGCTGGCGATTGCCGACTCGGTTGGCCCGAGGGACCTCGTCGTCGAGGAGGCGCTCACAAGTGGCCGCGCGCTGCGCGGCCTGCTTGATCGGCGCCCTGGTTCATGGCTCGCCCACCGGGGGAGCGCGCTCGGGTGGGGACTTCCCGCCGCCGTCGGCGCATCCCTCGCGCGCCCTGACCGGCGTGTGCTCTGCCTACAGGGCGACGGCGGGGTGCTCTTCGGAATCCACGCCCTTTGGACCGCCGTTCGCGAGGGCGCGCCCGTCGCGCTCGTCGTCGCCGACAACGCCGGCTACGCGATCCTGCGGGCCGGGCTCGAAGGGCTCACCGGCCGCTCCGGCGTCAACTGGCCCGGCCTTGACACACCCGGGATCGACCTCGTCCAAATCGCTCGAGGCTTCGGGGCCTCGGCCGTACGAGTCGACGACGCGGGAAGCTTGCCAGACGCCCTACGTGATCTCTGGCGGCGGACCGCCGACGGCCCCGCCGTACTCGTCGCCGGAGTGGAAGCTCGCGCGGCGCCGGTGGGGTATCCGCTCGATTCCTGAGTCGCTACGTGCGGGCGTGAACGGCCGTTTGGTGGCCAGTACCCAACCCGGTCAAGTTTTCTGCCCGGCGTGTCGAGGTTGGGGCCATGAGACTCCACTCGCACGATCGAACTGCTCGTTCCCTCAATGCCCGCGCAAGGATCGTGCGGTTCTTCATGGCAGGAATCGGGGCCGCTGCATGTGCCTCGTCTCCGGCGTTCGCGGGGCCTCCAGCGGGATTTTCCGTGACAACGGTGGCCTCGGGTTTCGAACTGCCGACCGCCCATACGTACGCATCTGACGGCCGCCTGTTCGTCGCAGAAAAGAGCGGCCGGGTGTTCGTCCAGCAGCCGGGCCTCGGCGGAGCCCGATCGACGTTCCTCGATCTGCGCGCGTCGGTCAACGACTACGGCGAACGCGGGCTCACCGGGATCGCGCTCGACCGGGATTTCGCGTCCAACCGGCGGATGTACCTCCTCTACGTCGCCGAGCAGTCGACGTCGAACCCCGATAGCAGCGAGGCCGCAATTGGTCGCGTGATGCGCGTCGAGGGCTCGTCGTCCAACCCGAACGTCGAAGATTCGAGCAAACGCGCCGTCCTCCTCACGGGGTTTCAGGCCGGGGCGCCAAATCACGTCACCGGGACGATCCGGATCGATAGCCAGAACCGAGTCCTCGCCGGCTTCGGCGACGGCAACCGCGACATCACCGCGGTCCAGAGTCTCGACCAGTTGAACGGGAAGATCGTCCGCATCGACGCGTCGACTGGGGCGGGTGTCCCCGGCAACCCTTACTACGACGCGGCCAACCCGACATCCGTGCGCTCGAAGGTCCTCGCGACGGGTTTTCGCAATCCGTTCCGCTTCACGGTCGACCCGGCCACGGGTGAGGTCTGGGTTGGCGATGTCGGCCAGAACACTTGGGAGGAACTCAACCGGATCCCGGCGACCTGGACCAGCCCCGACCGCGAGCTGAACTTCGGCTGGCCCTGTTTCGAGGGAGGGAGCGGCACGTCAAACCCATACCCCGGCGCCAGCGCCTGGACCGGGCTCGCCAGCATCTGCGCGGGCCTGACCGGGGGGACCGCCGCGTCCCAGTATGCGTACAACCATTCCGGCTCGTCAGCCGGAGCGTCCATTACGGGCGGCCCCGTCTACCGCGGTCAGCTCTACCCATCGAGCTTCGTCGGCCGGGTGTTCTTCGCCGACTACGCCCGCGACCAGTTCCAGACCTTCACACCCGGGGGCGCCGTCGCGAGCTTCGGCAGCGCCGGCGACTGGGGGAACCCGGTTGACATCGTGAGCGATCCGAGCGGTGACATCTCCTACGTCGCGATCGGCGAGGGAGCCGTTCGAGCAATCGTCTACTCGGGGTCCAACCACCCCCCGCTGATCTCCACGTTCTCCGCGACGCCGACCTCCGGCGAACCGCCGATCCTCGTTCGCTTCGCCGCCTCCGCAACAGACTCGGATGCCGACTCGCTGACCTACAGGTGGGCCTTCGGCGACGGCAGCCCGATCGCAAATGGAGCGGCCGTCGAGCACGTCTATTCGACGCCGGGATCCTTTGACGCGACGCTGACGGTCTCGGACGGGCGAGCTGGCGGCACGACAACCAAGGTGACACGCATCGACGCCGGTAACAATGCGCCGAAGGTTTCCATCAAGCTGGGCGCAGCACCGGCCTACCGGGTCGGGCAGGCCATCGCGTTCAGCCTCCAGGCGTCCGATCCGGAAGACGGCGCGCTCAACGGCTCGTCGGTGACATGGCGGGTCTCGCGCGTGCATCTCGCGCACTCCCACCCAGTGACAAGCGGGACCGGGATTACGGGATCGCTTGTCGTGGACGATCACGGTGATGACCCGGGCTATCTCGAGCTCGTCGCACGCGCCACCGATCGCTACGGCTCGAGCGCGCAGGCCACGGTCCGCCTCGACCCCGAGCGTGTCCAGGTTCAAATCACCGGCCCAGCCGGCGCCGCGACCATCAACGTCGACGGTGAGGACCACCTCACGCCGTTTCGACTCAGCTCGGTCATTGGCGGCTCGCACCGAATCGTCGCCGCGGCCCTCAGCAAAGGGCAGGCATTCTCGGGCTGGCAGATCTTCGGGCGGGCGGTCGCCGCGCGCGAAACCGAGTTCACAACCCCGGCCTCAGGCGGAAGCATCGTGGCCCGCTACGGAGCCTCTGGCGACGCGGCCCGCGGGCCGAACAGCACAGCGGCAATCGGGGGTAAGACCGGAAGTACCCGAACCGTGAGAGTCAAGGTTGCGCGCGGCCCTGGATGGATCGCGGCATCGGTGACCTCGCGTGTTCGCGGTCAGATGACCGTCGTCTTCACCTCAGGAAAGCGGCGTGTCGGGCAGTGCCAAGGTATCCAGGTCAAGGCGAACCGGGTCGCCACTTGCCGCGTGACCTCAGACTCCGTTGGGCGAGGCGCGGTCGAGGCGACCGCCGTCGTGCGTACCGCGGCGGGTCGCAATCTCCGGTCGCGGTTTGTCCTTCGGGCCGCCGCGCTTACCGAGCGCGCTGCCAGCCTGCGCGGTCGGTGGTGATCAACCGAACGGCGCCCCGGTCGATCCAGACGGGGCGCCGCAGGTTGGTCGGCACGATCACCCGAAGCCGGACCGAGCGCCCGAGTCGCTCGGCGCCAACCACAAGGAGCCGACGCGGCCCCTCGCTCGGCGAAACGATCCGGACGGTCGCCGACTTCGGATCGAATGCAGCCCGCACGCGGGCGCGGCGCGTCACGATCCCGACGAGCGCCTTCCCCGACGAAGGTGCCGGGAAGGTCGGGAGCGAACCCGGCTCCGGGACGGGTTGTGACTGGATACGCACCGGGTAGATGACTTCCCTGGCGCCGGTCGAGATTCCCTCGAGGCTCGGGAGCACCTCGAGGACGAACGCGGCGTCGTGGGTACCGGCGAGGTCACGCATCCGGACGCGGTAGCGCAGCGACGCGCGCGACTGCGTCGGCGCTCCGTCGATGACTCCTGTGGCGAGGTTCAGCTCGAGACCGGCCGGCAGCGCGGGCGAGATCGAAAAGGTCGCCGCCCCGCGAGCCCGAACACCAGGGGTGAGTCGCAGCTCCTCACCGACGCGGGCGAGGACCGTTGGCACGTAGTCCACGCTCGACGCCGCCGGTTCGACTGCGAGGGTCATCGTCGCAAACGTCACGGCGCCGTCGGAATCGACGACCGAGATCACATACGGGCGAGGGGTGCTCACTCTGCTGGCGGTGCCACTGAGGACACCGGTCGATGCGTCGAGGACGAGTCCACTCGGAAGCGACGGAGTGATCGCGAAGCGCGGCTCCCCACCGGGGCTAAGCCCGGGCGTCACCTGGAGTGACTCGCCGGCTTTGAGGCTGACAGCAGCCGGATAGTTAGCGGTGACCATGGCAATGGCCGCGGGCGCGACGGTAGCGCTCAGGACGGCGCCGATGGCGAGGGAGCGCGTGATGACTTGGTGGTTCAGGGGAGTAATGGCAGCCGCGCGTTTCGGCGAATTAGGAAGTTTTTGAGCTTAGCGTCTCTGCCGGACGCGACCGCGGGGCGTCGCTACGCTTCGAGCCCGACGAGGAGGACATGTGGGCCAGATTGATATGCGAGCGCTCGGTTCACACGGTCCGACGATCACGACCGTTGGCTTCGGCGCATGGGCGGTCGGCGGGGATTGGCTCTTTGGTTGGGGCGACCAAGACGATCGCGAGTCGATCGCCGCCATTCATCGCGCCCTCGACCTCGGCATCAACTGGATCGACACCGCCGCCGTCTACGGGCTGGGGCACTCTGAGGAGGTCGTGCGGCGTGCGCTCGACGGGATATCCGAGCGGCCCCTCGTGTTCACCAAGTGCGGGCTGGTCTGGGACGTCGGCGCCGAGCGCCCGAGACCCCTCGAAAACCTTCAGCCGGTCGAGATTCGCCGAGAGTGCGAGGACTCACTCCGCCGCCTTGGCGTCGACCAGATCGACCTCTACCAGTTTCACTGGCCTGACGAGACCGGCACGCCGATCGAGGAATCGTGGTCGACGATGTCCGATCTCGTCACCGAAGGAAAGGTGCGCTTTGCCGGCGTCTCGAACTTCGATGCCGAGCTGCTCGCGCGCTGCGAGGCGATCATGCACGTCGACAGCCTTCAGCCGCCGTTCAACGCGATTCAGCGCGGGTTTGGGGCTGAGACGCTCGACTGGTGTCGGGAGCACGGGACCGGCGTGATCGTCTACAGCCCGATGATGTCAGGCCTTCTCACCGGTCGCTTCTCAACCGAGCGCATGGCGAGCCTTCCGGAGACGGACTGGCGCCACGGCTTCGAGGAGTTCCAGGAGCCGAGACTCTCGCGCAACCTCGCCCTTGCGGAGGCGATGCGCCCGATCGCGGAGCGCCACGGCGTCACCGTTGCCTCGGTGGCGGTCGCGTGGACGCTTGCGTGGGACGGTGTCACCGGGGCGATCGTCGGGGCGCGGAGCGCCGAGCAGGTTGACGGTTGGATCGCTGGCGGGTCGCTTTCGCTTTCGCCTGACGAGCTTGACGAGCTTTCAGTTGCAATCGTCGCGAGCGGAGCCGGCGCAGGTCCGTCTCGTCCCCTCCCCGCGGGATGAACGCGATAACGCGCTTGCCAAGGGAGAAGTAGAACCGCGTCGGGCCGGCGCTTGCGGGAACGTAGCGCCCCAGCGCCACACCCCAGACCGACTTCCCATCAGTCAGGCGCCGCGCCGTGGTGCGCGCCCCGAGGGTTGAGTAGTACAGATATCGGCCGATCACGACGGGGCTTCCGGCGATCCCGCTCGGTTCCTTGATCTGCCACCGCACCGCGCCGGTCGCGAGGTCGAGTGCCATCAGGCGACCGTTGTAGGACCCGATGAACGCTGTCCCTCTTGCGATGGCCGCGGTCGCGTAGCCCTGGCCGCCGATCTCGCGCGCCCAGAGTTTCTGGCCGGTCGAGGCGCGCAGTGCGCGAACCTTGCCGGCGCGTGACGCGATGACGATCGTGCCGGCTGAGATTGACGGGCTGGCATAGAAGCTGTCGAAGATCCGCGGGAGGCGGAAAAAGTACTTGCGCCAGATGAGGCGGCCCGTTTCCGCGTCGAGCGCGTAGATGCCACCATCGTAGGACGAGACGTAGAGCCGACCGTCTACGACGACGGGCGCGGCCTTCACTGCGCCGCCCGTGCGAAACGCCCACTTCAGGCGGCCCGTTGCCGCGTCGAGCGCGTACATCCGGTGGTCTGATGATCCGATGTAGAGCACGCCACCGGTGGCAAGCGGGGACGACTCGACCGGGCCCCCGGTCCGAAACCGCCAGATGAGCTTGCCGTTGTCGCGGCGGAGGGCGCGAATCACCCGGTCGAAGCTCGCGATGAACACTCGCTGGCCGTCGATCGCGGGCGAGGAGGCCGACCGCGCGGTGCTTCGGTACCACCACCAGACCCTCCCGGACTTCGGGTTAATCGCATAGGTCCCGCGCCGGTTGACGTTCACATAAACGGCGCCGCCGCCGACCACCGGTGGAAACTCGACGAGGCGGGTGAGGTTGCGCGCCCACAGGGCCTTGCCCGGGACCGCGAGGTTGAGTCCCGATCCATCTGATGCCCGGCTTCCGTCGCGCCCGAAGGTTGGCCACGGAAGGGCCTCAGCCTTCCAAAGAGCGCTGGTATCGGGGCGCTCGATGGTGTCGGTCAGCTGATCGGCGACCGGAGCGGTCTCGATGCCAACCCGAGGTGTCCGCCCGATCAGAAGGACGGCCACGACGGCTCCCGCGATGGCGAGACCCCCGGCAACCCCCGCGGTGATGATCGTGCGCCGACGCATCGACCCGTCAGTGTAGGGGGAACGCCGGGGCGCCTGAGCCCTACCCGGTGAGGCCCTCGACGAGGCCGACGAGCGTCGTAATCGGCACCTTGTCGATGATCCTCTCGAAGAGGCCGGCCGTCCGCGAACCCACCGCGTCGTGGCTTCGCGCCTCGTCGAGCGCGCGTCGGAGCCCACCTCGAACCGCCGTCTCGATAGCCTCGTCGGTCAGGTTCTGCTCACGGGCAAACGATGCCCGCTCCTGCTCATTTCGCAACGCCAGAACGAGATCCTCGCGACCGACCTTCAGCTCGCAGGCGGCCCCGTCGAGGGCCGAGATCAGCATCTGTTCGGTGAGTGCCTGGGTGCCCTGCGGGTCGCGCCACGGACGTTCGATGCACGGGTCGGCGGTCTTGGTGGGCGTGAAGCGCCCGCCTCCGAGGGCCGCGTAGCCGCCCGCAAGGACCGCGCCTGCGGCGACCGCCGCGATGATCGGAGCGTTTCTCACGGGTCGACCTCACGCAGGCGCAGCCCGAGCGGGATGAGGGCGAGCAGGCCAAACCCCGCGGCAATCCAGAATGATCGGCCAAACGCGCTGGTCGCGGCCCGGTCGAGCTCGTCTTCCAGTCGGTCGGCGAGGGCGCGGTAGGCGTCAGGGTTAGGCGCGTTCGCGGCTCGGCGATCAAGTGGAGGGCGCACATCTGGGACGCGCCCCTGGGCGCCGTCGATGGCGGCGAGGACGTCCTGCGCCACGCCGAGTTTCTCGGTCGGTTTGATCTTGCTATCGATGACCGCCGCGGTGCCGGCGGCAAGTGCTCGGTCGTTGTTTCGTTCGAGATCGGCGCTGAAGAGCGGCGTCAGGATCAGGAGTCCGAGCACCACACCCCCGTGGCGTGCGCCGATCGTCCAACCGCCGTGGACCGACTGCTCGTCGCGGCCGTGCATCGCCCATTCGGTCAGCGCGGACACCGCAAGGCCGAGGCCCGCGCCGATCGCGACCTGCGGGAGGAGCGTCCACGCCCAACCGGCCCGAGGCAGGAGCGCCAGCGCGGCGAGGCCCCCGACGATCAGGACAGCGCCGGGTACCGCGCGCGCGGATCCGCTTCTGCGCCGGTTTGCCCAGTACCCCGCACCGATCGCCGCGACCGGCATAACGCTCAGCACCGCGCCCGCCGCTGCCGGTTCGAGGCGCCAACCGTTGATCAGGAGAATCGCAAGGAGGAAGAGCGCTGCGGAGAGGGCGGCCGAGACGAGCAGCAGTGCGCCGTTCGCAGCGACATGGGGTCTGCCCGCTGGTGCATTGACGGCAGGGGCGATCGCGGAAACCGCCGCGAGCGTCAGGATCGGAAGCGGCGCCTGCGCGAGGAAGATCGATTCCCAGCCGAGGGCCTGGGTCATGACCCCACCGACCGCGGGACCGAGCGCTGCGCCCGCGATCCCCGCACCGCCCCAGATCGCGACCGACCTCGAACGCGATCCAGTACGGGCTCTCAGGAGTTCGAGCGCCGATCCGAGGATCAGAGCGCCACCGACGGCCTGCACGGCGCGCGCGGCCACAAGGATTCCGAAGCTCGCGGCAAGCCCGCAGGTGACTGAGCTGGCCGCAAAGAGCAGGAGCCCCGCGATGGCGACCTCGCGCGGCCGTCGACGTGCGAGGTAGGCCCCTGGCACGGCCGCGAGGGCGAGAACGATGTTGTACGCCGTGAGCACCCAGGCAACGGTCACGACCTCGACGTCGTAGCGCACCAGGATGTCGGGCAGTGCAATCGTGACGACCGACGAGTCGCCCAGGACGACGGCAACGGTCAGGGCGATCGCGGCAGTCCGTGCGTCGACTCGTCCCATCGAGGCAATCCTGACTGATTGCGGAGGAGGCCACACGCAGCCACCGCGCCGGCCGAGGTTCTTGACCACTTCTTGACCACCGGCGACGACCTCCACGGGTTTCACCAGGCGAGACGGCCGCCCGATTCGGATGCCAGGAGGCAAGCCAGATTCATGTCTTGACTGTCAAAAACAGGCCCATCGGTGACAGTCAAGGGTTTCATCAGGTGAGACGGACGGGTATCCGGGCCGACGTTCGTCTGGCGTCCATCGACGGCTCAGCTTGGCGGGCGCGAGTCCCTCGACGGGGGCGTTCGTCAGTCCCGTGGGTGAGAGGCCCGCTGGTACGATCGCCATATGAACGCTCGCCGCGCACGCTTTGCTATCGCGCTCGTCGTTGCCGCCGGTTTGATGCTCGCCATGATTCTCCTCGGCTTGCGCGGCAGTCTCGAGACGTTCGGTGGTCCGGCCGCGATCAAGGCAGACGGGGCGACGTACCGGCTGAACGGCAAGGTCGCGCCGGGCTACGGCACGGACCCATCGTCTGCGGCGCTCACGCCCGATGGCCTGCGGTTTGAGGTTGTCGACAAAGCCGACCCCACCAAGCGTCTGAAGGTCGTCTATCGCGGCACCGTGCCAGACCTCTTCAAAGCGGACATCGAGGTCGTGGTGACCGGCAAGCGCGAGGGCGACCTCTTCGTCGCCCAGCGCGACGGCATCAAGACGCTCTGCCCGTCGAAGTTCGAAGCTCGCGGAGCCGAACACCCGGCCGACGTGCCGGTCGACCAGTCCTCGCCGGCCTAGGGGCCGCATCTATGGCGATCTTCGGTCGCTCGGCGCTCCTCCTCGCGTTCGTCGCAGCGGCCGTCGGGATTTGCTTGGCGCTTGGGGCGCATTCCCGGCGTAGTCGTTCCTGGCAGGCTTCGGCGGAGCGCGCCGTCTACGCGACGTTCGCGTTCACGACCCTGGCGGTTGGAACGCTCTGGGCTGGGCTCCTGGGGGACCATTTCGAGCTTCGAAACGTCGCCGACTATTCGAACAGGGCGCTCCCGACGCGCTTCAAGTTCAGCGCCCTTTGGGGTAGCCAGGCCGGGTCGCTCCTGCTGTGGTGCTGGATCCTGTCGATCTTCGCCGCGCTCGCCGTCTGGCTGAACCGGCGTCGCAACCGCGAGCTGATGCCGATCGTGGTCGCGATCCTCATGGGCGTCGCGATCTTCTTCACCGGGGTCCTGTCGTTTGTGACGAGCCCCTTCGAGACACTCGCGTCGACGCCGGCCGACGGGACGGGGCTGAACCCGCTTCTACAGAACCCCTACATGGTCATCCATCCGCCGCTCCTCTACCTCGGCTACGTGGGCCTCTCAGTTCCGTTCGCGTTCGCGATGGCCGCGCTCGTGACCAGGCGCGTCGACACCCAGTGGATCGTCGCGGTACGTCGCTGGACGATCCTCTCGTGGCTTTTTCTCGGGAGCGGCATCCTGCTTGGCTCGCGCTGGGCCTACGAGGAGCTTGGCTGGGGTGGCTACTGGGCCTGGGACCCGGTCGAGAACGCCGCGCTGATGCCGTGGCTCGTCGCGACGGCGTTCCTGCATTCGGTGATGGTCCAGGAGCGTCGCGGGATGTTGAAGGTCTGGAACATGTCACTCGTGACGCTGACGTTCTCGCTCTCACTCTTCGGGACGTTCCTCACGCGATCTGGCCTCCTCAGCTCGATCCACGCATTCGGGCAATCAACGCTTGGCCCGTACTTCCTCGGGCTGATCATCGTGGTGGCTGGGGGTGCGATCGGCCTGATCATCAGTCGCCTTTCGAGCCTGCGAAGTGAGCACGGACTTGAGAGCTTTGTGAGTCGGGAGGGCATCTTCCTCTTCAACAACCTGCTCCTTGTCGGGCTCGCCGCGATCGTCTTCTTCGGGACGATGTACCCAGTCTTCACCGAGGCAACCGTCAACCGCAAGATCGCCGTCGGCCCTTCCTACTTCGAGCAGCTCGCCGTGCCGATCGGTGTGGCGCTACTGATCCTCACCGGCGTCGGTCCGCTCGTGGCATGGCGCAAGGCCTCCCTTGCACAACTGCGGCGGCGCTTCGTCGCACCCCTCGTCGTCGCCGTCGTCGGCGGTGCGCTCCTCATCCTGACCCCCGCCTGGGACCACTGGGTCGCCGGGCTCGTGTTCACGGCGGGGATCTTCGTCGTGGCGTGCGTCACGGGCGAGTTCATCCGCGGGACACAGACGCGCCACCGCCTCGGTGGGGTCTCATGGCCGGGCGCGCTCATCCAGCTCGTCTCGCGCAACCGGCGCCGCTTCGGCGGGTACATCGTTCACCTGGGTGTCGTCCTTGTCTTCGTCGCGCTCGCCGGCTCGAAGTCCTTTGCCAAAGAGACGGACCTCGCGCTCCTGCCGGGGGAGTCCGCGGACGCCATCGGCTACACGTTCGTGAACGAATGCCTCCCGGCCGGAGTCACACCCCCGGCCGGTCAACCCAATCCGTGCCCACGCGTGAGCAACGCAAACGAGCGGAGCGTCGTGCTGCGCCTCGGCGTGTTCAAGGACGGCAAGCGGGTCGTCACCCTGACCCCGGGGCGGCGCATCTATGTCGTGAGCCAGCAGCCCTCCACGGAAGTCGGCCTCAGCTCGACTCCCGCTCGCGACTACTACGCCGTCCTGAACGAGATGATCCCCGGCAAGGCGGCCAAGCTGTCGGTCTTCATCAACCCGCTTGTGATGTGGCTGTGGCTCTCGGGCCTCCTCATCGTGTTTGGCGGGCTCGTGGCGGCCTGGCCGACACGTCGCGCGACTCGTTTGGCACGAGCGGCCGAACCCTCCGGAACCCAGGTCGCGTGACCCTGGCGCTCGGAAGCGGCGCGCTCGGCTGGGTTTCGGTCGCGGCCCTCGCCGCGTTGGGTCTTCTGGGTGCGGTCGCGGTTGCATGGCCACTCCTCGCCTCTGGTGACGCGGACGAACTCGCAGGGCGCGAGGAGGCACCCGAGCACGTCAGAGCCCGTGAGGACCTCTCCCGGTCGCTCACAGCGCTTCGCGAGATCGCCTTCGACCACGCCTGCGGCAACCTCTCCGACGAGGACTTTTCGCGACTTGACACCACGGAGCGCGCTACCGCCGTTCGGCTGATGCGCCAGATCGACGCGTTCGACGCGAAAACGGGCGAGGCGGCGTGATCGCCCGGAGGGAACTGCGGCGCGCCCTGGCGGCGTTCGCGCTTGTTGCTGGCACCGCCGGCTTGACCGGCTGCAGGAGCGTCGTCGGGGTTGATGTCTCGTTCAACGGCGCCGGGCAGGGGTCGGTGAACGTGTCCGCGCGCCTCGACCAGGAGGCGCAGCGTTATCTCAGCCGCGATGGGGTCGATCTGACCCGCGTCACCTCTGAGGATGGCAACCGGATCGCCGACGCGCTCGCTCCGTGGGCGACCCTGCGCCGAGGGTGGATCGCGCCGACGCGACGCGACGTATCGATCACCGCCACCCGAGAGTCGGGTGGCACGCTGGTTCTGGCCACAACACACACGGTCGTTTCGGCGCGAGCGCTCAAAGAACTCATGGATACGACTCAGACGACGCTGCCGCTCCTCAATGCCGGCGACCGCCCGAGCGACCTTCCCGCCAACATCCCGCTGCTCGGCGACTTCACGATCAGCCTGAAGCCAGACGGCCCGAATAGCGATTTTAACATGTTCGGAAGGGCAGGGGTTGGGGCCCTTGATGCGAAGACCTGCTCAGGGGACACGCTCGCGACGTCGACATCCCCGGCCGACGTGACGTTACGGCGCGATCTCAGCTTCGTATATCGATTGACGTTCCCCGAAGCACCGCGGCGGTCAAGTGCGAACGAAATACGCGATAACCAGGCCTTTTGGACGTTCAGGTACGGCGACTGTCCTCGTCTCAGCGCTGGCTCGAACCGTGGAAGCTCGAGCGAGCTGCTTAACGGCGCGATCCTCGCTGGGGCCGCCGCTTTTCTGGGTCTTGTGCTCTCGCTTCGCGCGTTTCGCCGCCGCAGAGAGCGACGTTCCTCGACCGAATCGATCCAATCTGGGGGTTGACCGCTGTCCGCGGCGTGGCCTACAGTGCCGTTCGTTCGCAACTCCCGCGTTTGGCCAGGTACGCCCGTCTGCCGACATATGGCGTAGTGGGAGAAAGACCCCTTACGGAACCGATTCCAGACGGGGAAGATCAAGGAGCCAGAATTAACGCTCACCGAACGCGCGTAGCCGGGGTACCCTCCCGACCATCCGCCAGATTCGCCGGAATGGTCGCATGTGCACTCGGGGCACTCACGGGCGCCGGTCCGGTTTTCGCTGTTGACGTCGACGTGCCCATCCCGTCGACCGCAGCCGTTCGTTCGGCTCCACCCGTCTCCGCAGCCGGGGTGAGCGCCGCTCCTTCCCAGCCCGCCGCGACGTCCGCGCCGGCCTCCACGCCCGCCAAGCTTGTGTCGACGACGCCGGTATCGCTCTCAGCCATCCCGAGCGCGCTGGTTGGTGGGACCGCAATTCGCGCGCTCCGACCCGGGATGACCGGGGCGGACGTGAATGTCCTCCAGCAGCTCATCAGCGAGCGCGGCATCAGGGTCAACATCGACGGGGCGTATGGCAAAGGCACGATCAGCGCCGTCAAGCGCGTTCAGCGCGGAATGCACCTTCCGCGCACGGGCCTTGCCAGCCTGAGCTTTCTGCGCAAAGTCGGCCTCCAGTCGCGCCTTGCGGCGTCGGTCCCCGCGACGAACGCGGCGCCCGCCACGAGCACGGCAGCGACGCCCCCCAAGGCCGGCCAGTACCTGAAAGCATTCCCGGTCCAGGGTACGTACAGCTATCGCGCTGACTTCGGCGCCGCCAGGCACCAAGGTTCGCACCAGGGCGTCGACATCATTGCCGCCGAGGGGACACCACTCGTCGCGGTTGCAAACGGTGTCATCGAGCGCCTCACGCGGGCCGAGACGGGCCTTGGAGGTATCTGGATCTGGTTGAAGGATGGCGCAGGGAACACCTACTACTACGCGCACATGAGCGGCATCGTCGACGGATTGGAAGCCGGGAGCGCGGTCAAGTCCGGCCAGCAGATCGGCGCGGTGGGGAACACTGGCGATGCCCGCCACGGCGAGGCGCACCTGCACTTCGAACTTCATCCCGGTGGGTCTTCGGCGGCTGATCCTTTCACGGAGCTGACATCGGTCGATCCCGACCCAAACGCGGCGTCGCGCAAGAAATAGCGCCGCGGTACCCATCTTCGGCCGGAAACCCCGCCTGCGGGATTCTCGGCTTGGGCGGCGAAAGGCTCTCTCGTGAATCGCACCATGCGCCTTGGCGTGCCGCTTCTCGGCGCGCTCCTGATCCTGTTTGCGGTCCTGCTCGTGCCGGCGAGCGGGCGGCCGACGAGCGACAAGAAGGCCGACATCGACCGCAAGCTCCAGCGTGTCGAGGGACGGGCTCAGGTCGCCCGCGGGCGCCAGCAGGTGCTCACGAGCGAGGTTTCGGCCTACTCCACCAAGATCCGCATCATCGAAGGTCGACTTGGTCCGCTCGCCACCCGCCGCGACGCGCTCACCGACCGCGCGGGACGGCTCCGGGCGCGCCTACGCGAGCTCACCCGCGACCTCCGCACGCAGCGGCAGCTGCTCGCGGGAGCTGAGGACCGAATCGTCGCCCAGCGACTCGCACTCGGGGCACGACTTCGTGAGCTCTACCGACGCGGCGAGACGGACCCGCTTCTCACGCTCCTTGAGAGCGGAAGCGTCGTCGAGATCGTCGAGACCCAGACGACGCTCCAACGGATTGCGCGAAGCGACCAGGATCTGATCGAGTCCGTGTCCGAGTACGCGACAAAAGTCCGAACCGCACGTAACCGCATCGCCACCCTTCGCACGAGCGTCGCTACGCACGAACGCGATGCCGCTCTGGCCGCCCGTGCGGCCACCAAGGCGGCCGAGGGTCTCCAGCGCCAGCGCAACGAGCTCGGCCGCGCGAGGGGCGCCAAGCGCTCCCTCCTCGCTGCCGTTGGCGCCAAGCGCGAGGATCTCGAAGAAGATGCCCGTGGGCTTCGGAGCCAGTCCTTGAAGCTCGCAAACGAGATCATCCGCGCCCAGGGTGGGCCGGTGGCGGCCGTCGGAGCGCCCTCGTCAGCCGGCTTTGTCTGGCCGGCCAACGGTCCGCTGACCTCGGGCTTCGGCTGGCGCTGGGGGAGGATGCATGAGGGAATCGACGTCGGGGTGGGGTACGGAACCCCGCTCGCCGCGGCGGCCGCCGGGACCGTGATCGTCGCCGGATGGTCTGGTGGCTACGGAAACCTGGTCGTTATCGACCACGGCAACGGCATCTCGACCGCCTACGGTCACCAGAGTCGCATCGCCGTCAGCTCGGGCCAGCAGGTCGCCCAGGGGAGCATCATCGGCTACGTCGGGAGCACGGGCCATTCGACGGGCCCGCACCTCCACTTCGAGGTGCGGGTCAATGGCTCGCCGAACAACCCGCTGAACTACCTGTAGCGCTCGCTAGATCAGGGCGCCGTCGAAGCGGACGCCCAGGCCGGGGATGCGTTTACCGGTCGAGAGTACCTGTCGCGCGGCCTCTTGAGCCTGCCCAGGCTTTGCGATGGCCGCGATGGCGGCGGCGAGTTGAGGCGCCGCAAACGAGGTCCCATTCCAGTAGGCCGCGTACTCGAACGACTGGGGGTTGCCGGTTGGGTCGGCTTCGACGGCCCCGTCGAACTCGAAGAACGAGCTGAGGACGTCGACCCCGAGCGCACAGGCGTCGACCCAGAACCCGAAGTTCGTGAACCACGCCGCCTCACCGTTCGCGTCGACGGCGCCCACGGCAAGCACGCGCTTGAGGGCCGCCGGCCAGCACGGACGACAGCCACAGCCTTCGTTTCCGGCCGATGCAACGAGCACGGTGCAGCTCGGAACGTCATCGATTGCGTCGAGGAGGCCGATTGGCGGGAGGTCGCTCTGGGTATAGCCGCCAAACGACATGTTGATGATGTCGGCGTCCGATGCGTCGCGGATCGCGGCGGCGATTCGATCCTCGAACCCGACGCCGTCGCTTGCGAAGACGCGCTCGGCGCGGACCGTCGCCCCCGGGGCGATCTGCCCGATCACACCGGCGATAAACGTGCCGTGACCGGCTTCCCAATCGAGCATGCCGTTGTGAGGACGCACGTCCATCAAATCCTCGGCTCCCGGCACTCGGACGGCTCCCGGGGTCGTGTAGTCACTACCGGCCGAGACCACCAGGTCAGGAAACACCGCGTCCCGCCACGTCTCGTGGCCCTTCGCGATACCCGTATCGAGCACGGCAATCGTGATGCCGGCGCCAGCCGTTCCTGTCCGGGTGGTGCCTCGGAGATCACTCATGGTCCCTTCGGTCGCCGGGCCGATTGGTTTCAAGGAACGCGACGGCGTGCCGAAGAAGACGTGGTTCGGCCCCACGGCCGCCCCGAACTCGGTTCGCAGGGCCCTCGTCGTCCACGGTATGTCGACATGTTCTGGGACGTTCAGCGTGAAGGAGCCATCCGCCGAGTCGTCGATGGTGAAGTCACTCCCGACGATGCCTTTGATGCGCTCGAGGAGGCGATCACGATCGGCGAGCCCCCGCCCGACGAGGATCTGACCCGGGGCGTAGAAGAACTCCCGTCCCGGTGCGGACTGGGCAATCGCAATGGGCCGACGGCCCTCCTGGTGTCGGTCGAGCAGCTGTTCGAGCCGCCGGGTCTCGGGGTCCATTCGGTCCCGCCGCGGGTCGTTGGGCTTCATCGCCACGTTTGCTCCCATTGTCGTTTCGCCAGTTGGCTTCGGCTCATCAGAGTCCTCCGGCGCGTGTGTGATACGTCGCGTCGCGAGCATCTCGCGTCGGAGCCTGGTCGTCCAGGGTCGTCCCGTCGCGTGAGCGCCCCCGTTTCAACGACGCCCCCTTGTCGCCTTGTCCGTCCACGCGAGCGCTAATACTTCCGAGAATGTGTTCAATCAAGGCGCTGCCGAACCCACCGATCGACCGGTCCTGGCGATGAGCATGGCTACCGAGGAAAGCCCACTCGCGCTTGCGAACCGCGCGCTCAGTCTGTTCGAGGTCGCGCCGACTCGTGCGGCGCAGCTTGCCGGGGCGGTTCGGGCAATGAGCCTCGCAGATGCCGGGGACGAGGCAATCGCGTTGGCACTCCGGGTCGGTGCCCTCGTCGAGCGCGAGCACGGTTCACTCCCCGAAGCTGAACGCCTGGTACGTGAATCGATTCGGGTCGCCGCTCGGGCGGGACTCGATCAGCGGGTCGTCGAAGGCCGCACGACCCTGATGAGTGTCCTCGCTGGCCGTGGTGACCTGGCGGGCGCGCTGAGCCAGGTCGCGAAGGCGGCGCCCATTGCTCGTGGCGGCGCCCGAACAGACCTCATCGTTCAGGAGGCCCACATGCTCGAGCGAATGGGCCGGCTCGAGGAGTCCCTGCCGCTTTTTGCCAGTGCGCTTCGCCGCTACCGCGTTGACGATGATCGGCTGAGCCAGGCCCAGTTGCTTCTGAGTCGAGGGATCGTCCACGTCTATCGCGGCGCGATGCCGGATGCTGGGCGGGACTTTGGACTTGCGCGCGCGTTCGCCCTCGAGTTGGGCCAGGCTGCGCTCCACGCGAAGGCAATGCACAATGAGGCGTTCATGGCTGCCCGGGCGGGCGAGATCGCCACGGCGCTCGAGAGCTTTGCGCAGGTCGAGCGTCAGTTTCGTCGCCTCGGTCTCGCACGGGCGGTGCTGAGCCTGGATCGATGTGAGGTTCTGCTTTCCGCCGGGCTCGCCAACGAGGCACGAGTAGCAGCCGAGCGAGCCGCACAGGAGCTACAGACCGCGGGTCTTGCGATCGATCAGGCGGAGGCGCTGGTTCAGATCTCGAACGCTGCTCTCGGCACCGGCGACACAAGTGCTGCCCAGGCTGCGGCCGAGGAGGCAGCCGCCCTCTTCAGTCGCCAGGGTCGGCACGCTTGGAGTGCCCTCGCGCGCCTCGCGGCGCTGCGCGCGGCATTCCAACGCGGGGAGCGGACTCCGGCGCTCCTCACGACGGCCCGTCGTGTTCGCGGCTTACTTCACGAGGCGGGGCGCCACCCCGAAGGCGGCGAAGCAGCCCTGATCGCCGGCCGCCTGGCGATGTCGCTCGGTCGTGTCCGCCTGGCCCGGCAGGAACTTGCGTTGGCCCGCGCCAGGCGGAAAGGCCCTCTGCCGATCGACCGACGGGCCGCGCTCCTGGCTGATGCCTTTCTCCGACTGTCATTTGACGACACGCCCGGCGCGCTTCGTGCGTTGCGCTCCGGCCTCCGCTCGATCGAAAAGGAACGCCTCCTACTCGGTGCAAGCGAGCTTCGCGCGAGCTCTGCGGCGAGCGGCAAAGAGTTCGCGTCGCTCGGGCTTCGGCTGGCGCTCGAACGCGGCAGGGCAGCCGAGGTCTTTCAATGGGGTGAGGCGTGGAGGTCGCGCAGTCTCGCGTTCCCCGCCGTCAACCCGCCCGCCGACCGGGTTCTGGCTCGTGCCGTCGCTCGACTCCGGGCGACCGTCGCACGGCAAGAAGACGCTGCGAGGGAGGGGCAATCGGTTCCCGGCCTGGCCGCTGCGCGTGCACGATGGGAGCGCGCCATTATCGAGCGGACGCGTCGCAGCGGAGGTCGACCCTCGGAGTACGCCCGACCCCCGAGCGTCGGGGACGTGCGCGAACGGCTTGGGGAGGCGGTCCTCGTCGAGTTCATTCGGTCTGATGACCGTCTTGCGGCGGTCATCGTTTCTGGCCGTCGAGCACGACTTTGTGATCTCGGCCCGGCTGAGCCCGTTGACGCCGAGATCGGCGCGCTGTCGTTTGCGCTCCGACGCCTCGCGCTCCCTGGCTGGCCTGAGCTCCTCCGCGCTTCGGCCCAAGCGCGGGCCGAAGCGCTGCTCGTCTCGCTTGGGTCCAGGCTGTTTGCCCCCGTCGCGGGCGCGGTCGGCGACCGGCCGCTCATCGTGATCCCCACCGGGTCCTTTCACGCCGTTCCATGGGGGCTCCTCGATGGCGTCGACAACCGACCTGTGGTCGTCGCTCCGAGCGCGGCGCTCTGGCTTGGCGCAGAGCGCCGCGACGCGCCTCGCTTCGAGCGAATCGTGATCGCGGTCGGTCCTGATCTCCCCGGTGCGGAGCGCGAGGGGAGGCGAATCGCCCGCCTCTACCCGGGAGCGGACTACCTGCGGGAACGGGAGGCGACATGTGAGGCGGTCTCGACGCGACTCGCGGGGGCATCAGTCGCCCACGTCGCGGCCCACGGCCACGCGCGCGCCGACAACCCGCTCTTCTCGTCGCTCCGGCTTGCCGATGGCCCGCTGATGGTCCACGAGCTTGAGCGTTTGCGCCCAGCGCCCGCGGTGTTCGTCCTGCCGGCCTGCGACGCTGGGGCGCACGAGGTCGGCTACGGCGACGAGATTCGCGGCCTCGCGGCAGCGCTGCTCGGCCTCGGGAGTGCGACAGTCATCACGAGCATCGGCCTGGCTCCAGACGAGGCGACCGGTGATCTCATGGTCGGCCTACACCGGCACCTGCGAGATGGCCTGCGCCCCGCCGAGGCGCTCGCCCGCGCCGTGTGTGAGGTCCGCATCGACGATCCGGGCACCGCCCTCGCGACGAAGGCCGCGTTCGCCTGCCTTGGCTCGGGCTAGGTCGTGATCCACACCGTCTGAACCGCGCCGTCGCCGGGGAGTCGGACGCGAACGCTCAACGGCCCTGCCGGAACGGGGCCCGCACTGAAGCCACCGGCGCTGTCGGCCTGCACGGTGGTGACCCCATCACGATGGTGAATGTCGACTCCCTCGACGCTTGCCGGCGCGATCTGGCCGGTGATGCGAACATCGTCGCCCTCCCGGGTGATCTGCAGCTCGACCGACACGTCGTCTGAGCCGAAGCTCAGCATTTGCGGACCGTCGAGCGAGCGGACACCGGCGACCTCGAGGCCCTGCGCGGCCGAGTCGTAGAGCAGCTCAGCGATCTGGGCGTCCATGTCACGCCATGCAATCGCCGACCGGGCGGCGAGCGTTGCCTCAGCCGGGACCGGGTCGTCGGCGTGAAATGCGCCCTGCAAAAGAAGTCGGAGGGGCTCGTCCTTTGCGTATTCATCGTTCATCGGAGTCTCGTCCCCTGGCTGAGAAGGATTCATCTACGAAGATAGAGGCGTGTCGGGGGGCGCTGATACGTCCCAGCCAAGCGCGGTCTTCAGCCGGGTGAGGCAGCGTTCCAAGGTTGGGCCGATGCTGCCGAGGGGCATATCTTCCATTGCCAGCGAGATCTCTTTGTAGCTTGGCCGCGGGTCGAGCGACCAGAGGCGCAGGAGGCGGCGACAGCGCTCCGAGACGAGTGACAGAGCATGGGAGACCTCGCGCTCGTCGTCCTGTCGCACAAGATCGCCCGCAAGGAACGCGTCGGCCGGACCGTCAGCGGGGAGCATGTCGAGGTCCTCAGTCGGAACCATTCGCCGAGATCTCGTGACGACCCGGATCGCCTCCCGACGGGCAGTCGTCGCGAGCCAACCGCCGAGCGCCTCGGGGTCGCGGATCTCGCCGATCTTTTGCACAAGTCGCGCCCAGGTGATCTGGGAGACGTCTTGCGCCTCGGTGCGGTCAAGACCGGTATTGCGGATCGCCGCCCAGACCAGGCGCTCGTATCGGGACACGATCGCGTCCCACGCCCGCTGATCGCCCGCAGCGGCGTTGTGAACGAGCCCGGCCAGGTCGTCGGTTGCCACCGACTGATCCTACGGTTCTTGCGAGTTGCATTCCACGCGTCGCCGCTCGTCTGCAATCGGGGTCATGCTGGGACCTGCACGGCGCGCGCGAGGACGTCGGTGAGCATGCCCGGCGTCAACCGGCCCGTGAACGTATTCTGCTGGCTCGGGTGGTAGCAACCGATGAGGCGCAGGCCGCCGATGCGTGCTTCGACGCCGTGCCCAAACTTGGCCCACGGGCGAGGTGCGGCGAGCGCCCGAAGGGTCCCGTCCCACGCGAAGGCTCCAAGGGCGAGGATCGCCGTGAGGTTCGGGCAGGCCGCGATCTCACGAGTCAAGAACGGCAGACACGCGTCACGCTCGACGGGCGTCGGACGATTTGCCGGTGGGGCGCAGTGAACAACCGCCGTGACGCGGCAACCATGCAGAGCGAGACCGTCGGAGCGGGAGGTGGACTGCGCCTGGTTCGCAAGGCCCGCGGCGTGGAGCCCGGCGAACAAGAAGTCGCCGCTTCGGTCGCCGGTGAAGATTCGCCCGGTGCGATTCGCGCCGTGGGCAGCCGGGGCGAGCCCGACGATCAGGAGCCAGGGGTCGGGGTCGCCGAAACCGGGCACGGCGTGCCCCCAGTACTCCTCATCGCGGTATGCGGCGCGGCGCTCGACCGCGACGGCTTCGCGCCAGGCGACGAGGCGCTCACACGCCCGGCACGCCACCACCGCTCGATCGAGGACAACAAGGGGCGGCGTCGAGGGTTGTGCGGGCACGGCCTGCGATGCTACCGCTCGCCCGCTCTGCTACCGTCTCGCGCCGCATGCTGCCGCTCGCCGAGGTCCTCCCACCGACTGCTGGAACGACTCCGGAGGGCCACCTCACCATCGCCGGATGCGACCTCGTCGCGCTCGCCGAGACCCACGGCACGCCGCTTGTCGTTTACGACGCGGGCCTCCTTCGCGAGAACGCCAGAGCCTATCGGGACTCGCTTGTCGCGCACACTCCCGGCGGCGAGGTGATTTTTGCGAGCAAGGCCTACTTCGGCATCGCCGCGCTTGGCCTGCTGCGTGAGGAAGGGCTCTCGGTTGACGTCGCCTCAGGTGGCGAGCTCTTCATGGCCCTCCATGCCGGATTCGCACCCGAGCGGATCTACATGCACGGAAACAACAAGGATGCCGGCGAGATCGGCGAGGCAATCGACGCTCGGGTCGGCACGATCATCCTCGACAACGCTGACGAGATTGCCCTCGTGGCCGGCATCGCCAGCGAGCGCGGTGTGCGTCAGAAGGTCCTCATCCGCGTGACGCCGGGTGTCAAGCCCTCGACGCACAACTACATCTCGACCGGCCAGCTCGACTCCAAGTTCGGTTTTTCGATTGAGGGTGGACCTGCCGCCGCGGCCGTGCGTGCTGTTCAGGCGGCGCCGAGCCTCGAGCTCGACGGCCTGCACTGCCACATCGGCTCGCAGCTCTTCGACCTTGCCGTCTACCGGGCCGCGGCCGAAATCGTCGCCGACTTCATCGCCTCCCTCGACATCGGCGGCCTCCCCACCATGAACATGGGTGGCGGCCTCGGGATCGCCTACACCACGGGGGACCAGCCACCGCCGGTCGCGACCTGGGTCGAGGCCGTCCTGGAGTCGGTGGAGCGTGAGTGGCGTCGCGTCGGGCTTCCCATCCCGCGAGTGCTGATCGAACCCGGACGGAGCATGGTCGGGCGGGCGGGTGTCACCCTCTACCGCGTCGGCGCCACGAAAGTGATCCCCGGCGTTCGAACCTACGTCTCGGTCGACGGCGGCATGAGCGACCTGATGCGGCCGATGCTCTACGGAGCGGTCTACGAGCCGCTCCTCGCAAACCGCGCACGCGACGAGCCGTCCGCGACGGTGCGCCTCGTCGGCAAGCACTGCGAGAGCGGCGACGTGCTCGTCCAAGAGGCCGCGCTCCCGGCCCCCCGCGTCGGCGACATCGTCTGCATGCCGGCCACCGGCGCCTATGGTGTCTCCATGGCATCGAACTACAACGGGGTGCGTCGGCCCCCGGTGGTGTTCGTCGAGAACGGGAAGGCGCGACTGGTAACTCGTCGCGAGACCTACGCCGACCTGATCGCCCGAGAGCTGTAGCGGGACCGATGGCGCCTCTCGGCCTGATCGAGCGCTACCGCGCGTTTCTCCCGGTGAGCGATGCCACACCGATCGTGACCCTCGGCGAGGGGAGCACGCCGCTCGTGCCGCTTGTGCGGTTTTCCAAGCGTTTGGGCCTCGAGGTCTGGGCCAAGCTCGAGGGCCTGAATCCGACGGGCTCCTTCAAGGACCGCGGAATGACGATGGCGCTCTCGAAGGCGGTTGAGGAGGGCGTCACGGCCGTCATGTGCGCCTCGACCGGAAACACGTCGGCGTCGGCGGCGGCCTACGCGGCACGCGCCGGCCTGCGCTGCGCCGTGCTGATTCCCGATGGAAAGATCGCCGCCGGCAAGCTCGCCCAAGCCGTGATGCACGGCGCGCAGGTGATCGCCGTGGCGGGGAGCTTCGACGACGGCCTGCGCGTGACGCGGGAGGTTTGCGATCGTAACCCTGACCGCATCGCGCTTGTCAACAATCTGAATCCCTATCGCCTCCAGGGGCAAAAGACGGCGGCATTCGAGATCTGCGACACACTGGGCGACGCCCCGGCCGCCCTCTGCGTCCCGGTCGGGAACGCCGGGAACCTCACGAGCTACTGGATGGGGTTCAACGAGTACCGTGATCATGGTCATTCTCGGTCGCTCCCGCGCATGTATGGCTTCCAGGCCGCTGGCGCCGCGCCCCTCGTGACGGGCGAGTTCCGACCGGTGGATCAGCCCGAGACGATCGCCACGGCGATCCGGATCGGCAACCCTGTGCGCGCCGAGGAAGCGCTCGACGCAATGCGACGCTCGGGTGGCACCATCGCCGCGGTCACCGACGAGGAGATCCTTGCCGCCTATCGCCTCCTGGCGGCCACGGAAGGGATCTTCTGCGAGCCGTCCTCGGCGGCATCGGTGGCGGGGCTCCTCAAGCTGCACGCGTCCGGCGGCTTCGCTCCGGGCGAGCGTGTCGTCTGCGTCCTCACCGGCAACGGTCTGAAGGATCCAGACACCGCGATCACGCAGGGCCCCCCTCCGATCCGGCTTCCGGCAGAGACCCTCGCGGTGGAGGGGGCCCTCTTTTCCTGAGTCACTGACAGTCACCGCGCCGGCGACGTCGGCGAACCTCGGCCCGGGTTTTGACTCGCTGGCGGTTGCGCTCGACCTCGCAAACATCGTGACGGTCACACGCCGGCCGGGACCGCTCGAGGTCCATGTCTCCGGTGAGGGCGCCGGGGTGATCCCCGAGGACGAGACGAACCTTGTCTGTCGCGGCCTCCTCGATGGACTCGGCACCCTCGACGGGCTCTACATCGAGTGCGAGAACCGCATTCCCCTCGGCCGGGGGCTCGGCTCGTCGGCTGCGACCGTCTGCGCGGGACTTGTCGCGGGGAACGCGCTCGGACGGCTTCGCTGGTCGCCTGACGAGATGCTCGCTCGCGCGAGCGCCATCGAAGGCCACGCCGACAACGCCGCGGCCTGCATGGAGGGCGGCCTGGTCGCAGTTGCACCCGGGCCGCGGGCGATTCGGATTGCGACGCCGGAGGACCTCCTCTTTGTCGCGGTGATCCCGACCGCCCAGACCTCGACCGAGGCGGCTCGTCGTGCGCTTCCGCAGGTCGTCCCGCACGCGGACGCGGCCTACACCATCAGCAGGGCGATCGGGTTGAGCCTCGCCCTTGAGCGCGGTGAGCTCGAGGGCATCGGAGACTTCCTGGGTGATCGCCTTCACGAGCCCTACCGGGGCCCGATGATCCCCGGGCTCGATCTCATCCGCGAATGCGTGGACGGCAAGGGTTGCCTCGGTGCGACGATCTCCGGCTCCGGCCCGACCGTGCTCGTCTGGAGCCGCGTCGCAGGGTCAAGCGACCTTGCAAGGTCGATCGAGGCAACGCTTGCCGCCGCAGGCCATGACGTCCGCGCGAAGGTCTTGCGGATCGCACCCGGAGGAGTCCGGGCGCGGTGGACCGACACGCCCCCGACGGCGCTTGCGAAGGCGCCGGGATGATCTGGCGCCATGCGCGGGGCAGTCTCGACTGCGCGCGTGGGCATCTGGTGGGCATCGTTAACGCGAACCCCGACTCCTTTTCGGATGAAGGGGCGCACGCAGGGGCGGATCGCGCGATTGCCCACGGTGTGCGGTTGGCGCGTCAGGGCGCGAGCGTCATCGAGGTCGGCGGCGAGTCGCTCCGCTTTTCTGATCGAACTCCCGTGGACGTGGAGATCGCGCGGGTCGTCCCGGTCATCGACGCGCTCGCTCGGGCCCTGGACGTTCCGGTCGCGATTGACACGTTCAAGCCAGCGGTTGCGGCGGCGGCGATCGCGGCGGGCGCGTCGATCCTGAACGACCCAACCGGCCTTTGCGACCCGGAAATGGCGAGGATCGCGGCCGAGGAGGGCGTGGGCGTCGTTCTGACCCACTTCTTCGGCGAGCCGAAGGTGCGACCAACGAGCTTTCCCGACGTCGACGTGCCATCGGTCGTCGCGAGCTGGGCCCGCGAGGCGATCGCGTCGGCCGCGGCAGCCGGTATCCCGTCGCAGCGAATCGTCGTTGACCCGGGCATCGGACTCGGGAAGTCCCCCGAGCAGGATCTTGATCTGCTCCACCGCCTCGGCGAGATCTGCGCGGTCGGCCGGCCGGTGTTCGTGCCGATCTCCAACAAGAAGGTGATCGGTGCGATCACCGGTATGAGCGCGAAGCAGCGCCTGGCCGGCACCGCGGCCAGCCTGGCGCTCTGCCGAGCGCAGGGGGCGACGCTCTTTCGTGTCCACAACGTGAAGTTCCTGTCCCGCGCCCTCGCGATGTCCGAGGCAGTCGTGACCGGCCACGCCGAACGTTGGTTCGACGTCGTGAAGTAGCCGGCTCGCCGGTTTCAATCGGCAGCGAAGTTCCCAGTCGAAGCCGAGGTGTCCCGACTGTTCTCAGGGGCCGCGGGAAGTTCTTGACCGGTGAAATTTTCTTGACTGTCAAAAAGAGCCCCATTCTTGACAGTCAAGAAATTCTCGCATTTCGCGACATTCGACCAGACCGACGTGCCTTGCGGCTATCAAGAAGCCGACCGGAAACGGCTTGCCGCCTGGGGGTGGGTCCGTCGTACGCCCAATCCCAGTTCACCCTTGACGGTCAACGATGGGGCCGTGGTGACTGTCAGCGTTGCTTTCGGCGCACGCCGGTCGGCTGAAGTCGGCCCACCGGTCCCATCGGCGCGTACCTCACCACAAGCCCACGTCGTGCCTCGGGTCTCGCGTTGGCCGTGTCAGCACACGGCGGAGCGTCAGAGTGAGCGCGGTCACGCTGATCAAGAGAAGCCCGGGGGCGATGACGAGCAGATCGGTCCGGATCAATGCCTCGTACTCGCTCGGCCAGCCGGTGACGTAGACCTCCCAGCTTCCGTAGGCGAGCCAGGCTCCGGCCGCGATACACGCGACAGCGTTTCGTCCCGAGATGCCGCACGCGCCGAAGAGCGCAATCGGTGCGGCGACGAGCCAGGGCTGGTCGACGAACGGAAGAATCCAGAGGCAGAGGAGGAGCGCGAAGTTCATCGCGCGACCTCCTCGGGGGTCGGCTCTGGGGTGCGCCGGCCGAGGACGGCGCCGCCGGCGAGGAGCGCTCCGCCGACCAAGAAGAACGCGAGGGCGCGGGTCAATGCGTCAAGTGTCTGTAGGTCGTAGAGGAAGAGCTTTGCCAGGCTGACCGCGAGGACGGCGACGCCCGCGATCCGGACCTCGGTCCGCCCGCGATTTACCCCGACGACGAGCGCCGCAAGTCCAATGAGGCCAAGGATGATCGAGATCGCCATCTGGCCGCGTTGGAACGCGCCGCGGATCGCATCGATTGAGCCATCCTGGCCCTGCTGCACCAGCGCGAGGATCGACATGGCGAGCGCGTAGAGCGATCCCACTCCGGCGACCCCCGCGAGGACCTTTTGTTCGTTCTCCTCCCCGCTTGTCCAGGCGAGGTAGCCGAGGCCGGCGGCGACGGCGATCGTTGCGAGCGCGCCGGAGAGGGTTGCGGCGTTCTCAGTGAACAGCTGGGTTGGCGGCGCGAGGAACAGGGCAAAGCCCGCCGCGATTGCAACGTCGGCCAGCGCGACAAACCGCAGGCGCGGCTCGCCGAGCTTGTGAGCCATCCACGTGAGCGCGCCGGCCTGTGCGGCGAACACCAGGACGCGGCCCGGACCGCCGAGGATCTCGCCGAGGCCCACGGCCTCCATGGCAAAGCCCATCGCTCCGAGGATCGGGAGTAGGGGCGAGGTCGCGCCACGTCCGCGCTGGGCAACCGCCAAGGCGAGGTAGATCGCGCCAAGTGTGAGGAAGCCGACGGCCTGCGGATCGACCCCCGGCACGTCGCGGTCGAGGATGCCAAGGAACGCGACGACGATCGTGCCAAGCCCAGCGCTGAGTGCGGGCATCGTGAGCTTGGCGAGTGCGGAAGGAGACTCCGAGCGCAGCTGCCAGAGCGCCCCCGTGGTGGTGAGAACCAGCCACACCGTAGCGGCGAGCGCGATTGGCAGGCTGGCCCTGCCGCCGCCGCCGAAGCGATAGTCCCCGATCACGCCGAGCAGTTGGGGAAGGCCGACCACCGTCGTCGCGACGAGCGGCGTTGCCCAGCGGTTCGCGATGGCGACCGCTGCCGAGCCGGCCAGGGCTACGAGCACGAACCATGTCCCCGCGGCGGTGAAACCCGACGTGATGATCGGAGCGCTGAAGGCTGCCCCCCCGAGGCCGAACGCGGCGACCGGCTTGGCGTCCCAGCGTGTCGCGAGTGCGACGCCACCGGCGGCGATCGCCAGCGCGAGCGTCAGACCGGCCGGGTCGGGAATGAACTCGTACATTCGTGTTGACGCGACGACAGCGGTGAGAAGACCGGCGATGCCCGCCCCCGCGGCGGCGAGGGCGGCCGGCAGGCTCTGGAACTTGCCACGAAGGACGTGGGCGACCGCAATCAGGCCGGTCGAGGCGAGCGCACCGAGTACCACGCGCATCTCCGGGCTGACCCAGCCGCGGTGGATGGCCATCGCGAAGAAGAAGACGATGCCGAGGAGCGTCACGAAGCCGCCAGCCCATGCGAGGCCGCTTGCCCCGAAGAGGCGGTCGAGATCGACCTGTTTGCGATCGCGAGCGACTCGGCCGCGGGGAGGTTCACCGCTCGCTGCCGGAGCGGGGCGGACCTGCTGCCACGCGGCATCGGCAATGGCCCCCGAGGCGACCGGGGCCGGCTCGGCGGCGAGTGCCTGCACGATGTGCGGGATCGGCGCCAGCGGGCTCGTTTGCGCCGCCGTGCTCGGGGCCAGGTCGAGGCGGACCGCCCTGACCTCGGTTCGCAGCATGTCGAGGTGCTGCTCGATCAGCTCGAGTCGCTCGGTCGGGGAGCGCATGGACGTCAACCTCCTGGGTCGGGAACGTCACCCAGTGTCGATCGAGCCCCTCACCGGGCGGTCACGGATCTGTCACAGCGGTCTTCCAACCGACTCCAACGACACACCGTGAAATGGATTCTTTGCAGGAGTTATCCGCGAGGGCCTTGCTTCAGGATCTGCATGTAGAGGTCGTGCGTCGCAGCTCCGGGTTCGATGCCGAGTTCCTGTCGAAGGCGCGCACGGCAGGCCTGGTACTGGCGAAGCGCCATCGCCCGTTCGCCGCCGTCGGAGTAGATCTGCATGAGCGACCGGTGCCATGCCTCACGCTCGGGCTCCATCGCAAGGAGGCGGCGGTAGCGGGCGGCGGCGGCGTCGTGGCGTCCGCTTTCTGCGAGCACTTGCGCGAGTTGGGCGAGGAGGTCGCGCTGAAGCTCCTCGACCGCTCGCCGACGCTCCTCGGCCCACGGCGCATAGGGCCATTCGGGAAGAAAGTCACCGGCGGCGACTTCCTCGGCGCGGACCAGCAGTTGCCGCCGCGCCGCCGGGTCGGAGGCCTTGTCCACGGCCGAGAGCAGCCGCCCAAGCTCGATCACGTCGACGCTGTCGTGGGCGTCGAGCGCCAACAGGTAGGTCTCGCCTTCACTCATGACCAACGAGGGGGCACCCTTCTCAGCTCCGGGTTCGAGGGCCCTTCGCAGCTCATAGATCGTCGTTTGGAGCGCACGCAGTCCGCGCTCGGGGGCGAGGTCCGGCCAGAGCCATTCGAGGAGCGCCTCGCGGTGCACAGCCCCCCTCGCACAGCACAGAGCCGCGAACAGCACGCGGGCCTTCTGGCGGCCGAAGGCGTTCTCGGACATTGGCACTCCGTCCCGATGCACGGAGAAGCCACCGAACGTCTGGACCGCAAGCGATGGTCGCGATCGCGCTTCGATTCGACTTGTGCTTCGGCGCGCGGCGGCCCGAACTGACGGCGAAGGGTCCTCAAGGAGACGTGCGACTGACGGGGCGTCCATGCCCGGCGCGGCGCCCGCGAGATCGGCGAGCACTTCCCGAACGTCGGCGTCGTCGGCGTGCGCGGCGATGATGCAGGCCTCCAGGATCTCGCCACCGCAAGCGGCCGCGAGGCGCGCCGCAAGGGTGGTCGGCCCGAGGCCGACGGCGACCGCCCGCGGGAGTAACTCGGCTGCGAGCGCCCGCTCGCGCTGCCCCCAGAGGGCCGTCGCGTCGAAGCGCTCTGATGCCGCGAGGGCGTCGGTAAGGTGGGCGTCGCGCTGCTCACCGTCAGACGCGGCGGCGGCGGCGATCGCCGCTCGCGTCTCGGCCCAAGGCGCCCGGGCGTCTGCGGCCGCTGTTCGCGCCTCGGTCGCGAGGTCGCGAGCAAGCGGACCGAGGCCCACGGACCGGGCCGCGGCAGAGAGGTCAGCAAGGCGGATCGCCACCTCGAACGCGTACCCCTGCGCGCGAAGGCCGGGGAGCGCTGCCGCGATCTCAGCGCGGACGCCCGACGCGTCGCCGCGGTGGGCGGCCAGGCGCGCAAGCGATGCGTGGCGTAGGTAGCTCCGGCCACCGGCTCCGAAGCGGGTAAACGAGATGGCGGAGGCATCGAGTTCGACGCCAAGTTCGTCCCAGCGCCCAAGACCCGCGAGCGCCGCGAACCGCAGCCACGCGACCACCCCGACGGCCACGCGTCCGATGCCTCGCTGGTCGGCGACCTCTTGAACCCGAGAGCTCTCAGCGAGTGCCTCGTCGTAGCGCCCGGCCTCGCTCAGGACCACCGAGCGGTAGGTGTGGGCGTAGGGGAGATAGGCGAGGACGTCTTGAGCTTCCCGGGCGGTCAGATCCTCAATGGCCCGATCGAGTGCGGTCGCGGCTTCGGTGATTCGACCGAGCGGGCGGTCGACAAAGAAGGCTCGGGTCACGGCGGCGTAGGTCGCAAAGATCGGTAGCAACCGCGCGGCGGGGGAGGCCTCGGCGGCCGCGATCTCCGCCGCGGCTTCCTCGTAGCGACACGCGTACCCGAGCATGCTCGCCAGCATCAAGCGGGCGGGCGGCACCATCCGCGCGGAGGGGTCAAGGCGCGCGAGATACCGCTCCGCGAAATCGATTCCTCGGGTCTGGCGGCCACCACCGGCCGCACCGAGGGCCTGCAGGAGTCGAATCACCGCGAGGGCGGCGCGTTCGTGGTCCCCACTTGGCAGGAGCAGGTCGACCGCGTCCTCAAGGTCGTTGAAGGCCGACTCGAACTCGGCCCGGTTGAAGCGAAGGGACGCCGCCGTGAGAACGATCGCGGGGCGGTCCGCCCAGACCTCGCGGGGAATGGCGTCGAGCCACTCGCCGAGCGTCTCGGCCTCTGGGCTTGCGAGCATCGGTTCTGCGAGGCGCTCGATGATCTCGATCGCCTGAAGGGTCTCGCCCGCGGCAATGAGGTGGGGGACGACTTCGGTGGGGTCCGAGCCGTCGCGGAGTGCGATGGACGCGCGACGGTGTCGGTCGGCGCGGGTCGCGCGGTCTTCAGCCGCAAGCTCTGTCGTGAGGAAGCCTTGGAAGAGGTGGTGAAAGCGGTACCAGTCGCCGTCGCCCTCGAGCCGGGCCACGAAGATCCGGTTCTCGAGCGTCGTCGTCACCCCGGCCCGATCCCGTGTCGTTGCGTCCATGGAAACAAGGAGCTGCGGGTTGAAACGTTCGAGCGTCGCGGCGTCGAGGAGCACGTCGCGTGTCTCGATGGGCTCCGGCGCGAAGACCTCGTGGTCGAGGTAGTCGCGCACGGCTGCCGGCGTGGAATGACCGTCGGGCGCCTGCCCGTACCGCGCCTCGAGGAGAATCCCGGTGACCCATCCCTCGGTGTGGGTTCGCAGCCCCTCGGCACCGCTGCCGTCAGCGCCGCTCGCGTGGAGAATCTCGCGAGCCTCGTCTGAGGACAGGGCCAGTTCGGTCTCGCCGATCTCGACGAGCCCTGCACCGTGAAGTCGTCCGGTCGGAATCGGCAGCCGTGCGCGGCTTGTCATCGCCAGGTGGACGTTGGGTGGCAGGTGCAGCGCGAGGATCTCGAGCACGGCGCACGCGGGCCCGTCGCCGAGTGTGTGGACATCGTCGAGAGCGAGGAGGAAGTCGTCGGGCACCGTCGCGAGCACCTCGTTGCAGAACTCGATCGCTTGGAGGTCGGCTGCGCCCTCCAAGCTGAGATCAGCCCCGAAACCCGGGAAGCGCTCCCCGATACCGGTCACGAGATGACCGAGGAGCGTCTGCGCGGTCGCGAGGCGTTCGTCGAGCGAACACCAGACAACGGGGATCTCGGTGCGATGGACTGCTTGGGCAAGGAGGGTGGTCTTGCCGTAGCCCGCACCGGCGACGATCGAGACAAGTCGCCCCGCAAAGCCACGTGCGACGCGGGCGACGAGCGCGTCGCGGGGCACCCAGGACGTCGCTACCCTGGGCGCGAGGAGACGTGTACGAAGGACTCCGGTCAGGCGTGACATCCGCTCTCTCTTGTCGGCCGGGAGGCGACTGGGGTTGACTCCGCGTGGCATTTCGGACGTGCGCGACGAGGAGCAACAAGCCCTCGCAAAGCCTATCGCCGCACGCGGGGCGGGACCGACTTGCTGGGCGGACGGGCGAGCTGCTGTAGCCTGAAACCGTCCGTCACGACCGAACTCGGGAGCACCAGCGTGAAGTTCTTCGTCGACACCGCAAATCTCGCTGACATCGAGGAAATCGCCTCCTGGGGTGTGCTTGCGGGAGCCACCACGAACCCGACCTTGCTTGGCCAGGTCAAGGGCAAGCCCGACGACATCTACCGTCGGATTTGTAACCTTGTAAACGGCCCCGTGTCGGCCGAGGTCGTCGCCGAAACATCCGCCGAGATGGTCGAGGAGGGGCTTCGGCTTGCGGCGATCCATGAGCACATCGTGGTGAAGCTGCCGATGTGCGTCGACGCCCTGGCCGCGACCAGCGCCCTCGCCGCCAAGGATGTACGCGTGAACATGACGCTTGTCTTCACCGCGCCGCAGGCCATGATGGCCGCCGCGTCCGGGGCGGCGTATGTCTCGCCGTTTCTCGGACGATTCGACGACATCGGCCAGGACGGGCTGCACGAGCTCGCCCAGATCGTCGAGTGCTTCGCGAATTCCGATCACGAGTGCCAGGTTCTGGCGGCGTCGATCCGCCACCCGGTTCACGTGATCGAGGCCGCAAAGATCGGTGCCGACGTCGCGACGATTCCGCCGAAGGTCTTTCACCAGATGCTCGTTCACCCGCTCACGACTTCCGGCATCGAAAAGTTCACCGCCGACGCGGTTGCTCGCGCCGACGCGGCCGCGAAGAAGCCTGTGCGCCGGGCCGCCAAGAAGTCGTAGTCCCCAAACCCACCCGAGGAGCCAATGGACACCATTCCGCCGCCACTCGACGCACCCGTTCGGATAAAGGACGAGCTTCGGGGAGCTACACCGGAGGTCACGGCAACGCGTTTCTTGCGTGTGACCGAGCAGGCCGCTCTCGCCTCGGCACGCTGGCAGGGGCGTGGGAAGGCCAAGGCGGCTGACAAGGCCGCAGTCGACGCCATGCGCGATGCGTTTAGCGAGCTGCCAATCTCGGGGACCGTGGTCATCGGCGAGGGTGAGAAGGACGACGCACCCGAGCTCTACGTCGGCGAGAAGCTCGGCTCGGGCGGGATGGAGTGCGAGATCGCCGTCGACCCGCTGGAGGGTACCGACCTCGTTGCTCGCGGCGACGCAGGAGCGATCACGATCTGCGCGATCGGTGAGCCGGGTGGCTTCATGAGCGCGCCGGACATGTACATGGAGAAGCTTTGCGTCGGGGCAAGTGCCCGCGGGCGCATCGACCTTCGCGCCCCGATTCGCGACACCGTCGACATCGTCGCCCGCTGCTATGACCGAAAGCCTGCCGACATTACGGCGATCGTTCTTGATCGGCCCCGCCACGCAGAGCTGATCGAGGACCTTCGCTCGGCCGGCGCGCGCATCCGGCTGATCGCCGACGGTGACATCACCGCGTGTATGTCAGCGGCGGTACGCGGGACCGGTGACCACATCTACGTCGGCATCGGCGCATCCGCGGAGGGTGTCATCACCGCCGCCGCGATGGAGTGCCTCGGTGGAGAGATCCAGTCACGCTTCTGGCCCCAAAACGACGAGCAGCGCAAACGCCTCGCGGACGCTGGAATCACGAACGTCGACCGTGTCATGAGCACCCGCGACCTCGCGCAAAAGCCGATCTACGTGATCGCCACCGGCGTGACCGACGGCAACCTGCTCAAGGGCGTCCGGTATTTCAGCGACGGGGCGCGCACGCACTCCATCGTGATGGACCTCCGGATGAACACCGTGCGCTTCGTCGACACCGTCCACATGTTCACCCGCAACCCAATCCGGGAGATCCGACTGTGAGTAGTGACTTTGGCTTCGGCGGGATGTTCGACCCCGAGGAGCTTCAGAAGGCGATGTCCCAGTTCGCTGAGCAGGCCCAACGCGGTCAGCAGGTGGCGTTTGCCGATAACGCGATCGCCCTTGCCGTCCAGATGACCGTCGCCGCGGTCGCTCGCATCGACCCGAGCGGGACGACCGAAGAGCAATCACGTCAACTGCGCGATGCGATCACGGTCATCTACCCGGAGTGCGTCGCCCTCGTGCGTGAGGCGCGCCAGGGCCTGACCTAAGCTCGCCTTGCTTGGCGGTTTGTCGCCCGACATGCTGGGTGGCGTGAACTCCGACTCGATCCTCGCCCACGCAGGCGGCGACAACCCGTCCGGCGGACTCTCTCCGCCCCTCGATCGTTCCACCACCTTCGAGGGCGCGGCTGGGCGGGCGTCGGCCTACGGACGTGCCCACAGCCCCACCCTTCAAGGGGTCGAAGGAACGCTTGGCGCGCTTGAAGACGCCACGGCCCTCGCGTTCGCCAGCGGGATGACCGCCTGGTCGGTGCTCTGCCAGACCGTTCTTCGGCCTGGTGATGTCGTGGCGATTCCGACACGCGGCTACTACGGGGTGGAGTTCCACGCGGAACTCCTGCTCGAACCCTGGGGCATCGAGGTCCGGCGCTTCGATCCGGTGGACTCAGGTGCGATGGCCGACGCGGTGCGCGGCGCAAAGCTCCTCCTCGTCGAGACCCCGGCAAACCCGGACATGCGGGTTGTCGACATCGCCCAGTCCGCTCGGGCGGGTCGCGCTGCTGGAGCGCTCGTCGTCTGCGACAACACGGTCGCGACCCCACTGCTCCAGCGCCCGCTCGACCTCGGGGCCGACATCACTTGGCAAAGCGCCACCAAGTATCTGGGTGGGCATTCCGATGTTCTCGCGGGTGTGCTCGCGACACGCGACACGGCGCTCGTTTCCAAGCTGCTCGATGTGCGCACGTGCGTCGGCGGGGCGCTCTCGCCTGACGCGGCGTGGCTGCTTGCGCGCGGCCTTCGGACGCTCTCGGTGCGCGTCGGCCGACAATGCGAGACCGCGCTCGACCTTGCGCAGCGGCTTGAGAAACACGCGGGGGTCAAACGAGTGAACTATCCCGGCCTCGCCGATCATCCAGACCGCGCCACCTGTGAGCGTCAGATGTCGGGAGGGTTTGGCGGGCTGCTCTCGTTCGAGGTCGCCGACGCCGCCCTGGCCGATCGCCTTATCGCGTCGCTGACCTTGATTCACGGAGCGACCAGCCTCGGCAGTGTTGAGTCGCTCATCGAGCGCCGCGGCCGCATCGAACCAGAGGGGCGCGTTCCCGCCGGGCTGCTCCGTCTCTCGGTTGGGCTTGAGGACGTCGACGACCTCTGGGCCGACCTGCGCGCCGGACTCGACCAGCTGCCGCGCTAACCTCGTCGCCCGCCGTCACGGGTCGATATCGGCAATGAACCGGCGAAGCGCCGTGGCCGCGCCGTCAGCGGCGAATGCGGGGGCGATCCAATCGGCTGCGGCCCGGGCGGAGTCTGATCCATCGGCCAGCGCGACGGCGACTCCGGCAGCGCGGAGCATCGGAACGTCATTGTCGTTGTCGCCGACGGCCAACACACGGTCGAGGCCGACTCCCAGGATGGCGCAGAGATCTCCCAGCCCGCGACCCTTGTCGACGCCCGGGGCGGTCAGCTCGACAAGGCGATGATGCGTTCGCGCCACCTGAAGCTCGTCACCGACCAATGCCGCAAGCTCGGCCACAGCGTCGCGCCCTGGCTCGATCGGAGCTTCGACGATGATCTTGAGCGGCTCACCCGCCGCCCCACTAGCGGCCGAGGCGAGCGTTGAGCTGCGCTCGCGGGGCACCCCGAAGAGGTCATCATGCTCGGGGCCGGCCGGATCACCGCGCTCGATCATCCGCGTGGCGCCGTTGCCGGCGAGGAGGTACAGCACGACGAGGTTGTCGAGGCCGTCGAGCCGCTTGAGCGCCCGCTGCGCGACCGGGCGCGGGATGGTCGTTTGGGCAAGCACTCGCCCGGTGACGGGGTCGCCGATCACCGCGCCCTGGGCCGTCACCACTGGCGTGCGCAGGCCGAGCGGTTCGGTGAGGTGCGCGCGGACGTAGTCGAGTGTCCGCCCGGTCGCGAGGGTGACGGCGACGCCCGCGTCTTTGGCGACCTGGAATGCGTCAACGATTGCGCGTCCGACGGTTGGTGGTCCGTGGTTGGCGATGATCGTGCCGTCGACGTCGAAGACGGCCAGCTCGATCTTGGGCCGGCCCCCCTCAGTCACGGGCGATGTCGGCCACCCGCGCTTCGGTCGCCCGTACGAGGTCGGTTGGCGCGATGAGGATCTGCACGCCTCGACGACCGCCGCTGAACGAGACCCGCTCGCGGGTGAGGACACGTTCGTCGATGACAACCGGATAGCGCGTCACCCCGCGGACGCTGATCGCGAGTGGCGACACACCGCCCTTCAGATATCCGGTGAGGCGTTGGATGTCGCGTTGGTCGACGAGATCGATCGAGCGCTCGCCAAGGGCCCGAGCCAGCTTGCGGGTCGAGAGTTCACGGTCTGCGCCGACCATCGCGAGGATGACGCCCGAGTCGCCGCGCACGACGAGCGTCTTGACGACGTCAGAGATGGGCAGGCCGAGTTCACGGGTGACTTCCTCGGCGGTGAACTCGCGCGCGCGGAACTCGACGACATCGTGGTCGACGCCGGCTGCCGCGAGCTGCTTGGTCGCTGGTGTGCTCGTCACGGCTCGATGAGTGACTCGAGCGCCCGGGGGTCGCCGGGGGCCAGCCACGCGTTCGAGGCAAGCTCGTCGCTTCGCCGGGTCGTCTCCACGACCGGATTATCGCCGAGGCGGGTCGGTACCGTGACAGCCCGATAGGCTCCATGTCGGTGAATCAGGCCACAACGCAGGGAGACGAGGCCGCGCTCGGCGACCGCGATTGCCTGGCGCTTTGGCTTTCGAGCGATCTGACACTGGGCGTTGGACCGCACGGAGTTCCCGCGCCTGAACCCGGTGAGGTTCGCGTCGCTGTCCGGTGGGCCGGAGTCTGTGACTCCGATCTTGGCGTGCTCCGTACCGGGGAGGGGGTCCGCGAACTTCCCGCCGTGCTTGGGCATGAGGTGTACGGCGACATCGATGCCGTTGGTGCGGGAGTGCGTATGGCGGTCGGTGCACCGGTCGTGCTCGACTCGCGCATTCCGTGTCTTGACTGCGACGCCTGCCGCAAGGATCCGAACACCTGCGCGAATTTCAGCGTCCTCGGTGAGGCCCGACCCGGAGGCTTTGCCGCCTACTGCAACGTCCCCGCCTGGGTCGTCCACCCGGTGCCCGAGGATCTCGACGGATCCGTTGCCGTCCTCGCTGTGCCACTCGCCGTCGCACTCCACGCGCTCTCGTATGTCGAGTCGCCCCCCCGCCGAGCGGCCATCATCGGCCACGGGCCGATTGGTGCGCTGGTCCACATCGAACTCCGCCAGGCCGGTTGCGCGGTCGACGTCGCCGAGCCCGCTCCCATTCGGGCGGCGCTCGCGGAGGGGCTCCAGGCCGTCGTCGTCGAGCGGAGCGACCTCCTCACGTCCGGCGGGTACGACCTCGTGGTCGACGCCGCAGGCGCGCATGGATCCCTCAGGGACGCCATCGCCGCGGCGGCTGTTGGCGCGACGATCCTCGTCGTCGCGACTCACACCCGACCCGTGGAGGTCGTCCCGACGCAGATTGCCGACAAGCGCCTGCGTATCGTTGGGATCAACGCGTTCGTCGATGAACTGCCCGAGGCGATCGCGCGTCTTGCGGCCGTCCCGCAGCGCTATCGATCGGTTGTGACCGACAGCGTCGGAATCGACCGGCTCCCCGCACGCCTCGGGCGACTCCTTGACACCGGTGACGCCGTGAAACTGCTGGTGTACATGGGCGGTTTCGGCGCGTAACAGCTCGTATGATCTCTCGACCCGAGGACCGCTGCTCGCTACGATCGAGGCACCGCAAACGGGTGGATCGGAGAGCGTAAATGGGCTACCGGGTTCTGCACGCGGCCGATGCGTTCTGGAGGCCGTCCAATCAGATGAAGGTGGAAAACACCGACCTCGGTAAGCAGCTCGAGGCGACCCAGCTCGGTGCCCGCCTCTGGCGCCTCCATCCCGGCCAGGCGAGCACAAAACATCGTCACGTGAGCCAGGAGGAGCTCTACGTGCTCCTCGAGGGCACCGGTCGCCTCCGGGTCGGTGACGATGCGCTCACCCTTGCGCCGCTGTCTTCGGTGGCCGTCGACTCACAGACCGTCCGACAGCTCTTCAACGACACGCAGTCCGACCAGCTGTGGCTGGTGGTCGGCGCGCCGCCTGAGCTGGCAAACACGCTGGAGATGGACGCGCAGCGCTTGGTGCTTCTCTATCCCGACGGGCCGAAAGCGCTGCCACCCGAACTCGCTGACGAGGGCACCTGAGTCTCACGATGTGAGAACTTGGTGCAGGAGGTCAACGCTGGTTGCGGAGAACACCGGGGCGGTCGGCGCTGGGCTCGGCTGCTACCTTCTTTTGCCGATGACCACCTCGATCCCGACACCCACGCCAGCGGACCTGCAGGAGCGGGTTGGGATACTCCTCGAGGCGCTGCCCTACATTCGGCGCTTCGCTGGCGCGACCGTCGTCATCAAGTACGGCGGGGCCGCAATGACCGCTCCCGAGCTGAAGGCATCCTTCGCTCAGGATGTCGCACTCCTCAAGCTCGTCGGGATGAACCCGGTGATCGTGCATGGCGGCGGGAAGGACATCAGCCGCTACTCCGACCTGCTCGGGCTCGAGGTTCGCTTCGTCGACGGGTTGCGCGTCACCGATGCACCGACGATGGAGATCGTAAAGATGGTGCTCGTCGGCAAGATCAACAAGGAGATCGTCGCCCAGCTGCAGGTCGCCGGGGTCCGAGCGGTCGGTCTCTCCGGTGACGACGGGGGCCTCATCCGCGCGACCAAGGCCGCGAGCAGCAACGGTGAGCTCGGGTTCGTGGGCGATGTCGAGTCGATCGACTCGCGCGTCCTCACGACCCTCGCCGAGTTCGTCCCGGTTGTGGCATCGGTTGGTGTCGACGCCGAGGGTCAGAGCTACAACATCAACGCCGACACAGTGGCGGGCGCGCTCGCCGCGTCGCTGCGCGCGCAGCGAGTGCTTTTCCTCACCGACGTCCCTGGTCTGATGAGCGACGTCGCCGATCCTGACAGCGTCATCGCGCGCAGTACCCTCGCCGAGATCGACGAGATGGTCGGGAGCGGCGCCATCGATGCCGGCATGATCCCGAAGCTCGAGGCCGTCCGAAACGCCCTGCGTCACGGCGTGGAATCGGCCTCGATCATCGACGGGCGGGTGCCACACTCGGTCCTGATGGAGATCTTCACCGACAACGGTTGCGGTACTCAAGTCCTCCAAGCTCGGTGAGGGTGAACCATGGATGAGCGCCTCGCGCTGCGTGAATCAGCGGCGATCATGCAGACCTACAAGCGCGCCGCCGTTTCCTTCGTCCGAGGCGAGGGGGCCTACCTTTTCGACGAGGCCGGGCGCCGGTATGTGGACTGCCTTTCGGGAATCGGCCAGATGAACGTCGGCCACTGCAACCCGAAGGTCGTCGAGGCGATCCGAGCGCAGGCGGGCGCGCTTATCAACACCTCGAACCTCTACTACACCGAGCCCGGCATCGCACTCGCCGAATGGCTGAGCCGTCGGTCGCTCGGTGGCAAAGTCTTTTTTTGCAACTCCGGCGCCGAGGCATCTGAGGCGGCGTTGAAGCTTGCACGCAAGCACGGCGGCCCGGGTCGAACCGAGGTCGTCGCGCTGGTGGACGGTTTTCACGGTCGCACCTACGGCGCCCTCTCGCTCACCGGCCAACCCGGCAAGCAGGAGGCGTTCAGGCCCCTCGTGCCCGGGGTTCGCCACATCGAACGTAACGACATCGCGGCGCTCGAAGGGGCGGTCGGCCCCACGACATGTGCGATCGTCATCGAACCCGTGCAGGGTGAGATCGGCGTGCATCCACTCGACGAGGCCTTTGTTCGCCGCGCACGGGCACTCGCCGACGAGCACGACGTGGTGCTGATCTTCGACGAGATCCAGACCGGCATGGGCCGGACCGGACCCCTCTTTGCCTATCAGGACCTTGGCGTCGAGCCCGATGTGATGTGCCTCGCCAAGAGCCTCGGCGGTGGAGTCCCGATTGGCGCGGTCGTCGCGTCACCGGCGTTTTCGGACGTCCTCCAGCCAGGCGATCACGGGTCGACATTCGCGGGGGGCCCACTCGCCTGCGCTGCCGCCCTCGCCGCCTGCGAGGTCTTGGACGACCCAGCCCTTCAGGCGCACGTGCGCGAGATGGGTGGCCACCTCCTCGATGGGCTTCGCCAACTCGTCCGCGACGGATTCGGAACGGAGGCGCGCGGGCGTGGCCTCATGTGTGCGATCGATCTCACCAAACCACACGCCGGCGACGTGGTCGACCAGCTGCTCGCGCATCGTTTCCTCGCAAACAATACGACGGCCCACACGCTTCGCTTCCTCCCGCCGCTTGTCATCGAACTCGACGACATCGACGCCCTCCTGACTGCGCTGCGTTCGATCTTGGCCGAGCACTCGCCCGCTGGCTCGAAGGTCGAGATCAGGACACCGTGACGCTGACGGTGGCCGGGGCGCTCACGAGACCACGTGGGTCGTTAACCGTGTACGTGAAACGGTCCGGCCCCACGTATCCGGGCGTCGGCTGGTACATGACGACCGGCCCGGAGAACGCGCCGATCACTCCATGGGCCGGTGGCGTGGTCACCGAGTAGACGAGGCCCGCGGCGATCTCATCCTGACTCCAGACGCGAGGCGGTTCGACCGAGGTCTTCACCTTGGCACGCGGGGCAACGATCTGCGCCGGGAGCATCGTCAGCGTGGCCAGGGTCCCGGCCGGGACTGCGATGGGCCCAAGGTTCGCCGCGATGACGCCGGGGATCTTGCGTAGTTGGGTGAGTGACTGATCCTTTTCGTTGGTCTCAGCCACGATGTTTTTCGGGTCGATGATCGCCGTGAGCTTGTAGACCCCGGGCGCCTGTCCCGTCACGTCGACGAACTGGCCGGCGATGTCATGGGCGTAGTGATCGGCAAACCCGGGGGAGATACCCATGCGGACCACACGGGAGGCGAGGCCCTTGCGGTGCTGACACCAGTCGTTGCCGGCCCAATTGAAGCCCGAGTACAAGCCGGTGCCCGCCCCGAGGAGGTCGTACATGCAGAAACCGGTTTTCCTGATGTCGAGCGCGGCGCCGCTACGGGATGTCAAGGTGTACCGGGCCACGCCCTGAACATGCCAGTGCGCATGATTGTCCCCTGCCCAGGTCATCTTCGCGCCCTTCGCCGTCATGTTGACACGGCCGGCAAGGTTGCGATCGCTGGGCACTCGACCGGCGTGCGTACATCCTCCCGCTGGCTGCCGCGCCGGAGGCTTACGGCACAGCGGACGCGACGCGACGCCCTTCCCTCGGTAGAGGATCTGCCACACGCGGTTTGCACGGTGGTCGTAGAAGACCTCGAACGCCCCCGGTCCGGCGTTGTAGATCGCCGAGTCGAAGCGGTACAGCAGCCGTCCGGGCCTCGTCACCAGATCGAGGTAGGAGGCGTCGAGGAACGGAAGCCGCGCTTGCAAGTTGGGGAGCCTGGCGTCGCGGGGCAGCAGTGGCGCGGGCCCGGCAACGGCGAGGCATACCGGCCAGTTCATGAAAGCGAGGCCGAATGCAGCGAGCATCGGAATCGGGCGGCGAGTGATCATGCGTGCTGCCGTGTGGCCATCTCTTGTCTCCTGCGTAGCGTTTTCCGGCTTTTTCAGCCTATCGATCGGATGCTCCACGCTCCTCACGGCGGCTTAGCGTGTCGGCCCGGCGGTCAGGGCAGGGCGATGAGGACGACAGCCAACGCAGCGAGCGCGAGGCCGGCCAGCTGCCGCCGCGTCAGGCGTTCGCCGAGCACGACGAGGGCGAGGATCACCGTCGTCGCGGGGTAGAGGGCGGTGATGACGGAGGCAAGCGCCAACGATCCCTCGCGCGTCGCCAGTAGGAACAGGACGTTTGCCGCCACCTCGAGCGTCCCGGTTGCGGCCACCCAAACGAGCACGGATCCGATCGCTCGCCTCGGCGGCATGGGGACCACGAGCAGGCAGCCGAGCGCGACGACGGTCGTCGCAACCCGCCCCGACACGAGCGGCCAGAGTCCCGACGAGTCGCCTGCCTGATCGAGGAGCGCAAAGAAGAGGCCGAACCCGACGCCGGCAAGGACTGCCATGACTGTCGCCTGCCGAGGATGCGGTTGACCGCCCTCGGGTACGGGAGCGCCCGCCCCTCCGGAGAGGGCGATCGCCGGAATCGCGGCGGCGATCCCGAGGCTTGCGAGGACGCCCGGCCGCTCACCAAGGGCGAGCCCGATCCCGACTGGCACGAGGGCCGAGAAGACCGCGGCGAGTGGGGCGACGATGCTCATTCTGCCGATCGTGAACGCGCGGTAGAGCAGGAACACACCCACCAACCCGATGAGACCCCCGGCTGCGCCGAAGATCACATCGGCGCGAACGACACGTCCGGCGCCGACGATTGGCGCGGCGACGAGCAGCCCCACGAGGCCGATCGCCTGCGAGAGCACCAGCACGACCATGACCGGCACACGACGGCTCGCGAAGCCACCGCAGAAATCAGCGACGCCGTAGGTGAGCGCTGCCGCCAGCGCGAGTAGAGCGGTCACCTGAACTCCGGGGCTTGGGGCCGAGTCGCGACCGGGTCGCGACGGCAGCCTACGGACGCAGGTCGACCGACTTCGACCGACCTGGGCCGGTGGAGCTGAGGGCGACGGTGACCGCCGCAAGCACCGCACACGTGGGCCAGAGTGCGCTGAATCCAGCGTGATCGGCGAGCGCGCCGAGCGGGACCGAAGCAAGCGCTCCACCCCCGAAGAGGACCATCGAGACGAGGCCGACGGCCTGTCCGGCGTGAGCCGCCCCTGCGAGCTCGCCCCCGAGAAGGTGGAGCACGCCGTTTGCCCCCATCGCCCCGAAGGCGAAGATGAACATCACTGGAAGCGCGGCGGCAGGACCGAGCGGGGCGAGGAGCCAGTACCCGAGCGCACCGACGATCGTCACGAGGCCAACATCGCGAAGGGTCCGCCAGCGTCGGGTCCCCCCGTCACGATCGGCGAACGATCCCCATGCCAGGCGGGCGACCATTGCCGCGACGCTGATGATCGCAAAGAGCGCCGCACCGACAAACGCCGACGCGCCGTCGTCGCGAATCGCGGGCACCGCGAAGTTCAAGACCGCGGCGAGCGCTCCGACATGAGCGAGCGAGATCGCGAGGACGCGCGCGATTCCCGGGATCCTGAGGATGTCGAGGATTCCCTTGCCGGAGCCCTTCGGCGTCGAGTGAAACGCTCCCTGCGGGCTCGCGAGTCCGAAGCGCGTCGCGAAGCCAGCCGCGAGCACGCCGCTTGCGATCAGCGCCGCACGGATGCCACCAAGAGCGGCAAGACCCGGGAGGAGCGCTGCCGCGACGAGGCCTCCGCCTGAGACCGACATCTGGCGTATTCCGAGTGCAAACCCGCGCTGGTCGGCCTCGAACTGGTGAAAGATCGACACGGTTCCAGCGACGGCGACGAAGGCCCCGGAAATCCCGAACGCCAGGAGGGCGACGCCAAGCAGCACGGCGTTCGGCGCGAAGGCGCCCGCAACGAGCATGCCACCCGAGATCAGTCCGCCCACGATGAGCGGCCGCCGCGGACCGATTCGGTCGACCAGCGCCCCCGCGGGTACCAGGATGATCGCGTTGCCGACAAAGCTCGCGGCGAGCAGCGCGCCGAGGGTCGTGGCCGAAAGGCCGAACCGCTCGCGCAGCTCCGGCCCGAGGGAGCCGAGGCCCCACGAGGCAATCGAGATCGAGGCCTGCGAACCGGCAGCGAGGACGAGGAGCTGGCGCTGCCTACGCTCGAGGCGGCTCAGGAGCCGTCGCGGTCGAAGTGCAGTCGCACCTCGGTGCCATCGTCGTGCGGGACGATCTCGACCTCGTCGGCCATCGCGTGGAGGATGACGAGCCCGCGCCCTCGCGGGGCGGTCTCAGGCGGTGGGGGAGGCGGTTCGACCGGAGGAACCGTCGCTCCCGGGCGACCATCGTCGCGAACACAAAGCGTGCAGTGCTCCGAGTCGATCGTGTACTCGATCTCGACCTGGGCGTCGTCGCAGGACCCGTGCTCGACCGCGTTCGCCATCGCCTCACTACAGGCGACCATCACACGGTTGACCGGCTCGCCACGCCACTCGGCGCCGACGAGCGCTTCGACGAGTGCACGGCGCACCACCCCGAGCGATTCTCGTCGGGCCGGAACCCGAACCGACAGATGGTCAGCGAACTCCATGACCTAAGTATCGGCACGGCCGCGGACAGTGTCCATCGTCTTGGTCGGCAGGCGACCAAGACGACTACACTCCGGCGCCGAAACGCCTCTTCGAACGAGGGATTGGATGGCAGACCTCCACACGGCACCAGCGACAACTGCACGCTACCTGGCCCAGCCACACGAGGTGCACCGATGCGTGCTGCTCTACTCCGGCGGACTGGATACGTCGGTGATGCTCAAATGGATCCAGGACCAGTACGACGCTCAGGTCGTGGCGCTCTGCGTCGACCTCGGCCAGCCCGAGGACGACTTCGACGCGATCGTTGCGAAAGCCACCTCACTCGGCGCGGCCCAGTCGCTGCTCGTCGATGCCAAGGAGGAGTTCGTCCGCGACTACGTCGCGCCCGCCATCAAAGCGAACGCGCGCTACCAGGGGACCTATCCGCTCTTTACGACGCTCGGCCGGCCGCTTCTCGCGAAGATCGCCTGCGACGTCGCCCGCGCGCACGGCTGCGACACCATCGCCCATGGCTGCACCGGCAAGGGCAACGACCAGGTCCGGATCGAGGCGACCATCCAGACGCTTGCCCCGGAGCTGAAGGTCATCGCGCCGGTTCGTGAGTGGCAGATGGGCCGCGACGAGGAGATCGCCTACGCGATCGAACACGGTATCCCGGTCAGCACGAGCGTCGAGCGGCCGTACTCGATCGACGACAACCTCTGGGGCCGCTCCAGCGAAGGCGGCATCATCGAGGACATCGGCGAGGCAGCACCTGACGATGTCTTCCAGCTCGTGACGCTTCCCCAGAACGCGCCCGACCGCTCCATCGATCTCGCGATCGGCTTCAAGGACGGACTCCCCGTTTCGGTCAATGGTGTCGCCATGGGGATGGTCGACCTGATCGAGCATGTCGCGAAGATCGCCTGTGAGAACGGCGTCGGGATCCTCGACAACATCGAGGACCGCGTCGTCGGCCTGAAGGTTCGCGACATCTACGAGGTCCCCGCGGCTGAGGTGATCCTCACCGCGCACAAGGAACTCGAGAAGCTCGTCTGCACAGGCCGCGAGAATGCGCTGAAGGCAAGCCTCGACCTCACCTGGGCCCAGATCGTCTATGACGGACTCTGGTACGAGCCGCTCCTTGCCGACCTGAACGCGTTCAACGACCGCGTCAACCGCAAGGTCGAGGGCGAGATCACGATGCGCCTCTACAAGGGGACCGCGCGCGCCGTGAAGCGCAGCTCGCCCTGGGCACTCTGGGACAAAGCGATGGCGACGTTCGATGCCGACCCGACCTTCTCGCAGAACGCAAGCCCAGGCTTCATCGAGATTTTCTCGCTGCAGAGTCGGATGGCGCACCAGATCGACGAAGCGCGCAACCGGGGATGAGGCGCGGCACCCCATCCCCGATGCTGCGGGTCAGCCCCGTGGCGGTTCCGTTGTGCGGGCGGGTCGGCCAGACCTCACGCGGCCTTGAGATCGAACTGATCGCGCCGCCGGCCGGTTGTTCGATCGCGCCGTCGTCGCCGCGGCGTCTCGTTTACGGGGCGCCTTTTCCGGCCGACCAGGCCGTGATCGTCGCGCGGGGAACCTTGGCTGTGACGCTTGCCGGCGGGGTCGCCCGCTCGGTTCGCCTCCCGAAACTTGAGGTGGCGTTTGACCGGCGTCCTCCCGGGCTTGTCCGGGTGGCCGGGGCCGCACTCGCGAACGCCGCGGCGCTCATCCGCGAGGCGGACTGGTCGGCGGTGGTACTCCCGAGCCTCGGCGATATTGGTGAGGGGGCAGGCGATGGGGGACAGGTGGCGCTTCGAAGTGACGGCCTGATGGCTGCGGCGTGCCGTGCCGACGCGGTCACGGTCCACGATCTGGCGGCCAAGGGCGCCGTTGTCGCAAGCCATGAGGGGAGCTACGGCGCAGTCGCGTTCGACGTCGATGGTGAGCTCGTGGTCGGAGTCGGCGGCGGACTCGGGCGGATCGGCGACGCTCCCGTCGAGGGTTCGCCGGTGGTCCAGGTCGCAAGCGCCGCGGCAGCGCCGAGAGCCATCGCACGTCACGCTGACGGGACGCTCAGCGTTTGGGACTGCGCGACCGGGGCTCGGTTGTCGAGCTGGACCAGCCCGGTGCAGGGCCCTGCGGACATCGGCCTCTGCGCCAATGGTGAGGTCGCCTCGGTCAGCTCACCGTGGGCCGACCACGCCTCGGCCGCACTCCACCGAACCGACGACGGCGCGATCGTGCTGTTCGTCGAGGGCGCGAAGACCATTCAGACGTCGCCGACCGATGACGGCATCCTCATCGGAGGCGCCTGGGGAATGGCGTGGATCGCTCCGGTAGAGGACTCATCATGAGCACACGACGAAACGCCAACATCCCCCCCTTCATCGCGGGCGATCCTGGTTCCTGGGGAATGATCGCCCAGGTCCAGCGGGCGATTGGCGGCCAGATGGGCGCCCACCACCGTCGGCATGTGCCGATCCCCGGGATCCTCATGATGCCTCAGCGCATCGTTCCGATTCCCGTTTCGGGTCTTTCGATGTCGGAGTCGACGCCCGTCGGTGTCGGTCGTTTGAAGGTCGTCGCGGCGCTCCCCGATTCTTCCGACCGGCTGCGCTTCTCAGAGGACGGCAAGACGCTCTACGGCGAAAGTCCGCGCGCCAAGCGAAGCTGGACGTTCCCAGCCCTCACACCGGCGCCCGTTATCGCCGAAGAACAACCTCCGGTGGCCGTCCCACCGGGGCTCGCAATCCTTGCCGACGACCTCGGTGATCTCCCGATCGTCGCCCCAGGCGGCCAGTACGCCGCCATGATCGTCCGCGACGGTCGCCTTCCCGCGCTTGCGATGGTGCGTCTTGCGAGCGGCCCACAGGCGCGGGAGATGGTGCGCTGGATCACGGGTGTCGCCGCCGCCGCCTGGTCGCCCGACGGCCGGATCCTCGCCCTCGCGGGAGACTGGGGACTACTGATCACCGTCGAGGCCTAACGCCTCGCTTTGGTCGCGGCGTCAGGATCTCGACCAGAGGGCATTCGCAAACGACGCCACTCAACGTATGTCGAGTCGTTGACCCGACGGGAGCGGAGTACGCGGAGCGACGCTCCGATCAGTTCAGGTCGAGGGCCTCGCGGATGCGCTCGATCGACATCGATCCCGGGTGGGTTGGCATCCGTTCGAAATCGCGTAGGAGGGCAAGCAGATCCTCGCGACGCGTCGGATTATCGGCGGCCTGGCGTGGCGTGAGCCCGCCGAGTGCGGGGATCTCCATGTCCATCCAGCGCTCGGTGTAGTCGGCGCCGAACTCGGCGAGGATCGACAGCTGCTCTTCGCTTGGCTCGGGCACCGCCACAGGCGGCTGACCCTCGCGCTCGGCGAGGAGTTCAGCGAGCGGCTGGCCGGTCACGTCAATCAGGCGTGCCTCGGGGAGGGCGCCCTCCACTGCGGCGCGGGCCCGCTCGAACCGCGCGTCGCTATTGGCCTCGAGTTCGACGACGCCACCCGAGATGCGAACCGTTGCCCGGATCCAGCGCTGGCCATCGCGCTCGATGAATGCTTGGAAGATGGCTTCACCGTCGATCTCTTCCGGTCCCTCGAACGCCCCGCTCAGCGCGGTCTTCGCCGCGGCCTCGTCATCGACCTCGTACCTGGCGGTGTGAAAAACGAGCGCCTCGCCTTCCGTGTTTCGCACCTCGGGCGGCGCCATGATTGACGCCCGCCACGACATCCAGGCCTCGCCGGTTGAGTCGTCGCCGGTCAGTTCAAGAAGCGACTCCCGCAAGCTGAGCGCCACAGGGATTGCCGGGCCGACGAGTCGGGCCTCGTCGCCAATCGCAACGACCCTGCCGAGGATGAGGTCGCCGACGGCGCGGCCCAGGTCGCCTCGCACACTGACCATGACGACGCTGGCGTCGCGTGTGTCGCGAAGATCGAGCCCGCGCGCGGGGTGAACGGCGACAACCTCGTGCAGACCACGGTGCGTTTCGAGCAGCGCCTGCCCAAGTTCGAGCTCGTCGGCGGGTAGCAGCGGCCCGCGGACATCGAGGAAGCGTTCGAACTGGCCCTCCTCGAAGAGGGCGACGTCAGAGACGAGCGGGTCGTTGATCGCCGCGATGAGTGAGGAATCGTCGGTGTCCGGGTCGCCGAGTACCGCGAGCGCAAGCACTGCGCCGCGTTCGAGCGGACGGTTTGTGAACGCGTGCGCTTTTGCGTAGAGCCACTGCGCCCGCTCGATCAGCGGCGGGAGCTCACGTCCAAGGCAGCAGACCTTGTACTTGCGTCCCGATCCGCACGGACAGGGGGAATTTCTACCGGTCGCCGAACGCGACCATGCCGCGACCCCGCGGAGCCGCTTAAGCTGCGTGTCGTCGCTCCCAACGCGCATGAGTCGGAGGTATTCGAGGGCGCGAGTCACCTCACCGCGTTCCTCCGCGACGACCGCGGCGTCTGCGAGCGCTGGCTCGAATTCGGGGTCGTCGTCGAGTGACGCTGCAAGCGCGATTGCAGAGCTGACGGAATCGTCGGCAAAGTCGCAGGCGGTGGCCATCAGGAAATGAGGGCCCGCCGTCACCGCATCAGGCGACGCCGCCAGCAGCGCGGTAGCGAACTCGCGGAGCGGCAGCATGAGGTCGTCGACCTCGAACATACCGCCGACGAGGTTCGCGACGAATGCCTCCGAGACTCGGCCGTGGCTCGCCGCGGCGGCGAGTTCGACGCTGGGTTCCCAGTCGTGCTTGGCGAGGTGGGTGAGGAAGGCTCGGTCAAGCGCGTCGAAATGCTGATGACAACACCGGTCGAATCCATAGACGTCGTCGTGAAGCTCCTGGCGCTCGTCGCGATTCAACTCGAACGGGGTCCGCCACTTGGTCGTGTACCTGCCGACATAGTCACCACGGCGACCGAGCCCCGCCAGGTCGAAGATCGCGCCGAGCGGTGCGACCGGCGATTGAAAGGCCGTCGGGTCTCGAAGCATCACGTCGACGGTCAGGGCGCGGTGCTCGCAACTCTCGTTGTGACTGCCGATGGTCAGGTCGAACTCCTGCTTTAACGCCCGGCCGAGGCGGTCGCCGTCGGCGTGGTCTTCCTCGACCTCCGCGCACGAAAGGCACCCATCAGACCAGGAGAATCCGAGAAGGGCGCCGTCCTGCGCACTCCCAAGCCATGGGCGAGGGACGACGAGGAGGATCGGCGCAGCCCCAGTCGGCGAGACGACGTCATCGGCTGGCTTGACCCGGCGGAGTTCCGCCTCCCCGCCACCGGCGAGCGGCACGCGTTCGAGGCCGGCTGGCGATATGACCAGCTCAAGGTCCGGTTCGATCGGGATCAGTACGAACCCGTCCTCTTCGTGCAGCGCCAGCCGGTACGTGAAGACGCGCCCGGCCAGGAGCGGACGGAGGTCGACGTACGCGCCATCTTCGGCGTCCAGAAGGTACTCGAAGTGGGGGTCATCGAGCCCGAGCGCGAACACGATGGCGTCGATGGTCGCGTCGTCGTCGTCAGGAATCGCAAGTCCGACGGCGTCGGCGATCTCGTCGAGCGTCCGGACCTCGCCGTCAGCCATCAACTCATTCACGCGCTGAGCGAGCGCCTCGTCTCGCTCGGGTCGTTCAATCTTCACTCGAAGCCCCACCATTCGACAGTCCTTCAGGAACCTCTACCGCCGGCGCCAGCCTACCCTCAGCGGACCGAATTCGGCGAAGTAATGCCGGGCTCGCCGGCGGGCAAACAGGGTCGACGATTGGGACACCCAACCTCGACAGAACAGCTGTCGGCGAGCGCCGCTCACGCCACGTCCTCGATAGCGAAGCTGTTCTAACGCCTGCTCGTTCTGTTCAAGCTCCACGACGTGATGCAAACGTTTGAACCGTTCGCGGAGTCGCTCGAGCAGCCCGCCGATGACTCCCGAAGCTCATCTCCGGCGAGATTCGGATCCGGGACGCCGAGCGCGAGGTCGAGTCCGCGGTCTGACTACGCAGTCCAGAGTCGGTCGAGGGGGAGCGCATAAAGACGATCAGCGAGCCGGTACGCGTGGCCGCCCGTGTAGAGGATGACCCCGCCGAGGAAGGTCTCGCCGAGGGCGTCCCGGAGTTTGCGCAGACCGCGATCATCGTCGTCGCGCACCCGCGAAGCGGACTTGATCTCCACCCCGACGACGGCTCCGTCGGCGCGCTCCAAGATCAGGTCGACCTCGTCGCCGTCGTGGGTTCGCCAGTGTCCCGTATGGACGGTCTGATCGAGATGGCTGATCTGTTTCAGGATCTCGGTGACCGCGAAGGACTCCGTGAGGTGGCCGAGTTCGGCGATGGCGCTCGGGGTGTGGCGGGCCAGGTTCGCGTCGTTCAGACGAAGCATGTGGGCCGCGACACGCGTGTCGACCAGGTGGATCTTCGGCTTCGCGACGGCACGCGCCCCTGAGTGTCGTGCCCCACGCGGGGAGCCGGTAGACGAGAAAAACCGCTTCGAGCAGTCGGAGATAGGTTTCGGTGGTGCTCGTTTCGAGGCGGGCATCGCGAGCCGCGCGGGCAATGTTCAGGACCTGCCCGCCTGACCCGCGAGACGCGCGAGGAGCACCGGCAAGCAATCGCGCTGTCGCACGCGCGAAAGTTCGACGACGTCGCGTTCGATCAACCGGGCGAGATAGTCCTCGAACCATCGCGCCCGTTGCTGGCCAGGCTGGCGAGAAAGCGGTATCGGCATCCCGCCGCCGATGACGCGGTGTATGTAATCGTCGCGGGTCGTGTCTGAGCGCGCGGTCGTGACGAGGCGGGACGGGTTGTCGAGGAGTGTCTCGGTGAATGTCTCTCTCACGCCCCTCTGCTCGCCCTGGGAGAGTGGCCAGACCGTGACGACGTGCAGTCGACCAGTGAGCGACTGCGCGCCGAGCGGAAGGCTGTCGTAGCTCGTCGATCCGGTCAGCACGAAACGACCAGGACGGAGGTCCCGGTTCAGCTCGGCCTTGATCGCGTCGAGCACGAGTGGGGCGTGCTGGAACTCGTCGAAGAGGACGGGGGACGGTCCGGCAGCGAAGAGCGCCGGGTCACGCACGACGGCGCTGCGGACGTCGAGGTCGTCGAGGTCGATCACGTCACGAGATCGAGCCGCGCCGATCTCCCTCAGCAGCGTCGACTTGCCGACCGATCGCGGCCCTTGGAGCGCGATGACCGGCTCGGCGCCGAGCAGTACGGCGATCTGCGTCCCGAGATGGCGCTCCACATGGTGTTTAAGTACGAAGGCCATACCGGGGTATCGCACACCGACAGGCGTCTGAATTGGGAAATTGGAGAACCTTTTCTTCCGTGAATGGAGAACTGTTTCTTCCGTGAATGGAGAACCACGCAGTGGCCGGCGACATCCCGAATCGGGAAATTGGAGAACCTTTTCTTCTGTGATTGGAGAGCCTTTTTCTCCTGTAATCCAGCGATTTCTAAGTCGATCCAATAATCTCGCAACGTCAAACAGCGGTTCGCACGAATCGAGCGGTCGCAAACCTCCGCGGGTAACGGACTGTCACCCCTGCGGACGGTTGGAACGAGCTCAATACAGGACACCGGGCCGGCGGACGCGGCCTTGCCTTCGCGGCGTGCTGGCCGGCGAAGCGAGGTCAGGTCCGCTCCGGCAGCGGAATCGCTCGCCGCCGTCAGCCTCCCGCAGCATTCGTCAGCCGCCGCCCGGAAGCGGTCGAACGACGCACTCTGCGCACCGCGCTCACGCGGCTGAAACCGGAACTCTCGGCCGACGCGATCGCCGAGGCCGCGCGGAGACTCGACCACCGGGGCGACGCGCCCGGACTCGTCGGCTCGAACCAATCCTTTCACGGCCGAGGTCGAGGGCGACGCGCGTCGTGGCCGAGCTGGTCGACGTTCTGAGCTGACCGTCGGGCGGCTTGAATCCGAGCATCGAATGATCCCGTGACACTGAACGCTTGACCGTCAGAGCATCCGGTCGTCGGTTCCTTTCGGGGTCTGTTGGGTTTTTGGTAACGGCCATTGTCAAAAAGGGTTGGCCTCTAGTACCATCCCGCCCGTCAACGTTAGGGGCGCCGAACTATTACCGACGACGAGCCAGCGCGCATGCTCACGCTTCCTCCCGGAGAGCCCATGGTTGGCCTTGCCGGCGTCGCCAAGCGCTTTGGGTCGGTTCAGGCGGTCGTCGGCGCTGATCTGAGCGTCTGCCAGGGCGAGCTTGTCGCGATTCTCGGGCCGAGCGGCTGCGGGAAGACGACCCTCCTTCGCATCGTCGCCGGTTTCGAACAGCCCGAAGCGGGCACCGTCATCGTTGGCGGTCGGATCGTCGCGAACCCCGACTCATGGATCCCACCGGAGCATCGCCGGATCGGGATGGTCTTCCAGGACTACGCGCTCTTTCCGCATCTGAACGTCGAACGCAACGTCGGCTTCGGGGTTGCCCGCGACGGCCGCGCCGAGCGCGTCCGCGAGGTGCTCGCGCTCGTCGGCCTCGAAGGGGTCGAGAAACGCTTCCCCGGAGAACTGTCCGGTGGCCAGCAGCAGCGCGTCGCCCTCGCCCGGGCCCTCGCCCCAAAGCCGCAGCTCGTGCTCCTCGACGAACCCTGGTCGAGCGTTGACTCCATGCTTCGCGAGGCCGTCCGCGACGAGATCGTCGCGATCCTCCGCCGCGCTGGCGTGACCGTCCTGCTCGTCACGCACGACCGCGAGGAGGCATTTTCGCTTGCCGATCGCGTCGCGCTGATGGCCGAGGGTCGCATCGTCCAAGTCGCTCCGCCCGAGGAGCTGTACACCGAGCCCGCAAGCCGCTGGGCCGCCGAGTTCGTCGGGCCGGTCAACGTGCTGCCCGGAGTCGTCGATGGTTCGGCGGTTGGCACTGCCCTCGGGACGTTCCCCGTCAGCGGGGCCCCTCAAGCCCGCTGTCCGGTCGAGGCACTCATCCGGCCGGAGCTTCTTGAGCTTCGCCACCGCGCCGATGGCCCGGCGGAGGTCATCGGCCGTGAGTTTCGTGGCCATGATGTCTTCTATCGGGTGCGCCTCGCCGACGGCACCGTCGTCTGCGCGCAGCGCCCCTCGACCGAGACAATCCACATCGGAGCACGGGTGGAGGTTCACCCCCACCCGTCTCCGATCCCAGTGTTTGCGCGCTAGCCCCGACGTTTGGTCGCGGACAGGGCTCGCGTGCGTCAAACCAGGCCCTGAGGAGGGTACATGAAGCGAATTCGTCGGCTGCTCCTTGCAGTCGCTGCACTCACCACGGTCGCGCTCGGCCTCAGCGCATGCGGAGGCTCGTCTGACAAGAACACGTTGACCGTTTACTCAGGTCGCGAGGAAGAAATCGTCGCCCCACTGCTTGCGAAGTTCGAAGCCGCGAGCGGCATCAAGCTTGACGTTCGCTACGGCTCGAGCTCGGAGCTTGCCGCGCAGCTCGCCGACGAGGGCGACAACTCGCCCGCAGACGTGTTCTTCGCCCAGGACGCCGGAGCCATCGGCTCGATCGTCGACCGGCTTGCGCCGCTCCCGGCGACCGCGCTGGATCGCATCCCAAAGCGGTATCGCGACCCGGGCGGGCGGTGGATCGGCACCTCGGGACGTTCGCGCGTGGTCGCCTACAACACCAAGGCGCTGACCGCCGCAGACCTCCCTGACCGGGTGGTCGACTACACCGACAAGAAGTACAGGGGTCGCCTCGGGATCGCCCCAACAAACGCCTCATTCCAGGCGTTTGTGACCGGCATGCGCCTCGATATCGGCGACGACAAGACCCGTGTGTTTCTCAACGCGTTGAAGGCAAACGACCCAAAGATCTACCCGAAGAACCTCCCGATCGTTGAGGCGATCGCCTCCGGTGAGATCGACCTCGGGCTCGTGAACCACTACTATCTGGCGCTCCTCAAAGCGGAGCAGCCCGACGCTCCTGTGGCAAACCACTTCCTGACGCCCGGTGACCCAGGCGCCCTCGTGAACGTCGCCGGTATCGGGATCCTCACGACCTCCAAGAAGCAGGACGCTGCCGTCAAGTTCGTCGACTACCTTCTCTCGGACGAGGGGCAGCGCTTCTATACGACCGAATCCGCGGAGTCGGAGTACCCGCTCGTGGCCGGTGTTCCCGGTCCGGCTGGCCTGCCGCCACTCGCGCAGCTCCAAGGCACGGCATCGGTGTCGGCCGTAAAGCTGTCGGACCTCGGTAAGGAAGAGCGGGCGACCCTCGAGATGCTGAACGAGGTTGGGCTCACTTCCTAACGCTACGGCCGGGGGAGCGTCTGAGCGGCCATCGGTCGCTCGGCGCCCCCCCGCGCTCCTTGCGGGCATCGCGATCCTCTCGGTCGCGGCGCTTGCGCTCCCCCTGATCTACCTTGTCATCCGTGCGGGGTTTGGTGACGCGTGGGCGGTCGTGGCGCGTACCGCGACCCTGGGCCTCGTGCTCAGAACGCTGTTGCTCACCCTGACTGTCGGCCTTGGGGCGGTGGTGATCGGCGTTCCGATGGCCTGGTTCGTCGTTCGAAGCGACCTGCCCGCACGCCGATTGTGGGCGGCGCTCTGTTGTCTTCCCCTGGCGATGCCGAGCTTTGTCGCGGCGCTCGCACTCCTCGGAGCTTTCGGCCCGAAGGGCTTCCTGCAGCAGGTTCTCGAGCCGTTTGGCGTCGATCGCCTCCCCGATATTCGCGGGCTCCTCGGTGCCACGATCGCGCTCGTGATGGCGACCGGTCCCTACGTCTTCCTGCTCACGGTCGCCGCCCTTCGGGGCATCGACCCGGCGCTCGAGGATGCCGCCCGAGGGCTCGGGCGTGGACGTTTTGGGGCCTTTGTCACGGTCACCCTCCCGCAGATCAGGCGGGCGATCGTCGGGGGGACCCTGATCGCTGGCCTCTACGTCGTCTCGGATCTTGGGGCCGTTTCGCTGATGCGCTACGACACGTTGACCTCGGCGATCTTCACCCGCAACCAAGCGTCATTTGACCGGAGCGCGGCCGCCGTTCTCGGTTTGCTTCTTGTGGCGCTTACGGTGCTCTTCCTCGTACTTGAACACCACGCTCGCGGGGGGCGGGCGTCGTATCGATCCGGCCCGGGGAGCGCGCGTCGGGCTCGGCCGGTGGCGCTCGGGCGAGCGACAGCTCCGGCCGTTGCGTTCGCGGCGACGGTGACCGCGGCGTTCGTCGTGGTTCCAGTAGCGGTGCTCGTCTATTGGTTCCAGCGCGCGGCGCGGAGCGGGGCCGACTTCGACGTTCCCTGGCAGGCAGCCGTCAACTCCCTGACCCTTGCCCTTGCCTCTGCCGTGGTCGTGACGGCCGCGGCCGTGCCCGTTGCGGTGCTCGCACGCCGGTTTCGACGCCCCTGGACCGTCGGCCTCGAACGCGCCGCGTACTCCTCGAACGCCCTTCCGGGCGTGGTCGTCGGCTTGGCGCTCGTGTTTTTTGGCGCCCGCTACGTCCCGGTGCTCTACCAAACGGTTCCGCTTCTGCTGCTCGCCTATCTCGTGCGGTACTTCGCCCAGGCACTGACCGGCGTCGACACCGCCCTTGCGGCGGTCAGCCCACGCGCGGAGGAGGCCGCGCGGGGGCTCGGGCGCTCGCCGCTCCGCGTGCTCGCGTCCGTGACGCTCCCGATGATGCGGCCCGGGCTCATCTCGGGAGCGACGTTGGTGTTCCTCTCGGTCCTCAAGGAGCTTCCGGCCACCCTGCTCCTGCGCCCGACCGGTTTCGACACGCTCGCAACGCGGGTTTGGGCCAAGACCGACGTTGGAAAGTACGGGCAGGCGGCCGTCCCGGCGCTGATGCTCATCCTTATCGCGCTGCCCCTCCTCTACGTCGCGGCCCGCGACGGCATCGGCGAAGGGGCGGAGGAATCGCTCCCCGCGGTCGCGGCAACGTAGGGTTTGGACATGACATCGACCTCTTGGCGCGTGCTCGCCCTTGCCCTTGTCTGCGCGCTGGTTGGCGCGTCTGGCGCGATGGGGACGAGCTCGTTGATCGTCCCCGGCAGGTCCATTGGGCCGGTGTTGATCGGTGAGGAAGCCGCCGTGCTGTACACAGCCCACGGCCTGCCGAAGGTGACGGCGCGGGTCAGGAACCCGGTGGCGCCGACAAACCGCAACCTCGACCGCGTGTCCGTCTACTGGCCGGCGCTTCGGATCTTCGCGCGCTTCAACACCGACGAGGCTTCGAGCAACGCCACCCGCCTCGCGACGGCCTCGCCGCGGTATCGCACCGCGCTCGGCATCGGGGTCGGATCGACCCGAGCCGCCGTGCGGTCTGCCTACCGCGCAGCCGTCTGCGTTCGCTCGCAATGTCGGCTCGGACAGCCGTCGGCGGGGGCGGTCGTGACGCGCTTCCAGCTCGCTCGCGGTCGCGTGACGCGCGTGCAGCTCGTCACGCTTCCTTGAGGGTGTCGTCGCTTCGGGTAGGGACACAGCGAGTACCTCACCCGGCGTATATTCAAAGCCGATGAGCGTTCACGGGCATTCCGTCGATGACTACCTGGAAACGATTTACTTTCTGGCGTTTCCGATCGGGGAGTACGGGCCCGTGGTCCGTGACCAGCCGGCGCTCTCTGCGCGGGTCGCCGAGATGCTCGGAGTGTCGCGACCCTCCGTAAGCGAGATGATGAAGAAACTCGAGCACGACGGCCTCGTCGAGCGAGGCGAGCGCAAAGAGGCGATCCTTACCCCGACCGGCAAGGAAGCGGCGGAGCGTGTTGTGCGCCGCCATCGACTGATCGAGTGCTTCCTCACCGAGTTCCTCGGCTACACCCCCGCCGAGGCGCACGAGCAGGCCGACGTCCTCGGCGCGACGTTCACCGACGACATGGTCGAGCGCATTGCCGACCGGCTCGGCAACCCGGAGCGCTGCCCGCACGGCTGGCCGGTCGACCCCGACCGGGAACGTGAGGAGAATCTCGCGTTGCGCCCGCTCTCGGAGGTCACCCCGGGATCTCGCGCAACGATCATCCGACTGGCCGAGCACGACGGCGAGCTGCTCAACTGGTTCTACGACGAGGGACTTGTGCCCGGGACGGTGGTCGAAGTGTCCGGTGGCAAGGCTGGCGGCGACCTGCGCCTCATGGTCGGCGGCAAGCCAAAGGTCGCGTCAGAGCGCGCGGCAGCGGGGCTCTACGTCCTTCCGCTCTAGCGAGTCTTAGAGCGGATATGGGGCGAGCTGGAGTGCCCCGGCCATGTACCAGAGGCCAAACAGCATGCTCGCGACCGACAGAGCCGGCACGAGCGAGGGGAGTCGGCGCCCGAACGCCCGCCCCTGCAGGAGCCAGCCCAGGGTACCCGAGCAGAGCATCATCGAGAGCGCTGAGCAGGTGGCGAAGATCAGCAGCGCGGACACCGCAAGGGGTCGGCTATCGATGCCGGCAAGAAGCAGTAGGCCCACCCCTGCACTCCCTCCGAGCCCGTGCACGAGGCCAATTCCGTAGGCCGAGCGCATGGACCTGATCGGCCGGCCCGCATGGCGACGGGGCTCGGCGCTCGTGTGGCCGTGGAGGTGACGGTGGCTCGAGCCGTCGTGGTCGTGCTCGTGGGCGTGGATGAGGTCACGCCGACGCCGCACCAGAAGCCGGACGGCGAGGGCAACGATGAGCGCTCCGACCGCTGCCTCGGCGAGCTGCTGAGCCCGCGCTGGGAGGTAGGACGCGTACATGACAATTGGAAGACCGAGCGCAACAAGGGTTGTCGCGTGTCCGGCTCCCCAAGCGAGGCCCATGCGGGCACCGCGCCGCGCGCCGAGGTTCGACTCACCGGCCGCGAGCGTCGCGACGGCAACGAGGTGGTCGGGGTCGGTCGCGTGGCGCAGGCCGACCAGTGCCGCGACCAAGACCGCAAGCGCGAGGGGGTGGCCGACACCAAGTTGGGCGATCCATTCGTCGAGTCCGAACACGGGAGGCACCTCGAAGGTCGGCGTGCGGATTGCGCGCGTTACCCGGCTCTTCGTAGGAGACGCCTCCCTGGATCACTCACAACGAGTGAGCGCCGAACGCGGCCCCGATTTTCCGCGTTCCCAGGATGTGAGACGCGACGCCTGGCGTCCGTTTTCGCCCTGTGAAACGCCAGGGGACGCAAAGGATCGCTCGTTTTCCTGGTTCTCACGCACAATGAGTGATCCAAGCCGTGTGCCCGCTCGAAGGGTTGGGTACCAACCTCTCGAACAGAGAAAGGGACCCATCTCGTATGAGTATCCAAGCAGTACCGAAACGTGGCGTCCGGCGGGCGTTTCTCCCGCTCGCAGCGGTCGCCGCACTGACCTCGGCCATCGCGCCGTCCTTCCTGAGTGGCTCCAGCCACCGCGAGGCGCCGGGCATCTCAGAGGACCCGACCGCGGATAACACCGACCTCTACTTCTTCCGCAGCCCCGACAACCCGTCGACGGCCACGGTGGTCGCCAACTGGATCCCGCTCGAGGAGCCATCGGGCGGACCGAATCACTACCTCTTCTCGGAGAGCGCCCACTACAACATCAACGTCGACCGCAATGGCGACGGCAAGTGGGACACCCGCTACCAGTTCGTCTTCAAGACGAGTGATGTCAAGGACGACGCGGCGGGCTACCTGTACGTCGCCCCCGACAACAAGGTGCTTGTCAACCAGTACTACGACGTCTGGGAGACAACCCGCGGCTCGAAGGGTGAGCCGAAGGCCAAGCTGGTCGCGAAGAACCTTCCGGTTTCGCCAAACAACCCCGGCCCGAAGAGCCTCCCGAACTACCGCCAGCACTTCGACGCGGCGGTTCAAACCATCCCGGGTGGGATCAAGACGTTCGCCGGCCCGACTGATGACCCGTTCTTTGTCGACCTCGGGGCCATTTTCGACCTCGTGAACATCGACAAGCCCGGCCGTCCGAACATCGGCTTCGGCAACTCCGGAGGGGGCGTTGATTCGCTTTCGCGCTACAACGTCCACACGATCGCGCTGCAGATTCCGATCACCACCCTCAAGGGCAGCGGCGGCGATATCGTCGGCGTGTACGCCTCGACGGACCGCCCGTACCCGAAGGCCGTTTGGGTGAAGGGCAAGGAGGAGAAGGGCAAGAAGTCCGGCAAGCGCTCGAAGACCACAGGCCACTACAAGTTCGTCAAGCAGTGGCGGCAGGTGTCGCGCCTTGGCAACCCGCTCATCAACGAGGTCGTGATTCCTCGCTACCTCAAGGACGAGTGGAACGCCAGCGACCCGTCCGAGGACGCGCGCTACGAGAAGTACTACCTCAAGCCCTTCGTCGCGGGTGCGCTGAACGCGCTCTTCCCGGCGCTGAACCTCGGAATCCCCACCGAGGATCGCAAAGAGGTCTCGCTCGCACTGCTCTCCGGTGCTGACCTCACTGGCCTTGGCCTTGCGAACAACTCGACCGGAACGGGCAAGGCCGACCTCCTTCGCCTGAACCTTTCGACTCCGGTCAGCGCTAGCCCGAAGCCTCTTGGTGAGATTCAGGGCGACCCGCAGGGCTTCCCGAACGGCCGACGCCTCGCCGACGACGTCACCGACGTCGAGCTGCGAGTCATCGGCGGAAACCTCTACAACCTGTCCGGCCCCAACCGGACCGCGGTGAAGCTCCCGCTCGGAGACGGCGTCAACGCAAACGACGTTCCGTTCCTTGCGACCTTCCCGTACGTCGCACCGGCGCACGACGGATTCAACACGTCGCCGCCACCGAAGAACGACCAAAAGCCGGCAGCTCCTGCCGTCGGTCCTCTCCCCTAGGGACAGGGATGGTGTCCGGTGGAGGGGCCAACAAGGCCCCTCCACCGAGCGCCGACCAAGACTTCATGAAACTCAACCGAACCACCGTCATCGCCGCAGTAGCGCTCGCAGCGGTTAGCGTCGCCGTCGTGGCGCAGCGAGGCGTCAGGTCGCAGGAGCGCTCCCTGCTCGAGCGACCGCAAGCGCCCTCGACCCTCGGCCGACTCACATCCGCCCAAGCACTCGTCGAGCAGAACCCGTCGAGTTCAAGCGCCCTCGGCGAACTTGCCGGCGCTGCGCTGACTCAGGTGCGTGAGACCGGCGACCCGAGCTGGTACCGCGTCGCGTCGCGGGCAGCGACTCGCGCGATCTCGATCGACCGAGAAAATGTCGACGCAATCGACACGCTCGGCGCGCTGGCCCTCGCCCGACATCGCTTTACGAGCGCCCTCGAATGGTCGCGTCGGAGCACCGCGGTGGCGCCGTCGCGCTTCGCGCCGCGTTCGATCCGGGCGGACGCCCTGATCGAACTCGGTCGCTACCGAGAGGGATTCTCAGCCGTCGAGAGCCGCCTCGCGCTCCGGCCCGACCTCAGCTCCTACAGTCGAGCGTCGTACGCCCGCGAACTCGTGGGTGACCGGGAGGGCGCGATCCAGCTGATGGGTCTCGCCGCCGAATCGGGCCGTCCCGGCGGCGAGCCACGGGCATGGGCCCGGACCCAGCTCGGCTTGCTTCGATTCGGCTCTGGCGATCTGACCGGTGCCGAACGAGAGATGAACCTCGCCCTCAAAGAGCGCCCGAACGATGCCCGCGCCCTTGGCAGCCTCGCACGCGTCCGCGCTGGCCGCGGCGACCTCGATGGCGCCGCAACGCTCTACGCTCAAGCCATCGACCGCTTGCCACTTCCCGAATATCCCGCAGCCCTCGTTGAAATCGCCGAGGCGAAGGGTGATCGCGACGGCGCCCGTGTCGCGCGTGCGACAGTGTCTGCGATGAGTCGACTCCAGACCGCCGCGGGCGTCCGCGGTGACCTCGACCTCGCGCTCATCCGCGCTGACGACGGGGTCCCGAACGCGAGCGATGTGCGACGAGCCCGAGTCGCATATCGCCAACGTCCCGGAATCATCGGCGACGATATCCTTGGTTGGGTGCTCACCCGTTCAGGACGTTGCAGCGAGGGTCTGACGTACGCACGCCGGTCGATGCGTCTTGGAACTCGGGACGCAAGCATGCATTTCCACTACGCAATGGCCGCCGCCTGTGCCGGTCGGCCCGCCGAGGCCCGCGCTCAGCTCCGCGCCGCGCTCCGGCTCAACCCCGCCTTCTCCGTGCGTTGGTCCCCGGTTGCCCGTCGTACCCTGGCAGGGCTTGCGTGAGACGACTCCTCCTGGCGGTCGCCGCGCTGCTCGTCCTCGCAAGCTCAGCGACCGCCCATCCCCTCGGGAACTTCACGGTCAACCACGAGACAACCGTCGAGGCCTCAGGTCGCGCACTCGAGGTTCGCTACATCCTCGATATGGCCGAGATCCCGACCATTCGTGAGCGCGAGCGGGTCACCGCGGACGGCGGAACGGACGCCTACGCCAAACGGCGCGCCGCCGAGATCACGAACGAGCTCGACCTCACCATTGACGGGCGTCGGCTGACGCTCGCGCCGACGGCGTCGTCGGCGGAGTTCCTGAGCGGCGCTGGCGGGCTCTCCGTGCTGCGACTTGAGGCCTCCTACTCCGTGGCCGGCGCTCCCGCGTCGGGCAGCCACGCGGTCGCGATTGGTGACCGCACCTACGATGGACGCCTCGGTTGGAAGGACGTCGTGGTGCGGGTCTCTGGTGATGCTCGGATCGCTGACAGCTCCGCTCCAGACTCGAGCGTTTCGCAAGGGCTCCGGCGATATCCGGCTGGTCTGACGGCCAATCCCTCCGACGTTCGTGAGGCGACATTCACCTGGACGCCAGGGTCGGACGCCCCGACCACTTCCGCATCGACGGGGGCAAGCGGCGACGCGGCACCCGAGCGCGGCCGGCCACCCGGGGCGCTCGGGAGATTCTTCGACGGTGACCTCTCGCTTGGAGTCGCCCTGCTTGCCCTCCTCACGGCGCTTGGCTGGGGGGCCCTGCACGCGGTAAGTCCGGGCCATGGAAAGACGATGGTGGCCGCCTACCTCGTCGGTAGTCGGGGCACGCCACGACACGCGCTCATGCTCGGCGCCTTTGTCACCATCACGCACACGCTCGGGGTCTTCGCCCTCGGTGCGGTGGCACTGCTTCTCTCCGAGTACATCCTCCCGGAGACGCTCTACCCATGGCTCAACCTCGTGGCCGCCGCGATGGTCGTGTTGGTCGGCTTGACGCTCTTCAACGGACGTTGGAAGAGCTTTCGTCAGGCGCGGTCCAACGAGCGTGCACACGCGACCACTCACGAGCATGGCCACGATCATGACCACGCTCACCCGCACGACCACCCTCACCCCCACGACCACGACCATCATCATCACGATGGCCCAGGAGGCCACACCCACGGGCCGCCGAATGAACTGTCTCCACGGCGACTCTTCGCTGCCGCGGCGGCGGTCGGCATTGTTCCCTGCCCAGCAGCGCTCGTGATGATGCTCGGCGCGATCTCGGTACACCGAATTGGCTTAGGGATCGCACTCGTCCTCACCTTCTCGCTCGGCCTTGCCGGCGTTCTCTCGATCCTCGGCCTGATCATCGTCTCGGGGCGCAACCTTTTCGCCCGCCTTCCGATGATCAAGCGGCCAAGTTTCCTGGCGCTTCCCGTCGCGTCGGCCCTCGTGATCGTTGCGGTCGGCGGCCTGCTCGTCGCCAGGGCAATTCCGCCGCTGCGCTGACCCCCGACGGGTCCGCTCGGGGGCGACCGCCACGCGGAGGGTCGCGAACGCGCGCATACGTTTGACGCGCCGAAGACGTTCCTCTTAGGGGCCGATGACGCGGGGGGCCTACGCTCGGTGTGGGTGCTCAACCGGCGCCCGACCCACTTGCCTCCCCTCCCGGAGATCGAGATGACGACCGACGCTCAGCCGCTTCGCCTGCCGCCGTTTCGCACCGACAAGAACCGACGTCCGAGCCACATCCGCCTGCGAGAAATCCTCGCGCATCCGCTCGTGCTCCTCATCGTCGGAGCCTGGCTCTCGGGGCTCCTCATCCCGCGACTCACCCAAGGCTGGCAGGACCGGGAGAAGGCCCTCGAGATTCGGACGCAGCTTGTGAGCGCGATGAGCGAGGACGCGACCCACATGATGACAAGCATTCAGGAGGTTCGGCGCCACCCACGCACCACGATTGATCGTGACGCCTTCAGCCGTGAGTTCACCCAGTGGAGCGCCGACAGCGCCGTAATCGGCGCCAAGATCCAGGCGTACTTCCCACGTACGACCCTGCCGGCAGATTGGGGCAACCTGTCCGGCGCGATCGGCGAGTTCTACGCGATCCAGATGGGGCAGATCGACGGGGCAAGACAATCGGAGCGGCGCGACCACGAGCGCAAGATCGCCCGCCGCCTGAGCGCGGTCCTCGGTCCGGCGGCGGCCGCCGAATGGAAGAAGGCCGATCCGGGTCGATGGTGGAGCATCCGCGACACGATCCTGGTCGCCCGCGCGGAACTCGTTCGCCGGGTCCTCGCGAATGAGTCCGTGGCGCTTCGCTGAGAGCCAAGACCATCCCATGAGCAGGGAAAACGTCCCCGACGGTCACGATCCGAGACCCGCGGCCCCGACTGCTCGACTGGCACTCAGGCCGCTGGGGGAGGGTCCGTGAGCCTGCCTGCCGCGATCACACGCTGCAGGAACTCACGCGTGGAGGGCTCCCGCGGGGCGCTGAACATTTGATCTGGGTGGCCCTGCTCGACAACTCGGCCGCCCTCGAGGAAGCAGACCCGCGACGCGACCTCGCGGGCGAAGCTCATCTCGTGGGTCGCAATGAGCATTGTCATGCCGCGACCAGCGAGCTCGCGGATCGTGTCGAGCACCTCTCCGACGAGGACGGGATCGAGCGCGCTCGTGATCTCGTCAAGGAGCAGGATCTCGGGATCCATCGCGAGGGCACGGAGGATCGCGACGCGTTGTTGTTGACCACCAGAGAGGCGGTCGGGGTAGTCGTCGCGTTTGTCGGCGAGACCGAAGCGCTCCAGCAGCTCCGTCGCACGAGCGGTTGCGTCGTTGCGAGAGACGCCGAGTGCCCGCACCGGTCCGAGCGTAAGGTTTCGCAGCACCGTCATATGGGGGAAGAGGTTGAAGCCTTGGAAGACAATCCCCATGCGGCGGCGAATCGCGTTGACGTCGACCCGCGAAGCGGTGATCTCCTGACCACCGAAGGTGATCCGTCCCGCGTCGATGCGCTCGAGGAGGTTGATGCAGCGCAGGAGCGTCGACTTCCCCGATCCCGATGCGCCGATCATGCAGACGACCTCGCTCGGCGCGACCGAGAAGTCAATTCCGTGCAGCACCTCGGTCCTGCCAAACGTCTTGCTGACCCCCTCCACACGCAGCTCGGCGCTCACGTTGCGACTCCGGACGCTTCACGCCGACGGCGGTCGCGGAGGATGAGCCAGTCGGTGAAGCGAGTGAGCGGGATGGTGATCGCAAGGAAGAGGATCGCCGTTGCCACAAACGGCGTGAAGTTGAAGATCGCTGAGCTCTCGATCTGGGACTGGCGAAGCACTTCGACGACACCGATCGTCGCAACGAGGGCGCTGTCCTTCTGCAATCCGATGAAGTCGTTGAGGAGCGGTGGGAGCACGCGCCGCACGGCCTGCGGGAGCACGACGTGGCGAAGTGACTGCATGCGGCTGAGGCCGAGCGACCGGGCGGCGGCGTCTTGACTCGGGTGGACCGATTCGATTCCTGCCCGGTAGACCTCTGAGACGTAGGCGGTGTAGATGAGGCTGAGCGACACCACACCCCAGAAGAACGGGGAGTCCGGGACACCCGAGATCTCAAGTGCCGGCGCGCCGAAACCGAGCAGGTAGATCAGGAGGATCGCCGGGACTGCCCGAAAGAAATCGGTGTACATGGTGGCGAGGATCCGAAGCGGCAGGAAGACGGGCCCCTGCAAGCTCCTCATCACGGCGATGACAAGCGCGGCCACCAAGACGATCGCCTCGGCGATCAGGAAGATCTTCACGTTCGTCCGGAATGCCTGTGCGATCTCGGGAAACGAGTCCCGAAGCACGTCCCAGTCGAAGAAGGTCCGCTTGACCTCGGCCCAGCCGGGTGAGCGCACCACGAGGAGCGCCGCAAACCCGAAGAAGATCAGCGTCGAGGCGACCGCCACCGACAACGACTTGGCGCCCTCGTATCGACCCCCGAGGATGCGTGAGCGGCGGTCACCGTTCACGCCCGGTTTACTTCAGGAAGGGTGCCGTGGCGCCCGCCAACCACTTCTGCTCCAGGCGCTTGAGGGTTCCGTTGCGGCGCAGGCGCGTCAGGGCGGCGTTCACCGGGCCAGTCAGCGAGCTGCCCTTTCCGAGGACGACGCCGAAGCGCTCGGGTGTTCCCTGGGCTGGGAACTGGCCGACGATCTTCGAGCCTTCGACCTGGGCCGCTGTGACGAAGTAGGCGGTCGGAAGGTCGACGACGAGACCATCGATGGTGCCGTTGTCCAAGGCCTTGACCGCGTCCTCATTACGGTCGAAGACGGCTGGTTTCTGATCGGGCTTGATCCGGGACGTGATCGCCTCGTAGCTCGTCGTGCCGATCGAGGCACCGAACTTGAACGACGTCAGGCCCGCGAGCGTCGTCACCTTCGAGATCGGCTTGCCCTTAAGTCCCACGATCGCCTGGTTGACGTTGTAGTACGAGACGCTGAAGTCGACGTTCTTCGCGCGGGCAGGGCTGTAGGAGACCTGGTTGACGAAGAGATCGAACGGCTTCCTGCCCGGGGCGAACGAGCGCGTGAACGGCACGACGGTCCACTTCACGTTGGCTGGCTTGTAGCCGAGTTCCTTCGCGACCGCATACGCGACGGCGGACTCGTAGCCCTTGCCGGTGGCGGGGTCGTTGATCTTCCAGGGCTTGTTCTTCTCGCCACCACCGAACCACGGTGGGAACGCCGGGTTGTCGGTACCGATCAGGAGTGTTCCGGGCGTCTTCGTGTCGAGGTTCGGCGCGGCCGTTGCAATCGCAACGGCGCCAAGGGTGACCGACGCGGTGACGGCGGTGAGGACGATCTTGCGCATCAGGGCCTCCTCAGACGACAAGCGGAACGACGGCGACCCTACCAGCTGAAAACGCACGAGCGCCGAGTCGCCGAGCGCCTCCGGCACGTCATGCCCAGAGGTCAGAGCGACCCGCGGGGAGCGAGCCAGATGCTCTCGAACGTCAGGCTGGTGCGGGCCGCGATGATGTCGTAGTCGGCGTCGTAGTGGAGGACGCCGAGTCCGTGGCGGGCTGCGATCGCCCCGATGATGATGTCAACAGGCGGGATCCTGTGGTGCCCCGTCCTGGCGAGCTGTGCCTGGGCATCGAGCGCAAGCTGCTCGGTCTCTGTGTCGATCGCGGCGAGTGGCAGCGCCCCGAACTCTGTCAACAGGCTCTGATGGTCGGCGCCTGAGCGTGCCGAGTAGCCCGCTTCCAGGAGGAACGGGAGACACGTGTAAACACGCCCGGCCCGGAAGGCTTCGGCGACGTCGATCAGTCGCTCTTGGGAGACCGATCGTGAGCGGAAGTGGCTCCACGCCGAGTTGTCGATCAGCAGCTCACTGGTCACGACCGCGCCCATCCGGTGCGCCGTACCTCCTCTGCGGCATCCAGATCGATCGGGATATCCCGGCGGAGGATGCGCTCGGCAAGCGCATCTCGGAGCGCCGTGACCTCAGCACCTTCGGTTCGAAGGGAAGCGACTTTGGCCCGCGCACCGATCACCACGAGTTCAGCGAGATCGATGCGGGCGCCGACAAGTACCCGAAGCTGAGCAAGCGCTTCCTCGACGGGCGGTGTCTCGGTAATCGTGTGGCGTCGTCGGGTCGTCGGCATTCGCTCAGTGTAGCACCGGTGATGCACTGGCTCCTCCAGGCCGCTCCGCTGCCTGGTCGTCAGCCGGCTTCGCGGTAACGGCCGCATGTCGCGTTCGCGCGGATGCGCAGGATGTCGGTGAGGAATCGGGGAAGATGGCGGCGAAGCGAGTAGGTGGAGGCGTCTCGGAACGTCACCGAAACGGGGAGCGCGACGATCCGCGCGCGTTGGCGTCGGGCGAGGAAGAGCGCCTCGATGTCGAACGCGAACGATCGGATCAGCGTCGCCCGGAAGACCCTCTCAGCGAGGTCGGCCCGAAAGCCCTTGAAGCCGCACTGCGTGTCGGAGATCACTGGAAGCACGAAGAGTCGACGGGTGATCTGGACGAGCGCCCCTGCGATGACGCGGGCCACGCTTTTCTCCTCAGCCGCGTATTCGGTGAGACTGCGCGTCCCGACGACGAGGTCAGCCCGAGACCTGAGCAGCTCGAGCGCGGGGAGCACGTGCTCCGGGGCGATGTTGAGGTCGGCGTCGACGTAGAAGCGGTAGGCGCCCCGGGCGGCGAGCATTCCCTCCCGGACGGCCCCACCCTTGCCCTGGTTCTGGACGAGTCGATTGAGGCGAATCCGCGGGTCGGCAGCGGCTCGGCGCTCGACGAGGGCAGCGGTCCCGTCGCGGCTTCCGTCGTCGGAGACGATGATCTCGGCATCCATCGGGTTCGCGTCGAGGAACGCGCACCAACCGTCGAGTGTCGCCCCGAGACGGGCCTCCTCGTTGTAGGCCGGGATCACGATCGAGAGTTCCACGAGGCTCGCAAGGGTATCTCGGTAAAACCACGGCCGCCTCCGGCGAGGGTCCGACGCCGAAGAACCCCGCATCTCGCGCATTGGCCACCTTGCGCACACCACATGTAGCGCTTCACGTTCGCCGGGCTGACGGGTAACGTCCGGGTCCGATGGCCGCCGCCCCCCCGTTTGCCCACCTCCATGTCCATTCGGACTACTCGATCCTCGACGGGGCGAACAAGATCAGCCGGCTGCTCGACCGGGTCGAGGAGCTTGGCCAGCCGGCCGTTGCCCTCACCGACCATGGGGTAATGAGTGGTGCGGTCGAGCTGTACCGAACGGCCACCAAGCGCGGCATCACGCCGGTCATCGGCCTCGAGGCCTACGTCGTCGGCGACCGCCACGTCAAGCGAGCCGGTGAGGATCGCTACCACCTGACGATGCTCGCGCGAAGCTACGAGGGCTACCTCAACCTCATCAAGCTCTGCTCGGCCGGCTACCTCGAGGGCTTCTATCGCAAGCCCCGCATCGATTACGACCTCATGTCGAAGCACTCGAAGGGGATCATGGTCCTTTCCGGCTGCCTCGGTGGCTCGATTTGCCAGAGCCTCGTCGGTGGGCGCTTCGACGACGCCCGCACCGAACTCGACCAGATGGTCCAGATTTTCGGACCAGACGACGTCTACGTCGAGCTCCAAGACGGTGGGCTTGAGGAGCAACGCCGCGTCAACCCCGAGCTCATTCGCCTGTCCCTTGCGAGCGGTGTTCCGCTCGTTGCGACCTGTGATGCGCACTACCCGACCCATGCTGACGCGCGTCCCCACGAGGCACTTCTCGCCATCCAGACCCGGACGACGCTCGACGATCCCAAGCGCTTCCGGTTCTCGACCGACGAGTTCTACCTCAAGTCGTCCGAGGAGATGCTCGCGTCGTTTCCCGACCATCCCGAGTCGCTTGCGCGAAGCGTCGAGATCGCGGAGCGCTGCAAGGAACTGGTGCTCCCAATCGGGGAGATCAAACTCCCGCTGTTTCCTGTTCCGAGCGGTGAGACCCCGACGAGCTTCCTCGAACGTCTCTGCCGCGAAGGAATGCACCGCCGCTACGGCGACAGTCCCCCCGCCGAGGCTGAGGACCGTCTGCGCTTCGAGCTCTCGACGATCGAGGAGATGGGCTTTTCGAGCTACTTCCTGATCGTCTGGGACTACATCCGCTGGGCACGCGAGAACGGTGTCGCGGTCGGGCCGGGCCGTGGCTCCGCCGCAGGCTCGCTCGTCGCCTTCACGCTCAGGATCACCGATCTCGACCCGCTGGAGCACGGGCTCCTCTTCGAGCGTTTCCTGAACCCTGGGCGAAAGAGCATGCCCGACATCGACACCGACTTCGCGGTCGCCGGGCGCGACCGGGTCGTCAACTACGTCACCGAGAAGTACGGCTCGAACGCGGTCGCACGCATTGGCACCTTCGGCAAGCTCCTCGCCCGAGCCGCCGTGCGAGACACGGGTCGCGTGCTCGGCCACACCTACACGGCGGTCGACCGTATCGCCAAGCTCGTTCCCGAGCGCCCGATTGGCATCAAACTGGACGAGGCGCTTGCCCAAGGCGGCGAGCTGGCCGTTGCCTACCAGACCGATGAGGTCACCAAGCAAATCATCGACACCGCTCGTCCGCTCGAGGGGCTGGTGCGAAACGAGGGCGTCCACGCCGCCGGCGTCGTGATCGCGCCTGGCGACGTCACCGACTTCCTCCCAGTCCGCACCGACGACGACGGGAACGTCGTCACGCAGGTGCCCGACCATGACGTCGAAGCGCTTGGCCTGCTGAAGATGGACTTCCTGGGCTTGCGCAACCTCGACATCATCGAGCGCGCCTGCGAGCTGATCGAGATCGACACGGGTAGTCCCGTTGATATCGACGGACTGGCGCTCGACAACGCGGCCACCTACGCGATGCTCCGCAAGGGCGATGCACTCGGGGTCTTCCAGTTCGAGTCCGCCGGCATGCAGCGCGCTCTCCGCGAAGTCGGGCCGACCGAGTTCGCTGACCTCATCGCGCTCGTGGCGCTCTACCGGCCTGGCCCGATGGCGCACATCCCCACGTACGCGAAGAACAAGCGCAGCCCAGCCGAGATCACCTACGTCGACCCGCGCCTTGTGCCGATCACGGGCCCGACGTATGGCGTGATCATCTACCAGGAGCAGCTGATGGCTGCCTCCCGGCAGATCGCTGGCTTCTCACCCTCGCGTGCGGATGATCTGCGGAAGGCCGTCGGCAAGAAGGACAAGGACCTGATGGCGTCCTTGAAGCAGGAGTTCCTCGAAGGCTGCGTGGCAGGTGGCACGAGCCAGCGGGTCGCCGACGACCTCTGGACGAACTGCGAAGCGGCTGGCGACTACTCGTTCAACAAGTCGCACGCCGCCTGCTACGGCCTCCTTTCCTACCGCACGGCCTACCTCAAGGCGAACTACCCAGCCGAGTACATGTCGGCGGTGCTGACCTCGGTGATGGACACGAAGGACCGTGTCCCGTTCTACGTCGCCGCCTGCGACGACATGGGCCTGCATGTGCTGCCGCCCGACGTCAACCAGAGCGTCTCGGACTTCGCCGTGACCGCCCCGATGGAGATCCGCTTCGGCCTGACGGCCGTCAAGGGAGTGGGGGAGAACGCCGTCGCGGCGATCGTGAACGCGCGCGACCAGGACGGGCCCTTCGGGTCGATCTTCGACTTCTGTCGGCGGGTCGATGGGTCGCTTGTCAACAAGCGGGCGCTTGAGAGCCTCATCAAGGCTGGTGCCCTGGATTCGACCGAATCGACGCGGGGCGGGATGCTTGACGTGCTTGAGGACGCGATGGGGGCGGCCTCGAAGGATCGCAACGAGGCGACGATGTCGCTCTTCGGTGGTGCGGAGGATTCGACCACGGAGACGCTCGACCGGTCGATTCCGTCGGAGGAGCTTCCCAAAGACGAACTCTTGGCGTTTGAGAAGGAGGCGCTTGGCCTCTTTGTCTCGAGCCATCCCTTGAGCGATTGCCGACGCCAGCTTCGCCGGGCGGTCAGCTCGTCGATCGCCGATCTTCGCGAGCGCGCCGACCGCGAGACGCTCCGTATCGGCGGGATTGTCAGCGCGGTGCGGGTGATCACGACCCGTCGAGGCGATCAGATGATGTTCGTGACCGTCGACGATCTCACCGCCACGATCGAGGTCATCGTTCAGGCAAACGTCTTCATGCAAATGCGGCCACTCCTTGTCGAGGACGCGATCGTCGTCATCGAGGGTCGCCTCGAACACAAGAGCGAGGACGAGTCAAAGCTCGTGGTTCGGAGCGTTACGCCCTTCGTTCCTCACCCGAGTGACGAAGAGGATCGCCTCTTTCTCCGTCTCGAGGCCGACGATCTCACGAGTGGTCGTCTCGGTCAGCTCCAGCAGGTCATCATCGATCACCGAGGCAGCGTTCCGGTGATCATCGAGGTGGTCACCGCGCAGGGGGTCGAACGGCTCCGGCTCGGTGAGGGCTACCGCGTTGATCCGGGAGCGAACGGGCTGATCGCGTCCTTGAAGCGCATGTTCGGAGAGCGCTGCCTCGTTTGAGCGACGATGGGCTTGACCCGTCGGCCGGGCCTAGCTTCAATAAGTTTGATGTCGACGAGTCCCAGTAGCCATGACGACCGCGACTGACCTCGCAAGCCGCGTCAGCGGATCGTGCCGTCGCTGTCCAATTTCGTGCGACAAGGTCGTCTACCCGGTCGGCTGTATCGAGTCGGGATGTTCGCGCTTGTACTCCTACGACGACGACGGTCGGACGTTCATCGGCTGCATGGAGAAGGTCTACAAAGTCGAGATCGATCGGACGCTCCTGGTCCATTTCGAGGGCGAGCGGGGCGGATTCGGAGCGCTGCGGGTGATGACCGAGCCCCTTCCGATCTGCAGGACAAGCGTCGAGGAGACCTTCCCGCACCGCGTCGACGGTCCCTGCCTCAACCCGGATTTCCTCTTCTCGGCGCCGCGCCGCGAGTTCACGGTCTCGGTTCGACGCGACCCTGGCAACGACGCCGAGTAGGGGCTTCGCCTCGGACGCCATACGGGTCGCCCGATGGTTGTCCTCGCCGTCGAACCTCCACGGCACGCGAAAAGGGTTCAGACTTCCGTAAGCCAGCCCTGCTTATCTGCCGAACTGTGAGCCGCCGATGACCACCGTCCTTGTTGTCGACGACGAGCCCATCGTTCGTGAGGTCGTCGTGCGCTACCTCACCCGGGACGGCTACCACACACTGGAGGCGGCGGACGGCTTGGAAGCGCGTCGGCTCGTCACGAGTCACGAGCCCGACCTCGTCGTCCTTGACTTGATGCTGCCGGGAATGGACGGGCTCGCGCTCTGCCGCTGGATCCGGTCCGAGCACGAACTCCCCGTGATCATGCTGACGGCAAAGACCGAGGAGGCCGACCGGATCGTCGGGCTTGAGCTCGGCGCCGACGACTACGTCACGAAGCCCTTCTCACCCCGCGAGCTGGTCGCCCGCGTGAAGACGGTGCTTCGTCGTGTCAGTCCCGAAGCGACGACCCGCAACCGGGTCGAGGCGGGCGATCTCGTCATTGATGCCGGATCGCGTGACGTGACTCGCGGCGACGTGCATCTTCGGCTCACCGTCAAGGAGTTCGATCTTCTCTGGTTTCTTGCCAGCCATCCGCGGCAGGTGTTCTCGCGCGATCAGCTGATGGACCGCGTCTGGGGCTATGAGGCGGCCTACGACACCGGAACGGTCACCGTTCACGTTCGGCGCCTGCGCGAGAAGATCGAGCCAAACCCGTCAGCGCCGCGCCACCTCGAGACCGTTTGGGGCGTCGGCTACCGGTTCAGCCCTTGATCGGCACGGCCCTCCTCGTTGGCTTCTTGACCCTGGCGGCCGGGATCGGCGGGGCGCTTGTGATCAGCAGGCTACCGTCGCTTCGCCTTCAACTCACCGGACTTGCGCTCCTGGCGATGCTCCTACCGCTTGCCGCGGTGGCGTTCTCTGGCGTCATGATGTTCGAGTCTGAGCACGACCTCGTCGTGCTGGGCGTCGCGATCGCCTCGGCGGCTGCGGCGATCGCCGGAGCGCTCCTCGTTCGGGCCCGAATCATGGGTCGCCTCGATCGCCTCCGGCACGCGGCGTCAATGCTTGCCGCAGGCGACCTGTCGGCTCGCGCCCCAGCCGACGGGCCGTCGGAGGTGGCCCAGCTCGGTCGCGCGTTCAATGAGATGGCCGGGCGTGTCGAGGAGCTTTTTGACGCGCGTCGGCAGCTCGTCGCGTGGGCCAGCCACGACCTCCGGACGCCGCTTGCGTCGCTGCAGGCCATGATCGAGGCAGTGGAGGACGGGGTGGTGCCGGCAGAGCACTACCTCCCCGCGATGCGCGAACGCGTCCGCACGCTTGGGACACTGATCGACGATCTTTTCGAGCTCGCACGAATCGATGCCGGAGCGCTCACCGTCGAGCTTCGAACCGCTCGCGTCGAACCACTCGTTGCGACCTGCATGCGCGGGATCGAGGAGGAGGCGCGCTCGAAGCACGTCGACATCTCGACGATGATTTCGCCGGACCTCCCGCCGATTCGTTGCGCGCCCGAGACCGTCGAGCGCGTGCTGCTGAACCTCCTGACAAACGCGCTGCGCCACACGCCATCCGACGGTACGGTCGCCGTGATCGTCGCGCCCGAGGAACCGCAGGGCGAGGCGCTTCGGGTCATCGTTGAGGACAGCGGCGAGGGGATACCGGCTGGCCAACTCGGGAACGTCTTCGAGCGCTTTTGGCGGGCGGACCGCGCCCGTTCCGGAGGGGGCGCGGGCCTCGGCCTCGCCATCGCCCGTGGACTTGTCGAGGCAAACGGTGGCCGGATTTGGGCCGAGCACCGACCCGGCGGCGGTGCCCGTGTCGTCTTCACGCTGCCTGTCGCTGCCGGAGCCGCCTCCTAAACTAACGCCGTGCGATCTCCCATCGACGACGAGATCATCCTCGGTGACAACCTCGTGGCCCTCGCGGGCTTCTGCGACGAGAGCTTCCAGCTCGTCTATGTCGACCCGCCCTTCAACACCGGATCCGTCCAGCGGCGTCGCACGATTGCGACAACCGTGGCCGAGGATGGTGACCGCACCGGCTTCGGTGGCCGCCGGTACGCGACAACCGCGCTCACGGACCTCGCCTACCGCGACCAGTTCGACGACTACCTCGCCTTCCTGGAACCCCGGCTGCGCGCGGCCCATCGGCTCCTTCGTCCGAGCGGGACGCTCTATCTGCATCTCGACTACCGGGAGGCGCACGGGGCAAAGCTCCTCCTCGACGAGATCTTCGGCCGGGAGTGCTTCCTGAACGAGCTCATCTGGGCCTACGACTACGGCGGTCGCTCGAAGCGCCGGTGGCCCGCCAAGCACGACACGATTCTCGTGTTCACCAAACATCCCACCGACTACTACTTTGATTCGGAGACCGTCGATCGGGAGCCCTACATGGCCCCCGGGCTTGTGACTCCGGAGAAGGTCGCGCGGGGCAAACTGCCGACCGATGTTTGGTGGCATACGATCGTCCCGACCTCCGGGCGAGAGAAGACCGGTTACCCGAACCAAAAGCCGGAGGGTGTGCTCCGACGAATCGTCCAAGCCTCAAGCGCTCCCGGCGACTGGTGCCTGGACTTCTTCGCCGGGAGCGGGACACTCGGCGCCGTTGCGCGCCAGCTCGGACGGCGGTTCGTGCTCGTCGACGAGAATCCCGATGCGATCGCCATCATGCGCGCGCGCATCGAGGGCTGACTTGCGTTCAGTTGGTTCTCCGCGCCGACGCGTCCGGCTCTTCCACACAGACACGGTCCCGGCCGGCGCTCTTGGCCCGGTAGAGCGCCCGGTCCGCCCGGTTGAGGATCTCATCCGGGAGTGAGTCAGGACCGCACGCCGTCGCACCGATCGAGATCGAGCACTGCAAGGTCTCGTCGGAGTACCGAACGCGGAGCGACTCGACGCGCGCCCGGATTCGATCGAGGCACTCGACCGCTCCTGCCCGGTCGATCCCGGGCAGGAGAAGCGCGAACTCTTCGCCTCCGTACCGGGCGAAACAATCGTTTGTTCGGATCTCCCGCTGCACGGACTCCACGACCGATCGCAGAAATGCATCTCCCGCGAGATGCCCATGACCGTCGTTGATCGCCTTGAAGTGATCGAGGTCGAGCAGGGCAAACCAGAGTCGTCCCCCGCCACGCCTTGCTCGGGAGAGCTCACGGTCGAGCTCAGACATGAGGTAGCGGCGATTGTGCGCGCCGGTGAGGTCGTCGCGGTGAGCGAGATCACTCACGACGGCGTTCATGCGACGTAGCTCGGTGTTTGCATGCTCGCTCTGCTCGTTTGCGGCAGCCAGGTGCTCCGACAGAGCGGCGTGCTCCAGACCGAGCCGGATGTTGCCGACAAGGCGCCGGTGGATCTCGTGGTTGTAGAGGAACATCACGACCAGATAGAGGCTCGCGCCGATTCCAAGGAGCGTGTGGAAGCGGTCCCTCGTCGTGAAGAGCACGACAATCGCAGGTGTCCAGATGGGAATGGACGCGGCGAGGTACGCGCTGATGCTCCCCGCATACGCAATGACGAGGCTCGATGTGACCGCCACCAGAAAGGTGAGCACCGCAAGACGGAGGTCGCGCTGCTCCTTGTCGGGCATCAGCAGTAGGGCCGCCGAGCCCCACGTCGCACCGTGCATGAAGCCTGTCACGGCACGAATTCTGAGCCACCGCCGCGCCTGGGCCGGCTCGGGGCGGGTTCTGTGAAACCGGATCGCGGCAGTCAGGCTCGCCATGACCGTGCACGCCATCAGGCCGGCCCAGACCCAGAGCCGCCACGTTGGTATCGCGGGCGCCTCGATGAGCACGAGAAGCAGGGCAACCGGAGGCACCAGCATGAGGGACCTGACCGCCTGAGCCCACATGTAGGTCGCGCATTCCGAGAGGACGAGGCTATCGGACACGGGCGCGACAGACTCGGGTGTTGCCCGCGTGGCGGGAGCCTTGGTATCGACAAGCATGGGCGCGCCTCGGAGGTTGAGTTCCGCGGCGCGGGTCGCGCCACAATCTCACGAGTACCGAGCCGCGGCCTCTGATACCTCGGAGGCGATGAGCCTATCTCGTCAAATCGCGTCGCTTTTCTCGCGGTTGCATCCAGCACAAAGAATTTGCAGGTTCGCAAGCGTCGTGGCGCCGCCGAGGGCGACCGGGATGACATGGTCGAACTGGATCAGCTCACGCGCCCCGCACTGCACACAGGCGCCTCCGTCGCGGCGAAAGACGCGCCGCCGCAACTCCTCCGGGAGTGACTCACGGCGAGGTCCGGCGCCCGCGAGCAGGTCGTGCGCCCGGCGCAGCTTGCGCTCTCGTCGCTGCCCGGCCGCGATCGCGAGCGCCCGAACATCCTCCTCGGTCAGCGCCTCGTCCTCCCAGTACGTGCGGCCGCGGAAGATCCACCAGTGACGCCCGTCGGCCTCCATCACAAGGACCGCCTCGGTCTCCTGGCGCGCGATGATCTCAGCGTGCGCCCGAGGGCTGAGCGCTCCCGCCGACTCGAACGTGCCGGCCACGAATCGGAAGCGACGCCCGAAGATCGATCGCTCCGCTTCGAAGCTCGCCCGTCTGTCTTCCCTCAACATGACCACGACGCTAGCGGGCCGACCGGACGGGCATTGCACGCCGCGACGTCGACGGCGTAGCCTCTGGGTTATCACCGAGCCACCAAGCATCCTGAACCCCGAGGAGCCCGCTGGCGCCATCGTCTTCGTGGCGGTCCCGAGCAATGTCGCCGACGCGGTCACAGATCTGCTGTCGCGTCTTGGCCGCGGGCATGTGGTCGCCATCTCAAGCCTGCCGAAGGAACTCTCCTTGCAGCAGGCTGCCGAGCTGGCAGGGCGCGAGCGCAGCGCCATCGTCCAGGCCATCGAGGACGGAGGGCTGGCCCATCGATCCGAAGGGGGTCACCGTCGCGTCCGCCTCGATGACCTGATGACCTGGCTCGGCCGGTAACGGCCGGCCCGGAGATCAGCTCAGAGGGTTGGCGTCGAGGAGGTCCAGGATCGTCAGGCAAGCCCTGCACACCGGGGTCGCGACGTCGAACCGCTCCCCGATGCGCACGACCGCACCGATGAGCGCGTCGTGTTCGAGCGGTCGGCCAGCTTGAAGATCGAACAGGGTCGACGAGCCGCCGGAATCCGGGAGTCGATGCCGAGCGTTGTCGATGTAGGAGGCCGCCGCGTCGGGCGGCAGGGCAACACCGGCCGCCGATGCCACCGCTTCGACCTCGGTGCCGAGGGCGAGCATCAGCGCGACGGCGTCCGGGCTCGCGAAGATCGTTCCCACGCGAGAGCGCCCCAAGGCGGTGACCGTGTTCAGACAGACATTCCCGATGAGCTTGCTCCAGAGGGCACACGATGGGTCAGCCGTGAGTTCCACTCGAATCGCACACGCCTCACCGATCGCCAAAAGGGCGTCGCCAATCGGTCCGGGAGGCCCTCCCACGAGTCGGTCACGTTCGTCGCCTGCCGGGCCGCGGCTCGGTCGTCGGACAATCCGGAGCGCCGAGAGCCGCTCGATCCCGAGGTACATGGCCACCCCCGCGACCAAGACGTCGGGAAGAATCGCGGCGATGCGGGCGGGGTTCTCAACCCCGTTTTGCATCGACAGGACAACCGCACCATCGCTCAGCAGTCCGTCGAGTCTCGCCACGGACCCGTCGGTGTCCATGCTCTTGACGCACACGAGGGCGAGATCAAACGGCGCGTCGCCATGGGGGTCGTCGGTGACGCGAAGCGAGACCGGACGTTCCTCGCCGTCCTGCGCGATCACGAGGGGGTTCGTCGTCAGTGCTCGCCCGGTCTCCCCACGAGCGAGAACCGTTACCGGCCAGCCGGCCTCGGTCAGGCGGGCGGCAACGAAACCACCGATCGCACCGGGCCCGATGACGATCGTTCGGGGTGGGCTCACCGGGGGAGCGTGCGTAACGGGAGGGCGATGCTGGACGGAAAGTACTTGGCCCGCAGTTGGTCGAAGAAGCCCTCCTGGGTGAGCTGATCGATCAGCGCTGACAGGACGACGCGGTTCTCGGACGGGGCGAGAACCGTTGCCGAACGCGACTCGGCGCCGATGTACTGGCCCGCGACCGAGAGGTTCGAGTCTGGCGTTGCGACCTGTGTAAGCGCCGAATCGATGTCGGTGGCGGTCGCGTCAATGTCGCCAACGCGGAGGGCGTGGGTGAGAGCCTCGATCGAAGCGAAGCCCGACGGTTCGATGTCTGGCACGATCACCGATTGGGCGAAGGCGAGGCCGGCCGATCCCGAGATCGCGCCGATCCGAAGCGTTGCCAGCGGGACCTCGCGTAGATCAGTGCCCTTGCGAACCATCACGGCCTGCCGATCACGGAAGTACGGCGAGGATGTCCGGCCGACGCCGCTCGTCGCTCGCGTGGATCCCAGAACGACGTCGCACCCACACTGGGCAGCCCGTTCATTATCGCCAGCTCGCTTCCAGCGAACCGCGAGGCCGAGCCGGTCGGCGAGCTCGTCGACCATCTCGACCTCGTAGCCCGGCCCCTGCGCCTGGTTGGTGACCGAATCGATCCGCTCAAGATCCCGGGAGACGACAAACGGGAGGTCGCCAAGCGTGGCCGAAACGGTCAGTATGCCGGCGGCCCGCGGTGAAAAGCGCAAGGCGCCAGTCCCATTGCCACGATCGCTTGGGCTGTTCGAGCCGCAGCCCGTGAGGCTCGCGAGCGCGAGGACCGCCGCGGACACGATCACCATTCTGCGAAGCATGCAGACCCCCGTGAGCATCGGGCATCCTCGCAACATTCCAGGCAGCCTACTCGCTCCCTGAGCGAGGGCCGCGTCCTCCTTCGCCGCGCAACGCACGTCTCGTGCGGGCGGACGGGCTGGCAGGGACTACTGCTCGGTGATGGTGACCGAGGTGATCGTCACGGTCTCGGTCGGCGTTTGGGCAGTGGGGTCGGTCGGCGGAGCATCCGGGTTCGCAAGCCCTTCGATGGCCTTCGCGACCTTGAGGCCGGCGGTCACGTGGCCAAAACGCGAGTAGCTCGGCGGGAGTTGCGCTCCCGCGTTGCCGGTGATGATGAAGAACTGCGAGCCGTTGGTGTTCGGACCGCTGTTGGCCATCGCCAGATCGCCGATCGTGTAGGCGCTCTTGGGGAGTTCGTCGGCGAACGTGTAGCCCGGTCCGCCGCGTCCATTGCCCTCCGGGTCGCCACCTTGGATGACGAAATCGGTGACAACCCGGTGGAATGTCAGGCCGTCGTAGAACCTGTTGCGGGCGAGGAACACGAAGCTATTCACCGTCGTACGCGCCTCGGCTGGGGCGAGCTTCACGACGATGGTGCCCTTCGAGGTTTCAAGGGTCGCCGTGTACGTCTTGGCCGGATCGATGGCCATCGGCGGAGGCTTCGTATAGGTGCGGGTGACACCCGCTCCAGTGTCGCTCGATGCGGCTGGCGTGTCGCTCCCCCCACAACCGGCGAGAAGGGCGCCGGAGAGGAGTGCGGCTGAAAGGATTGTGACCGGGACGTGTTTGCTCATGGCGGGATTCTAGTACCGGCGCTCCCCGCACTCTCGAACCGGTGGTCTCACCAGGGGGCGAAACGGTGGATTGGCGCAACGCCGACGCGGGCGGCACACTTAAGGAGCCGCGACGGGCACCATGTGGGCGACGTCAAACGACACGAACGAGTCTGCGCCAATCACGCTGAGCGCGAGCCGGGTGATGCTTACGCTCGCCCTCATCGCGGCGCTGGCGACCGGAGCATGGCTTCTCATCGCTCAAACGGCAGGAGCGGCGCGCGTTGTTTCTGCCCTTGGGAATGTCAGCCCGTGGTGGCTTGCCGGATGCTTCGCGCTGGAGGTCGTGTCGTTTGCCGCCTACGCCAGCGCGCTGGAGGCCGTTGCCCGCCTTGATCGCGGCCCGGCGATTGGACGTCGCGCCGCTCTACGGCTGATGCTCACGAGCCTCGGGGCGACCCGCCTCGTTGCGACGGCTGGGGCGGGTGGGCTTGTGGTCGTGTTCTGGGCCTTCCGGCAGCTCGGGCTCGACTTGCGAGCGGCGCTCTCGCGGGTCCTCGGGCTCAACATCCTCGTGTTCGCGGTTTTCGGGCTGATGGGCTGGATCGCTTCGGTGGTGGCCCTGTGCGCGCCTGTGGTCGCGCCTGGCGTGCCCGCTGCGATGTCGGCGACCTGGTCGATCGGGGTCCCGCTCTGCGTCGCTGCCGCCGCGTGGGTTAGCCGCCAACGGCCGGCAAGGCCCGAGGTGAGCGCACCTCACTGGGTGTCCCGCGGGGCGCGGGCGGTCGTGGACGGGCTCGTCGTGGTTCGCGAGATCGCGGCCCAAGCGCGCCATCACGGGCGGCTCTTCGCGAGCGTTTCGCTCTATTGGCTCGCCGATGTGGCGTGCCTCTGGTCTGCACTGATCGCTGTTGGCGCGCGCCCCGGGGTCGTGAGCGTTTGCCTGGCCTACGCCACCGGCTACGTCGCCACCGCGGCGCCGCTACCGACCGGCGGGTTCGGCGCGGTCGAGGCGGCGGTGACGGCCTCGCTCGTGCTCGTCGGGACGCCGTTTGCCATCGCCCTCGCCAGCGTCGCGGTTTGGCGCGCGTTCAGCTTCTGGCTCCCGACGGTGCCGGCGCTCGTGGCGCTTACCGGCCTCTCAGGCCTTGGACGCGAGTTCCGCCAACGGGCGGCCTCGACGCTCACTTCGTAGACTCTCCGCGACCGCCCCTGGCCCGTGCGGCCTCGGCGCACGGGGGCCACCCCGAACCGCCACCCACCTTCAGGATATTCCGGCGGCCTGTGTCCGCGCTGGACGAAGTGGCGTCGGTTTCGTCTCGGGTTCGTGTCAGATCAGCGTCCGACGCCGGCACCCCAAAGGGCCGCACCGATCGCACCCGCAATCGGTCCGAGCTTGGCTTGAACGATCTCGATCCGCTCGACCGGGACGACGCTCACGCGGCTGCGCACGGCCCGTCGGATCGGAACCAGGAGAAGATCCCCAGCCTGAGCGACGCCGCCCCCGATGACGATCCGATCAGGGCTCAGCAGCACGATTGAGTTGGCGATGGCGATGGCGAGGTGGCCCGCAACGGTCTCGATCGCCGCGATGGCCCTCGCGTCACCCGCCTGGGCGGCGTCCGAGACGGCACGCGCGGTCGGCCGCCCGCCAAGAGTTGCGAGCGCAGCGGCCTTCGTGACCACCTCGACGCATCCGTGCATTCCGCAGCCGCACAGCGGGCCGTCCGGGAGGATCGTCTGGTGACCGAACTCGCCAGCCGTTCCGTCGATGCCAAGGTGGAGGCGACCTGCGACGATGATCCCGCCTCCGATCCCGGTGCCAATCGTGATGCCAATCATGGTTTGGCACCCCCTTCCGGCACCGACCCTGTGCTCCGCGAGCGCAAACGCGCGCGCGTCGTTGATCAGCCGGCAAGGGAGACCGACGCGCTCACCAACGATGCTTGCGAGGGGAAGCCCATTCCAGTCGCCCGGGAGGTTCGGAAGGAAGGTGGTCGTTCCATCCTGCGCGTTGTAGCGCCCGGGGAGACCCACCCCGACGGTGGTTGGGCCAGTCGCGATCTTCATCGCTTCGACGGCCGCGTCACCCACGCGAACCGCGACGGCTGCCGGTCCCTCCTTGGAATCGGTGGGGAGCTCGCCCTGGCCGAGGATCGACGTTTCCCCGCCGATCGAGGCGAGGGCCACCCATTTGATGTTCGTGCCCCCGAGATCGACGCCGATATGGTGAGTCGACCCCGCGGTCACGCCGCGTCGTTCCAGTGGGCGGTTTGGGGGGACGTCACGTCGCCGGCATCGGCCGAGGTGGCCGTGGGTTCACTGGGTCGGCGCTCAGTGCCCTGCCGCCGGCCGTTCGATCATCTCGATCCGGTAACCATCTGGGTCCCGGAGAAAGCAAATGCCGGGGCCGCCGGGGTAGGCGTAGTACGGCGGCTTCTCCGGCCCGATGCCGAGCGCGGCCAGGCGGGCAAGTTCGACGCCCATGTCCTCGATTGCGAGCGCGATGTGCCCGTACGCCTCGCCTTGGGAATACGGCTCGGTGCGACCGTCATTGAGCGTGAGCTCCAGTCGCGGTTCCGGGTCACCGGGCGTGGCCATCATGATGATCGTCGCCGTGTCCCCGCCGACCCGAGCCCGACGCATCTCGGAGAAGCCGAGCGCCTCGTAGAACGCCACCGACCGCGCCTCGTCCAAGATGCGAATCATTGTGTGAATCAACGTGACTGGCACGGCGCGCCTCCGGGTTCAGAAAGACCGTCTGCGAGAAGCCTAAAGGAGGGCGGCAAGCGCTGGCCTGGTTCCCGCCCCCGGATCCTTAAACGCAACGATCCGGCGACACCGCGAGGTGGTATCGCCGGATCGGCGGCGCAGGTCGGGTCCCGGTCCCTTCCTACGCCCGTCCGGCTGACGAGAGACTCGCCATCCGGCATTCGCAAAGTATGACGAAAGTCGCAAAAATTCGCCAGTTCGAGGGGTCTCCGGGCGACATTTCATCACACGCGTCTCACATTGTGAGAATCGCGGGCCGGCAATGCATTGGCCCCGTCAGGGACTACGATCCATGCGTGGCCGACGGATTCGCCCTCAGCGCCCAGTACGAGCCGGCCGGGGATCAGCCGAAGGCGATCGCGGGCATCGGGGAGAGCCTCCGCGCCGGAGAGCACTACCAAACGGTCCTCGGTGTCACGGGCTCCGGCAAGACCTTCACGATGGCCAACATCATCAGCGAGGCGCGTCGGCCGGCGCTCGTCATGGCCCACAACAAGACCCTCGCGGCGCAGCTCTGCAACGAGTTTCGCGAGTTCCTCCCGGACGCCGCAGTCGAGTACTTCGTGAGCTACTACGACTACTACCAGCCCGAGGCGTACATCGCGGCAAGCGACACCTACATCGAAAAAGACTCGTCGATCAACGACGAGATCGACCGCCTGCGCCACTCGGCGACGGCGTCACTCTTGGCGCGACGCGATGTGGTGATCGTCGCCTCGGTCAGCTGCATCTATGGCATCGGCTCACCGGAGCTCTACCGCGACCGGCTCCTGCTCCTGCGGGTCGGCGAGGAGATCCCCCGCGAACGGATCTTCGATTGGTTGGTCGACGTCCAGTACCAGCGAAACGACATCGTCCTCGAGCGGGGGCGCTTTCGCGTTCGCGGCGACATCATCGAGATCCAGCCGCGTGACTCTGAGACCGCCTACCGCGTGAGCCTCTTCGGCGATGAAGTCGAGCAGCTGACCCACTTCGACCCCCTCACGGGTGAAGTGCTCGGTACACCTGGGCACGTCGCCGTCTACCCCGCAACGCACTACGTCACCTCGCGCTCGACGATCGAGCGATCGCTGATCGAGATCCGCGACGAGCTGGAAACCCAGTGGACGCACTTCATGGAGCAGGATCGCCTCGTCGAGGCGCACCGCATCCGGCAACGCACCGAATACGACATGGAGATGATGCGCGAGCTCGGCTTCTGCTCGGGGATCGAGAACTACTCTCGGATTCTCGATGGGCGCGAGCCCGGAAGTGCCCCGCACGCGCTGCTCGACTTCTTTCCCGACGACTTCATCTGTTTCATGGACGAGTCGCACCAGACCCTCCCGCAGGTCCGCGGCATGTACGAGGGCGATCGGTCGCGCAAGCTCTCGCTCGTCGAGCACGGATTTCGGCTCCCGTCGGCGATGGACAACCGGCCGCTTCAACTCACAGAGTTCCTCGAGCGGGTGCCGCAGATCGTGTTTGTCTCCGCGACGCCGGGGGCGTTCGAGCAACGCGTCTCGACGACAATCGTCGAGCAGATCGTCCGTCCGACCGGTCTTGTCGACCCCGAAGTGGAGATCCGCCCGACCCATCACCAGGTCGACGACCTCATGGCAGAGGTCCGGGCGAGGGCCGAGCGCAACGAACGCGTGCTCATCACGACCCTCACCAAGAAGATGGCTGAGGATCTCACCGAGTACCTCCACGACCACGGGCTGCGCGCCCGATACCTCCACTCCGAGATCGACACGATCGAGCGCATCAAGGTCGTGCGTGAGCTCCGGCTCGGCGAGTTCGACGCCCTCGTTGGCGTCAACCTCCTGCGCGAGGGTCTCGACCTCCCGGAGGTCACGCTCGTCGCCATCCTCGATGCCGACAAGGAGGGATTTCTTCGAGGCGCCACGTCGCTTGTTCAGACGATCGGTCGCGCCGCCCGAAACGTCGACGGCCGCGTGATCATGTACGCCGACAGGGTTTCCGACGCGATGCGCACGGCCATTGACGAGACCGATCGTCGTCGCGAGATCCAGATCGCCTCGAACGTCGAAAACGGTGTGACGCCGGAGTCGATCCAGAAGGGCATCTCCGACATCGCCGAGTTCCTTGGCCTCGGACGGTCGGCGACGGGACGGCGCGGTGCCGCGAGCCGTCGAGCTCGCGCCGCGGACGTGTCCCCAAGCACCGACCCTGCCGAGCTCCTGCGCCTTGCGGTGGATGTCGAGCAGCAAATGCTGGAGGCCGCCGAGGCGCTCCGCTTCGAACGTGCGGCGGAGCTGCGCGACGAACTCAAGACGCTTCGCGATCAGCTCGAGCGCCTGGCCGACGCGTCGGTTGAGCGCGCGCCGAGCGGGCGCCCAAGATGACTGACGCCGATCTTCCCACGGCGGAGGAGCTTCGCTTCAGGACGCTCGCCGCGCCTGGACTCGACGAGGACGACATCTTCGCCGCGGTGCACGGGCTTCCGGGAAGTGGCGTGCTTTGGGGCGAGTCCATGCCGAGCGCGTTTCCACCGTCCGACGTGCCCTGGAATCAATCAGACGAGCGAGAGCGTCGCCACCGCGACGTGTTGCGCCGCTGGGAGCCGTTGCCTGACGAGCCGCCTGGGTTCGGGCGGTAGGTGTTCCTAGAGGGACTGGGGTGAGGGGGCGCCGCTGACGGTTGCCGGTGCCAGACCCGGAGACCTGACGCCCCGCAGCCGGCGCCTGCGAGCGGCGACGACCCCAACGCCGACTGACGAGAGCATCGACACCGTCAGGAGCGCCACGAACGGACCGCTTTCCTGGCCCGTGCCGCGCCCGGCGGCATCCCGGGTGAGCTGCGCCGTTTGCTCGGCGCGAGCCGCAAGCGAGGCGACAACCTCCTGAGGATCGCGTCCGGTCTGAGCTGGCTTGGGGGCGAAGCCCTCCGCGCCGAGGGCGTCCGTGGTCAGCACGAGCACGGCGCCGCAGCCACAGAGCAGGCGGCGGAACACGATCGGCCGCTTGGATCGTCGAAGCATGGACCCTCCTCAGGTGTTTCCGCTTGCGGGACCGGACGGCCGTCTGGGTTGGCCTCGTACGCCGATCACGCGACCGCGCAACCTTCTGGGGTCGCGAGGGTGATTGAAAGGGGGCTGCTGCCGTCTTGGCACACTTTGTGAGGTTCGGTTTCTGGCGGTGTGTTGGCGTCGGTGCCGTCCACCGGCGCCACAAACTTGGCAGTAGCTGCGAAAACTGAACTTTTGGGGGGTGTTTATGCCGGTAAAAGGTTAGTTGAAGCAGTTCTGGCGATCGTGAGATAGTCGCGCTCGGCTTGCGCCCCGGACGGAGTCAACGACCCGGATGGTCGTCGCAGGTCTTCCCGGTAGACCATGGACGAAATGTTGGATCACGTGCTGCTGCCCGAACGGAAGTGGACAGCTAAACGTAGACCCGAGCGCCGTCGGACTGCGGCCAGTATGGCCGCTGCATGCCCGACGACGGACGAGGCTCGGAGGTGGTGGCGGACCGTTGGATGGCCCGCCACCCCGATTCACCACAGCCGCGCTCACACGTGGGGGACGCGCGGCTTGCGTCCTCGCGTCAACGCGCACGTCGCAAGCGGTTACCGGGGCCTCCCAACCCCGATCTTGGAGCCACGTCCCGATGCTGACCGCGTTCTACGTTCTCATCGTCTTTGCGACGATCATCTTCACCGTGGTGGCCTGGACCACCTTGGCGTGGATGCTCCACGCATGGCGATCGGCTGACGCCCTCGAGCGGACTCGCTTCCGACACTCGACCGCCGCGCCCGCTCATCGTTTCTCGCTGATCGTCCCGGCTCGCCATGAAGAGCGTGTCCTTCCGACGACGCTCGAACGGCTCGCCGACATTAACCACCCCAACTACGAGGTGTGGGTTGTCGTCGGGCACGACGATCCACAAACGATGGCTGTCGCCCAGGAGGCGGCAAGCCGCTATTCCGATCGAATCCACGTGATCGAGGACGTCAACGAGGTCAAGAACAAGCCTCGCGCACTGAACACCGCGCTCCCACACTGCGACGGTGACTTCGTCGGTGTGTTCGACGCTGAGGATCTCGTCCATCGCGACCTGCTGCTGCGCGTCGATCAGTGCCTGCAGGAGACCGGGGCCGACGTCGTCCAGTCGGGCGTGCAGCTCGTGAACTTCCGCTCCAGCTGGTTCTCGGTCCGAAACGTGCTCGAGTACTACTTCTGGTTCAAGAGCCGCCTGCACCACCACGCCGAGCACGGCTTCATCCCCCTCGGCGGCAACACGGTCTTCATGCGGCGCAATCTTGTCCAGCAAAACGGCGGCTGGGACCCCAACTGCCTGGCCGAGGACTGCGAGATCGGCACGCGCCTGAGCTCGCACGGAGCCAAGACGGTCGTCGCCTACGACCCGGAGCTTGCGACGCTTGAGGAGACGCCGGATTCCCTCGGGGATCTCTTCCGCCAACGCACCCGTTGGGTCCAAGGGTTTCTTCAGGTGCTCGGCAAGGGTGAATGGAAGCGCCTTCGCGGTACACGGCGGTTCCTCGCGCTCTTCACGTTGGGGATGCCGTTCCTGCAGGCACTCGCGGGAGTCTTCATTCCCCTTTCGATCCTGAGCATCTTCGTGCTGCACGCTCCGCTGCCGCTCGCGCTCTTTACGTTCCTCCCGGCGATTCCGACGCTCGCCATCCTGGCGGTCGAGCTTGCCGGTCTCGGTGCGTTCTGTCGCGACTATGGTCAGCGCGCGCGGGCAATCGACTACGTCCGTCTGATCGTCGGGACGCTGCCGTACCAGCTCGTGCTCTCTGTCGCCGCAATTCGAGCGGTGGGGCGCCAAGTCCGTGGAAACCTGAACTGGGAGAAGACCGCACATGTCGGCGCACACCTCTCGTAACTCGACCAACCCTGGCGGACGCGTCGACGCAATGTCCACGGGCGCCGGCTACTCGGTACCCCGCCACCAGGCGCGTGATCTCGCCGGCACGACCTGGGGACGCGACGTGCGCGACTGGGTCGTGGCGCACGCGGCGAGCCTCGTGCTGATGGGGGCACTGCTTGCGATCGTCGGACTCGTCCACGGCGTGGGGATGTTCGGCTGGCCTCAGAACCCGATCGGGGACGACGAGGGCACGTATATGGCCCAGGCGTGGGCCGTCCAGAACTGGAGCGAACTCGCCCACTACACGTACTGGTACGACCATCCCCCCCTCGGGTGGCTGACCATCGCGGGCTGGACATGGATGACGGGCGCCTTCGACTGGGCCCCGAGCGCCGTCGGCGCGGGCCGGTCGTTCATGCTCGTCCTGAACCTGATCTCGTGCGCGCTCGTCTTTGGTGTCGCTCGGCGGCTCGGGATGAACAGAATCTTTGCGTCGATCGCCGTACTCCTGTTCGGCCTGTCGCCGCTCGCGGTCGACTACCACCGAATCGTGGCGCTCGATAACGTCGCGATGGTCTGGGTGCTCGCGGCATTCTTCGTCGCGCTCAGCCGCTCGCGCGGGCTCTGGCCGTTTGCCGCGGCAGGGGCGTTCTTGGCACTCGGGGTGCTCAGCAAGGAGACGATGGTGCTCTTCTTGCCGGCGCTCATCATCATCGGCTGGCAGCGTGCACCACGCTCGACCCGGCGCTTCTGCCTCACGATGTTCGGTGCGTTCTTCCTGCTCTTTGCGGCACCGTATTTCCTGCTGGCGCTGCTGAAGGGTGAGCTGTTTCCGGGAGACGGTCACGTGAGCCTGCTGCAATCCCTCGGCTGGCAGATCACCGGGCGCGGATCGTCGAGCGTGTTCGACTCGTCGAGCTACTCACGCGTCACACTTGACGCGTGGCTCTCGGCGGACGCTTGGCTCCTGATCGGTGCGGCGATCATCGCGCCGTTTCTGCTCCTGTCGTCACGCTTCAAAGCGATCTCGGTGGCGTTCCTTATCCTCGTCGCGATGATCCTGCGTCCGGGGTATCTGCCCGTGCCGCTCGTGATCGCGATGATCCCGATTGCCGCGCTCCTGATCGCCGGTGCCGGGGACAGCATCTGGAGTCGGCAGCGGAGCGCGTCGGCGGCGCAGCCTGCGCGTGGCGGGGCGATGTCGGGTCTCGGGGCGCCCATCGTCGTGATCGCCGGGGTGCTCCTTGCCGCGACGATGATCCCGACCTGGATCCGCAAGGACCGGGACCGGATGACGACCGACATCGTCGCGCCGATTACGGACTCGGTGAGCTGGATGACCGCGAACCTTTCGCGGGACGCCAAGCTGCTCGTCGACGACACCATCTGGATCGAGCTCGTGCGAAATGGTTTCGACCCGAAGAACCTGGTCTGGGACTGGAAGATCGAGCACGATCCGCTGGTGGAGGCGCAGTTCCCCAACGGCTGGAAGGACTTCGACTACCTCGTGAGCACCGACACGAACCGGCTTCAGCCGCTCGTGAACGCGGAGGCCGCACTCGTGAACTCGACGGTGGTACAGCGCTTCGGCGAGGGCCGCGAGCGTGTCGAGCTCCGGAAGATCGTCGTCCCGACGACCTGATTTATTGAGGAGGGACGGGCGCCTCGCACGCCCGTCCCTCCTCAAGGGCATGTAATCACGTTCGGGTTGCCGGAACTATCGTGGGCATATGGATGAACCTCGACGGCGCTTCGACGCGCTCTGGCAGGCCCACTACCGTTCGGTCCTCGCCTACGCGCTCCGGCGTGTCCCGCCGGACGTGGCGGCGGACGTTGCGTCCGAGACGTTTCTGAGGGCATGGCGACGCATCGACGAACGGCCGGAAGCACCGAGGCTTTGGCTCTACGGCATCGCTCGCGGCATCGTCGCAAACCAGCGCCGCTCGGGACAGCGCCTCGACGCGCTGCGCGCGCGGATCTCGCGAGAGCCGCAAGTGGTGGAGGAGCCGGTCGAAGGCGTCGGGAACGGGCCGGCCTGGGAGGCGCTTGAGCGGCTCCCGCCGCGCGAACGAGAGGCGGTCATGTTGGTCGCCTGGGAGGAGCTGAGCGCCGAGGACGCCGCGACGGTGGCGGGCTGCAGTCGGGCGACGTTCGCCGTCCGGCTCCACCGGGGACGTCGCCGGATGGAAGAGCACCTGCGACCCGCCGAACCGCTCGTCGCGCCGATCGTTTCTGAACTTGAGAAGGAGTCGTGATGGCCGACGACCTGGAACGTGTCCGCGCGTTGGCGCCACCCGACCCGGTGCGAGACGCGCGTCTCGACGAGATCGAACGCCGACCGGCGACGATCGCAGCTCGCAAAGGCATCCTCGGTGCCGGTCGCCGTGGTGGGCGCAGCCTGCTGCGGCGGGCCCGCCCGTTGCTCCTGAGCGGAGCGATCGCAGGTCTTGCGATCGGCGGAATCGCGTGGTGGGCTGGTACTCGCGACACGACGGGTCCGACCCGGATCGTCCTGGGGGGCCCCGGACCATCGGCACCCGCGGCTGATCCGAATCAACCGGCCGGTGTGGAGGCGATTGTGAAGGTCTGGCGCGATGGACGACCGTACGACGATCTCGACGCCGCTGCGGACTTGATCCGGCGCCGGGCAGCGCTGATGAACATCCAGGGCGCGGGGGTCGATGAGTTGCGCGAGACCCGTTCCCTCCGAGTTTTCGTTCCAGAGGCGACGACGACAGGGCTCTCATCGCGCTTGCTTGGCGAGGCGGGTATTCGCATCGTTGACGTTGCGGACCTGGAGATTGGCGGCGGTCCTGCCCTTGCGGCTTCGGCCCGAGCTCAGGCGCCAAAGGCACCGGTCGGCGACTGGTTTGTCGACGGCTTCGGCACAGTCTTGGCGGGTGCCCAACCGCCAGACATGCCCGGGTTTCGGCGTGTGCGACTTCCCGCTGGCTGGCGGATCTATCGTTCAAAGTCGATTGACCAGGCTCGCCGCCTTGGGGCGTCGAAGATGCGGTTGGCGAACGTTCTGGTTGGTCCTTCAGACGGCATCCGAGATGAGGAGATCGGCGCTGTCTTCAAGGTGACGAACCCCGCAATGCAGCGAGCCGGCAAGTCCCAACTACTCATCTTGTTGGAGGAGCCCGCCACGAAGAAGCTTGCCAACCTCTTCGATCGCCAGCGTAAGAGGGCTGCCGAGACGGGAAAGCGGCAGTTCATCGCAATCGTCGCTGGTCAGGTAGTCCTCGCGGTCAGGCCGACCCCACGAAGCAACGGCCGAGTGACGCTAACAAGCGAACCGCTTCGGAGTGGAGAGTTCCGCTTCGCTGTGAGTGCCCTCGCGCTAACGGGGGGGTCATCGCTTACGTTCGAAACGGTTTCGGCCAAGACGACCGGACAGACGGCCAATCGTGGTAGGCCCATTGAGCGCCTTAGCCGGGAATACGGTCGCGGCTTTCGGTCGGGTTCAATCCGCGAACTAGCCCGTGGAAGGACTGAGAACGGTCCATGGCGAGTCGTTTCCGCACTTGATAACCGGGACCGGGTTCAGATCATGTTCAAGACGTACAGTTCTTTGAGTTCTTACTCGGGAGTTTCCGGGTGCGGTACGGGCATCGACAGTCCGCTGCTGGCCGCGTGCACGTTTGGAGGGCCGACGCCGTTGTTGGTCTTGGATGCCATCTTCGCCGTCGGGGCCTCGGTACGAGGGCTCGATGTCGCATATGGCAACGGACAACGGCGGCGTTACGCCGTTAGTGGGGGATTCGCCGCAATCTCGACTGTGAAGCCAAAGGCGGTGTCGGTGACCGCGCTCGATCGCATGGGCGAGCCACTCGGGAGCATCCTTCTGCCCGCGCCGGACGGCCACTTCACACGGCCATAGGTCGTCAGGCGACGACGAAGTTCTGGTGTCCGAGGAAGGCAAGGAGTTGCACGAGGGCGGCAACGGAGGTCAGCAGCATTCCGATCGCGAGTGCGGGTCGGGCGCTGGTCCTCCCTCGAAGGGCGATCAGGAGTCCGGCGGTCGCGGCGATCGTGACTCCCGCCGCGAGGTAGGCGATCGGGTGCGACGAGGAGTGGCGCTCCCAGTTGGTCAGCGAGCTTGGCGACTCGGTCGCCGCGGCCGCGACGGCGATGGTCACCGCACCGATGCCCAGGCAGGCGAGCGCGCCGAAGACCAACTTGCGAAGGCGTACGGGCTCGAGCAGACCGCGAGCGGTGAGCGTCCCGAGGATCGCCCCTCCGACGAGCGCCGCAATCCAGCCCCAGCTCGCGAAGAACACGAGGATGACGCGGACCGCCGTCACGGTTGGCGACCCGGCTCGGTCACCGTGACTTTGCCATCGACGCCACTGATGACGAGGTCGGCGCATTCCTGTGGGCAAGCCTTGCGCATGTACCGCTCCTCCTCGGCCATCCAACGCTTCCATTGTGCCCGACTGGCCTCGCCGTCCCGCTCCAACCCGCGGGCGAGGCGCACCGGTTGGGGACACTCGACCCACAGCCGCACGTCGTATCGCTCGCGGAGCAGACCGTGGAGCGCACCGACGCCTTCGACGATGAGCATCCGTGCCGGCGGGATTGTCCTCAGTGGTCCGGGTTCAGACGTCTCCCAGTCAAACGGCCGGTAGCGGACGGTCGCACCTCGTAGGAAGGGCTCGACGACGTCCCCGCGGAGGTGGGACGGGCTCGCCCAACGCCACCAGCCGTCGGAGGTCAGGGCGCAGAAGTCGTCGACGCACACGACGACGGCGCCCGGAATCTCGCCGGCAAGACGTGCCGCCAGGCTCGATTTACCGGATCCGGCGAGGCCGTCGATCCCCACGAGCCGTGAGAGGGAGCTGTCGGGACCGGCGACGAAGTCGAGGACCGCGTCGGTCTCGATGACGCCGTCGTCCATGGCCTGACGGTACACGGGACGTGCTCGGCCGCGTCGGAGGTTGACGCCAGCCCGGTGGAGAATTTCTTGACTGTCAAAAACACCCCCTTTTTTGACAGTCAAGAAATTCGGGCGACCGCCGTGCGCAGTGTGGCTGTGGCCGTGTCAGGCACCTGCTCTACGCGAGACGATTGCGCAGTGCGGCGGTGGTGCCTGACACAACGAGTAGGCGCCGAGCCGGCGCGATGGCACCGAAGGCGTGCGCAAGACTCGGTAGTCTCTCGGAGTGACACCCCCGCGCCGCTCGAACGATGGTCCAGGGGTGATCCAGGTCACCGGTGCGCGCGAGCACAACCTGCGCAACGTGTCGGTCACGATTCCCCGTGAGGCCCTCATCACCATCACGGGCCTGTCCGGCAGCGGGAAGTCGAGCCTCGCGTTCGACACCCTCTACGCCGAGGGTCAACGGCGCTACGTCGAGAGCCTCTCGGCCTACGCACGTCAGTTCCTCGGGCAGATGGACAAGCCCGACGTCGACCACATCGACGGCCTCTCCCCGGCGATCTCGATCGACCAGAAGACCACGAGCCGCAACCCGCGCTCGACGGTCGCGACCGTCACCGAGGTCTACGACTACCTGCGCCTGCTCTTTGCCCGAGTTGGCGATCCGCATTGCCCCGAATGTGGTCGGCCGATCTCCGGGCAGACCGTCGAGCAGATCGCCGAACAGGTGCTTCGCCTCCTTCCCGAGGGGGCCAGGTTTCAGGTCCTGGCGCCCTTGGTTCGTGGCCGCAAGGGCGAGCACAAGGATGTCTTCGACCGGATTCGCGCCGACGGGTTCGTGCGCGTCGCCGTCGATGGCGTCGGCACCACGCTCGACGAGGTACCCGAGCTTGACCGCAAGAAGAACCACACCATCGAGGTGGTCGTCGACCGTCTGGTGATGAAAGACGACATCCGCCGCCGGCTCGTCGAAGCGGTCGAGGCGGCCGGATCGATGGCCGACGGCCTTGTCAGGATCGAAGAGGTGGGGGAGGAGGCTCGCTCGTGGACCTTCTCCGAGAAGTTCGCCTGCCCCGAGCACGGCGCGTCGCTCCCGGAGCTTGCGCCACGCATCTTCTCGTTCAACTCGCCCCACGGCGCCTGCGATGCCTGCACCGGCCTCGGCTTCACGATGGAGGTCGACCCCGAACTCGTGGTCGCCGCCGACCGGTCGCTCTCAGATGGGGCGGTCCTCCCGTGGGCCGATCGCACCACGGACTACTACTCGCTCCTGCTTCACGCCGTCGCCGAGCGCTACGGGCTCGATCTGCACACGCCCTGGGCGAACCTCTCAGAAGACCACCAAACGTTGATCCTCGAGGGGCCGGGACGCAGGGAACGCATGACCCTTGGCCGGCGTCGCAAGCGCGGCTACCCCAACATGACCTGGTTCGAGGGGGTCATCCCGCAGCTTAAGCGCCAGCACGCCCAGACCGGCTCGGATTCGATCAAGGAGCGCGTCGAGCAGTTCATGTCGCTGCGCCCGTGTGTTGCGTGCGACGGCGCGCGACTGAAACCCGAGAGCCTCGCCGTCACAGTGGCCGGGATTTCGATCTACGACCTCTGCCGACGGTCGGTGTCCGATGCGCTGGCCTGGTTCGACGCCCTCAAGCTCAGCGAGACCAAAGCCGTCATCGCCACGCGGATCATCCAGGAGGTCAACGAGCGTCTGCGCTTCCTCGACGAGGTGGGCGTCGGCTACCTGACCCTCGAACGCGCCGCGGGCACGCTTTCCGGTGGGGAAGCCCAGCGCATTCGCCTCGCGACGCAGATCGGTGCCGGGCTCGTCGGCGTGCTCTACATCCTCGACGAACCCTCGATCGGTTTGCACCAGCGCGACAACCGCAAGCTGATTGGCACGCTCGAGCGTTTGCGCGACCTTGGGAATACCGTGATCGTCGTCGAGCACGACGAAGACATGATGCGGTCGTCTGACCACGTCATCGACATGGGGCCGGGTGCGGGTGAGCACGGTGGGCGGGTCGTCGCCGAGGGGACGGTTGCCGACATCGAGGCGGCCGCCGGGTCGGTCACCGGCGCGTTCCTCTCGGGGCGGCGGGTCATCCCACTGCCCGAGGCGCGCCGACCCGGTGTTGGTGAGCTCATCGTGCGCGGGGCCCGCGAGCACAACCTTCAAGGCGTCGACGTCACCTTCCCGGTCGGGGGGCTCACCTGCGTAACGGGTGTGTCGGGGTCCGGGAAGAGCACGCTCGTCAACGAGATCCTCCTGAAAGCTCTGGCCTCGCGGCTGAACCGCACGCCGCAACGTCCCGGTCGCCACGACGCCATCGAGGGACTCGAGCATTTCGACAAGGTCATCTCGATCGACCAGTCGCCGATCGGCCGCACCCCACGCTCGAACCCGGCGACCTACACCGGGCTCTTCGACCACATCCGCACGCTCTACACCCTCACCCCCGAGGCGCGGGCCCGTGGCTGGACGCCGGGTCGCTTCAGCTTCAACGTCAAGGGCGGGCGCTGCGAGGCATGTCGCGGCGAGGGCACGATCACGATCGAGATGCACTTCCTGCCCGACGTCTACGTTCCGTGCGAGGTCTGCGGCGGGAAGCGCTACAACAGCGAAACGCTCTCGGTTCGCTACAAAGGCGCGACGATCCACGACGTCCTCCAGATGAGCGTCGAGGATGCCGTCGAGTTCTTCCAGCCGATCCCACGGATCCACCGACGCCTCCAAACCCTGGCCGACGTCGGCCTCGGCTACGTCCGCCTCGGGCAGCCGGCGACGACGCTCTCGGGTGGAGAGGCCCAACGGGTGAAGCTCTCCTCAGAACTCTCGAAGGTTGCGACGGGCAGGACGCTGTACGTCCTCGACGAGCCGACCACCGGACTGCATTTCGCCGATATCGAGCGGCTGCTCGTTGTGCTCCAGCGCCTCGTCGATGCGGGGAACACGGCGATCGTGATTGAGCACAACCTCGATGTCATCAAGTGCGCCGACTGGCTCGTCGACCTTGGCCCCGAGGGTGGAGCGGGGGGCGGCCTGGTCATTGCGACCGGCACACCCGAGCACGTGGCGGCAGTCGTTGCGTCGGACACGGGCCGATTCCTCGGCCCCCTTCTCGGCCCCCGGCCCGTATCGGCTGCAGTGGCTCCTGCGTCGAAACGGCCTCCCCGCCGCGCGAAGGCGACGAAGCAGGCCGTTTCGTAGCCGCTAATTCTTGCGCTTCGGCTTTTGCCGGGGTGTCGCTGATGGTGCGCTGGGCGAGCGTTTGGCTGGGGTCGCCCGAGAACGTTCCCTACATCGCCATGCGCGAAGGGCGGTGGCGGCCGCGAGCCGCCACCGCCAAATTCCGTCTACTGACCGATGTACTTCCCGAGCTTGCCGAGGATGCCCTCGAGGCCGGCGTCGTTCGGAACGGCGGCGTCGGGGGTCACGTGGTCGACGAGCCGCGGGAGGCCCTTCGAGAGCCGCTTGCGAATCTCGTCAACCGAGAGGCCCGTCTGTTTCGAAAGCTCTTGGAGCTGATCGGCGCCCAGGCCCTGCTCAACCTCGTCCGGGGTGAGGTTCTCGTTCGGTCCCTTCCGGACCCAGGAGTCGGCCTTGTGACCAAGGCCCGCTCCGCGGAACTTGTCGAGAAGGTCGCCGAGGCCGCCTCCCCCGAGACCACCTTGGGTGCCGCCGCCCCCCCCAGTGCCGCCGCGCTTACGCAGCATGCCCATGAGCGCGCCGAGGAGCGGCCCACCGAGCATGCCCGCGAGAACACCGCCGCGCCGGCCGAGGAGCAAACTAAAGAGGAGCTGAATCAGGCGCATCACAACGTCCTTGTGTCGATTCACCGCCGGGACCCACGCCCCGGCATTCATACCGGAACCCTATCCCTACCGGTCCCGGAAGACGGCTCGCGAGCCGAGGCGCCACCGAGGTAGCCTCCCGTCGACCTGAAAGGACACCACCGTGACCGACGACGAGCTCGACCGACTCTTCGCCCTGATCCGCGTTCCGAGCATCTCCGCGCTGCCCGAGCACGTCGGCGACATGGAGACCGCGGCCGCCCTGGTCTGCGACGAGATTCTGCATGCGGGCGGCGCCGCGGAGATCGTCCGAAACGGCGGGCACCCGCTCGTGGTCGGTGAGGTCGCCGCGAGCGTTCCCTCGAACGTCACTGTGCTGATCTACGGTCACTACGACGTCCAGCCCATCGGGGATCCGGCTCGTTGGGAGAGCCCGCCGTTCACGCCCACGATCCGCGGAGCGCATCTCTACGCCCGAGGGGCGAGCGACGACAAAGGCAACCTCTTCATGCTCATCGTCGCGGTCCAGCGCCTCGCCGCGCAGGGGCGACTACCGGTCCGGGTGCGGTTCCTTGTCGAGGGCGAGGAGGAGTCGGGAGGAGATTCGGCAACGCGGTGGCTCGCCGCCGACGCCGAGGGCGCCGACTGCTGTCTCATCTACGACTCGGGGATGGTGACCCCGGAGCTCCCCGCGATCTACACGGGAACGCGTGGCATGCTTTACCGGCGGATCCGCGTGCGGACCGCCGAGCGCGACGGCCATTCGGGCATCTACGGGGGCGCGGCGTTGAACGCGACGCAGGCCCTGGTGTCGATCCTTGCCAAGGTGAGTCCCACGAGCGGGCGCGTTTGCACGGCCCTGCAAACCGGCGCCGTGGCGCCCACCGCACCCGAGCGGGCCGCCTGGGACTCCTTGCCGTCGGGCGCCGATGCGCTCGCCGAGGGCGGTCTTCGGCCCGGAGATGCCAGCGCCGCCGAGGAGTTCCACCTTCGCACTGGTTTTCTGCCGGCGCTCGATGTCCATGGCCTCGCAAGCGGAGAGCCCGGCGCGGTGAAGACCGTGATCCCGAGGGAGGCGACCGCGACCCTCTCGCTCCGGCTCGCGCCCGGGCAGGTGGCAGCCGACATGGCTCCCGTGTTCGACCGGTTGCTTCGCGAAGCCGCGCCCCCGGGCTGCGGCGTCGAGATCGAGCGCTTGGTCGACGCCGACCCGGTTCTCGTCGCCGCCGACAGTCCGTGGCTCACCCGCACCGCCGACGGTATCGAGGCCGCGATCGGCACCCGCCCGGCATTCGTCCGGACGGGCGGGAGCATCCCGATCATGGCTCACTTCGCCGCCCGCGGGATCACGCCGATCCTCACCGGGTTTGCTCTTCCCGATGACGCGATCCACGCCCCGAACGAGCGCATGCGCGTCGCAAACCTCGAACTCGGCGTCCGCGCGGCGATCGGCATCCTGGAAGCGCTCGCGGACGACGTCGTCCGTCCCCTCCGAGATTGAGTCGACCAATGGCATGACAGACGTCGTCACCTGCCCAGGGTTCGCGCCCGCGGGCGCCCGGTAGCCTTCGCGCCAACGCGCGGGCGAGCGTCGTCTGAGCGCGGCCGACCGACGAAGAGGAGCATGCGTGGCAGAGCTTTGGGGTGCAGAGACGAGCAAGGCCGTCAAGAACTTTCCGGTCTCGGGTGAGGGCATCCCCGTTCCCGTCATTCGCTGGCTTGGTCGCATCAAGGGTGCGGCAGCGCGGGTAAACGGAGATCTGGGCCTACTTCCCGCCGGTATAGCGAAGAAAATCGCCTCGGCTGGCGACAAGATCGCCGGCGGCAAGCACGACGACCAGTTCCCGGTTGACGTCTTCCAGACTGGCTCGGGGACCTCGTCGAACATGAACGCGAACGAGGTCATCGCGAACCTCGCCGGGGCGAGCGTCCACCCCAACGACCACGTCAACATGGGCCAGAGTTCAAACGACGTCTTCCCGTCTGCCGTCCATCTTGCGGCCCTCCAGGAAATCAACGAACGCCTCATCCCGGCGCTCGACCATCTCGCTGACGCGCTCGCCGCGAAAGCGAAGGAGTTCAAGAAGGTCGTGAAATCTGGCCGCACGCACCTGATGGACGCGGTCCCGGTAACCCTCGGGCAGGAGTTTGCCGGCTACGCCGCGCAGGTCCGCCAGGGCAAGGCCCGCGTCAAGGACTCGACCGCGCGTCTCGGCCAGATCCCGCTCGGTGGGACCGCCACGGGAACCGGACTCAATACCCATCCGGAATTTGCAAAGCGCGTCCGCGACATTCTGAGCGCCGACACCGGCCTCAAGATTTCCGCTCCGGCCGATCCGTTCGAAGCTCAAGGCAACCGCGACGGGCTCGTCGAGGCCTCGGGCGCGCTGAAGGTCGTCGCCGTCTCGCTGACAAAGATCGCGAACGACCTGGCATGGATGGGATCCGGGCCGCGGACGGGTCTTGCGGAGATCTTCATCCCTGAACTCCAGAAGGGCAGCTCGATCATGCCGGGCAAGGTCAACCCGGTCATTCCCGAGGTCGTGCTTCAGGTGGCCGCCCAGGTCATCGGAAACGACGTGGCGATCACCATTGGCGGGCTCCAGGGCAACTTCGAGCTGAACGTGCGCATCCCGCTGATGGCGCGCAACCTGCTCCAGTCGATTTCGCTGCTCACGAATACCTGTCGCCTGTTTGCCGACAAGTGCGTGAACGGCATCGAGGCCAACGTCGAGCAGTGCCTGCGAGCGGCTGAAAGCACGCCGGCCGCGGCAACGGCGCTCAACCCGTACATCGGCTACGACAAGGCCGCCGAGATCGTGAAGGAGGCGACGAGGAGTGGCCGCGGCCTTCGCGAGGTCGCACTCGAAAAGGGTGTCGACGCGAAGACCCTCGATGCCGCCCTCGACCTGGTGAAGATCGCAAGCGGCAACCGGTAGGATTTTCTGCGTTCGGGGTTCTCCTACTCGCCTAGGAGAGCCCCGAACGTGCCATCGCCACCTCTTCGAGCAGTCGCTCGGCACTCATTCCTTCGGGCGGACCCAAGACCTTGGCGGAAATACCGCCTGCGATCGTCTGAGCAAGCCGGAGGCGCGCGTCCTTCGGTAGCGCGGAGCGGCGCTCCAAGAAGCGGCGGACTGCCACGAGCTCGTCGTCGGTCACGGCGCTCACCTGGTACGCGCTGAGGAGTCCTCCGGGAGCCATGCTCGGAGGCGCCTCTTGGGTCTTGCGGCGCCGCAGGTGAATCGGCCGAGTGAGCACGCCTTTCTGCGCGTCCGGGATCTCTCCGAGCGTCTCACGCACCACCAGGGTGCCGGCCGCCATGTCGCCGACCCGTTGGTTCTTCTTGCTGATGAGGATCGCGAGCGCTGCCGACATCAAAATGGTGACTTCGTCGACGAGTCGAAGCACGCTTCGCAGCGCACTCTGACGGAAGGTGACGGGGCCACCTGTGAGCGAGACAACGCGAATGCCGTTCGCTCGCTTGCCCGGTGTTCTGCCAGACCGCCGAACCTCGAAAAACGGGTCGTAGCCGAAATAAACCGCGAAGATCAACGGGATGGTAATCGCCACACCCGCCGTGCCGGCGGCCATCGGGATGAACGAGAGCACCATCAGGATGAATTTGCACAGGGAATCAACGAGGTATGCCAAGCCTCGGGAGCCAAGGCCCGCGAGGGCCAGCTCGACATCGACGGCCTCAGGCGTTCGAACGATCAACCGCTCCTCAAGTTGTGGCATTTGAACCTGGCTTGCTTTCTCGAGACGCGCGGCGCGTCATGGACGGAGTTGGACCAGCTGCTGGATCGGGCGGGAACGAAGCCCGAACGACTCGGCGCGGAGGGAGTGTCGCGGCTCGGTGCGCTTTACCGGGGAACTGCGGCGGACCTGGCGCTTGCGCGTCGCCGCTTTCCTCGCGACCCGGTGACCGCGGCGCTCGAACGACGCGTGGGGCGAGCCCGAGGCCTGATCTACGGCGAGCAGGGGCGCCGACGCCGAGCGCGTGAGTTCTTCGCCGTCGAGTACTGGCGACTTGTTCTCGAACGGCCGCGGCTCCTCGCTCTGGCCTGGTCGCTGCTCCTTGGGGCCGCGGCACTTGCCGCGGTGTGGGCGTGGCGCGACCCCGACGGCGCGACCCGCGCATTCGTCCCGGGTCAGTTTCGCGAGGCCATCGACCCGAACTCCGGGCGTGAGGTGCTCCCACCTGACGAGGCGGCCGCGTTCACGACGAGCCTGTTCACCCACAACATCCAGGTGAGCTTCCTCGCCTTGGCCGCCGGCATCACCGCCGGAATCGGCACGGCCCTGCTCCTCGCCTACAACGGCGCCATCCTTGGCGCAATCGGCGGGGTGCTCGTCGGGAGCGGTCACTGGGACTCGTTCGTTCGGCTGGTTCTCGCCCACGGGTTGCTCGAGCTCTCCTGCATCGTGATCACGTCGGTCGCCGGCCTGCGCATGGGGTTGGCCCTCATCCTGCCCGGGCACGCCACGCGCGGCGCCGCGCTCCGCCAAGAGGCAACGGCGGCCATCGGGATCGTGCTCGGGACGATGCCGTGGCTCGTGCTCGCCGGGATCGTCGAGGCGGTGGTGACGCCGGCGCTCGGCGTCGTGGGACAGTTCGTCGTCGGCATCGGGATTGCGGGACTCTTCTGGTCGATCGTCTGGTGGCGCGGCCGTATTCCATCGGCACAGGTCGCGGAAGAGTTGAACCAGCCCGTCAAATCCGCACGGCGCGCTTCAATCGCAAGTACGCGCTGACCGTCGCCGCGGGCAGACCGTTGGCGCTTGCCTCCACGACCACGGCTCCCGCCCGGCGGAGAGTCGCAATCGCCAGGAGACGACTCTCCAGAAGGTCGATGGCGGCGGCCTGCTCGGACGCGTCCGCAGCTGACTGAGGCGGGCGCCCGCGAAGCTCAATCAGGTCCGAGTCGGTGACGCTCGTGATCATTACCGCATGCCGCCGAACCATCACTGGCACCGCGTCGATGAGGGTGCGTGCCGCGGCCGCGTCGAGAAGGTCGGTGAAGACGATCACGAGTGAGCGCTTGGTGCTTCCGACGCGACGGAAGGCCAGCTCGTAGTCAGACTCCAGCATGCTCGGCTCAAGGTCGACCAGTGCGTGAATCACGCTGCGGGAGCCGCGCCGAGCCGCCGGGACGGAGCGACGTAGGGCACCGTCGAACGCGATCGCGCCAACGGCGTCGCCGACCTCGTCGGCTACCGCCGAGACGGCCACAGCCGCATCGACCGCCGCGTCCATCCTGGTTCGCCCGTCGATCGGCGCGGCCATCAGTCTGCCGGCGTCGACCAGGCAGACAATGGTGCGGTCCTGATCGACGCGGTAGGTGTTCGACATCGTCCGGCCGCTACGGGCCGTCGCCAACCAGTTGACCTGCCGGATGTCGTCGTCGGGTTGGTAGTCGCGGATCGACTCGAACTCGGTGCCGAGGCCGACGGGTCCGCGGTGAGCGCCACTGGCATCCTGAAAGCGGCCACTTCGGACCGCGGCAGCGATGCGGGCCGCTGCGTAGACGTCGGGATAAACGACGATCTCGGTGTCGTCGCCCGAGCGGTGGAGCCACGAACCCAACTTCAGCGGCCCCTCCAGGCGGACCGCGGGCCGCGGGAGAAGATGCCGCCCGCGGCGTCGGGCGACGAGAATGCCCGACAGGGCGCCGTCGCCGGTCGATGGAGTCAGGCCAACATCCGGTGGAAGCGGCTGTCGGACGCGAGCCGACACCCCCTGCGGGAGCTCGCCGAGCGTCAGGGCGAAGTCGGCAGGGACGCCCCGCGCGATCATTGCCGGCAGGGTTCGGTCGACCACGGGTTGTTTCCGAACGTGCAGGGCGTCGGCGATGGCCGCGCCCACAAGCACGAGCGCGGCCACGCCACAGATCCAGAGTGGAAGCACAATGGCCGTAACCGACACGGCCGCGAGGAGCACCGCGAGGCGAGGCGTCGGGCTCACCGCGGAACGGGGATCGAGCGGAGGATCGTCGCCAGCACGTCAGTTGGGCCGTAGCCCTCGATCTCTGCTTCGGGTCGCATCAAAATCCGGTGCCCGAGCACCGGAAGCGCCATCGCCGCGATGTCATCCGGGGTGACGAAGGCGCGGCCCGTGAGTGCGGCGACGGCCCGGGAGGCCGCAAGCAGATGGACGCCGGCTCGTGGGCTGGCGCCGAGTGCGACGCCGGGTTGGTCGCGCGTCGCTCGTACGATTGCGGCCGCGTACGCGGTGACGTCTGGCGCGACAGTGACCCCATCCACGCTGCGCATCGCGTTCTCGATGGAATCGGCGCTCGCGACGGGCGAGACCGTGCCCATCGCCGCCAATTCGAGACCTCGGCGGGGCATTCGGAGAAGGGCGATCTCCTGCTCCTTGTCCGGGTAGCCCGCGGTGATCTTGATGAGAAAGCGGTCGAGTTGGGCTTCCGGCAGGGGATAGGTCCCGTCGAATTCGATCGGGTTCTGCGTCGCGAGGACAAGGAAGGGGCGGGGGAGGGGGTGCGAGACCCCGTCGACGGTCACCTGCCCCTCTTGCATGGCCTCGAGGAGCGCCGCTTGGGTCTTTGGTGGCGTCCGGTTGATCTCGTCAGCGAGCAGGACGTTCGTGAAGACCGGCCCGGGTCGAAACGTCAGCGTTCCGTCGCGAACCGTCATCGTGCCGGTCAGATCCGATGGGAGCATGTCGGGTGTGAACTGGACGCGTCGAAACGTCACCCCGAGCGACCGTGCGAGCGCGGTGGCGAGCATCGTCTTCGCAACACCGGGAGGGCCCTCGATGAGCGCGTGGCCCCCGACTGCGAGCGCGATCAGCGCTTGGTTCAAGACCGATTGCTGGCCGACGCTCACCTTGGCGATCTCGGCGCTGATCTGGTCGCGTAGGTCTTTCATGCTGAACGTCTCCGTTCTTCGAGGTGGGCAAGGGCTCGGCCCGCACGAACGAGGTCGTCCGGCCCGGTGATGATGTCCACGAGCGCGCGCGAATCGGTCTCCGAGAGGCCTCGGCGGACGGCCTCAGTGACGGTCTCCTCGGATGTCCATGGCGTGCCACGGATCGGCCCGCCGAGCAGCCGCTGGGCACGACGCTGGAGCGTTGCCCCAACGACCGCGGGTTGGCCGGTGCGACTCAGGAGCCCACCGATTGCTGTTGCGTGAGCCACGCGAGCCGGCGGGAGTTCGCGATCCGGGTACTCCGGCGGCCCGAGTCGGCGCCCGACGGCGAGCATCGCCACGAGCGCCGAGGCGAGAAGGCCGACGAGCGTCCACCTCCAGCGAATCGGGATGGCCGCGAGGCCGGTCGGCGCCGAAAATGCCGCCGGGGACTCGAGAACGAGCACCGATCCAGGCTTGTCACCGACAAGCGAGACGGCGAGTGCCGCGTTCGCGTCCTTGGCGATGTGGTCATTGTCGAGGGCGCTGAGGTCGGCGAGAAGGAGCAGTCGCCCGGCGCCGACCCGTCCGGCGAGAAGGAGTGCTCCTTGTTTGCTCCCGAGCCCGGGGAGGAACGCCCCAACCTTCGTCCAGGCTCCCCGCCCGGCGGTTTGCACGCGGTCGACGCTCGCCACCTCGCTGATCGGCACGAGGGGGAGAAAGGACGTCCCACCTCCGGCCGAGCGCGTCGGTCCGGCAGGCGGCGCGCCCGCGACCTGGAGCGCTTGGCCAGGGCCGGCGACCACTCGTCCGCCGCGATCCAAGTAGCGCCGGATCACGGCGGCGTCGGCCGCTCGGCGGGCGACTGGATCGACCACGACGAGCGTATCGGCGCCTGCGAGATCTCGGTCCGAGAGTCGTGACGACGCGCGCCGAACTTGATTGCCCTCCACCTGGAGGAGCGCGGCGAAGATGTCGAGGCCACCGTCGCACGTCTGGGCCTGGGCGGTCGCCCGAGAACAACCACCACCGCCATCACCAGCCTGGCGCCAGAACGACACCACGATGATGAGCAGAACCGCGGTCCCCAGAAGGAGCAGGCGGCCGCGGGGGACGTTCACTCGGGCCGTCCGGTCAGCACGGGCCACGTCTCCCGCGCCGCCGCGAGGTCGTCGGCCGTCGCGTCGCGACCGCCGTAGGTGACCTCTTCAAATGTTCTCGCAAGCGGGTCAAAGAGCGATGAGCCCAGCTGCTCGGAGGCCTCCCGGGTGGTGAGCGACGGTCGATAGGCGAGCGCGCCGGCCCGTCCGAGGCGGATGAGGCCCGCCTGGAACCGAAGGCGGATCGCGACCCTCCCGTCGCCCTCCCGCTCGGCGTGGGTGGCGCGACGGTCGAGCTCGTCGGGGTCGGCGTGAGCACCGCCCGTCAACGCGCCGTCGATCGTTTCGGACTCGACCGCACCGGCGCGACGGCGCGTGATCACAACCGCGACAACGAACCCGACGGCAATGATGAGGAGCGACGCGAGCCACGCCGGCCAACCGCCGAACCCTCGACCCGAAAAAGGTCGCCAGCCATCTGTGGAGCGTCTCGGATCCTCGCGTGGACGGACCAGTGACTTGGCAACCGCGGCCAGACGGACCGCGTCGACCCGGCTGGCGGGCAGCTCGAGCGCGCTGAGTCGCCGCGCCCGGAACGTGTCGTCGGCAAGCGCCGGAGCGAGATCGACCGGTCGGCCCTCGACGGAACTGACCTGGGCGAGGGTCGCCCGCGCCGGAGCGTTCGCGCTCGCGGCCGACGCCAGACTCCGCAGCTCCCGGTCCGACACGTCGCGTGCCGAGCCGGAAGCCGCGGACAGGAGCAAGGCGCCGACAGCGATGAGCGCGCCGCTGGGCCGTATCCAGCTCACTGGGGCGGTGGCGCTCCCGGGGCTGGGCCACCAACGTAGGGATCCGTCGACGGCACGCCACCAGAACGGCCCTGGAGGAATGCCGTCGCAGCGTCCCCGAGGACGGTCTGGTGTGGTGCGGGCGCCGCGGGCGAGGCGATGTGCGGCGGGCCAGCGTCGCCCAGACTGGACGTGAGCACCTCGATGTCGAAGCCGTCGTTGCGTACGCGAAGGTCGAAGTAGATCGCGGTGATCAGCGCGACGAAGAAGGGGGTTACGACGATCGCCGACACGAGACCCTGAGCAAATTGCTTGCCGGCGATGAGGGACGTGACCGAGGATCCAGCGGCGGCCCTCGCAAGGACGGCGGTGAGGATTCCGCTGAGGATTCCAATCACGATTGACCCGACGAGAATCGTCGCGAAGACCGAGCCGCCCCGCGTTCGCGTGAGGGCGAACGAGCGCCTAAGCGAACCGACGGGGCCGATCCGCTCCGTGACAAGGGCTGGTAGGGCCATTGAGAGCCGAATGAGGAGCACCCACCCGACGATGACCGCGATCACGACGCCGATCACGCCGACGGAGTCGCTGATGGCAAAGGCAAGAACCGCGAACAGGACGGGAACGGCGACCACGAGGCAGGTGAGGACGATCAACCCGATCACCGGACCGGTCTGGCCGATCCCCTTCCTGAGGCAAACCGTGAAGGATTCGCCGCGGCCCATGTAGCCGTTGACGACAGCCCGATAGAGCGGTGCAAAGGCCACGAGGCCAATGAAGGAGCCCACGCCGAGGACGATGAGATTAATGAGCTTGTAGTTGTCGAGCGCGGCTTGGTCCGGGATCAGGATGTTGCCGCTGTTGACAAACGCGCCATCTGGAACGGTCGCGAGCAACACGATCGTCGGGATCAGGCTCGTGATGAGGCCGAAGAGCAGGGAGATCGGGAGGAGCGTTTTGGCGTTTCGCGTGACCAGCCTGAAGGCGACATCGAGCAGCTCGCCGATCGACCGGGGGCGAAGATCAAGTGGGTTCATGGCCGCCAAGATAGGTCCGCTCGGCAGTGACGCCAAACGTTCTGGGTCCACGGGAGCATTCGACCCGATGCCACCAGCTCGTAGACGATGATCAAGCCGAGCCCCCAAACGGCCATGGGCGAGCCGGAGATCCGACAGATCCCGTAGGTTAACGCGGTGACTCGAGGACTCCCGGCCTCGTGGTACCCCATGCGACGCGCGGCGCCACGGCGTCGGTGCTGTGGAGCCCTGCTCGCTGCCGTCGGAGCGCTCTGCGGGCCACCGCTCGCGCTCGCCGAGCCGACGCTGCCGGTTGGGTTTCAAGCCCAGCGCGTCGTCAGCGGCCTGAACCAGCCCGTGGCGATCAGCTTTGCCGCCGACGGGCGGGCATTTGTGGCAGAGAAGGGCGGGCGGGTCCTTTCGTTTGCGACCCTTCCCGGCCCGGGCGAGGCCGCGCGCACCCCTCGCTCACGCGGAGCGAGGGTTTTTCGCGACCTCTCCGGCGACGTTCAGGACTTCTGGGACCGCGGCCTCCTCGGTCTCGCGGTGGCACCGAGCTTCCCGCTCGACCGGCGCGTCTTCGTGATGTACTCACGCGACCAGGTTGCCGGGACACTCGCCCGCTGGGGCGACGGATGTCCCGACCCGCCCGGCGGGACCCGCGACGGCTGCGCGATCACCCAGCGCCTTGCCGTCCTGACGGCGAGCCTCACCGATGCCGGCGTCGCCGCGCCGGGCGAGCGCACACTTCTTGAGGGCTGGTGCATGCAGTACCCGAGCCACGCGGTCGGACATCTGGCGTTCGGCGCCGACGGCAGCCTCTACGCGAGCGCTGGCGAAGGGGCCGGGTTCGAGTTCCCAGACACCGGCAACGGCGGAGGTTCAATCGGCTCGCCGACCCCGGCGAACCCGTGTGGTGACGGGCACGTCGGCGACCGCGTCGGGGTCTCCGAGACGGGCGTGGGAGCTGAAGGTGGCGCGCTCCGCGCCCAGGATCTGCGGACCCCGAACGATCCAACCTCACTCAGTGGGACGATTGTTCGCCTCGACCCCAACACGGGCCTTGGCGCCGTCGGCAACCCCCTTGGCCAGAGCCTCGATCAGAACGCACAGCGAATCGTCGCCTACGGCCTGCGAAACCCGTTCCGCTTCGCGCTTCGCCCCGACCGGTCCGAGCTGTGGGTGGGTGACGTTGGGTCGAGCTCGTGGGAAGAGATCAACATCGTCCCCGATCCGACCAAGGCCGTGCCGAACTTCGGCTGGCCGTGTGAGGAGGGCCCGTTCCGGTCGCCCTCGTTCGATCTTCTCGACGTCTCGCTCTGCGAGGGGCTCTACGCCGAAGGCTCGACGGCGCGTCCGTACTTCACCTACGAACACGGCGGCGACGTGGCGCGCGGCGACGAGCCGGCAAACGGCCGGCCTGGATTGTGCCCGGCGCCGAACGCTGGCGGCGATTCGGTCACGGCGATTGGCTTCGCGCCCACGAGCGGCAACCGCTACCCCGGCGGCTACCGGGGCGCGCTGTTTTTCGGCGACTACTCGCGTCGTTGCGTCTGGACGATGCCGATTGGCGCGAACGGGTTGCCAGAAACGAGCCAGGTCTCGCGCTTTCTCATCGATGCCGCACCCGTCCAGCTCGTCGCGGGCCCCGGCGGCGACCTCTATTACGTCGACATCGTCGCCGGTGAGGTGCGACGGATTCGCTTCGTCGGGCCGTCGAGCCCTCCTCAAGCGTCGCTTCGAGCCACCCCGGGAGTTGGGCCCGCGCCGCTTGCGGTGACCCTCGACGCGACGCAGTCCACCGACCCGGATCCCGGTGCGCTGACGTTTGATTGGGATCTTGATGGGGACGGCGTCTTCGCCGACGCCGTCGGCCCGGTCGTCACGACGACCTATCCGGCGGGCGACCACGACGTGAGCGTCCGCGTGACCGACCCCTCTGGGCTCACCGACGTCGCGAGCACGACGATCATCTCGGGCGACACCCCGCCCCGCCCGGTCATCTCGACGCCGACGGGCGCGCTTCGCTGGCGCGTCGGTCAACGGATCACCGCCATCGGCTTTGCCGCCGACGACGAGGAGGGCCAGGTTCCCGTGACGTCGCTCAGGTGGGCGCTTGATCTTCAGCACTGCACGCGCGGCAACGCGAGCGCGTGCCATTACCACCGCATCGAGAGTTCCGGGGGCGACCGCTTCAGCGTCACCGCCCCTGACCACGCCTATCCGGCGGCGCTTGTCCTCAAGCTCACGGCGACCGACGCACGAGGGGTCGAGGTCTCGGCCTACGTCACCCTCGAGCCCGAGACCACGAAGGTCACCTACGACACGCGACCCAGTGGCGGCACGATGACGATCGGCGACCGGTTGGTGACCGGCCCTGTGACCCAGGAAGAGATCATCGGCGGGCGCGTGGCACTGATCGCTCCCGAGTCTCAGCGCATCGACGGGGTCGAGCGTTCGTTTGCCTCCTGGTCTGACGGGGTGTTAACCGCTCGGCGGACGATCACCGTGCCTGAACGCGACGGATCGTTCGTTGCGCGACTCGGCAACGGTGTACCAACCCCCGCGCTGCGGGTGATCGCGGCCTCACGAAACGTCCCGGCCGCTGTGCGCTTCGACGCGTCCGGCTCGAGCGATCCCGACGCGGGTGACCGCCTCACATATGCGTGGGATCTCGACGGCGACGGGTCGTTTGACGACGCGGAGGGGCCGACGGCGTCGCGGACCTACCGCCGAACGGGCTGGTTGCGTCCGGCGGTGCGGGTCACCGACAAGGTCGGAGAGTTCCGCGACCTGTCGACCCGCCTTGAGATCCTCCCGGTGGGTGCGATCGCTGGCGCGGTGAAGGGTGAGTGCCGTTTCCGGGCTCGCTACTACAACCGCGAGCGCCTCTCTGGGACGCCGACCGTGATCCGCTGCGAGCCAGCGATCCTGCACGACTGGGGCAAGGGCCGACCGGTGCGCGGAGTGTCGAGCGATCACTTCGCGGCACGCTGGCGGGGGCGCTACCGGTTCACGAAGGGCACGTACCGATTTGAGGCCTCGGCCGATGACGGGCTGCGACTCCTCGTCGACGGCAAGCTCATCATGGACCGCTGGAAGGGTGGGGCGTACTCACCGGTAAAGGTCGACGTGCCGCTTGCCGCCGGTGTCCACCGAGTTCGGGTTGATTACTTCGAATACGACAGCGGTGCGAGGGTGAGCGTCGGCTGGCGCCGGTTGGAGCGACGCAAACCCTGAGTTCAGGCTCGGAGGGTGCGGGACTCCCTGTTGTTTTCGAGGGTCGACGCGACGGCGTTGAGCGCGTAGCCCGGGACGGCGACCGTACCTGGGGTGTCACCGACGAGGTCCGTGCTGAGGTACGAGCGCACGTCGATCCGGATGGCGGCGAACTCCGCCACCTCGATCCGGTCGCGCAGGCGAAGCAGTGCGGTGGTCTTGCCGGTGCCGCGAAACCCAAAGAGCAGCTGCACCGTCGGCATCGCCGGATGGAGGTCGATCGTCTCGAACAGCACGTCTGACGGGGTCCTCCCGCAGCAGCTCGCGATCCTCCATCAGCTTGACCTACGCGTTGGTGTCGAGAAGCTCGCGGTAGGCCTGCTCGGCGTCGATCGGCTGTACACCGAGGTGGCGCGTCAGCGCGCGCTTGAGTTCCCGACTTGCCTGCATATCGGAACTGTATCCCGAGGGTCGGCCATCGCGCGATGGTTCACGCACGATTGCACGTTGGGGCTGGGCGACCGCGACCGGAGCTGTAACGATTCAGCAACGGGCAGAGACCAGTACGGGGAGCGGTCCGCAGGCAGCAGGCTGGGCGAAATCGACGAAAGGGCATTCGATGGCTGATGAGCGTGACAACGAATGGCGGGAGAAGCTGACACCGGAGCAGTACGCCGTGGCGCGCCAAGGGGGCACCGAGCGGGCCTTTAGTGGGGCCTACTGGGACAACCACGACGACGGCATGTACCGCTGCGTCTGCTGCGAGGCGCCGCTCTTTGACTCTCAGACGAAGTTCGACTCCGGCACCGGGTGGCCGAGCTTCACGAACGCCTCGGACGAAAAGGGCGTGACCCTCATCCGCGACAGGAGCCACGGAATGCTTCGCACCGAGGTCCGCTGCGCCTCCTGCGACGCCCACTTGGGGCACGTCTTTCCTGACGGCCCCGGCCCGACCGGCGACCGGTTCTGCATCAACTCCGCATCGTTAGCCTTCGGGGCGCGCGAGACCGCCTGATCGACGGTTTGCGTTGCACGGCTACGCGGCGCGCTGGAGGACGGGCACCGGGGTCGCCGCGCGCGCTTCTTCAAGTGATGCGGCGATCTCGAGGGCGGCCTGCGTCGCGCCCGATCCAGCGAGGCTCAAGGGAGTACCGCTCGGGCGGCGCGCGCCGCCCGCACCACCCGTCGACAGCCCCGCTCGCTCCATCGCGCCCCACGAGTGCTTGCGCTGGAACCAGCTGACCTGCCCCTTGAGGCGCCACCATTGGGCCATCCAACGGTACGAGACCATCTCGAGGAGCGACTCCGCTCCGAGGCGCAGCATCTGTCGCAGGCGGGGGATCCGTCGGAACCAGAGCGCGTCGATCATCAGGGCGCCAAACGACTGGATGAGGCCCAGGCAGACCGACCCGAGGGTCAGGAGCAGGAACATCTGCTCGTTGATGTAGTCGATCGAGAAGAGGAAGATCGCCATCGTGACGGCGATAATCTCCACGATCGGCCCGAGGCACTCAAACAGGAAGTAGTAGACGAGGCTGAAGGAGCCCAGCACCCCGAACCGGGGTCGGCCGACCATCTTGCGGTGGCGCCAGAGAAACTCGCTCAGGCCCTGGTGCCAGCGAGCGCGCTGGCGGGCAAGAATGCGCGTGCTCGGCGGGCACTCCGTCCAACAGACCGCGTCCGGCACGAACGCGATGTCGTAGTCGATGCCCTGTTCGAGCATGTGCCGCTGCATGCGCACCGACAGCTCCGCGTCTTCACCGATCGTGCCGGTGTCGTAGCCGCCGACCTCGAGGAGTTCCTTTCGACGGAAGACGCCGAATGCACCGGAGATGATCACCGACGCGTGCACCCGACCGAGGGGCAACCGGGCGAGCATGAACGACCGTAGGTACTCAAGCACCTGATAGCGCGGGATACGGTCCTTCGGAAGGTTGACTTCGATGGCCTGTCCGCCGTCGAACTTGCATTCGTTGGCGATCCGGATGCTCCCACCGGCGGCGAGCACCTTGTCGGGATCCATCGCAAAGGGCTCGATGATTCGCAGCAGCGAGTCGGACTCGATCAGGGAGTCGGCGTCAACGACGCAGATCAGCTCCATCGACGAGTGATTGACCCCGACATTGATCGCGTCTGACTTGCCGCCGTTCTCCTTGTCGATGACGGTGAGGTTGTCCATCACGCGAGACCGGTACACGGCCCGGATCGGCTTGGTGACAAGCGCCAGGTCGTGGTTGGGTGGTACCTCGACGAGGTCAAAGCCGGAGTGCATCGACCCGACGGTGTCGTCTTTGGATCCGTCGTTGACGACGACGACCTCGAAGCGGGGGTAGCGGAGGCTGAGAAACGACTCCACGCACGCGCAGATCGTCGCCTCTTCGTTGTAGGCCGGCACGATGATGCTGACGCCCGGCGCAAGTGGTGACGTGTGGATCGCCGCCCCGATATCGACCGTGAGCTGCCGCGACCGACGCCAGCCGGCGCTGATCGCGATGGTCACAAGCACCACGGTGATCAACGCAAGCACGCCGTAGTAGGCGGCCAGGGCGTTCTGGATCCAACCGAGGAGTTGCCACCAGTTCATGCGTGGAGGGCCAGGTCGACCGCTTCGGGTTCGGTGACGACAGGCTGCTCGGGCGCGCGCAACGAGATCTCGGCGATGAGAAAGCCGCGCGCCCGGTCCCATGCATCGAGACCGTTTGGAGGAGCGCCGAGGAAGCGTCGAACCATGCCGAGGCCGCTTGGCAGATCGCAGATCGCCCGAGCGGCGCGCTGGGCGACCGCACCGGACGCGTCGGCGAGCATTGGGAAGAGCAAATGGGCCGCCGGATCGCCCATCGACGCGGCCGCGAGGAGCGCCGCCTCCGCGCGTATCTGCGGCGATGGGTCGGTCGTCAGGCGGGGGCAGACCTGGCGGGGGAGCCGGCCACCACGAACCACGCAACCGAGCAGCGCGCGCGTGACCGCGAGGCGCATCGTGGTCTCCTGTTCCATTGTGAGCAGAACCACAAGGGCGCGCACCGAAGGCTCCCCGCCGCGCTCGCCGAGTGTCGCGACGGCGACGCGCTTGGCCTTCTCGCCGAGTTCCCCGCCAACGAGGAGCGCCGCGAGCCCGGCTTCGACCACAGGGATGGCCTGTGCAAGCGCAGCGGCGCCAGCGAACGCCGGCAGACGCCCATCGTCGACGGCGTGGAGGATCAGACGAGCGGCGGCTGGCGCCTCAAGCTCCGCGAGGCCCATCGCGGCCGAGACGGCCGTTCGCTCATCGATACGTCGCTGGATGAGGACCTGCGAGTACGCCTCGCGTCGCTGGGCCGGTTCGAGCCGTTCGCTATCGACGACCGCCAGCACCCGTCGAAACCAGAAGCGTGAGCCGTTCAGTCGGCGGAGCACCGCGCGATCGCTTGAACGGCGGCGCGGACGCCCCCGCCGGACGTAGGCGCCCACCAGCACGGCGATCTCCAAGACCACCGCGGCTGCGAGGACGCCAACGAACAGCGCAACGATTTGAAAGCGATCCATGCGTCTTAGCGCCTCGATCTGGCCGAGTGCGAGGTCGCTCGCACGCGGGCACCACATCCTGGAACCGCGGCTCGGATGAGCACGTTCCTCGGACTGCCCGGCGTACTCCTTCCGACCGATCGCGGTCGGCTAGGGCGCTTGGCTCGTTCGGGGCAGATCGCTACGAGCGACGAGTTGGCACGCATTCATGGCAGCAGGATTCCTTTCCTCGCGGCGTTGGGTCCGGGCGGCGGCGTCGCTTAACGACATCTGCGACGCCGCCTCAGGTGAGATCGGCAACTTCCGTAAGATCGGCGCTCACGCAGAATCGCTTGAGCGCACCCGGTTCGCGGCGTAAAACAGGCGCCGCGCAGAGGCGGGTCGCCGAGCGAGGTATCAGGCGAGCAGGGCGACCGCCGCCGCGACGTTTCGCAGGCCCGCCGCGTCGCCTGTTAGGCGGGCCGTTGGATCCGCCTCTGGCGCGGTCTCGGCGCGAAGACGCTCCGGGGGCGCTTCTCCAAGGGTGGTACGCGCGGCCGAGCGCCACCCAGCGGGGAGTGCGTCGTCAACCTCGACACCGGCGAGCGCTCCGAGCTGGAGCGCCCAGATGCGTCCGAGATTCGCGGGGTTGTATCCGCCCCCGGCGATGGCGAGGAGGCGCCCCGCGCACGCGTCGTCGGCCAACCGAACGATCGTCCGGTAGATCCGCTCGAGCGCCGGGATCGTCACCTGGAGGTGTGCCAGGGGGTCCGCGTGATGAACGTCGGCGCCGAGGTGCACGACGAGCGCGTCGGGAGCGAACGTCGACACGGCGGGAACGACGACATCGTCGACCGCCGCGAGAAACGCCGCGTCGCCGGCAAACGGAGGAAGCGGGACGTTGATCGTGGCGCCCTCGCCCGGCCCACTACCACGCTCGTCCAGGCCGCCGGTCCCGGGAAAGAATCCGTAGGCGTGCTCGTGCACCGACACACAAAGCACGCGCGGGTCGTCGTAGAAGATCCACTGGACCCCGTCGCCGTGGTGGGCATCGAGGTCGACGTAGGCGACACGTTCGGCCCCGAGGTCGAGCAGCTCCCGGATGGCCAGGGCGCAGTCGTTGTAGATGCAAAAACCGGATGCGCGGTTTGCGAGCGCGTGGTGCAGACCGGCAGGAGCGGGGCAGAATGCGCGCCTCCCGGGCTCAGCCCAGACCGCCCGCGCCCCCTCCATGGCCGCTCCGCAGACGAGCGCCGCGGCCTCGTGCATGCCGACGGTCGCGACGGTATCCATGCCGGGAACGAAGCCCCACTGGCCGGCGTCCATCCCGAGGGCGAGCATCGGCGCCGCCGAGTAGCGCCGCACCACCCGGATGTAGGCGGGCGCGTGCACCCGCGCGATCTCCTCGTCGCTCGCCGCGACCGGGTCGACGCGCCGCGCCCAAGGGGCATCCAGAAGCCCCTTCCCCTGGAGGAGATCCCAGGCGAGCCCCCTTCGAAGCGCTCGCTCCGTGTCAGACGACGGGTTGTATGCCTGGAGCGCGGGGCTCCAGGGGATCGTCACCGTTGCCACGGCGACGGCCTACGCGGCCTTGCGCTCGGCGGCTCTCGCCTCGGCGGCAAAGGCGGCCGCCGCGCCCTGGATCGTCGCGAAGATGTTCGCTTTCGGAGTGACAAAGGCCGGCCGAGAGGGGAGACCGCCGATCAGGTCGGTGGTGACGAGTACCTGTCCGTCGCAGCCGATCCCGGCCGCAATGCCGATCGTCGGCGCGCCGACCGCCGTGGAGATCTCGGCAGCCAAGGCCGGCACGACGGCCTCGATGACGATGGCAAAGCACCCCGCTTGGTCAAGGGCGACGGCGTCGGCGAGGACCCGGGCGTACTCCTCCGGGGTGATCCCGTACCTGCGACGCGTCTCGGCGGTCTGCGGAAGGAGGCCGACATGCCCCATGACGGGAATCCCGTCGGCGATGATGGCCTCGACCTGCGCGATGAGCGCCCCCTCGAGCTTGACGCTGTCAGCACCCGCATCGACGAGCCGGCGAGCGCTCGCAACCGCCTCGGCCGGCGTGTCGTAGCTTCCCGTCGGCATATCCCCGACGAGGTGCGTCTCGCGAACGCCGTTTCGCACGGCCCGCACGTGGTGGCACATCATGTCGAGGGTCACCCAGCTCGTGCCGTCGCCGCCGAGTTCCACCTCACCCAGGCTGTCGCCCACGAGGATCAGGTCGAGGCCCGCCCCGTCGAGCGCCAGCGCGGTGGGGTAGTCATATGCGGTGAGCATCGCCAGATGCCCGTGCCCTTTTCGGGCATGAATCTCGTCGGGGGACAGCATCATCGGGTCCAAACCTCCGGCACGGCGTCGCTCACGACACCCACGACCTGCCGGTTGCGCTCGTCGACGTGAACCACCGTCGGCTCGAAGTTGGCAAGCTCGGCCTCGTCGAACTGGGCGTAGGTCAGGACGATGACGAGATCGCCGGGCTGTACGAGACGCGCCGCGGCCCCGTTCAGGCAGATGTCACCGCCGCCGCGTGGCCCCTCGATGGCGTAGGTCTCGAAGCGGGCGCCGTTTGAGATGTCGACGATCGCGACCTGCTCGTAGGGGAGGATGTCGGCGGCGTCCAAGAGATCGGGGTCGATCGTGATCGAGCCGACGTAGTTGAGGTTCGCGTCGGTCACGGTGGCTCGGTGAATCTTGCTCTTGAGCATCGTGCGGGTACGAGGCGGCACGTCAGTCCTCCGGTTGGGATTGGTTCGCGGGATCGAGGATCATGTTGTCGATGAGGCGGGTCGAGCCGAACCGCCCGGCAACGCAGAGGGTCGCCGGGGCGTCCAGACACTCGATCGGCTCAAAGCGGTCGGTATCGACGAGTGCGGTGTAGTCCGTCGCGCAGCGGGGCTCGGCCTCGAGCACGGCCGCGGCGGCGCGTTCGATCGCGCGTGCCTGACGCTCACCCTGCCGGACGAGGGTTTGCGCGGCGCGCAGCGCGCCGACGAGCGCCGTCCCGGCGCGACGGTCCTCAGGGCTGAGGTAGCCGTTGCGGCTGCTCATCGCGAGCCCATCCGGTTCACGCACTGTCGGCCCGACCACGAGTTCGATGTCATCGAGATGGAGGTCGCGCATCATGCGCCGGATGACAGCGACCTGCTGGGCGTCCTTCTGGCCGAACACCACGCGGTCCGGGCGAACCATCGAGAGGAGTTTCGCGACGACCGTGGCGACTCCGGCGAAGTGGTGCGGGCGAATCGCGCCCTCGAGCCCTCGGCTCGGGCCATCAACGGACACCGTCGTCGCAAAACCGTCGGGATACACCTCGTCGGCCGCCGGGCAGAACGCCACGCACGCGCCGGCATCGGCTGCGAGGCCCAGGTCGTGTTCCTCGTGGCGCGGGTAGCTCGCGAGATCCTCGCTCGGCGCAAACTGCGTGGGGTTCACAAAGATGCTGACGCACACGACATAACCCTGCGCGGCCGCGCGGCGAACCAGTGACAGGTGCCCCTCGTGGAGCGCGCCCATCGTCGGGACGAACGCGACCTTCGCGCCCTCGGCCCGCAGTTGATGCAGCTCGTCACGCAGGGACGCCGTTGAACGCGCCACGGTGATGGCTGTCAAGGCGTCGTGGTGGGTTGCGGTCGGCATCGTTGTCACAACGACCTGGCGCGGCGCAGCACGAGAACGCGCCGCAGATGTTGCGGACGCGAGCCCCGAGTCTTGCTCCAACTCCCCGAGGGGATGCCAGGCGACGTTTGTTCGAAGCCCCGTAATCCTAAGGCCCAGCGTGCGTGTCGGCAAGTCCGACTACGCTGTTGTTCGTGAATCCGACGACACTTGTCTTCTCCTCACGAGGGCCCGCCGACACCGCGAGCGTGGCAAACGCCATCGCGCCGGAGCTCCGGGCGGGCGACGTCGTCCTCCTCGTCGGTGAGCTCGGCACCGGGAAGACCACCTTCGCCCGGGCGGTCGCGGCCGCGCTCGGTGTGTGCGAAACCGTCACCAGCCCGACGTTCTCGGTGGCCCAGCGCTACGAGAGCGGCCGCGTGCCGATCGCGCACCTCGACGCGTACCGACTGGTCGATCCGGATGACGAAGATTTCGAGTTGACCCTCGATGTGATCGGCGAGGACGCCGTTGCGCTGATCGAATGGCCCGACGCGCTCGTCGACCGTCTTCCGCGCGCACGGCTCACGATCACGCTCGAACATCGTGGCGCGGACGCCCGGTTGCTAGCCTTCGAGACGTCCGACCCTCGCCTTCTGGAGCCCCTGCGGCAGCTCGTTGACGACTCTCGCACTTGACACGTCAACGCCCGCGCCCAGCCTGTGTCTCGTCGACGGCGAGCGGCTGATCGGCGAACTCAACCTCGTTGGCGCCGATGGAGGACGACGCGTGCTTGAAGGGGTGCACGAGCTCCTCGGCCAGTGCGGCGTCGACCTGGGCGCGCTCTCGCGGATCGTCGTCGGTGTCGGACCGGGTAACTTCACGGGCCTGCGGATCGGCATCGCCTCCGCGCTCGCGCTCGGGCAGGCGCTCTCGACTCCGGTGTGCGGCGCCGGGAGCGTCGAAGCGCTCGCCCTGGGGATGCACGAGTCCCTCACGGGCGCGGTCATGGCGGGCGCAACCGACGCCCGACGAGGTGAGGTGTTCGGGGGAGCCTTTCGGATCGCACAAGGGACTCTCGTGGCGGTCGTACCGGTCGGCGCCTACGAGCCAACGTCGCTTGCCGAGCAATTGCTGTCTGCCGCGGGCGGCGACGACTGCTGGGTGGCGGGAACGGCAACCTCGGCCTATCCAGACGCCTTCGCCCGTGCTGGCCTGCGCATGCCGCCTCCAGACCATCCCGCCCATCGCGTCTGCGCCCGACAGCTCGTTCGTTTGGTCGACGGCGGAGACCCGCGGCCTGCTCGGCCGGCATATCACCGGCTGCCCGATGCTGAGGTCAACCGTCTCCTGGCCGAGCGTGCCGGATGAAGGGCGTCGGCGAGGGCATCGGCCTCGGACTCCGGCTCCGCCTTGCGGACGGGGCCGACATTGCCGCGGTCGCCCGCCTCCAAGCTCGGTGCAATCCCGTGCCGTGGGGTCCGAAGCTCGTCGGGGCGACCCTGCTCGCCCCGACGACGATCGCCGTCGTCGCCGTACGCGGCGCCATCGTCGGCTACCTGCTCGCTCAGCGTCTCCCGGATGAGTGGCATGTCCTCGACCTCGGGGTCGCGCCCGAGGCGCGGCGCCTCGGGATCGGACGCGAGATGCTCGTCAACCTGCTCGAGGTCACCGACCGCCGGGGGGCGCCGTCGACGCTCGAAGTTCGGGTCTCGAACACCGCGGCCATCATGCTCTACGAGGCGATGGGCTTTGCCTCGCACGGCCGGCGCCCCGGCTACTACTCCGACAACGGGGAGGACGCTGAGGTCATGTGGCGCCCGGCGCGAGCGCCGGAGGACGCGCCGTGATCGACGGTCCGGTGCTCGCGATCGAGACGTCCTGCGATGAAACCGCGGCCGCGGTGGTCGAGGGACGGAGCGTGCGCTCGAACATCATCGCCTCGCAGGCGACAATCCACACCCCATACGGGGGAGTCGTTCCCGAGGTCGCCGCGCGACATCACCTGGGTACGGTGAACGGGGTCGTCGACGAGGCACTCGGCGCGGCGGGCCTTCGACTCCGTGACGTTTCGGCGATCGCCGTCACCCAGCGCCCTGGACTGATCGGCGCGCTGCTTGTCGGCGTCGCGACCGCCAAGGCGCTCGCGTACGCGATCAAGCGGCCGCTCGTCATGGTTAACCACCTCCACGGGCACGTCTGTGCGGTGTGGCTTGACCCGGTCGCGCTCGATACGCCCTTCGTCAGCCTCGTGGCGTCCGGCGGACATACGAGACTTGACCTCGTGAACGACCTGCGCCGTCCCGAGCTGATCGGGCAAACGCGAGACGACGCCGCCGGGGAGGCCGTCGACAAAGGCGCGCGCCTGCTCGGCCTCGGCTATCCCGGGGGAGCGGCGCTCGAGCGTCTCGCACGCGACGGAGACCGCACGGCCTTCAACTTCCCCGTGGGGCTCTCCGGACGCGGTCAGCGCGACTTCTCGTTTGCCGGCGTGAAGACCTCGCTCCTCTATCGGGTCCGGGATCTTGGCGACGAGGCGCCGGCGCGTGCGGCCGATCTCGCTGCCTCCTATCAAGAGGCGATCATGCGTCCCCTCGCCGAGCGTCTTGTCGCGGCCGCGGTCGACCACGGTGTGCCGGCCGTGGCGCTCGGTGGGGGTGTCGCGTCGAATGGCCGGCTTCGGATGCTCGTTGCGGAATTTGCCGCGCCCCACCACCTTCGTGTTGCGGTGCCGGACCGGGTGCTTTGCACGGATAATGCAGCCATGATCGGTGCAGCCGCCCAGTTCACCGACGCGAGCCCATGGCCGGACTTCCTGAGCCTCGATGCGACGGCGACAGCGCCGCCGGGAGGCATCGCCGCGTGAGTGCCCGCTGGCTTCGTCGGGGAGGCGCTGGAACGGTGGCGTTCCTGCTCGTATCCACGCCGGCGATCTTCGCCGACAGCGCGTCGGAGGAAGAGGCCATTCCGGAGCTTCGAGCCCTCGCTGGGGCGGCGGCGTGGCGGGATTCGCTTGAGGCCGTGAGGGTGCCCGCGCTGCCCCCACCTTCAGAGACCGAATCGGCGATCGTGTTGCTCAAAAGCCCGGCCGTGTCGTCGTCGCCCGCCCTTGATCGCCTCAATGCCTGGGCTCGCGTGGCGGCCGAACAGGAGCAGGTTGCCGCGACGCTCGCAGGCCTCGGGGTGACGATCAACTTCCGATACCGGGTTCTCGTGAACGGCTTCGGGGTGCGTGCACCGATCGGCCGCCTCGACGCCATCGCGCGTCTCCCGGAAGTCGAGGCCGTCATCCCGGTCTCCTACCTCGCACCCGCCGAGGCGCGGCCACTACCGCTCCCCAAAGCGCTCCCGACCGGCTCGTCAACGCTTCCCGCGCCCGCGACGACTGCTGCGTCTGATGCGCCAACGCCGCGAGCCGCGCACGTCGCCCTGATCGACGCCGGAATCGATCCGACGCACCCGTGGCTCGGCGGAGGGCTCGGGCCCACGTTCCAAGTCATCGGGGGTGCCGACCTCATCGATGATGACGAGGACCCCACAGCTACCCTGCAGCCACCCTCGGCGGAGGCACACGGCACCGCGATGGCGGCCCTCGTGCTGAGCTCGCCGGTGCTTGCGGGGCTTCCCGCCACGTCTGTGCCGCGGCTATTGGCCTATCGCGTCGTGGCGCCCGAGCTGGTCGACGGGCGCGTCCGGCCCCTTGCACGGACCGATCGGGTGCTTGCGGCCCTCGACCGCGCCGTCGACCCGAACGGCGACGGCGAGTTCTCCGACCGACCGGAGGTGCTCCTGGTCGGCCTCGCTCGCGGGTTTGACGGGGGCGGCCTCGATCCGATCGCCCGCGCGCTTCGTCAGGCCGATCGCCTCGACTCGGTCGTTGTCGTCCCGGCGGGCAACGACGGCCCGAGCTTCGGCCCGATCGGGACCGTCGGCGGCGTCGCCGCCGCGCAGGCCGTCCTCTCAGTAGGCGGGATGGCCGGCGCCTCGACCCCGCGCACCGCCGACCTCGCGGTCGCGACAGGTCCGACCCGCGCTGACCTCGGTCCGCTTCCGCTCCTTGGTGCGGACCTTGCCGGAATGACCGCGCCCGTTCGGTTCCCGCGTGGCGGCGACGGTCTCGCGACCGGGAACGATCCCGCGGAGTTCCGCGACGCGGCCGGTCAGAGCCTCGTGGCCGGAGCGATCGCGGTCGTCGCTCGCGGTGGAGGGCAGCTCGTCGACAAGGCCCGCAACGCGGCAGCAGCGGGGGCCCTCGGGCTGGCCGTCTGGGATCAGGAGGGAAGCGGCGCCTTTCCCGGAACGGCGCCCGGCGACGACTGGCCGATCCCGGTCGTTGGGCTCGGACCCCGCCAAGGCCAAGCGCTCTGGGAGGTCACCGCCGACCGCCCAGAGCTCGTGGCGGTGCTCTCGCCACGGTCGACGGGCGCCGCGACCCCGCAGATCGCCGCCTTCTCCTCGCGCGGTCCGACCGCCGATGGGCGCCTCAAGCCGGACCTCGTCGCGGGGTCGGTCGATCTCCTCACCGCGTTTCCCGGGAGGGCTCCGGACGGTCGACCACTCTCGACGCGACTGTCAGGGACGAGCGGTGCCGCCGCGCAGGTGGCCGCCGCCGCGCTTCGGCTTCGGATCGACCGACCCGACCTGCGCTCTGAGGACGTGCGCAGCTTGCTCGTTCAGGCGGCCCAGCCGGTTCCCGGCGCTGGCGACATCGACCAGGGCGCCGGGATCCTCGCCGATCCGGCAAACCAAGCGGTCGCGATTGATCCGCCGATCATCACGCAGCGTCGTCTTGTCGACGGCGAGAAACGCGTCAACTTCGCGGTCCGGAAGCTCACCGAGGGTGAGGGTCGCTACCGCGTCTACCTCGAAGCCCTCGGCGCGGATCCCACACCCCTTGGCAACCCGATCACCCTGAAGCCGGGGGTTCGGGTCGGCGTCGAGATGACCGTTCCCGGAGGAAGCGACACCTATCGCGCCCGGGTACTCGTCGTTGCCGACGGGCCCAACCCGGATCTCGTTCGCCCTGCCGCCGCGGCATCGGTCTTTGCGGGCGTTGTCCAACCGACACCTGAGACAGCTCTCGGCACGCCGGTGGTCCTTTCCCGCGACGGGGTCACCGAGGTTCGCGTGTCAGTTGGTCTCCTCGCACGACGCGAGAAGGGCCTCGCCTCCGCTCCGCTCCATGGGGTCCGACTGTGGCTCGTGCGCGGTTCGGGCGAGTCGCCGCTGCCCCTTTCCGGGGCGAAGGGCGTGGCCGATTGGGCCGCCGGTGAGTACCGATTCCTCCTCTCGGAGCGGTTGGCCGACGGTCGCAAGGTCCCGGCGGGAACGTATCGCCTGCGGGTGAGCGCCGCAGGTCCGGATGGCGCGCCAATGGGTCGTGAAAGTGAGTCGTTCAGCCTTCGCTGACCGTCGAGGCGCCGGCCTCCTCGCCACTGGGGCATGGCGTTTCCCCGGGAAGCACGGGCCGTATCGCGACGACGTAGCGCACGCCGCGCTGGGTGTACTCGGTCTGGTCGCGTTCATCGGAGAGGGCCAGGCGAAGCGTCGTCGCGTCGTCGCCCCGAATTTCCGCGCAACGTTCCGTCGGTGAGAGGTCCACGTTGGGAAGCGGCCAGGCGACCGCTTTCACGGGAGACTCCCCGTCCCGGCCAGGCGCCACGACGGACTCCATCGTGAACGACTCCGCAACGAGCGGTAGGGCTCTGCCCACGTGCTCCGGACCCGCGACGGCCTCGATGTCGGTCAGGCGGTTGATCAGTCCGCGCAGCGCCGCCCGGTCCTTGATCTGGGCGGAGGTCAGCTGGCCCCCTCGCGAAAACGTTGGATCCAGGGCGTACGCCGACTGTGTTGCACCGACGCCGGCGACGCTCAGCTCGACCGTGGTTGTCGGGATGTCGGTGACCCCCGGCGAGCCGAAGTCACGTCCCGGACGCTCGAGGAAGCCTGAGCGCTCGATCTCGGCGTTCACACGACGCATCCCCTCGTCGTCGATCTGCCTCACGACGACCGCGTCGATCGCGCGCCGATCATCGATCTGGTCGACCACGGTGGGGGCGACAAGGCGTCCATCCGCGTAGATCGTCAGCGCGGGAAGAATGCGGACGGCGTACGACCGTGACGTGTAACCCCCGGCGCGAGTGACGCGGAGCACGACCGTGTCCGGGTCGCCGCCGCCCCCGACCGGCCCCTCGATGGGGGTCGATCCACACGCCACGAGCGCGGTCGCCGCTGCCGCGACGGCGCTTGCGAGGAGTCGAGTAGGTCGTGCGTGCATTTGTCGGATCCTTTCCGGGGAGTTCCTCAACAAGTTCTACGCCGCCACACTGGGTCTCGTCACGGGCACCGGTGCGGAGCCGCGTCGCCGTTGAGGATCGTGGCAAGAGTCACTAAGGTTTGTGACAATCCGTTACAAAGGTTGGTGATGGTCAACGACCGTCTGACGCTGGGTGTCGCTTCCCGGCTATCCCGATATCTCCAAGTGCTCACCCAGGCCAAGCGCATGGGAAAGACCTCGATTTCGTCCCAGGCGGTCTCTGAGTACACGAACGTCAACCCGACTCAGATTCGACGCGACCTGTCGGGTTTCGGGAAGTTCGGCAAGCGCGGCGTCGGCTACGACATCGACATGCTGATCGGACAGATCCGGAAGATCCTTCGGACCAGTGGACAGCACCACATCGCGCTCTTCGGTGCCGGCAACCTCGGCCAGGCGATCGCGAGTTCCGGAGTCTTCGGTGATCACGGGTTTCGGATCGCGGCGATGTTCGATGTCGATCCGGAGAAGGTCGGCACGAGCGTGGGCGATCTCACCGTGCGCCACTACACGGAGCTTCAGCGCGTCGTCGCCGAGGACGGCATCCAGGTGGGAGTCCTCGCCGTGCCGTCGGCGACCGCCCAGCAGATCGCGGACGACCTCGTGTCATCAGGCGTAAAGATCATCTTCAACTACTCGGACGCGCTTCTGACGGTTCCGTCCGACGTAACGGTTCACGCGTCGAACCCGGCGGTTGAGCTGCTCTACGCGCTCTACTTCTACCTCTCGTAGCGATGGCCACAGGCGGCGGCCGTCCGGCGAGAGGCGCGGCCGCCGACGCGGCGTATCTGAGTGAGCTCCTCGAGATGTTGGAGGCCGCAGCGCTGCCCCTCCCGGGGGTCACCCGTCGGCGCATGTTCGGTTGTGACGCGCTGTTTGTGGACCGCCAGATCTTCGCCCTCGTGTGGAAGGAGGGCCGCATCGGGCTGAAGTTCGCCGACCCCGCGGAGCGCGGGCGCCTCGACGCTCTTCCCGGAACGAGCCCGTGGGCGCCCGGGGGAAAACACATGCGCGAATGGCGGCTGCTTCCAGAGCGGATGCAGGACGACGACGGCTCGTTGGCCGCGTGGGTCGAGTCCGCTCACGCCGAGGCCGTCGGTCGTTGCGCCTAACCCCACGCCTTCGCCGCGCCCGTCGCGCAACGGGCCACCCCGGACCACCACCCGACTTCAGCGTAACGAAATCGATGTGACGCCTCACGACACTCGAGCGTCGGAGGTGTCTCTTCACTGGATCAGCTCACCGCGCGCCGCACGTCTACGTCGAGGAGTGCCAGCGCGCCATGTGCTCGCGATGGGACTCGCCGTAGGACCCCGGCAGGTAGTGGCGGTCGTAGAAGTCGAGGTCGAGGTGGTGGGCCTGGATCACCAGCCGCACGAACATCGGGTCGATGAAGGCGGGGAAGCGGCCGTAGGTGTCGTGGACGTATTGCGCGAATGTGGAGACGATCTCGACGGTCTCGGGTGTCGGCGCCGATCGTTCGCGCATCACGGCCTCGGGGTCGTCGTAGGGCTTCGGTCCAGTGGCCCCCTGCGCGTGTCGCGCGAGGTAGCGCTCGACGGCCTCGCCCATGTCCTTCACATACGGCGGGCAGAGGCCCTCCATGACGCCCGGGCGGCCCACAGGCGTGGCCGTCGGGGCGTGGCGAACGGTCGATTCGGGCCGCGTGAAGTCGAAGCCGAGGCCGCGGCAGTAGTCCGCTCCGCCAAGGAGGTGGTGGGGGAGAAACCCCGTGAACGCCCATCCCCCAAGCCCGAGCGCCTGAAGCGCGAGCGCCATGTTCTGGCTGATGAACGCCTGCTCGACATTGAGCGAGGTGAGCACTCGCAGCTCGAGGTCGATCAGCGACATCTCGACGTCGCGCGTCAGTCGGCCCGTCTCGAGCCACTTCTCGAGGCCGCACCGCCGCCCTCCGGAATGCTCGTCGACGATGCTGAACCGGTGCGCCTCGTCGAAGTAGATAAAGAGCAGCGTGAAGTACTCGATGGTGGTGTTTGTCACCGGAATGAAGAGCGTCGTCCCGGGTTGGTTCGCGTTCCAGTCGTTGAAGGCGAAGAGCCCGGGCTCGCCTTTGGGAAGGTCTGCGCGGCCTGGCTCGAGGCGGACGGCTCGCTCGCGGAAGAGACGAAGAAGCGTCGCCACCTGCTCCTCCCGGCTCTTCCCGGCAAGGAGCGCGGTTTCGGCGTCCGGCGGCAGCCATTCCCCAAGTCGCAGTGCGTAGAGCCCGTCGTCATTTGTGAAGAAGAGCTCCGTCGAGTGCGAGTTGCAGGAGCACGGCCAGGAGCGCCCGGCAAATCCGACCATCCACGCGAGCCCGTCCTGGGGAAGGTCGCCGAGGGCGAGGCCCGTCACGCCCGTTCCAACCCATGCGAGGAACGCCTCTTCGAGTTCGCAGAGCGGAAGTGGCGGGTGGGACGAACGGTGGGCGAGGGGCCCGTGCTCGAGGTTCATCCCCAGGCCGAAGCGTCGGGAGCGTCGGTTGAGGACCGCGTCGACGAGCGGGAAGTCGAGGGCGTGTCGCAGACCGTCGGGAATCTCCACCGTGGCAGCGTAGTGCCTGGCGCCTCGCGGAGGCCTACGAGGAGGACGACCCGAGCCCGGCCGTCCGCTCGGTGCGCGTGCTCAACGGTGCTCCGAGCTCAGCACGAGCATGGCCACCACGACCCCCGCGCGCGCCGTCCACAAGAGTGTGCGCGGCCAGTTCCCGATCACCAACCGGCGCACGGCCCGGTCGGTCGGGTCACGCGACAGCGCACGGTGGGCTGGCACTTGGATCAGCCAGGTCGATAGCCACACCAGCGCGAGGAGCACGAGGCCGGCAAGGGCCAGGGGGCGCGAAGTCCCTCGCGCGGGCTCGGCGAGCAGGAGAAGCGCTGACGCCACCTCGACGAGCATCAGGGGCGCGACGATCCACGTTGTTCGGTTGGCGTGCGCCGTCTCGTACTGCCGCCGGCCCACCTCGGGAACGAGGGCGAACAGGGGATAGTGAACGACCTGCACAAACCACACGAGGCCGACCATGGCGAACGTGGCGACGGCCTGTGCGATCAGTACCGCCCCCGGAGAAAACATCGGCGCGAGTGTATCCGCGCCGCGCCTGGGGTGGGCACCACGCGGCACCCACCCCAAATCACGTCAATCCTTACGCAGACTCTCCAGGCTGGAGGTTCGCAACCTCCACACCGGGCCCGACGAGTTCCTGCAGCTCAGCGGGTCTCCCCACGAGAACGGGGAAGGTACCCCAATGGCCGCAGAAGACCTGCTTGACCCCAAGGAGGCGCACGGCGTGCGCGGCTCGTGACGGCCCCATCGTGTAGACGTCGCCGATGGGAAGAACCGCGACGTCGGGACGGTCGATCTCGCCGATCAACTGCATATCCATCATCACGTCGGTGTCGCCGGCTTGATAGACGCAGAGCCCGTCCGCAAAGCGAATGACGAATCCGGCGGGGTCGCCGGCTTCGAGAAAACCGCCCTCGTGGGACATGCCGCCGCTGTGCACGGCGTTCACCATCGTCACCGTCGCGCCAGGAACGGTGATCGTGCCGCCTTTGTTCATCCCGATCACGTTCTCGACGCCCTGCCCCCCGAGAAGTGTTGCCGTCTCGAAGATGGCGACGACCGCCTCGGCACCAGCCGCACCTGCGGCGATGTCACCAACGTGGTCGCCATGTCCGTGCGTCACGAGGACGGTGTCGACGCGCCCCGGCTTCTTAAGGTGCTCCGGGCAGGACGGGTTCCCGTCGAGCCAGGGATCCACAAGGATCCGCTTGCCGTCTGAGGTCTCCCAAAGCCATGTGCCGTGACCCAGCCAGGTCACGCGGTTGCCGTTCAGGTTCATTAGTTCTCCTCGTTGCTCAGGTCGCCGGTCGTTGGGTGGCTACGACAGCGTCGCGGTGACCGATAGCTCGACGTTGCCGGCGAGCGCGCCCGAGACCGGGCAGTTCGCCTTCGCGCCTTCGGCGAGCGTCTGGAACGCGGCCTGGTCGATTCCGGCGACGGAGCCAAACACCACGATGGCCGACTTGGTGATGCCCTTGCCGACCTCGAAGGTCACGGTCGCCCGTGCCTTCAGCTCTTGAGGGGGCGTTCCGGCGGCGGCAAGTTCGTGCGAGAACTGCATGCAGTAGCAGGCGGCGTGCGCTGCGGCGATCAGTTCCTCGGGGCTCGTACGTCCGTCGGGTGCCTCCGTGCGCGACGGCCATGTGACCCCAAGCGGTCCGATGGCGCCGCTTGTGACCTCGGTGATGGTGCCTGCGCCGTCGACGAGCCCACCGCTCCAAGTGACGTGAGCGGTTCGGTCGATACCCATGATCGTCTCGTTTCATCCGGTGGCTTTCGGGTGCCTCGCTGGCACCCTCGGCAAAACTTACTCACCCCTGAGTGAGTTGTGAAGGTCGATCACGAGTGAGTGGGCGGGGACCTACGCGTTCACCGCGCTCCGGAGCGCGAGGTTCGCACCGCTTTCTCGATCGAAGAGGTAGAGGCCCTCGGGTTCGACCGCCAGTCGGATGGGTGCGCCGAGACGCGCGCCAGATCGAGGGTCGACGCGAGCGACAAATCGCGTCGTCGAATCCTCGAGGAGTTGCGCCTCATCCTCGGAATCCGCGGCGGCCCGAACCAGTTCGGACTCCACCCGCGGCGCCGCGACATCGAAGATCAGGTGGGTCTCGGCGCCGAGATCCTCGATGATCGATGGGGTCGCCTCGATTGTCGGGAGCCCCGGACGGGCCCGGTCGGCAGCCTCGAATGCCTCCGGCCGGAACCCGGCCACGACGGGGCCGTCGTCGACGCCGTCAATCCCGACTGGGATTTCCATCCCGCCAAAGCGGACGACCCCGCCCGTGACCTCCGCCTCGACGAGATTCATCGCGGGAGAGCCGATGAAGGCCGCCACGAAGAGATTGATCGGCGACCGGTAGAGGCCCTTGGGGGTGTCAACCTGCTGCAGACGTCCCGCGTTCATCACCGCGACGCGCTGGCCAAGCGTCATCGCCTCGACCTGATCGTGGGTCACATAGACCGTTGTCGTGGCAAGCCGGTCGTGGAGTCTCGACAGCTCGCCGCGCATGGTGACCCGCAGCTTGGCGTCGAGGTTCGAGAGCGGCTCGTCCATCAGGTAGGCGGCGGGCTCGCGGACGATCGCGCGACCCATCGCCACGCGCTGGCGCTGCCCGCCCGAGAGGGCGCTCGGTTTGCGCTCGAGCAACTCATCCAGCCCGAGCATCTTCGCGACATCGCCGACGCGCCGATCGATGTCGGCCTTCTCGAGCCCGCGAACGCGCAGCGCGTAGCCGAGGTTCTTTCGGACGGTCATGTGCGGGTAGAGAGCGTAGTTCTGGAAGACCATCGCGACGTCGCGGTCGCGTGGGGTGAGGTCGGTTACGTCCCGGTCACCGATCCGCACGGACCCTTCCGAGATCTCCTCGAGGCCGCAAATCATCCGCAGGAGCGTCGACTTTCCACATCCGGATGGCCCGACGAGGACCATGAACTCGCCGTCGGTGATGTCGAGGCTGACCTCGTCCACCGCACGGACCTCGCCCGGATAGACCTTGGATACGCCGACGAGGCTGATCTCGGCCATGACTCGATCACGTCCTTCCCGGGCGTCGAATCGACGATACGCCCAACGGGTGTGGAACCGATTCCATCGCGACGCTACCACGCCGGGCAAGCAATGGGAACCCGCCGCCGATTCGGCCTGCTCAGCCGGCTGGTGGCAGCTCGCGAAGACCCGCGAGCATTCCGGTCAGGATCGCCCGCCCGGTTGTCCCGCCGAGGGCGACGAGTCGAACGAGGGCGGGTCCGATCGCGTGGCCGTCCGCGCACAGCAGCGCGGCAAGCATGTCGGCGGCGACCTCGGGTGGCTGGCCTTGGGCGGCCCACCTCACCAGGGCGAGACTTGGCGCGGTGGAGGCGCCGCGCACCGCCCAAACGATTCTGGCCGAGATTGCCCGGTTGTCCCGGGCAATCAGGTACCCGAGGAGCGCGTCGTCACCGGCGGGCGTCAGCCCGGGGCCGCGACCGACCAGATCCCTCAGACTCTCGTCGAGCGGGGCGATCCCGAGCCGGTGGGCGCGCGGATCGTTCCAGGCGTGCGCGCGCACCGCGTCGCACCCGTCCCGAACATCGCTGGCGCCAGCCGGCTCGGGCCGTGGGTTCGCGTTCCAGGGCCGTGCCCGGCTCAGGTCGAGCGTGACGAGCGAGCCCGGTCGAAGCGGCGGCACCCGCTCGACCCTGAGCGTCACCGGGAGCATCGGGCCACGTTCGCCGGTCAGGTGAGCGGGCCGGCCGCCGGAGTCGATCCACGCCCAACCCGCTCCGCTCGCCGAGACGCGTCCACGCGCTACCTGGGCGACTCCGGGGCCGTACTGGTGGACAAGGAGCGGGTCAGTCAACCAGCGCGGCGAGTCCATCCCGCATCGGTGCGAGGGGCACGCGCGCCACCCCTGCGCCGATCTGGCCGCCGTCGGTCTTGTGGAGGATGCCCGTGTTGATGAGGGGCGTCAGCCCGAGATCGAGACACGCGCGGGCGTCGACCCCGAGCGGTGTGCCCTCACCGTCGAGCACGGGCATCCGGAATCGGTCCGAGGTCGCGATGCAAATGTCGCCCATCTGCCGGGTGCGCTCGACGGCGTCGGCAAGCGCGCCCCCGAGAAATGCGGCGACCGACGGGCTTGCGGCGCTCGCCGCGCCACCCAGGCCACAGCACTCCACGAGCGCCGAGTCGCCGATGTCTCGGGCCGCATCGGCTTCGCCGAAGCCGGGGCGGTAGAGCGGATCGCCGACAAGGGGCGAGGGGGCGGTGAACCACTTGCCCGGCAGGCCGGCGAGCTGGACGGCCGCGTCGGTGCCGTTTCGCGACACGAAGGCGACAAGTGACGAGTGGGGGATCCCGACGATGCCCTGGAGTGCCGCCCGACACGCGGCGATGGTGACCGTCAGGAAGAAGTGGCCATTCTGAGCGAGGAGCTTCGCCGTGGGGCCGACCGACTGCGGCGCGTGCTCGGCCATCGCTGGGAGGATCTCGCGAAGGAGCAGCATCGTGGCGGCCTGGTGGCGCATGTGGCAGTCATCACCCATCGCGACGGCCTGCGCGCAGATCGCGAAGACGTCAACCGGACCGCGGGACCCAAGCGCGGCGTCAAAGCCCGGCGCGACCGCCTCGGCCATACGGCGTTGGCGTCCGATCGACTCAGGGGAGTCCACACCCAGCCAGAAGGCGTCACCGGGGCCGTCGTTGAACGGCGACCACGCGACGATGCCGGTTTCTGAGTCACGCACCTGCCAGCAGGCGGATGAGGGCGACATGACGCCGGTCATCGCACCCGCCGCGCCGAGGGAATGGCAGGGCGCGAGGCGAATGTCGCCACCCAGGAGCGCGAGGTCGGCCTCGGCGGAGGTGGCGGACCAGCCCTCGAAGACACAGGCTGCCCTGATGGCGTGCTGCTGCGGGCCGCACATCCGCTCCCATTCGATGGTGGGTCCCGCATGAAGCACCATCCGGCCCTCGAGCCCTGGAATCAGGTCACCGGCCCGGCCCGCACGTTCGAGCATCGGCCGAGCCGCTTGAAGGCGTTCGATTGCGAGGGCGTTTGCGGCGTCGATGCGGTCGTCTGCGTAGGCAGTCGCCAGGAGCGCGACGTCGTCGGCGTTCCCGGCCGCGGGTGGGCGCCAGTCGACGCGGATCGGCTCGACACCCTGGTCGACGAGCGCGTCGGCCATCAGGTCGAGTCCTGCGGTTGCGATACGTAGGCTCATGGCGTGGATCTTATGGAACTGGCCGAACGGCTTCGGCGCCATCCGGGGCTCGCGGCAAAGCTCGATCTCACCGCGGTCGCCGAGACGTTGGGTGGCGACGGGGATGACGCTGCCGTCGTTGACGGTGACCTCGTGCTCTGCGCCGAGGCGATCGACCCGGGATTCATCGATGCCGATCCGCGCGTGGCAGGGATCGCCGCGGTCGTGACGTGTCTCAACGACATCGCAGCCTGCGGTGGTCGCCCGATTGCACTGCTCGACACGGTTGTCGCGCCGACTCGGGAGGTCGCGACGCTCGCGCTTGACGGGATTCGCATCGGCGCCGAGCGTTACGGCGTGCCGGTGGTGGGCGGCCACACCACGATTGCGCCAGGGGTGGCGCAGATCTCAAGCTTTGCGCTCGGCCGGGCAAAACGGCCGCTGCGCGCGGCGAATGCTCGGGCCGGTGACGAGGTGGTGCTCGTGACGTGCTTGGAGGGGGAGCTCATCAAGTCGCCGAGCGGGGTGTGTTTCTACACGCACCTGCGTGGTCCACGACGCCCTCGCGCTGCCGAGGACCTGGCGCTCATCGCGGACATCGCTGAGGCGGGGGAGGCCTGGGCTGCCCGCGATATCTCGATGCCGGGTCTTGTCGGTTCGCTGCTCCAGTTCCTGGAGTCGGCAGGCGGCCTCGGCGCGACGCTTGACCTCGACCGGATTCCGATGCCTGCGGGCGCCGACCAAGAGGCTTGGCTTGGGGCGTTCTCGTCGTACGGCTTCCTTCTCGTGGGAGACGTCGCGGCCATCGAGCGCCGTGTACGCGCGGCAGGCCTCAGCGCCGAGCACGTCGCGACCCTCGACGCCACGGGCCGACTCGTTGTCACACAAGGTTCAGATCAAGAGACGTTCTGGGACCTCTCCGGCCAACCACTCACAGGACTTCGGCCAGGCTGAGCAGCGCGCCTGAGAACCAACGCCGGGGTTTGCGCCCACGTCACGGTGTATGAGTTCCACGTACGCCATCGGCCCCGACGACCGCCGTCGGCCGATCTGCGAGCCCGGAGCGTGATGACGACCAACGAAACACTCGCAGCCCTCGTGTCGCGCATGGCGGATCGCGATCGTGCCCGATCGGAGGCTGACGTCCAGTCCGACGTTCGGCACCTGCTGCTCTCCGGTGGCCTCGATCTTTAAGAGGCTGGCGTCCTGTCGGTGAACCTGGAAACGGCCGCGGGCGGTGGCCGTCGAATCGATGTCGAGGCAGATTGCGCCGTCATCGAGGTGAAGAAGGATCTGTCCAGGGAGAGGGCCGCCGAGGGCGCCGTCGTTCATCCCGTCGCGGTCACCGTCGCCCGCGTGACACACCTACTCGCGATGGGCCCGAAGCGCCTCGGCGAGTCTCCCGAGAAGACCGATCAGACGCGTTGGACGCCGTGGGTTGAATTTCCCCATCTGTGCGTAGATGATTCCCCATATGCGCCATCGAGATTCCTCATATGAACCAGGAAAATTCCCCATATGTGATCTCGTAGTTCCCCATGTGCGGACTACAATTTCCTCGTACGTGGGCTTCAAGAGAGGGCGTTCGACGTGAATCCAATGTACCCGCGCAGCGTCAGATCCCTCATTCTTGATGCGCTCGGCGACACGCGCGTCGTCATGCTCGTCGGGGCTCGACAAGTCGGCAAGAGCACGCTGACGCAGGACATCGCTTCGAGCGACCACCCTGCGACCGTTATCAATCTCGACCAACGGGTTAACCGCGACGCCGCCAACGAGGACCCGACCGGTTTTGTGGCCGGTATCAATGGCCCGGTCGTCATCGACGAGATCCAGCGAGCCCCCGATCTCCTCTTTGCGATCAAGGAGCGAGTCGATCGCGACCTTCGTCCCGGACAGTTCCTACTAACCGGCTCTGCGAACGTCTTTACCACCGGGCAAGTTCGCGAGGCGCTCACTGGCCGAATGGAAACGATCGCGCTCTGGCCCCTCTCTCAGGCCGAGTTGAACAGCGCGACCTCAAACATCGTCGACACCCTCTTTGGCGGATGGCCCCCGCAGGTCACTGGCGCCCCCGTTGGTCGGGCGGCGTTCGATTCACTCGTTGCCGAGAGCGGATATCCCGAGGCTCGACTGCGGGCACCGGGGCTCCGACGCGAGCGATGGTTCGCCAGCTACGTCACGGACACTCTCGCGCGCGACCTCGGCGATGTCTCCGACGCGCTCAAGCTTCACGAGATACCGCACCTGCTGCGCGTCCTGGCGGCACAGTCCGCCAACGAACTCGTCTATCGACGCGTCGCACAACGCCTCGACATCGATTCCAAGACCGTCAAGGGCTATGTCTCCCTGCTTGAGGCCGTATTCCTGGTCAAGCTCCTGCCTGCCTGGCGACCAGGCCTCAGCGTCCGCGAGATCCATACGCCGAAGGTCTACATCGTCGACTCCGGGCTACTCGCTCACCTCGTCCGCGCAAACGCGGACAGGATCGGCACCGACGACCAGGTCACGGGCAAGATCCTGGAGAACTTCGTGGCGATGGAGGTCCTCCGACAGGCGGAATGGGCGCAGATGGACGCGCGGCTATACCACTACCGCCACGGCGGAGGTGAGGTGGATCTCATCCTCGAAAATCGTTCGGCCGAGATCGTTGCCATCGAAGTCAAGGCGTCGGCGTCGATCCGCCCCAGGGAGTACGCGGCTCTGCTCAAACTCCGGGATGCGCGAGGGGAACAGTTCAAGGCCGGCATTGTTGTCTACACGGGCGCGCAGACCATTCCGCTGAGCCACCGGATCTGGGCGGTGCCGCTTAGTGGGCTTTGGAGTTCCCAGTAGCGTTGCCAACCTTGGCGGGCATCGACTAGCCTCGCGCCATGAAACAGCGCTCGCGTTCGGCCGCCGTGCTCGTCGGCCTCGGTATGGCATTGCTCGGCAGCGCCGCTCAAGGCGCGATCGTCGACCGAAAGGGCCCGGTGGTCCTCGAGCTGCGCACCATCGCGACTGCGGTGGGGGCGCGGCCCTTCCACCTCATCCGTTTCCGGCCCGGCGCGGGGGCGCGGATCGAGACCGCCTGGCTCGGCGGTGGACCGGGGAAGGCCGGCACGGTCGGCCAGTACGTCAACCGCAACGCCCGGCGGGGTGCGGTCGGAGGCATCAACGGCACGTTCTTCCTGCTCACCTCGAACTCGCCCTCGTGCGGCTTCGTCTTGCACAACGGCCTGAACCGTACGGGGACCAACCCGACCGGGAGCGGGAGCGAGGTCGCCTTCGCGCCGGACGGGACCACCACGCCCTCGACGGATCGACCGTTCGACTTCTTCGGTCGAACCGGGAAGTTCGTCAAGGTGAACGGACAGTTCGCGGGCGTCTGGAAGACGCGGGAGGCGACGTGCGGCAAGCCGGTCGTCGTCAGGGGTGGCCGCGCTCAGACCGGCCCGGGTGGGCTTTCACCTGAGCAGGCAAGTCCGTCGGTCCACCGCTCGGCGGTGGGTGTCCTGAAAAGTGGTGAGGCCGCGCTCGTTGTCGCGGGAGGCGCGGGCCTTCCACACGCGGCCTTCGCGAAGGCCCTCGCCACGATGGGCTTCTCACATGCGCTCGGGCTGGATCTCAACTCGGCGAGCACCCTCGACTGGAAGGGCCGGTCGGTCAACCGTCCCGGCTTCGAGCGCCAGATCCCGACGGGGATCATCGTCTTCACGAAGTGAGCGGCCTGCCTCGGGCGAGGCTCTCGGCCTGACGCCCAACGATGGCGACGATTTCGTCGAGAATCGGGCGACCCCAGCCGGCGGCGTTCGCCGCGTCGCGTGCCGCCTGTGCGCTGACGGCGAGGGTCTTTGCCAGCGTTGCCGCACGTCGGATCGCCGCGTTGGCGTTCATTCCGACGGACTTCGCAAGCGTTGCGATCGAGTCGGGTCCGACCTCGAAGAGATCCCTTGCATCGCCGACGTCGATCGCGAGACGTGTCGTGAGGTCAGCGTAGGCCGCGGTGCAAACGACGTCGTACATCGGTGAGAACGCGCCACGGCCCGGCCCTGAATAGAGGATTGCGATGTTCTTTCCGTGGGCGTCGGCGTTGCCGAGGGTCACGTTGGCCACGATCTGGTCGAACAGGCGCAACCGCTCGATTGCGGGGACCGCGGCGAATCGGCCGATGAGCGCGAAGAGCTCGGGCAGTCGAACACCACCTGTCTCGTCGGTGTACTTCTGGTCGGAGAGGCGCCCGAGCGCTTGGCAGCTGTCCTCCTGATGCCGTCGCCGAACCGTCCCGTGGGAGTCGCTGGCGCGGTCGAAGCGCTCGACAACGAGAACCTCGCGGCCATCCACACGGAGGTGCTCGGCATGAGCGACGGGTATCCCGGCACCTTCCAGGGTCCGAAGGCAAAAAAGTTCATTCGCCACGAGGTCCTCGTGAATCGCGTCGCCAGCCCGATTCCGAAGCGGTGGCTTGAGGATGTGCGTGCTCGGTGACTGGGCCGTTGGGGTGCCCCAGTTGTCGCTCGCGTCGCGAATGAGTACGAGCTTTGGTTGGACGCCAGCGAGGCTCAGTCGTGCGCCGCGCTCGATGTCGATCCCGAGCGCGCGCCGAGGGAGTGCATCAACGCGAGTGGCGAGGTCTCCCTCCTTGAACCATCGAACGGGCTGGACCATTTGCGCTTCGCCGGGAGGCGTTACGACGACCGCTCCCGCGCAATCACGCCCAAGCTCCGCGAGCAGCTCGAACTCTCCCGCAATGTCGCGGAGCCCGAGCTGACCGGCGACCTGTCGACGCGTCTCACCTTCAGGTAGCAGACCTTCGAAGAACGGCTTCGTCTGCGAGGGCGAGAACGCGGCCGCTTGAATCGGGAGCGACTGCGAAAGCAGGCCGATGCCGTGCGGCGTGCTCGCGACGACCTCGGGGCGATAGGTGAAACGCATTCGGCGGGGGCCGACGCGCTCGAGGTCGCCGACGACGCGCCCAGAGAGCGCCACGGTGAGGAGGGCGCCCACTGCGCTATCCCGGCCGGCGTTCGCTGAGCGAAAGCGCAAGGCCAAGCGCGTCGATCAGGCGGAACAGCACGTCGGCTCTGGTCGTTTCCTTGCCGTTTTCGACGGCGTGAACCGTCCGTGTTGCGACTCCAGCCGCGAGGGCAACCTCGTCCTGGCGGAGGTTCAGTTGCTCCCGCGCCCGACGCAACTCCGCGCCGAGGGCTGCAACGTTAGCAATCGATTCATGCATGATCGTGCATAATACACCAAAGGCGAGCGATTCGGTGCGGTGAATGCGCGATCGTGCACTATCGCGACGGGCCGCGTGTCCAAAGGGTTAAAACCGGTCCGGCCCAGAGGTGATCGCCGAGTGGAATCGACGCACGGGTGCCGGATCTGGCCCGTAGTCGCGTGTCAAGCGGCGGGCGATCCTTCGTGGATCGAGCGTTCCCACCCCGGCCGCGAGGGCCGCGACCAACGCCAGCTGCGATGAGCGTCTGACGCCTGGTGATCTCCATGCGACGAGCGTAGGGGTGGACCCCGTCAGCCGCCGAGTGCCCAGTGATAGGACGTGTCGCTCACCTCATCGGCGCCCGAGAGTGGAATGTCCACCCGCTGGTGCGGGATGCCGTGGTGATCAACGAGGGGTCCGAGGCGACTCCAGCCGAGGTGCTGGAAGAAGGCAACGTTCGCTTCTTGCACGTGGGCCACCATCCTCGTCCCCCCGTGCTCGCCGGCGGTTTTCACCGCAAAGCGGACAAGCTCCCCACCGGGCCGCATTCGACGTGCCTCAGGAATGACCGCGAGACGGTCGCCCTGCCAGAGACCCGACTCGTCAAGGCGATAGAGGCGCACCGCGCCGACAACGAGGGGGCCGAGTACGGCCACCGCGTGGATCGCCGTCCCGTCCCATTGGTCGCGGTCGTCACCCGTGAAGATGGCCTGCTCCTCGACGAAGACCTGGTGGCGCACTCGGTAGTGCCCCTCAAGCTCCGCCCCTGACGCGGCGACACGAATCTCAGGTCGAAGTCTCGGCTGGCGCGTCGCCATTGCGGCCCCCCCCAAACGCGGATTCAAACGTGGAAAGGGCCGAGCAGGCCTGGCATCGAACGCACCCAGCGCGGCTGTCCTGGCTCATGATCCCCGCCTCGGCAAGGAGCGGGGCGACGAGTTCGTAGACCTCGCGGATGTACTCCGGCGAGGGAGGGGTCTCGTGGGCGAGGATGCTCCCCGGCGAGGGGCGAAGGGGAACGACGAACGGGTAGACGCCGCGGTCGATCGCCGCCCGAACACCCTTCTCGACGGCCGCAGGTGACTCACCGAGGCCGAGGATGAAGTAGGTCGAGACCTGGCCACGCCCGAAAACCTCGACTGCCGCCTCCCACGCTCGGTGGTAGTAGTCGATGCCCTGGGCGGCCTTACCCGGCGCGACCCGCGCAAGCACCTCGGGGTCGGGACTTTCCATGTGCAGGCCGAGCGCTTCGACGCCGCGCTCCTTCATGCGGCCGAACCAGGCGAAGTCATCGGGCGGCTCGATCTGCACCTGAACCGGAAGGTCGCATGCGTCGCGGATCGCCTCGGCGCAGCGCGCCATGTATTCGGCGCCGCGATCCTTGCGGTTTGGTGTGCCCGTGGTGAGGGTCACGTCCATCGCGCCGTCGAGGCGCTTGGCGGCGGTCGCAACCTCGGCGAGCTGCTCCGGTGTCTTGACCGGGATCGTTCGGCCATCTTTGAGCGTCGTGCCGATCGCGCAAAAGTGGCACTGTTCGTCGGTGTTCCAGTAGACGCAGCGCTGAAAAACGGTCGATGCCATCGAGTCCAGGTGCATCAGGGCGATCTTCCAGTAAGGAATCCCGTCGGCGGTCTCGAGGTCGTACATCTTCGGGCGGGGGTGCATCCGGACCCGACCGACCTCGATGTCGTCTCGCAGGAGCGTCCCAACCTTGCCGTTTGCGGCGAGCACCAGCTCATAGGGCGAGCTGTGGGCGTACTCGCCGTGTACCGGCACGGTCAGCGGGGTCTCACCGATCCAAAGGAAGCCCGCATCGGATGGCCCGGCCCCACCGCGGCGTGTCTCGCCGGGATCGGTCGTACGCACGCCGTAGCTCTGCAGCTCGACGGCGAGCGTCTTAAGGTCGAATTCGGTGCTGGTGGACACGCGTCTCCTCTGGGCCTACGTGGAACTCGATCGGAGCCGGGTGTGGCCGGCCCCGATCGTTGACCGCCGCCGGTTCGCCGCAGTTACCACTTGTCTCCGAAGAGCTTCTCGAAGTTGCCCATGAAGACCATCTGCTTTAGCTCTTCGGAGACCGGAGCGCCCTCGATCTTCCAGTACTCGCTCATGAAATCCGACCAGGGCTCGTCGGCGCCGAAGATGACCCGGTCAGCGCCCAGGCCGCCGTTCTTTTCGATCTCGACGAGGAGCCAGCGCGCACCGAAGCCGACCGCCCACGAGGTGTCGGTGTAGACCTTGTAGCCGTCCTTGACCCACTGCAGGAACTTCGGCACGAGCTTGATGTGGCCGCTCACGCCGCCGCCGAAGTGGACGAGGTGGATCTTGCAGCGCTTGCCGTACTCCTCGACCATCGGGATGAAGTTGTTGATGTCCGAGTTTCCACCCGGCGAGGTGTGGAAGTGGAAGACGTAGTCGTGCTTTTCACAGGCGTCGAAGCACAGGTCGGCGAGCGCCTTTGTCTCCTCATCCCACTCGGTCGGGTTTGGGTTGCCTCCGAGCAGGAACGTGGTCTTGAGCCCGACGATGCCGGCCTCGCCCGCGTGCTTGAGCGCCTCGAGGGTGTGCTCCTTGTCACGAGGCAGAAACGACACCCAGAGCAGTCCTCGGATGCGGTCAGAGCTCGTCGCCGCCTCCATCACGATCGGGTTCAGGCTGAAGGGCTGCTCCGGTTTCGGGACACCGTAGTTCGAGATGGCGAGGCTCCGCTCGATCCCGTACTTGTCCATGTAGGCGAGGTAGTCCTTCGTGCGGGGGAAGTCGTAGACGGTGGGTTTGACGGGATAGTCGATGCCATAGAACGGCCAGGCCTCGATCTCGCCGATATGGCTGTGGCCGTCGATCACGGCGCGCTTTACACCATCAGGCAGTGGCATCGGAGTCCTCCTCGGTTGTCGTCAGGAGCCGGCGGCGAAGCTCTGTCGCCGCTGCGCGCCACTCCTGCGGATCATTGAATTCGGTGCGGGGAGAGATGGGCGGCTCGTCGAGCGCCTCCCCGGTTTCGGGATCGAGCTGGAAGCTCTCCACGATAAAATGCGGCTGCATGGTCTCGGGGTTCAGTTCGGTCGAGGTCGAGACCGCAAACCCGGTTGCGAGGGCCATCTCGATTCGTCGAAAGCCCGGTGCGAGATCGTTCTCGCCCGAGTTCCAGATGACCGCGATCGGCTCGCCCGCCTTTCGCGCGCGCTCGATGGAGCGCGTCGTGCGATCGAGCGCTTCACGCTGGACCAACTCGCGACTGCGCACCTGGTAGGCCGCCGCTCGCACGAGTGTCACGTCGATGTCCTCAGAAATGTCCTGCGGGTCGACCCCAATCGCGTCGAGGTCATCCTTGACGCTTGCGCTCTGAAAGCTCGTCACGAGCGCGTCACGGTCAGGCACCGTGCCAAGATGATCGGCGAGCGAACGGACGAGACGGACCGAAACCTCGTAGAGGTCCGGCCGCACGGTCACGATGGGGTAGAGGCGGTTCTCAGCCTCCCGCCACCGTCGCTCGACCTCGTCTCGTTCGCTCACCGTCGTCGTCACCGCGTTACTAGACCGTCCACGTGTTCAGCTGGAAGGCCCGTTTCTTCCACGCGGTCAGCGCGGAGTCGAGCACGTCGAGCGGATTGAAGGCCTTGACGCCCTCGATGAGGTCGTCCTCGCGGAAGCCGTACAGCGCGCCCATGGCGAAGCGGCACGAATAGATCGTGGCGCCTTCCTTGATGAGCGTCTTCAGCTGGTTGTTGATCGCCATGTGACCCGGGAAGGCCTCCTGGCCGACGGCGGGGTAGCCGCGGGTACCGGAGGCAAGAAGCACGCCTGGTCCGTACAGCACGATCGTCACCTTGAAGCCCTTGCGAACAAGGCGGGTTGAGGTGAGAAGGTTGACGAGGGCAACTGAACCCTCGTACGGGACCGTGTGGATGAAGACAAATGCCTCTTCGCCCGGCTCGGCCTTGATGTCGGGGAAGACCTTCTCCTGGATGTCGTAAAGCTCTTGGCCGGCTTCCGGCTTCGGGCCGTCAATCTTCGCCATGCTGAATCTCCAAAGGTCGGTTTAGTGCGACGGACTCGACATCTGCGCGATGACTGTCTGGAGAGCGATCATGAGCGATAGGCCCAGCCCCCCGGAGCGTCGCGCTCAAACGAGCACGTCGACCCCGTCCCGAAGGGGGATCTTCTTCGCCTGGGCGCTCGGGCGCAAGTCGCAGTTTGGACAAGCGTCCAGATACCATCGTCCGCCCCATGGCCAGACTGGTCGGTCAACCGAGGTGAAAGCGACGCAATCGATGAGTCCAAAGCTCCCAAAGACACGACAAACGGCCGTTCTGGCTGTGGGCGGTAACGCCCTTGCCCCATCCGGGCGAAGCGATCCGACTGACCAGGCCGAGGGTGCCCGACAGGTGGCAGCGCAGGCCGTCGCGATGTGTACGGGCGGTGGGGGTGTGCTCGTCGTGCACGGAAACGGACCGCAGGTTGGCGGGCTCGCGCTCGCCCAGGAAGCGGTGGCGCGCGAGCTGCCGATGCAGCCCCTTTTCACCCTCGGCGCGATGACCCAGGGCCAGCTCGGGTACGCGCTTGCCCAGGCGATCGGCGATGCTCAGGTGGCCGTGGGAGGTGAGCGGCGCGTGGCCGCGATCGCCACGCAGGTGGTGGTGAGTGCCGACGACCCTGGCTTTTCGAACCCGACCAAACCGATCGGGCCGTTCTTTCCGGAGGGCCGGGCGCATCGGTTGGCCGAGGCCCGAGGCTGGTCGGTGGCCGAGGACTCGGGACGAGGGTGGCGGCGGGTAGTCGCGTCACCTGAGCCCGTCGAGATTGTCGAGGCCGACCAGATTCGCATGCTGCTCGACGGCGGGAACGTCGTGATCGCCTGCGGAGGCGGAGGCGTTCCCGTCGTTTACGACGGAGCGACCCTGACCGGAGTCGAAGCGGTCATCGACAAGGACTACGCCGCGGCGCTCGTCGCACGCCTTGTGGGCGCATCGACGCTGCTCCTCGTGACCGGTGTCGACCGCGTCGCCCTGGACTTCGGCACGCCGACCCAGCGCGACGTCGAACAGATGACGATCGTCGAGGCGCGCGGACACCTGGCCGACGGTCAGTTTCCACCAGGCAGCATGGGTCCGAAGGTCGATGCCGCGGTGCGCTACGTCGAGGCGGGAGGCGGGACGGCGATCATCTGCTCGCTCGAGCAGAGTGCCCTCGCCCTCGAGGGCCGCGCCGGGACGCGGATTGTCCCGTGAACTCTCGGCGCTCGGTCCTCACGTGGCGTCCCGCCGACGGTGATCCAGGATGGGCGGCGTCGGCCCGGGCACGGGCCGTTCTCGACGATCCGCAGGGCTTTGGCAACTACATGACCTACCGGGACGCCTACCGCATCCTCGGTTGGGATCCGGCTGAGATCTACCGCGACGGGGGGATCGCCCTCGACCGCTCCGAATGGGCAGACCTCGGCTGGATGGCGAACCACATCGGCCCCTCTCCCAAGGCGCTTTCGGCGATGCGCGACGCGGTCGATGCCGAGCACGTCGGCCCCTACTCGCCCGACCTCATGGGGCCGCTGCGGGATCTGATGGCCGAGCGGCTCCTCGGGCGCCCACGCGACGACCGCTTCGAGGTCATCGGCACGGAGGGCGCACAGGCCGGCATCGGCTACGCGGCCCTTGCCTGTCTTGATCCGGGCGACGAGGTTATCGTCACCGACCCGGGCTACTTCCACTTTGTCCCGGCGATTCGTCTGGCCGGGGCGGAGCCCGTGTTCGTTCGTCTGGGGGCGGCCAATGGCTGGCGTCTCGACCCCGACGCTGTTGCCAGGGCGATCACCTCGCGAACCAAGATGATCTTCGTTTGCGACCCGATCAACCCGTTCGGGACGGTGCTTCGTCGGCACGAACTTGAGGCGCTGCTGCGGCTCTCGGCCAAGCACCGGATCGTGCTGCTCTCCGACACGACCCACTGCGCCCACCGGGTCGATCTGAACGCCCAGCATCACCACCTGAGCGCGCTTGCGGCCGACCACCCCGACGCCGTCGTCCTCTCGACCTCCGGCATGGCGCACGGATACGGCATGGCGGCGTCCCGGATTGGGGCGCTTGGTGGGCCTCCCGAGATTCTTCGAGCGTGTCTGCAGGTGAAGATCGCGACGGTCCGCCTGAATACGAACCTGGTGGCTCAGGTGGGCGCCGCCGCGGCCCTCGTCGATGACGACTGGACGCAATCCGGAGAGGCGATCATCACGCGAAACCTCGCAACGGTCGAGTCAGCGGCACCGCTCGTGGTGCGTCCCGAGTATGGCTTCTCGTGCGTGGTTGACTGCTCCGAGATGGGCACGAGCGCCCAGGAACTGACCGTGGCGCTCTGCAAGCGCAAGGTTGCCGTCTATCCGGGAGACGGTCTCGGCGAGGTCGGCGCGACGACGACGATCCGTCTGAACCTCTCTGACCCCAACCCTGCGGCGACCGAACGCTTCGCCCAGGTTCTCCCTGATGCGATCGCAGAGGCCCGAACGGGCGTCTACCGTGAGGGCGTGCTCGACTTCTTCCGCTCGGTCGGTTCGGAACGGAGCGCTCGTCTCTGGGCATTGATCTCTGGGTAGCCGAATCCGGTCGTCGTTCGCCCGAACACGGCGTCTCATGCAAGTGTTCTGGATCCTGTAATACGAACGTGATACAGTCACGTTATGGCGACCGCGCGGCCAATTTCCTTTCGGCTTGACGCCGAGTCAGCCAGAGCGCTCGACGAGCTGCAACGGACGACCGGGTTCGATCAGTCCGGCGCCATCCGGCTTGCGCTGATCGAGTCCGCCAGCCGGGGGCGGAGTACGTCGCTTGCTGCCGAAGCCGCCGATTTGGCCTCCGATCCGATCGACCGGGCCGAAGTGGCGGAGGTCGCGGCGCTCATGGAGTCACTTCGTGCATCGGGGTGACGTCTACGAGCTCCCGTCGCGGCGCAATGGACCGGGTCACGAACAGCGCGGGCGCCGTTATGGCGTGCTTCTCCAGGCCGAGTCCTTGCTTGAACTCTCGACGTGGATCGTTGCGCCAACGTCGACGAAAGCCCGGCCGGCGAGTTTCAGGCCCGAAATTGAGTTCGACGGAGAACCGACGCGGGTGTTGATGGAGCAGATGGGCGCAGTCGCCCCTGAGCGTCTGGGAAAACGCGTTGGTCACCTGAGCTTCGCTGAGCTCCAATCGGTCGAGCAGGCGGCGCGCGCGGTCCTCGACCTTTAGACGCTTGATGCTCGAACTCGGTTGGTACTGCCCTTCAGAGGGTGACGGGCACCTCCTCGGGACGCGCGCCGCCGAGCGGCCGCCCTCCTTCGACTACCTCACGAGGGTCGCAAGGGCCGCCGAGCGGGCCGGAGCGTCGATCATGCTCGTGCCGACCGGGGCGGTCAACGACTCCTTCGCGCCCGACGCCGTCTACTCAGAGAGCTGGACGACCGGCGCCGCGCTCGCGGCGGTCACCAACCGTCTTCGACTGCTTGTTGCCGTCAATCCGGCCGGTGTCTCGCCCGGCCTCGCCGCCCATCAAGCCGAGACGCTCTGGCAGATCTCGGACGGGCGCCTTGCGATTAACCTCGTCGCCGGTGGTGGGCCCGACGACGGGTATGGCCACCCACCGCTCGGGCACGGCGCGCGCTACGAACGCCTCGCGGCGTTCGCCGATACGCTAAAGGCTCGTGTTCCGCGGCTGCCGCTCTATCTCGGCGGAGCAAGCGACGAGGCGGTTCGGCTCGCCGCACGTGTCGCCGACACGTACCTGATGTGGGGTGAGCCCGTCGATGCCGTCGCCAAGCGAGCCGCGGCCATCCGAACCGAAGCCAACGGTCCGATCCGAATCGGTCTCCGAGTCCACATCGTCGCCCGGCGCACGTCCGCGCAGGCCGTCGCGGCGGCGGGCGAGATCGTCGCGCAGGCCCAGGTCAAAAACGATCGTGCGCAGGAGTATGCGGCATTTGACAGCGTCGGCCAGGCGAGAATGAACGCGCTCGATGCTGATGGGAACGACTGGGTCGAGCCGCTCCTGTGGGCCGGGATCCGCTCGGTTCGGGGAGGAGCGGGCACGGCGCTCGTCGGTTCCTACGCAGACGTCGCAGGTCGCCTACGGGACTACGAGGCGGCGGGCGTCGACCTCGTCATCGCCTCCGGGTATCCGCACCTGGAAGAGGTTGCGCGCGTCGCTCGGCGCGTCTGGATCCGGATCCGCACGGGCGTCACGGCCAAGCCCTGAGGAGTGCGGTTTGGTCGTTCGGCCAACGTTGGCCGAACCCATGCCACCTAGCCTTCCTCATGCCAGGCAAGGCCAACGCGAAAGGACACATCGAATGCGAACGCGCGAGTGGCACGAGGCGTGGAGCCACCAGGACATCTTGAGCGTCCGGTGGCACACGAGCACCGGGCTCTGCGGCGCAGTGGCGATTCCCGGCCAGTAGGCCTGGAAGGTGGTTTTGGGGCCGCGAACAGCTCGGCGTCTCGCTCGTGGCCGCCAAATGCGGCAGCTGGTCCCCCCACCCTGGGGCGTCGGTCTCGACGTCCCAGGGCTCCCAAACCGACCGAGCCCCCCGCTATCCTCCGCCCGTGATTCGGGCCACAGAACCCCAACCTCCGCCGCGCGCCGACGCGCTGGCGAGCCGCTTCGGGACCCCCCTCTACGTGTTCGACGGCGAGTACCTCGCGACCGAGGCCCGTGCCTTCCAGGCCGCCTGGGGCGACGACACCAGGGTGGCCTACTCGATGAAGGCCAACCCGCTTCTCGGCATCACGGCCCGGCTCCACCACGCGGGCTGCTGGCTCGAAGCGGCCTCGGGGTTTGAATACCGAAGCGCCCGGCGCGTCGGCGTTCCCGGTCATGAAATCGTCTTCAACGGACCGATGAAGACTGAGGAAGATCTGCGCTGGGCGATGGCCGAGGGCGCGACGATCGTGCTTGACGGATCAGAACAGGTCCGCGCCGCCGCGCAGCTCGCGAGGCATGCCGCTCCCGAGACGCGCTTTGGTCTGAGGATCTCACCACCTGATCGAGGGCGCACGGATCGCTTCGGGACTGATGCACGCATGGCGCCCGCGGCTGCACGAATGCTCGAGCGTGCCGGACTTCGCCTCAGTGGTCTGCACATCCATCTCGGTGCTTACCAGCTCGGGCCCCTCCCGGCGACCGGCCCGCCGATCCATGGCGTGAGCGTCCAGTACCCCGTGCCGATCGACCGCTTCTCCGGGGCCGCCGCCCACCTGCGCGAAATCGCCGAGCGCGTCGAGGGAATCGAGTGGCTTGATCTGGGCGGAGGTTGGCCCCGTGCCTCAGAGGCCGCTCGGCACATCGCCGCGGTTCGGGACGCCCTCGGCGCGAGCCAGCACAAACTCATCGTCGAGCCGGGCCGAGCGCTCGTGCGAGACGCCGGGTGGCTGCTGACCCGCGTCATCGCCCGCCGCGGGTCTGGCGCCGTGGTCGTGGACGCCGGGATCACGCAGGCACCCTGCGTGCTCTGGAAGCGTGCCCCGGTGTATCTCCCCGAGGCGCGACCCGGGGCGCTGCGACGGACCGCGCTCTTCGGCCCGCTCTGCCTCCAGCACGACGTCCTTGCCCGGGAGGTATCACTCCCACCCCTGCGCGTCGGCGACCTCGTGTGGGTCGGCCAAACCGGTGCCTACGGGATGGCCCAGGCCTCACCGTTCATCCATCTACGTCCGGGGGCGGTCATGGTCGAGAACGGCCGGGCTGTGATACTCCGGGAGCGCGAGACCGATGACGAGGCCCTCGGCGCGCAGGCAGAACCCCTTCTCGTCGGAACCGAAGGACGGATGGTGCACGCATGATCGCGACGAGAGTCTTCCCTGGCCGCTGGGCCGACAGCGCGAAGTTGATGTCGGCGTCGCGCAAGGCCAAGGAGGAGGCCGGCGTGATCGAAGCGGCCTGCTTCATGGCGACGGCCGCAAACCAGGCGCAGGCGATCGAGCTCGGACTCTCAGACGACACTGTTGCCGCTGCCGGAGCCGACGACCTCGTGATTGCCGTCTCGGGCGAGGGCGCCCAGGCTGGCCTCGACGCCGCGATCGCCGCGCTCGAGGCCGCCCCCACAAGCGCCGGTGGCCCGGTGAAGCGAAGCCCGCGGAGCATCACCCACGTCGAGGCGGAGGTTGCACTTGTCTCCGTGCCGGGTGAATACGCGGCCCTCGAAGCGCACAAGGCCCTCGGCCGCGGAATGGACGTCCTGCTCTTCTCTGACGGCGTCACCGAGGAGGAAGAGCTCGGTTTGAAGCGCCGCGCGCACGGGCTTGGGCGGCTCGTGATGGGGCCGGGGTGCGGCACCGCGATCATCGACGGCGTCGGACTCGGCTTTGCGAACGTCGTGAGCCGAGGGCGCGTGGGCGTCGTCGCCGCGGCCGGAACCGGCGCCCAGGAGGCGACCGTCCTCCTCGACCGCGCGGGAGTCGGCGTGAGCCAGTGCTACGGCACCGGGGGCCACGACCTCCACAGCGACATCGGCGCAATCACCATGATCGACGCGATCGGCCGCCTCGCAAACGATCCGGCAACCGAGGTCATCCTCTGCGTCTCCAAGCCACCCGACCCGGAGGTTGCCGAGCTGGTGATCGCCGCGCTCTCGGCGACCGGCAAGCCTGCCGCCGCCTGCTTCGTCGGGTCGCCCGACCTTCCGGAGGCGGAGGGGGTGGATGTCGCGCCGACCCTCGAGGCCGCGGCTGCCTCGGCCGCGCGACTCGCGGGCGGGACGCTCGAGATCCCAAAGGACGAGCCGGCCGAGTGGGTCGTGCCCGGCCACGTCCGCGGGCTCTTCTCCGGGGGGACGCTCTGTGCGGAGGCGGCGGCAATCCTTGCTGAGAGGCTCGGGCGGGTCGCCTCGAACGCCCCGGCGGGTGCCGCGTATCGATTGGAGCCGGGGGAGGTGGGGACGGGCCACGTCTGCCTGGACCTCGGCGAGGAGGAATACACGCGCGGCCGGCCACACCCGATGATCGACCCGGCCGCGCGGGCGGAGCTGCTCGAGGAGGTCACCCGTGATCCGGATGTCGGCGTGATCCTGGTTGACGTCGTCCTCGGCCATTCGAGCCACACCGACCCCGCCGGGGCGATTGCACCGATTCTCGGGGCTGCGCTGAAGCGCCGCTCGCAGCTTCGCGCGGTGGCCTACGTCTGCGGCACCGAGGCCGATCCGCAGGTTCGCTCCCGGCAGGTGGCGGCGCTCACGGCAGCCGGTGTGCGCGTCTGCGAAACGAACGCCGCCGCGGCCCGCCTTGCCGCGTCGCTTGTCGGTGTGGCGTGAGGGCTCGCCGCGCCAAGATCGTTTGCACCATGGGCCCCGCGACCGCGACGGTCGAGGGGGTTCGCCGTCTCGTCGAAGCGGGGATGGACGTCGCCCGGCTGAACTTCAGCCATGGCACCCACGAAGAGCACGCGAAGGCCTACGCGCTCATCCGCGCCGCGTCCGATGCAAGCGGCCACGCGGTTGCGATCCTCGCGGACCTCCAGGGGCCGAAAATTCGCCTCGGGAAGTTCGCCGACGGGCCCGTCGAGTGGAAAAAAGGCGAGACGGTGACGATTACGACACGATCGGTCGAGGGGACCCATGATCGCGTCTCGACGACCTACACCCGCCTGGCCGAGGAGATCAGCGTCGGCAACCGCCTGCTGATCGACGACGGGCGTATCGAGCTTGAGGTCGCCGAGGTCCAGGGGCACGAGATTCACTGCAAGGTCATCGAGGGTGGGATGGTCAGCGACGCGAAGGGCATCTCACTTCCGGAGGCCGACGTTCGCACATCGCCGATGAGCCCGAAGGACCGCAACGATCTGCGCTACGCGCTCGAGCTTGGGGTCGATCTGGTCGCCCTATCGTTTGTCAGGTCACCCGACGACGTCAAGCTCGTGCACGAGCTGATGGAGAAGTCGGGCCGTCGCGTTCCGGTGCTCGCGAAGATCGAGAAGCCCCAGGCGGTGGCCTGCCTGGACGCCATCATCGAGGCCTTCGACGGGCTCATGATCGCGCGAGGGGATCTGGGCGTGGAGATGCCCCTCGAGGAAGTTCCGCTCGTCCAGAAGCGGGCCGTCCAGCGCTGTCGGGACCGTGCCAAGCCCGTGATCGTCGCGACCCAAATGCTCGACTCGATGATCCAGAGCCCGCGGCCGACGCGGGCCGAGGCGTCTGACGTCGCAAACGCCGTGCTCGACGGGGCGGACGCGCTCATGCTGTCGGGAGAGACGAGCGTCGGGGCGTTTCCCATCGAGTCGGTCGAAACGATGGCGCGGATCATCACGGCCATCGAAGGCTCGGATCGCCACCCTCCGGCTCTCGATCACGAACCACGGACCAGAAGCGGCGCGATCGCGGCCGCCGCCGTGCGGATCGGTGAGACGCTCCACGTCAAGGCGGTCGTCGCGTTCACGCAAACGGGCGACACGGCCAGGCGGCTTGCTCGCCACCATCCGTCGCTCCCGATCCTCGCGTTCACGCCCGAGCCTGAAGTTCGCAGCCAATTGGCGCTCAGCTGGGGCGTCGAGACGTTCCTCGTTCCACCCGTTCGTCAGACCGACGAGATGGTCCGGACCGTCGAAGGGGCGCTTCTGGACATCGGGCGCTTCGAGGTTGGGGAGAGTGTGCTGATCGTCGCGGGAAGCCCGCCTGGCGTCGCCGGCTCGACGAACGCGCTTCGGGTGCACAGGCTCGGTGCGGTGATTACCGCCTGACCGCGTGCGGATTCGGATCGTCACCTACTCGACAAAGCCACGGGGCGGCGTCGTGCACGCGATGCGCCTCGCCGAAGAGCTGAGCGCACGAGGTCATGACGTGTCGCTCTGGGCGGTCTCAGTCGACGGGCGCCGTTTCTTTCGCGAGCCCGAAGCCGATGCGCGCCTTGTCCCGGTCCCCGCGACGACGGAGTCGATTGAGCGGCGGGTCGCGAGGTACGCCGACGCGCTTGCGCTCGCGATCGCCGAGGACGGCCCGGCCGACATCGACCACGCTGAGGACTGCCTCTCGGCCCGCGCCCTCCTCACCCTTCGGGCATCGGGCGACGTGGCGGAGGTCGTGCGAACAATCCACCACGTTGATGACTTCACGAGCCCGTTCCTGCGGGAATGCCAGCGCGCCTCGATCCTGGACGTCGACCACCGAATCTGTGTCTCGCAATTTTGGGCGGACGCGATCCGGCGCGACTTCGGCGTGACGGCGTCGGTCGTCGCAAACGGTGTCGACTACGAACGGTTCGCGGCCTGTCCGGACGATCGCCAATCGGCGGGGAAACGGTTTGGTTGGGGCGCTCGCCCGGTCGTCCTCGCCGTTGGCGGGGTCGAACCCCGCAAGGGCAGCCGCGACCTCCTCGCGGCCTTCTCCCAGGCGCGTCCCAACCTGCCCGTCGGGGCCCTGCTCGTCGTGGCCGGCGGCGAGACGCTGTTTGACTACGCCGAGTATCGGGACGGTTGGGCCGCGGATGCCGATCGACTCGGGCTGACGGTCCATCGCGGTCCTCAGCCACCCGCCCACGCAGACGTGGCCGTCATCGGTCCGGTCGCCGACGAGGAGATGCCCGCCCTCTACCGCGCGTCCGATGTCTTCGCCTTCCCGTCGATGCGCGAGGGCTTCGGCCTCGTCGTGCTCGAGGCGCAGGCCTCCGGTACTCCGACGGTCACGAGCAATCTTCCCGTCTTCGAGGAGTTCCTGACCTCCGGAGCTGACACCCTCACGGTCGGCGTTGGCGATATCGCGGCACTCGCCGCGGCGCTCGTGTCGGTGATCGCCGAAGGCGATTTGAGGGCGCGGCTTGTCTCTCGCGGGAGGCAGACCGCGGTCCGGTACCGCTGGGAGGCGAGCGCCGAAGCCCACGAATCGATCTACCGAAGGATCATCGATGACCGACAAGCATGAGTACGGGATCTGGACCGCCCGCTGGACCGGAGGGGTGTCCGCGCAGGTCACGGGTCGCGGTCATGTTCTACAGGCGGATGAGCCGCCCGAGTTCGGTGGCGACAACTCTGGGCCCATGCCAACGGAGATCCTCTGTGCGGCCCTCGCCTCATGTTTTTGTATGGCCCTCGCATGGTCCGCGAACCGCCGAGGTGTCGAGCTGACATCGATCGAAGTGGACGTGCGGCCGGAGCGCGCCGGAAAGGAACCGCGCCACGGGGCGTACGACATTTGGGTCCGTAGCTCGGTCCCACCGGAGACGCTCGCGCCGCTTGTCGAACTTGCCAAACGCGTCTGTTGGGTCTCGAATACGCTCGCAAGTCCGCCAGAAATGCGGTACCACCTCCCCGAGTAGCTGTCGAGGCCCCTGGTTTAAGCATTCCGTGATCGGCGGGCCACGACCTCGTAAAGCCACGCCGTAGGTTGGAGCGAGTCCGATATCACACCACCAATGAGACGCCCCGGGGTTCGTTGCGCGCTGATGTTGCTGGTTCTTGCGGGTGCCGGCGCACCCGCCGCAAACGGCCAGGACTCGGCGGCCCGACTCACGCGCTCCGCGCAGAGCGCGGGGGGCCCGCCGGTCGTCTACAGCGATGACTTTCGAACGGGGATGGCCACTCGGCGGCCTTGGAAGGCTCCCGCCGGTTTCCTGAGCGCATCGCCCCGGCCGCTCCGCGCCAAGCGCGAGGCCGCGACCGGGGCGGGTCGCAGCGTCGCCGTGGTGCTCGTCAACTTCGCCAACGACCGCAGCGAGCCGATCACCCCGGAGGCCGCGCGGCAACTCGTCTTCGGCACGTCTGGCTCGGTGCGGTCGCTTCTGCAGGAAGAGACCTTCGGGAAGGTCAATCTCGTCGGTCGCACGAGGGGCGATGGCGACGTCGTCGGCTGGCTGAGGCTCAGCTCCACAAACGCCGGCTGCCGCTCGGACGACTGGTCGGTCGAGGCGGATACGATCGCCGCGGCGAGCGGCATCGGCCTCGGCGGCTACGATCACGTGATCTTCGCCTGGCCGCGAACGGCGAACTGCCTTTGGGTTGGTCGGGCAACCGTTCCCGGATCTGTGGCTTGGATCAACGGTGGCTTCTCAGTGCGCCCGATCGTGCACGAGCTGAGCCACAACCTAGGCCTTCACCATTCGACGTCGCTGCGGTGTGTCGAGAACGGACAACGCGTGTCGATCGGTTCGTCATGCGTTCGCGACGAGTACGGCGATCCGTTCGATCCGATGGGCAACGGTCCAGGCGCGCCACACTCGGGGGCCTGGCAGAAGGTTCGAGGTGGCTGGCTCCCTGCGAGCGCGGTGGCGACCGCGACCGCGAGCGGAACGTACGGCGTGTCTCCCCTCGAACAGATCTCCGCGTCACCCCAGCTCCTGAGGGTGCCGCGCTGTAAGTCGCCTGGGGCCTACTTTCTCGATTTTCGTCAGCCATTCGGGTTTGACAACTTCGCGCCGACCGATCCGGCGGTCACCGGTGTGGGCGTGCGAGTGAACGCCGAGACCTCCGTCGAGACATTCTCGACGCTCCTCGACGCGACCCCCGAGACCGACAGCTTTCTCGATGCGCCGCTTGCCACGGGCCGAACCTTCACCGATCTCGCCGAAGGTCTTTCGATCTCCACGCTCTCCGTCGGTACCCTGGGCGCGCAGGTGACCATCAAGATGCCACCGGCCGGGCGCCCTCGTGCCCTTGCCGCCGAGGCGAACGGCCCGGGTGCGGTGGATCTCAAGTGGCAACCCCCAGCGGCGGGCTGCGCGGCGATCACCGGCTACCGCATTCTCCGTGACGGCGCCGAGATCGGCACCACGACTCAGACCAGCTTCAACGACCTGAAGGCGCCCCTCGGCGCGAGCGTCGCCTACAGCGTGCGGGCGGTCGACGCGTCCGGCCCCGGGGATCCCTCTGACGCGTCGACCGTGACGACCGCCGCAAAGAACGGGTCGATCGCAGGCGGACCATCGGGGGTCACGGTGGGTGCCCCAAGCGTCGTCAAGAGCGCCAACGGGCGAGGCCTTACGGTGACGAGCAAGGTTCGTGGGACCAAGGCGGGCGTCTGTCGGTTGGAGCGGGTCGTCAATGGCCGGTGGCGGGCAGGGGGCCGATGGGCGAAGCTCGACATCACGGGCCGGTGTCGCGTCAAAGCGCCTCGTGCGAAGTCGAAGGCCCTCTTCCGGGTGCGCTTTGTCGGGCGCGCCGCCCAAATCCAGGCGGCCGGGCCCTCGTTCTCCCTCGCCCGGAGGTAGGCGTCACGGTCCCGTGGGCCGTCTGTCTGTAGCGCCTCGCCGTCTCCATGCGTTAGCGTCCGTGGTCGAAGTCGAGCCGACCCGAGCAAGGAGACCTCAGACGTGGGTGAACCACACCGGATTTGCGTGATCGGCGGCGGCGCCGCTGGAATCAGCGCAGCATCGATGGCGAAGCGAACCAACCCGGACGCGACCGTGATTTGCTGTACCGCGTTCGAGGATGTCGCGTACTCGCCGTGCGGCATTCCCTACGTGCTCGGTAGGGAGATCCCCGACTTCGCACGCCTGTTCCTGGCGGGGCCCGAGAACTACGCCGAGGCGGGCATCGACCTGCGTCGCGAGACCAACGTGACCGCGATCGACGCCGCGAACCGGACGCTCGTCGCTGGCGACGAGACCCTCGCCTGGGACAAGCTCATCATCAGCTCAGGCTTCAACTACACGCTCCCCGAAGTGCCTGGGAACGACCTCGAGGGCATCACCTACGTCAAGAACATCCGCCGGGGAATCGAGCTTGACAAGGCGCTTGACAGCGTCAAGAAGGCCGTCGTCCTGGAGGCCACGCCGCTCGGTGTCGAGATGCTCGCCGCCCTTGCCCAGCGGGGTATCGAGACCCACCTCGTCGATGAGAACGCGTGGCTCCTCGCACAGGTGGCCGACCCCGACATCGCCGAGCCGGTCCAGAAGAGTCTCGAGGAGATGGGTTGCGTCCTCCACTTCGGCGTCGGCCTGAAGGGATTTGTCGGATCGGGCGGCAAGCTGACGGGTGTCGAGACGACCGAGGGCATCATCGAGGCCGACCTCTGCATCATCTCGACCCACAAAGAACCTGAGACGACGCTTGGCCGCAGCATGGGACTCAAGCTCGGCTCGACCGGAGGGATCACGGTCAACGAGCGGATGGAGACCTCGATGCCGGGGGTCTACGCATCCGGCGACTGTGTCGAGGTCCCTCAGGGCTACAGCGGCGTCGCCGTGCAGGGCCTCACCGGCGCGCACGCCATGCAGCAGGGCCGCGTCGCGGGCGCCAACGCCGGTGGTGGCGACCGCGTCTACAACCCCGTCTACATTCCATGGGGGATGGTGGGCGGCCACGTCCAGATCGGCGGAGCGAGCTTCGGCGAGCACACCGCCACCGCTGCGGGCATTCCCCACATCGTCGCCAAGGCCAACGGAATCAGCCGCGCCCGCTACTACCCGGGTGTTCAACAGGTGCTCGTCAAGCTCATCGCCGAGCCCGGCACCGGGAAGCTCATCGGCGCCCAGATGGTCGGCGGCGAGGGTGTCAAGGAGCGGGCCGACTTCCTCGCCTTTGCGCTCAAGAAGGGGACGACCCTTCACGAGATCGCCTGGATGGAGAATGTCTACTCCCCGCCGATCGGGGCCCTTTACGAGCCGATGTCAAACGCTGCCCTCGCGGGGATCGCCCAGCTATGAGCGCGCATGACGTCCCCGAGCACCTGAAGCAGTACTTCGGGCACGACAAGGTGTCGATCTACGGCGTGGGTCCGCTCCCGGCTGCCCCGCCGGCTCCGCCCGGCTCGACCGCGCGCAAGGCCGGCGACCACGCCGTCGCTGACGCGCTCTCGAAGGTTGGAAGCAGCGGGTACCGCCCGGGGATGAAGCCAGTGGTAATCCCACCAAAGCCCGCGCTCAAACGGGTCGTTCGGAGTAACGCCGAGCGGGCCTCGATGGTGGCGTCGCAGCGGCGGCTCACGGGGCAGGGCAGGGGCGTTCGGCCGGTTCCGCACGTCGGAACGTTCTGGACCGGCGTCTTTGTGCCGTTCTACCGACTGGTGCCGTGGGCCCTGCGCAGGCCGATGATGCGCATCGCCTCGGGTGTTCGAGGTTGGACCAGCACGAAGTAAGACGTGCGGCAACTCGTCGCGGGCCTGTACCCGCGGCGGGTTGTTGCTCGACGTTCTGGGGATATCGGCGCGCGGAGCGCGTGGTCTGATGGACACCCGCCGCGAGATGCGGCGGGCCCAAACCTCACGGACGAGGACGTCGCCCTGCTCGCCATCAGAGTCATCCTCGCCGCCATCCTCGGATGGGCGGCAATCGCGAAGCTCGCGACCCTTCCTGACGTCCGTAACACGCTGCGAACCTTCGCGGTTCCGTCTCGGGCGACGTTCCCCGTCGCGATCGGCCTGGTCACCGTCGAGGGAATCCTCGCGGGCCTGCTCGCAAGCGGTATCGCCCCTCGCGCGGCAGGCTGGGCTGCGGTCGGCGTTCTCACAATGTTCGCCGGGGCCCTCGCGGCCGTTCGAGTGCGCGGCGCGACGCGAATTCCGTGCGCTTGCTTTGGATCGACCGCCGAGCGGCCGACCTGGATCCTGATCGTCAGGGCCCTCGCCCTCGCCCTCCTTGCCCTCCCCGTCGCGCTCGGCAAGGGGCTTCCCGCGGGCCACGAGGGGTGGCAGACGATCGCCATCGCTACCCTCGTGGTGCTCGTTGCGGCCCTTGGCGCCTTGCTTGCCGCGCTCTACCGTCAGCTTGGGGTGTTGCTGCTTCGGTCCGGACCGCGGGCCGCGCTCGAGTTGGCAAACGAAGGCCCCCGACTCGGCGAGGCCGCGCCTGCGCTCGGGACGCTTACTCGGCAGGGGATGGAGCTCGTCGCGTTCCGAACCGCCGCATGCCGCCTCTGCGCCGAACTGATGCCGGGCCTTCGTGCCGCGATGCACAAGCGCGGGACGCTCCTCACCGTCGAGGAGGCCGACGAGCCCCACACGTTCGCGGCGTGGCGCGTTCCCGGCACGCCGTTTGTCGCCTGCGTCATCGACGGGGTCGTCGCCGCCAAGGGCGTCGTGAACACGCTTGAGCAGGTCGAGGGGCTGATCGAGGCCGCCATCCTCCGCGCGGCCAAGCATGCCAGGCGCGTCTAGCGAGAAGCGCTCACGGGTCGAGCGGCTGGCCGTCCGCCTGGCCGCGGGCACGACGCGCCGCTCGTTTCTCGGACGTCTCGCGGTGGTCGCCGCAGCGCTCCTCGGTGGGCCGTCAGTCGCGCGGGCATTTCGGATCCCTGGCACCGAGCCGACCGGGGACGGCTACTACGGCTTCTGCGGACACACCTGGACCACGGGCTCGTGCCCGGGACCATTCGCGACTCCAAGAATTGACGCGAACGGCTATCCGCTTCGGCCGACTGATGGTCGACTCGTCGACAACCTCGGCCGTCTGATCGACGCGGCGGGGCGTCCGACCGACGAGCGGGGTGCGCGCCTCCGGGGCCCGAGCGGCGCGCTCCTTCCGGTGGCCCCACGTTCGCGCTTGTGCGAGGACTGGGTGCCAGAGCGGTTCGGCCTGGACGTCGTGACGCAGGGAGTCTGGTACCGGTGCTGCTCGGGGCAGATTCGTCGCCTCACCGACTGCTGCTCCCATCAACGGACCCGAATCAACGGCGACGTGGCGCTGACCGGCTACTGCAACGGCGGGCGCACCGTGTTCTGCGTCCTCTACTACGACACCGGGGTCGCGTGCTGATCCTGCTCGTCACCACGATGTGCTTTATCGCGGGCGTCTCCGGCGCCTGGTCGCCCTGAGGCCTCGCGATGATCGAGACGATCACCCCCGCCGGGTGCGGGGGACGCCGACGTCAACTGGTCGCTTTGGCCTGGTTCGCCGCCGGTGCGGTGCTCAGTGCGGCCACGATTGGGGCGCTCGCTGGGTGGGGCGGAGCATTTGTCGGCCGCCCGGTCGCGCGAGCCGGTGCGGCGATCGTCGCCCTGCTGGCGGTTGCGGGGGCGCTGGCGAGTCGGCGACTCCTTCCTCAGCGGACGGCGCAGGTCCCGGAGCCGTGGAGACGAGAGCGGTTGCTCTGGCAATGGAGCTCAGGCTACGGCGCAATCCTCGGCGCCGGGTTCCTCACCTATCAGCCACTCGCGGCGGCCTGGGTCGCAATCGCCGCATCGGCGGGGCTCGCGAGTCCGCTCGCTGGTGCCACCGCCATGGCGGCATATGCACTCGGCCGTGTCGCGATGGTGGCCGCTCCGAATGTCGGTCGCCGTCCGCGTGCGGGCTCCGTTGTCGCCCGCGAGCGGCCGGCTCGTCTCGGCGCGATCTTGATCTTCGTGGTCGGTTCGTGTGTGTTCGCCGGACAGGCCCTCGGGGCGGCGAGGCCACCCGAGATCGACGCGACCGCGACCGGCTCGGTCGTCGCGCTGACTCGGATCGTCGGCGCGAAGACGTTTGTCATCCTCAGACGGTCCGGTCACCCGAGCGTCGTGCTCGCAGGTGCATCCCAACCGTCGCTTGACGGTCCGCGCTTGGCCGTGCGCGACAGCGAGGGTATTCGAGTGCTCGACTGGGCGACCGGTCGCACCCTTGTCCGGATTCGCGGGAGGGTGACGACGCCCGCACTCTCCTGGCCGCGCATGGCGTTCCGGCGTCGAGCGGGAAACCAATGGCTGCTCATCGTTCGAGACCTCCGCACGCGTTCGGTCCGAACGCTTGACCGGCGGCCGCTCGGGGTCGACCTCGGACGTCCCGCGATCCGAGGTCGGCTCGTCGCGTGGCACGTGACGTCGGCGACGGAGTCGCTCCTGCTTGCGGCGGAAGCTGACGGCCGGGTGCGGGTCGTCCTTCGCTCGACCACCAGGGTGGCGCACAGTCCGGCGATCGGGAACGCCCGCTTGGCCTGGGTCGAGGACGACGCGGCCTGTTCGCGCGTTCTTGCCGGGCCGATCTCCGGTGGACCGTCGATCCTCGTGGCGGCCAGACCGCGCACGACGGGCGTCTTCTGGAACGTGCACCTTGGCAAGGGGGCGACGAGCGTCACGGTCTGGCAACCGGCTCGCGGAACGGCCCGGATCGCGCGATTTCCCATCGGCCGCGGCCCCATCGACGGTTGCGCCCTGACCGCGTCGAGGACGCCGCTCCCGCCGATCTCGGGGTAGTCGCAGCGCTGTCGGCCAGCCCTTGCGATTCCTCGCATCGTGAAACTGGTGCCTGGAGGCAAGCTCAGCACTGAGAGGGTCCCCCTTCCCCGGGTGTGTCAGACACCTGCGCGCGTGACCCTCAACGGTCGGGTTGATGTGGTGTCAGACACGCCAGCCACGGGCGGCGAACCGTTCATGCCGTGTCTGGCACCACATCGCTGTCGCCTGGTCAGACACCCGCAGCAGGTGCCTGACACTCCACACCTTGGCGACGCCGTTGATTTCTATAGTTCACCTCCTGGCACCAACTTCTCCCGTCGTGAGACGCGGCGGGGCCTTGGCGCGGCTGTTCGGGTCCCAGCGGTGTGCTGCAAGCCGGAGGCTAAACTCCGCGACCGTGAGTGCCGGAACCACCAGCATCCTCGACGGCGTGCGCGAGCGCTTCGAGGCATCGACTGACTTCACGATCGGGATCGAAGAGGAGTTCCAGATCCTCGATCCCTCGACGCTCGCCCTCGCCAACCGTTTCGGCGACCTGATCGGCTCAGCCCAGGGGCCGTTTGCCGAACGCCTTGCCGGTGAGCTGATCGCCAGCGAAATCGAGTTTCGGACCGGCAAGCACGAGACCCTCACCAGCGCCGCTCGCGAGCTAGCCGAGGGGCGACTCCGTACGATCGCCCTCGCCGAGGATCTCGGGCTGTGCTTGGCCATCTCAGGGGTGCACCCGTTCAGTCGCTGGGAAGAGCAGCGCATCATCGATACCGAGCACTACCGTCGCGTCGAGGGTGAGCTCGGCTACGTCGCCTGGACCAACAACACGTGGTCGGTGCACCTGCACTGCGGAATCCGGGGAGCTGACCGCGCGATCTCGGTTTGCACCGCACTGCGTTCGCTCCTTCCGGAACTCCTCGCGCTCTCCTCGAACAGCCCGATCTTCATGGGCCGGCCGACGCGCCTCCATTCCACGCGAACGCAGGTCTTCACGAAGAGCTTTCCCCGGTGCGGCGTTCCGGACGCCTTCGCCGACTGGGACGAGTACGCCGAATACGTCCACTTTCTCGAGCGCGCGAACTCGATCGTCGAGAGCACGCAGATCTGGTGGAGTGTGCGCCCGCACCACACGCATGGAACGATCGAGATCCGAATCTGCGACGGCCAGAGCGAAATCGGCGAGGCCCTCGGACTCGTGGCCCTCATGCTGGCCGCGATCGCCTCTTTTTGCGACGACTTCGACGCCGGACGCGACCTCCCGCGGACTGAGCATCGCTTCATCGAGGAGAACCTCTGGCGCGCCGAGCGGTACGGCCTCACTGGTGCGCTGATCGACCTCACCACCGGTCTTGAGCGGACTGCCCCCGAGGCAATCGAGGAACTCCTGAGGTGGAGCGGCCCGGCAGCCACGCGGCTGGGCGTCGATCGCTTCCTCGGTCCGGTACGTTCCATGCTCGAAAATGGCAACGGGGCGATCCGCCAGCTCAGGCGATACGACGAGCTGGGAGGGGATCTCAAAGCCCTGCACGCGGAATGCGCCGAGCGGACGAAACGTTCGGCCGAGGAGCTCCTTGCGGAGCTTGAAGGGAGTGACGGATGAGCGACGAGGCAACCGAGGCAACCGAGACCACCGAGGCGACCGAGACGACCGAGGCCGACGGGACCGGCCAGCCGACGCCCGAGCAGATCGCCCAGGTCATGTACGAGCGCCTCGCCGCCGCGCAGGTGCCGGACGTCCTGGCGCAGACGATGGCCACTTTCGCCGACCTTGCGGCGATTCGTCTTGGTCTCGGTCCCGAGGGCGACAAACGTGGGCACGCTGGAGAAGCGCGTCTGGCCATCGATGTGCTCACGACACTCCTTCCGATAACCGAAGCCGCGTTCGGGGAACAGGCGAGCGCGTTTCGACAAGCCGTCTCCGAGCTTCAGATGGCCTTCGTGGAGCGCGCCAAGCGCGAAAGTGCCGCCGCCCCCGAGGGCGGTCCGCCTCCGGCCCCGACCCCGACGCGTCCAGCGGCTCCCACGCCGATCTTGGCGCCAGAGCAGCCGCCTGGAGACAGCGGACTTTGGGTGCCGCCCCACCACCGGAAGTGACCGCACAGGCCGAGATTGGGGTCTTCGGTGGATCGGGCTTCTATTCGCTGATCGATGGTGGGCAGGAGATCACCATCGACACGCCGTACGGTGCGCCGACCGCTCCTGCCGTGGTTGGCGAGATCGGCGGGCGGCGGGTTGCGTTCATCGCGCGCCACGGCAGAGCGCACGAGTTCCCACCCCACCGGATCAACTACCGCGCGAACATCTGGGCCATGAAGTCGCTCGGCGTGAGCTGGATCATCGGGCCATGCGCGGTCGGGAGTCTCCAGCAGCACGTCCGGGTCGGGGACTTCGTCGTCTGCGACCAGTTCGTCGACCGCACGAACGGTCGCCCCGACACGTTCTACGACGGCCCTGAGACGACCCATGTCAGCTCCGCCGACCCGTACTCGCCGGTCCTCCGCCAGCTACTCGTCGAGGGCTGCACGGCGACGGGTGTGCCGGTGCACGACGGAGGAACGATCGTCGTCATCCAGGGGCCGCGCTTCTCCACCCGGGCCGAGAGCCAGTCGTTTGCCCGAGAGGGTTGGGAGGTCATCAACATGACGGCCTACCCGGAATGCCACCTGGCCCGCGAGGTCGAGATCGCCTACGCGAACGTCGCGCTCGTCACGGACTATGACGCAGGCGTCGAAGGCGATCCAACGGTCGGGGCCGTCACCACCGGTGACGTCATGGCGGTGCTCGCGCGAAATAACAGCCGGATGAGAGCCGTTCTCGAGCACGTCATCCCGCGCGTCCCAAGCGAACCCGATCCACACAGCTCGAACGTCCTTGCGGAGTCGCGGCTGTAGCCATCCTGGTGGCCCGCCGACGGCGATCAGTCGGCGAGAAATGGCGCAAGGTCACCGCAGTGTCCTACCGCCACGGTGTCGAGATCGAGCCATCGCCTGAGGGAGTCGATCTCCGTGCGCGCCGCGTCACCCACGTTCGCGGTTGCGCACTTCGGCTCGGCGAACGCGCCGGGAATCTCGAGAATCCTTGCCGCGCGGTTTGCCCGCACGTCGACACGCCCAACGAGGCGGCCGCCGACAAGGAGCGGGAGGACGTAGTAGCCGTGGATCCGCTTGGTGACCGGCGTGTAGATCTCGAGGCGATACCGAAAGTCAAAGATGCGCTCGGTGCGCGCGCGGTCCCAGACCAGGGAGTCAAACGGCGACAGAAGAGCTTGGGCGGTGCTGCGCGCCGGCAGGCGAGCGTTCGGATCGAGGTAGGCGCTCTCACGCCAGCCCTCGACGCGGGCCGGAAGGAGCTTCCCTTCGTCGACCAGCTCGCCGACGCGCTCGCGGGTGTCGTCCACCCGCATGCGGTAGTAGTCCGAGAGGTCTCGAACCGTCGCGACGCCGAGTGCTGTACTTGCGCGCAGCACCAGGATTCGTTGGGCATCCTCAGCACGAAGGGGAACCAATGAACGCGTGCTTGGTCCTATGACCCGCTCGGAAAGGTCGTACTGGCGCGTGAAGCTCTTGCGCGCGGCGACGGTCACATCGCCGGTAGAGAAGAGGTACTCGAGCGCGAGCTTCCCGTCGGACCAACCCCACCACGGGCCCGCCCCCCTGCCGGGGTCGGAGAGTTCACCTGCCGCGAGCGGTCCTCGGTCGCGGATCTCGTTGAGCACCGCCTGGACGTAGCCCGGTCGCTCACGATGAAGTCGCGCGACGCGCCCCTCGACTGACGGCTCGTCCGCGACCTGCAGGGCCCGCGCTCGGTAGCGATCCATCCGCCAACGCATCGCGGGCCAAAGGTCGATGGGAAGGAATGACGCCTGGTGGCCCCAGTACTCAAAGACCGATCGTCGGCGCGCTGCGGCCTCATCGAAGTCGCCTCGCGGGTAGGGGCCGATGCGGGAGAAGATTGGCAGGTAGTGCGACCTCGCAACGGCATTGACCGAATCGATTTGAATGGCGCCGAGGCGGTCGATCAGCGCATCGATGCGCCTCGGGCCGGGAGGCCCCGACCGGCTCGCCCCGTCAAATCCTTGCGCGGCAACGGCGATACGGCGGCCCTCTGCAGCGGAAAGCTCGACCGAGTTCGTGGCGCCAGACACCGGCGGAGTATACAAACACACGTTCGTGCCATGGCGCGGCGCGGCGTCTCGCGGCGGCTGCCCCGCGAGGCGGGCGGACGTCCTTCATGAACGGGCGCGAGTTCCCTCCCGCCGAGCGGCCTGGTAATAATCCCGCAGTCCGACCCGCTTCTCGCGGGCTCGGTACCGGCGTGCCTGAAGCGAGGGCCACTTCCTCGGCCAACGCGCTGGTCTCTTTCGACCACCACATACGGAGGGAAACTACGTGTCCGAGTTTTTGGCGGACAACACCGTATGGCTGGCGCTCGTCTGCGGCCTGATCGCAGTCGCCTATGGCATTGGTCTCACGGTCTACCTGCTGAAGCAACCCGCCGGAAACGCGCGGATGCAGGAGATCGCCGGAGCCATCCAAGAGGGCGCCAAGGCATACCTGAACCGGCAGTACACAATCATCGCCGGTGTCGCTGTTGTCCTTTTTCTGCTTATTGGTCTCCTCGGGTCGGCTGTTGACTCGAGCCTGCTTGGCTGGAAGGCCGCAATCGGGTTCCTGATTGGTGCCGGCGCGTCGGCTGCGACTGGGTTCATCGGGATGAACGTCTCGGTTCGCGCCAACGTTCGTACCGCCGAGGCTGGTCGCAAAGGCCTTAAGGAAGCCCTCGGGATCGCCTTCAAGGGCGGTTCGGTGACCGGCCTGCTCGTCGTCGGCTTTGGCCTTCTGTCGGTTGCCGGCTACTTCGCGATCCTCGGTGGCGACGTCGAAGACGTCCAGCCGCTCATCGGGCTCGCGTTCGGTGGCTCGCTCATCTCGGTCTTTGCTCGTCTTGGCGGAGGCATCTTCACCAAGGGCGCTGACGTCGGCGCCGACCTCGTCGGCAAGGTCGAGGCCGGAATCCCCGAGGATGACCCGCGCAACCCCGCCGTGATCGCCGACAACGTCGGCGACAACGTCGGCGACTGCGCCGGTATGGCAGCCGACCTCTTCGAGACCTACGCGGTCACGACGGTCGCCGTGATGTTCCTCGGCTCGCTCTTCTTTGCTGCCGGTCAGGACGCCAAGAACGCGGTGCTTCTGCCCCTCGCGCTTGGGGCGGTCTCGATCGTCACCTCCATCATCGGTACCTGGTTCGTGCGCGTCGGCAAGAGCAAGAACGTCACGATGGCGCTCTACTCGGGCCTCGGCGTCGCGGCCGTCCTATCGGCCGTCGGCTTCATTCCCGTTGTGAAGGGACTGATGGACGGTGTCGTTGCGGAGAAGCTCACCGGCACGACATGGACCGACTACTACTGGTCGGCGCTCGTCGGTCTCGGCGTGACGCTGCTCCTGGTCGCGATCACCGAGTACTTCACGGGCACGGCATGGCGGCCCGTCAAATCGATCGCGAAGGCATCTGAGACGGGCCACGCGACGAACATCATCGCTGGCCTCGCCGTCAGCCTGAAAGCAACGGCCGCTCCGGTCGTCGTGATCGGTGGCGGTATCGCTCTTGCCTACCAGCTCGCCGGTGTCTACGGCATCGGTGTTGCCGTGATGGCGATGCTCTCGCTCACCGGTGTGGTCGTCGCGCTCGACGCGTTCGGGCCGATCACCGACAACGCCGGTGGTATTGCTGAAATGGCGGACATGCCGGCTGAGGTTCGCGCGATCACCGATCCGCTCGACGCGGTCGGGAACACCACGAAAGCGGTGACCAAGGGGTACGCGATCGGCTCGGCCGCGCTTGCCGCGGTGGTGCTCTTTGTGTCCTACATCGAGGAGCTGAAGGACGCAATCGGCGGAGAAGCCGCGTTTGCGGCGAACTACAGCTTCGAGCTTCAGAACCCGTTCGTCGTGATCGGGCTGCTCATCGGCGGCATGATGCCGTTCGTCTTCGGCGCCTTCTCGATGGAGGCCGTTGGTAAGGCCGGCGGGCAGGTCGTGGAGGATGTCCGCCAGCAGTTCCGGGAGAAGCCCGGAATCATGCTTGGCACGGAGCGTCCGGACTACGCGCGCTGTGTCCGCATCGTGACCAAGACCGCCCAGCGGGAGATGTTGATCCCTGGTCTCATCCCGATCGTCGTCCCGATCGTCGTGGCGTTCATGTTCGGTAAGAACAACGGCGCCGAGATGCTCGGTGGTCTGCTCCTTGGTGTCATCGTGACGGGACTCTTCGTCGCGATCTCCATGACCTCCGGTGGAGGCGCGTGGGACAACGCCAAGAAGTTGATCGAAGATGGGCACTACGGCGGTAAGGGATCCGAGGCCCACAAGGCCGCGGTGACCGGCGACACCGTTGGTGACCCGTACAAGGACACCGCAGGACCGGCCATCAACCCGATGATCAAGATCGCGAACATTGTCGCGCTCTTGATCATTCCGTTCTTGGTCTAGCCACCGAGGATCCTCGAGGAGGTGCGGCATGCTCCGTCGCCCTCCTCGAGGTATCCGGGTTCCCTCCTCTTGGACTCCCGAGCGCTCCACCGGCATTTGACGATGGCCCTTTCCGGGGTCCTCGTGCTCGTCGGCGTTGCCTTGGTGATCGTCGGCGTGCTCAGGGGCGCGCCGGTGAAGGTCGTGCTCGGTGTCGTCGTCGTGTCCGGCGCCATCGCCCGGCTCAGCATCGAGCGCCGCCGGCAGTCGCCATCTGACGAAACGAGCGCAGGGCCTCCCGAATCGGACTAGTCTCCCTCGCCTGAAAAGAGCGGGAAGGGAGCCGGGTGTTCGTCGTGATCGTCGGATGCGGCCGCGTTGGAAGCGCCGTCGCAAAGCAGCTGATCGACCAGGGCCATGACGTCAACGTCGTCGACGAGAACACCGAGGCGTTCGTCCGGCTGGGTGACGACTTTCCCGGCCAGTTCGTTCACGGGCAGGCGCTTGAGCTGTCGGTGCTCCTGGCGGCTGGCGTCGACCGGGCGGATGCGTTCGTGGCGGCGACCAACGGCGACAACACCAACATCGTGATCGCCCAGATCGCGAAGGAGCGCTTTGGCATCGAGTGCGTCGTCGTGCGCGTGCTCGACCCCAATCGTGCGCGCTTCTACGCCGAGCGTGGGTTGACGACAATCTGTCCGACCCAAACGGCGATTGGGATGATCACCGACGCGGTTGGCGCGCACGCCCCGGAGGAGCGCTGATGTACGTCATCATCGTCGGAGGGGGAAAGGTCGGCGCCAACGTCGGGCGGGCACTCACCCGGCTTGGGCATGAGGTGACGATCCTCGAGGTCCGACGCAACCAATACGTGCGCCTGGAGTCCGAGTTCGAGCAGATGGTCCACTACGGAGACGGCACCGAGATCTTCGTGCTCGAAGAGGCCGGGATCGCTCGCGCGGATGCCTGTATCGCGGTGACTGGCGATGACGAGGACAACATCATCATCTGCCAGGTCGCGAGGGAAAAGTTCGGTGTCCAGCATGTCGTGGCTCGCGTCAACGATCCCCGAAACCAGGAGCATTTCGATCTGCTGAACATCGCTCCGACGGTCTGCTCGACGACGGCGATCCTCTCGCTGATCGAGCATGAGGTTCCTCAACACAGCATGGTGCACCTCCTGTCGCTTCAACGCGAGAACATCGAGATCGTCGAACTCCAGCTTGACACCGAGTCCCCGGCGGTCGGCCGGAGCGTCAGTGATCTCGAGCTGCCCGAGGGCAGCCTCATCGTGACGGTTCTCCGCGACCGGACGGCGACGATCGCAAGTCCTGAACTGGTGCTGGCAGCCGGCGATCAGGTCATCGCCATCGTCAAGCCGGATCAAGCCGACGAGCTGGCCGAGCTGATCCTCGCGCCCTCGGCTGGCTGAGCCAGCGGGCGTCCTGCCGTCCGGGGCCCTCCGTAGGGTGCAAATGCGCGGTTTTGGGGGGGTCCGGATGCCCGTATCACCGACCCCTGCCGGGCACGCGGCCCCACCGAGCGCTGGTGGGCAGCGCGGGGTAGTCGAAACAGTGGAGGTCGCCCCGTGAGGAACGGGAATCGCTTTGAGCGTGCTCGCAGGGACGCGCTGATCGCCAGCTCGGTCGTCGGTGTGGCCGCAGTGGGCCTCGTCGGCACCGCCCTCGCAGACCAGCCCGCCCTCCCGACGTCGTGCAAGAATCCGACGATCTCGGGTCGCGTGTATGTCGACACCAACGCGAACGGACTGTTCGACACCGGCGAGGCGCCCATCGGGTCGAGCGCGCTGGAGCTTCGAAACGCCGCCGGAAGCGTGGTCGGCACGACGGTCAGCGCCCCCGACGGGACGTACGCGTTCGTGACCGACGAGACCAAGCCCAGTCAGACCGGCCCGAATGCCGCGAGCACGAACTTCGGTGGCGGGTTCGCGTTCCGTTTCGGCCGTGGCAACCCGGTGACCGGAACCATCCCTCAGTTCGACGTGAACCCCGGATGCCTCACAAAGGTCGACATCATCCGTAGCGGGTCGATCACCAATCAGGTCTCGACTGAGAACCTGACCTCCGCGGCGCGCACGCTGACCGCGAAGGTCACCGGGCGGGTGCTGAGCATCTCCGGCCCGGGCCTTGCGAGCGGCGCGCTTCCTGCCGCGCCCGAGTGGTCCGGCTCCGCTGAGCTGGCGGCAAGCGACGGCACGACGGGCTCTGGCCCGGACTTCAAGAACTTCGGCGACCAGACCGCCGTCATCGCCGAGGCCGTCGCGTCGACGACGAGCGCAACCGATCTGGTGGCCTACACCGGCTCCGGACAGGTGACGTTTAGCGCAGAGGTCGACAGCGCAAGCCAGATCACCGGCGGCCCCGATCACGACGACATTGTCCGCACCGGAGCGAACGCCCTGGTCCGGGTCGTCTACACCTACATTCCACCGCTCTCCCCGGGGCAGTACACCGTCGTGCAGAAGGTCCAGCCGAACGGCTACCTCGACGCGCGCGACACGGCCGGCAACGTCACTCCGATTCCCGGAAGTGACAAGACTGATGTGATTCCGGTCACGCTTGCGGCGGGTGGAACCAGCCCGAGCAACAACTTCGGCGAGACGCAGTTCCTCGACCTGAAGATCACCAAGGACGACGGGCTCACCCAGGTCGTCGCGGGGCGGACCACGACGTACAAGATCGTCGCCACAAACCTGGGCCCGACCGACGCGAAGGGCGCCCGCGTCACGGACATGCTCCCCGCGCAGATCGTCGCCGGGGCGACGAAGTGGACCTGCGTGGCGTCGACCGGCGCCAAGTGCCCCGCCTCGGGCGTCGGCAACATCGACGTGCTGGTCGACATTCCGGTGAACGGAAACGTCACCTTCAGCCTCGTCGCCAAGATCGCCGACGGCGTGAGCGGTCCGTTCACGAACCCGGCGAGCGTGACGCCGCCGACCGGAGCGGTCGACCCCACACCGGAGAACAACAACGCGGCCGACACCGACACGGTTCTCACCGCCACCATTGCGGGGGGGCCTGACGGTACTGCCAAGCTCAGGATCGCGAAGACGGCGCCCCAGCGGGCCGTTGCCGGGCAGGTGATCCGGTACAAGATCCGTGTGCGCAACACCGGAGTTGGTGTCGCCCGTTCGGTAACACTTCGCGACCCGCTGCCCCCGGGCCTGACGCTTGTGAGCCGTCAGCAGCTCTCGGTGAACCGGAGCCCGAAGGCGCGTCAGAAGGAGGGAGTCGTGAGCCTCCCGCTCGGCGACATCGAAGGGGGCTCGTTCCGCGATGTCGTGATCGATGCGCGGATCGCCCGGAATCGGACGGGATCGATTCGAAACGTCGCCTGCGCGGACGGGATCAATGCGTCGCGGGTCTGCGACCCCGCTGACACGATCATCCGAGCGACTCCGAAGCCGATCACGCCGGCTGTCACCGGGTAGTACCTGGCACGGTTGGGTCGCCCAGCGAACGGGCGACCCAACCGTGCCAGGCGTGTCGACGGGCGGTGTGCGAAGCAGCCGGCCGGCCGCGTATCCTGGACTGGGTCCATCGGACTGGCCGCGCCGTTTCGGCGAGGCACCCGCTGGTCAAATCGAAGGTAGTCGGGAGACGCATTGATGACAGAGACCACGGCCGACTCGTCTAAGCCCGCGTCCAACACGCTTCCGCGCCATCCCCATGCCGAGCGGCCGCGCAAGGACGAGACGCCGCTGCGCTCCGGTGGGGCGGACCTGCAAAACGGCTGGTTGGCGCGCCACGGAACGCTCACCCTGACCGCGACCAGGTTGGTGTTCGTTCCCACTGTCCTCGACACCTTCCTTCGCGCAAAGCGCCGAGAAATCGATCTCGATCGAATCGTTGAGATCGAGCGCGAGCCGCGCGACGTCGAGGGTTCGAACCCAGGCATGCGGCGGCCGCGCGTGATCGTCGTCGATCACGAGTGCCGCTACCAGTTCATCGTCGGTGACCTCGACAACTGGATCGACATGCTCCAGATCGTGATCGACCGGCGACGTTCGGCCGCGGGCCGAGAGCCGGTCGCTGTGCATCGCGATGGCTACACGAACGTGCTCATCGCGGAGGGAATCTCGCCCAACCCGTGATCTCGGTCAGCGAGAAGAGCCGCATCGCAGTGGAAGCGCTGATGGAGCTCGGTGGGCGAAACTCCGGGGAGCCCGTGCCGATCCTTGAGATTGCCGAGCGGCGCGCGGTCGCGGTGCACGTCCTCGAACAGATCTTCTCGTCACTGCGCCGGGCGGGCATCCTGCAGAGTCAGCGCGGCGTTCGCGGTGGCTACAGCTTGCGACGTCCGGCGACCACGTTGACCGTGTTCGAGGTTGTGGTGGCCGTCGACGGCCCCCTCGACACGTCGGTAGTAGGGATCTGGGGAGAGGCCCGCGACGCCCTCGCGGCGGTGCTCGCCGGCCAGACGATTGCGTCGCTCCTTGACCGGGAGCGCCAGTCCGCTCCGATGTTTCACATCTGACACCTGAGGCCGGCGCTAGGCGACGGTCGGCACCACTTCGATGACGACCCGGCCTGACTCTCGGCCGTCAACCTCTCCACGCAGGACGTAGCGACCGGCCTGGGGGAACTCGGCAGTGACCGGCACCGCGAGCGGCACGGCGAAGGCGCTTCCTGGTCGGGCGCCAGCGGGGCGACCGGTCTCGAGCGTCGCCTCGGCGCGATAGCCCATCGGCTGCCCGTCTGCGTCGACCATCTCGACGACCACCTCGTACGGACGGTTCGTCTCGGTCCAGGGCACGTCGACCATCATCGCGATGTCAAACTGGTGCGACGCGGGAAATTCCGAGACGGCGAGGTGGTTGAAACCGCCTCCGAGCACGTAGAGCTTGCCGTCGACGGCCTGGGCAGAGTCCGCGGCGATCATCATGGTGATGCGGATCTCGGCCACGTCAGGAATCGGAGTCATGACCGACAGATTACCCGCGCCCCGTTTCGAGCGGCGTGGATCCCACCGGCCCCGTCACGCGTCGCAGAACCTGCAATTCACCACTGGATTTGCGGTAATGTCGCCCGCGTGAACGTCGCCGACTCCATTATTGATCTCATCGGCGCGACCCCGATGGTCCGTCTCAGTCGCGTCGCGCATGGCACGGGAGCCGAGATCCTCGGCAAGCTCGAGTCGTTCAATCCGGGTGGCTCGGTCAAGGACCGGATCGGCCTGTCGATGATCGAGGCGGCCGAACGGGACGGGTTGATCCGTCCCGGTGAGAGCACGATCGTCGAGCCGACCTCCGGGAACACGGGTATCGCGCTCGCCCTTGTTTGTGCGGCGAAGGGCTACCGTCTGATCCTGACGATGCCCGAGACCATGAGCATGGAACGCCGACAGCTTCTTCTTGCCTACGGCGCTGAGCTCATATTGACGCCTGGTCCCGATGGGATGCGCGGAGCCATCGCCCGAGCGGGCGAGGTCGCCGAGGGTATCGACGGGGCCATCATTCTCCAGCAGTTCCAGAACCCGGCAAACCCTGAGGCCCACCGTCAGACCACCGCGGAGGAGATCTGGGCGGATACCGATGGAAAGGTCGACATCCTCGTCGCCGGAGTTGGAACGGGCGGCAGCATCACGGGCGTCGGCGAGGTGTTGAAGGCGCGCCGACCGGGATTTCGCTCGGTCGCCGTCGAACCCACGGAGTCGCCGGTGCTTGCCGGTGGCAGTCCTGGACCGCACAAGATCCAAGGAATCGGCGCCGGGTTCGTCCCTGGGGTTCTCAACACCTCGATCTATGACGAGATCATCGCCTGCCAGGCTGAGGACGCCTTCGAGATGTCACGGAGCCTCGCACGCCAGGACGGAATCCTCGTCGGGATTTCTGCGGGCGCAAACGTCTGGGCCGCACGCGAGATCGCCCGACGGCCAGAGAGTGCCGGGAAGGTGATCGTCACATTCCTGTGCGACACCGGCGAGCGCTACCTCAGCACACCCCTTTTCGGGGAGTAGCAACCCCGGCCCACGGGCGCTCCGGCCGCGCCCCCCCCCATGGGGCCACCCCGGACCACCACCCGGTTTCAGCATATTGCGAAATGCGAGACGGGTGTGAGTCAGGTCTCGCGCAACATTGCGACAGTTCGTCTCAAACGACGCATCGGGTCGGACCTCTCAGGGGCGCGTTCGGACCTGACGAAGCGTTGGCGTCGGCGGCAGCCGCTTGTCGCGGACAATCGCCCACCGAATGATCCTGGCCTTCGCCGGGCCTCCCTGGCCGAGTTCGACAAAGATGGTGCTCCCCGAATTCTTGAAGCGCCACACCTGGATGAAGCGCGTGTGGACCCGCACATGGCGCGGCGCACCAAAGAGCGCTCGAGCGTCGGCGAGGCGATCGCCGACGCCAAACCCTTCGCGCGTTCGGTAGCCCTGGCTCGTCAGCACAAACGCGACAATCGGGCGGCGAGCGCTCCCCTGCCCGATCACTCGGAGGCCCCCGAAACGACGGCCGATCCAGCCGCTCGTTCGCTGGAGCCTGCCTCCACGCAAGCGGTACCCGCTCTGGACGGGGCCGAACACCTTGGGGCCGATGCGGGCCAGCGGATCCCCAAACCTCGACGGACCGACGCCGAGGCCCGGTCGGACGATCGTCTTCGGATCCTGCTCGGGAGAGTACGACCCAGCCGGAGGGTCGTAGATGCCCGCGGCGGCGGGGCCGGCAAGCGCCAGGGCGACCGCACCCGCGGCAAGCGCCGTGGACTTCCTCATCGCGGACCCCGGTGGACCAACAACACGCGACGGCTCTTTTCTCTCGCGCCGACGGCCTTCCACATGGCCGGAGCCGCATGAGCGACGTCGACCTCGGCGCCGACGTGGGTGCCGCGAGCCTCGCGAACTGAGCGCGCGACGGCTGCGACAAGGAGACGCCCGATACCGCGTCGGCGCTCGCTCGGAATAACGCCCATCCAGTTGATCCAACCTTCGGGAAGCTGCGCCTGCGCGAACCCGACGAGCCGTCCGCCACGGCGGGCGACGACGAAGGCATCGAAGCCCTCCGCCCCTTCGTAGCCGCTTGGCTGCCCGATCTCGCCGAAGGCGGCGGTTCCCTTCAGCGCAAGCCGCTCGGCCTCCTGGAAGTCCTCGGCCCAACCATTTCGGTACGGGTCGATCGTGACGCCCCCGACGTGCGGCGCAGGCTTCAGCGCGTCGATCGAGGCCACCCACGTGACGACGTCCCCATAGGTCTCGAACCCGAGGGCGCTGAGCATCGGCACGAGTGGGTCACCGACGGTGACCGCCACGTCCCAGGGAGGCTCGGGGAGTGCGGTGAGCAGGCGCCCAAGAGCGTCGGCCCCGTCGGCTCGGAGCCCCTCCAGGCGAGGGGCGAGTGACGTCGGGGACGGGCCGAGTTCGCACGAGGCTCCGGTGACGGTGTAGCTACTCGACGTACTGCTCCAGGTCATCGACCCGGACGCCCATCTCATCCAGGTAGCGCATCGCCTCGTCGAGGCGCTGTTCGGTCCCGGTGGCCTCGAGGATCGCCCACCCGGTGCCCTCGCGGATGTCGGCCCGGCGGATGTTGGTGACCACCTCGAACCGCTTGCCAAGCATGTAGATAATCGGCTCGGTGACGCGATCGCCGAGGAATGTCAACTTGAGCTTTCGGCTTCGCACGATGTGAGTACCCCGCGAGGTGGCGGCTTCAAGGAATCGGCCCGGGACTATACTCGGCCGATGGACATCCGATCCCTCACAGGTTCCCTCAGGCGGGCATCAAGCGTCTTGCGTGACGACCTGAGCGCCGCCCGGGAGCGCGATCCGGCGGCCCGAGGCACCGCGGAGCTCCTCACCTGCTACCCGGGTCTGCACGCCGTCTGGATGCACCGTTTCGCGCACCTGATGCACCGCGGCGGGCTTCGACTTCCCGCTCGCATCGTCAGCCAGCTCGCCCGTTTCTTGACCGGCATCGAGATCCACCCCGGCGCAACGATCGGGCGACGCTTCTTCATCGATCACGGAATGGGCGTCGTCATCGGCGAGACCGCCGAGATCGGCGACGACGTGACGCTCTACCAGGGCGTGACACTTGGTGGCACCGGAAAGGACAGCGGCAAGCGCCACCCAACGATTCGCGACGGCGTGGTCATCGGAACAGGGGCGAGCGTGCTCGGCCCGTTGACGGTCGGTCTCAACGCGAAGGTGGGTGCCGGGGCGATCGTCGTCAGGGACGTCCCTCCGAACTCAACGGTGGTCGGCAACCCGGGGAAGACCGTCATCGTCGACGGACAGCGCGTGGGGCGCCTTGAACTCGACCACACGCGACTTCCCGATCCGGTCGCCGAGGCGCTGTCGTGTCTTGTCACGCGCGTCAACGAACTGGAGCAAGACCTGCGCGCGCTGCGAGCAGGCCGCGTGCCGCCCGAACGCCCCGACGCCGACCGCGATTGTCTGCCCCCACAGCTTCGAGAGGCCCTCGCGATGAACGGCGACCGGGAGAAAACCCCCGGCTGACTCCACCCGGCGGCGAACTCGAGTCCGCGCTCCGCAACGTGGCCCACTTGCCGCACGCCCACGCGTGCAGGTGACGAACCCGCCTAGGAAGCCGCCTGGTCGCGATGGTCTCCTGGTCTGCTCCGCGGCGACTTGACACGGCATCCCGGCAGCACGAGCTGCAGGTCTGAGTCACCGCCCTGCGCCCGTCGAGCGGTCTGCCGGATCCGCGAGGGCGCAGGGCGGAGGTGGTGCGCGTGCGGCCGGCGTGCTCGCTCGCGTTCGACAATGCGGCGGACTTCCGCACCAATCCGGAGGCGTTCGTCCGCGGGCAGGTTCGAGCCATGGCGGTACCGGACCAGGTGGCCGGCCACCAGATCGGGCCGGGCGCTCCCGAGCCAGGCGAGGTAGTGATCTCGAACGCCGGGCCGCAGATGAAGCGCGATCGCGCTGATGTCGGTTGCGCCCGCCGCAACCGCTGCTCGAACAACCTCACGGATCTGCCCCGGCTGATCGGAGATCCCCGGAAGGATCGGGGCGATGAGTACGCCACATGGAACCCCGGCGGCGTTCAGCGCCGCGACCGCCTCGAGGCGCCGCAATGGGTTCGGGGTGCCGGGCTCGGTCCGCCGCCAGACCTCGCGATCGACCGATCCGACCGAGAACGCGACCTCGACCTGTCCGCGCTTGCTCGCCGCCACCAGGACATCAAGATCGCGAAGGATCAGCGTCGACTTGGTCAGGATCGAGAATGGATTGCCGAACTCGACCAGCGTCTCGAGGATCCGGCGCGTCAACTGGTAGCGGCCCTCACAGCGCTGATACGGGTCGGTGTTGGTTCCGAGCGCAATGGCCTCACCGGTCCAGCGGGGCGACCGGAGCTCCTCACGGAGTCGTTCGGGCGCATTGACCTTGACGATGATCCGCGAATCGAAATCGGTTCCGGCGTTGAGGTTCAGGTACTCATGGGTGGGCCGGGCAAAGCAATAGACGCATGCGTGGCTGCATCCGCGGTACGGATTGATCGTGAACCGGAACGGGACGTTCGCCGACTCCGGCACCGCATTGATGATGCGCTTGGCGCTGACGTGGAAGAACTCGAGCCCGGCGAGCTCGTCGCGGCCAGTGTGCGGGTCGCGAAGCGCCTCCGAGAGGGGCTCTTGACCGTCCGGGGGGCCGGCCAGCGGCCACCGCAACGCGTCTGGTCGAGTGCTGGGCGAAGGTGAGGGCATGGCCACAGTAAAGCGAACACACGTTCGTATTTCAAGGGCGTTGACCTCGCGCTCACGCCGGCCGAGCCGGCCGCTACGCTCCACAAGTGGATCTGCTCGAAGGCCTCAACCCGCCCCAACGCGAGGCGGTCGCCCATCCCGGTGGCCCGCTGCTGATCCTTGCTGGAGCCGGCAGCGGCAAGACCCGCGTCCTGACGCACCGCATCGCGCACCTGATCTGGGCGCGCGGTGTGCTCCCCGAGTCGATCATCGCGATCACGTTCACGAACAAGGCTGCCGGCGAGATGCGCGAACGCGTCGATGCGCTCGTTGGCGAGGTGGGGCGCCGCGTCTGGGCGAGCACATTCCACTCGGCATGCGTTCGCATACTCCGGCGTCACGCCGATCGCATCGGCTACGCGCGCGACTTTACGATCTTCGACGACGCCGATCAGCAGCGCCTCATGCGCCGGATTCTCGACGAGGAGGGCCTCGACGCGAAGCGCTTCCCGCCGCGGGGAATGCTCGGGCGCATCTCCGACGCGAAGAACCGCCTCGAGACGGCCGACGCGTTCGCCGAGCGGGCCGTCGGGCCGCTCGACGAGATCACGGCCCGCTGCTACCGGCGCTACCGGGATCTCTTGCTCGCAAATCAGGGGATGGACTTCGACGATTTGCTGATGGTGACCGTCGGTCTCTTCGACGCCGACGCGGAGGTGCGTGGCTACTACCAGCAGCGCTTCCAGCACGTACTCGTCGACGAGTACCAGGACACCAATCACGCCCAGTACCGCCTGGTGCGGCTCCTGTCCGAGCCTCAGCGAAATGTCACGGTCGTGGGTGATGACGACCAGGGCATTTACTCCTGGCGGGGTGCCGACGTCCGAAACATCCTCGACTTCGAGCGCGACTACGAGGACGCCCATGTCATCGCGCTGGAGCAGAACTATCGCTCCACAGCTCACATCCTGAGCGCCGCGAACGCGGTCGTGTCGAAGGTACCGGGTCGCCGCCCGAAGACGCTCTGGACCGATCTCGGAGACGGCGCGCCGATCGTCATCCGCCGCTGCCGCGACGAGCATGAAGAGGCTCGTGGCGTGGTCGAGGAGGTTCGTGGCCTTCTCGCGGCGGGGCAGACTCCGGCCGATCTTGCCGTGCTCTACCGGACGAACGCGCAGAGCCGGGTGATCGAGGATGCGCTTCTTCGCCAAGGAATGCTCTACCAGGTCATCGGCGGTCCAAAGTTCTACGACCGCGCCGAGGTTAAGGACTTGATCGCCTACCTGCGGGTTGCGGTGAACCCGGCCGATAGCGTCAGCCTGGAACGAATGACCGGCGCTCCGAAGCGCGGGATCGGCCCCGGCTGTATCGCGAAGCTGCAGGACCACGCCCAGCAGACGGGCGTCGCGACCGGCCTCCTCCTGGGGTCGCTCGACGAGGTGGCCGGACTCCAGACCGCGCAGCGCGCGGCGCTCGGCGAGGTCGCGGCGCTGCTCGATCAGCTGCGCCTGCTTGACCGCGCTGGCGCGCCGGTCGAGGAACTGGTCGAGGAAGCGCTCGAGGGCTCGGGCCTTCGCGCGGCATTCTCACACGACGACGACCCGCGTGGCGACGGGCGACTCCAAAACCTCGAGGAGCTGGTCCGGATGGCCGCCCAATACCGGGCGCGCGCGGAGGAGCCGTCACTTGGGGGTTTCCTCGAGGAGATCGCGCTCTTTGCCGATGCGGACGCCGTCGGCGCGGAGGTCGACCGCGTGACGCTTATGACGATGCACAACGCCAAGGGCCTGGAGTACCACACCGTCGTCATCGTCGGCCTCGAGGAGGGCTACCTCCCACATTCGCGTTCGGCTGACGACCCGAACCAGCTCGAAGAGGAGCGACGCCTCGCCTACGTCGGCCTCACACGCGCGCGCCGCCGCCTCGTGCTCTCACACGCGGCGATGCGAACCGTCTATGGGGGCTACGAACCGCGAATCCCGTCGCGGTTCTTGAGCGAGCTGCCAGCGCAGCACCTTGAGCGCCCCTTCCGCCGATCGAGCACAGCGCCGACGAGCGGTGGAAGGGTGATCGGCCAGACCAGATGGGACCCGAGTGTTCCTGCTCCGACGCCGGCCCAGCCCGGCCTGGAGCGCGGGCGTGCTGCCGGGGTGGGTCTCGAGGTCGGCGATAGCGTCCTTCACGCCAGGTTCGGCGAGGGCGTCATCATCTCGTCGGAGCCAGGCGGGGACCTTGTCGCCGTTCGGTTCGCCGACGGAAGCGAACGTCGGCTGATGCCGTCGGTGGCGCCCATGCGCAAAGTCGTGGCAGCGTAGTCAGCGATCAGGGGAGCGGGATGGCGGCGAAGATCTTGGACGGAAAAATTGGGGCGGCGGCGGTCCAGGCCGAGGTTGCGACTGGCGTCACCGCGTTCGTGGCTCGCCACGGACGCGCGCCGGGTCTTGTGGGCATCCAGGTTGGTCAGGATCCTGCCTCGGAGATCTACCAGGCCCGAAAAGCCGAGACGGCCGAGCGGCTCGGCATGGTGTCGCGTCGGGTCGTGCTTCCCGAGACGACGACGCAACAGCAGCTCGACGCGGTCATCGACGAGCTGAACGCCGATGACGTTGTCGACGGGATGCTCGTTCAGCTCCCCGTCCCGGATCACCTCTCCGAACCGCTCATCGCGGCCCGAATCCACCCGAGTAAGGACGTTGACGGTTTCGGACCCGGGAACCTCGGCTATCTCGTTCGGGGCGAGCCGGGATCGGTTCCGTGCACGCCGAGCGGCGTGATGTGGCTGCTGCGCGACGCGGGCGTCCCAATCGAGGGCGCAAACGCCGTCATCGTCGGCCGCAGTTTGATTGTGGGCAAGCCCCAGGCGCTTCTCCTCACGAACGCCAGCGCAACGGTGACGGTTGCCCATTCGCGCACACGCGACCTTCCGGGTCTGTGCCGCTCGGCCGACATTCTGGTTGTCGCGATCGGCCGTCCCGAGATGGTGCGCGGCGACTGGATCAAACCCGGGGCCGCGGTCATTGACGTCGGGATCAATCGGACCGACGAAGGGCTGAAGGGCGACGTCGCTCAGGATGAGGCGATGGAGGTCGCTGGTTGGCTGACACCAGTGCCCGGGGGAGTCGGACCGATGACGATTGCGTTTCTCCTTGCGAACACGCTTGACGCCGCCTGGCGGCGGATGGGTGATGACCGCCGTTAGGATGCGCGCCTGGGTGCCCAGAAACGGTGCCCAAGACTCGACAACAACCCCACCTCGGGAGAGATCATTCGATGAAGATTGCGATCTTTGGCGGCACCGGCGACCTCGGTCGCGGCCTTGCCATCACCTTCGCCGCGGCCGGCCACGAAATCGTCGTCGGCTCGCGCAGTCAGGAGCGGGCAGAGCAGGCTGCTGCCGAGCTTGAGGCCGCGCTTCCCGAGGGGAACTACATCCCGATGGAAAACCTCGAAGCCGCAACAGCGGGTGAGATCGTCGTTGTTTCGATCCCGTGGGAGGGCGTTGAAGCCACGATCCCACCGCTCGCCGAGGCGTTGGCGGGCAAGGTCGTGATCTCGGTCGTGAACGCACTGGAGTTCGGCAAGAACGGCGCGAGCGCCGTCACAAATCTGCCGGGCGGGTCGATGTCGCAGCGAATCCAGGAACTCGCCCCGGAGTCGAACGTCGTCGTGGCCTACAACAACCTTCCGGCCGCCGCGCTTGCGCACCGCGAGCGGATCGACGCCGACGTGCTCGTCTGCGGCAAGGGCAAGGCGGCCCGTGATCAGGTCATCGCGCTGACCGAGGAATCCATTCCGGGTGTCCGTGCGCTCGACTGTGGCACGCTCGCGAACGCACACATCATCGAGGGCATGACCGCCGTGATTATCAACATGAACAAGCGCTACAAAGGCGAGGCAAGCATCCGCATCGAGGGTCTCGAAGAGGCACCCGACCGCAAGTAGACCGCTCGCGCGAGCGCGCCGGTCGCCTACTCGGGGCCGGCGCGCTCGACCCGCCACCATTTCGTGGCGGTTACGGCAAGCACGAGAATCAAGATCGCCGAGCCGAAGTACTCGGAGTTCTCTTCGATGAGGATCTCGACGCCTCCCCGCAGCTCGTCGCCTTTGGTGCTCAGCAGTTCCGCGCCGATGCCCAAGAAGAGAACTCCAACGCCGATCCGCCCGAGCAGGCGAAGTCCTGCGGAGAGCTGATTGAGGCTCGTCCAGATCGCCCAGGCGCCAGCGACGATGCCTGGGAGATAGAGGAGCGGCCAGAGACGTCCTTCTCCGCCGAAGAGGCGTTGTCCGAGCTGCTCGTGGACCTGTGACGTTTCATCCATCGAGAGGAAGAGGAACCCAGCCGACATCACGCCCCAGCTCAACCGAGCACGGCGGTCACTCCACTTGCTGACGCAAAGGACGAGCGCGGCGACGGCGACTCCCGCGAGAAGAAGCGACGACCACCAAGTGGTGAAGTTCCCCTCGAGGTCCATGTTGAGTTCGGTCGCCACCAGGTCCCCAAGGTGTGACCGGACGGCGTAGAGCAGTGAGAGGACGACCTGAAACGCCGCAAAGTAACCGGCGGCCCGTCGGGCCCAGAGAGGAAGTGCCTCAAGGATGGAGTTCATTCCTCAACCCTGCTGATGCCGGGCTTGCGACGCAACCCAGGCGGTGTGTCGGGAACCTATCGCGCCTTCGTCGTCTTGAAACCAGGCTGTCCCACGAGGCGCGTATCCTCCCGCAGATGGCGGCTCCCCACGCAATCACAGACGCCCGGCGGGCCGAGGCGCAGGAGCACATTCGCGATCACGCGCTCGGGGAAGCGGAGCGGATCGCGCGGCTTTCTCGAATCCGGGAGTTCGTCCTCGGCGCCCAGGATGGGCTCCTCGTGCCCCTCGGCGTCGTCACCGGAATGGCCGCGGCAAACCCCTCGCGTTCGCTCCTGATCGTCGCCGGCCTCGCTGAGGCGTTCGCCGGCGCGGTGGCGATGGGAAGCGGCTCGTACCTTGCCAGTCGCGCTGAGGAACAGCTCTTCGAAAGCGAGATCGCCGACGAGACGCAGGAGATCGTCGACCACCACGATCGAGAGGTCGCTGAGCTCGCGCTTGTGCTCGAAGAAGAGGGCCTCCCTCGCCCTCAGGCCGAGTCTGTCGCCCTCGGCCTCGCCGCGAATCCGAATGTCTTTGTTCGGACGAAGGTCCAGAAAGAACTCGGCCTCTCACCCGACCTCGGCGCCGCGGCCCTTGGCGATGCCGTCGTGGTGGGGTGTACGTACCTGGTCGCCGCGATCATCCCGCTCTGGCCGTACTTCTTCATGGCGGTTCGCTCAGCGCTCTGGGTCAGCGTCACCTGCACCCTCGTCGCGCTCTTCGCCCTTGGTGTCGCAAAGGCCCGAGTCGCGCGGATGCCGTGGCTTCCTTCGGCGCTCCAGGTACTTGCGATCGGATCGCTCAGCGCCGGCCTCGGCTACCTGATCGGCCATCTCGTCTCGGGATGGGCTGGCTAGACCGGACCCATCAACGTCACGAGGGCGGGGCGTAGGCCGTGGCGTTCGTAGAAGCGGATGGCTGTTTCGTTTCCTTCGAGCACGCTCAGCTCGAGCGCGACAGCGCCCTCGCGTGCGAGCACGTTGCGGACGGCCTGCATGAGGAGGCTGCCAATCCCAAGCCCACGGCGTGTTTCGTCGACGGCCAACGTCTCGAGGGTGCCGATCGGCTCGCGAGGTTCCCAAGCGCGCCGGGGCTCGCGGACCCGGACCATCGCGTAGCCGACCGCCGTGTCGTCGTCCATCGCCAGGAGGAGCGCCGACCGAGGTTCGGCGAGCCAAACCTCGTAGTGGGCGCGCCGCCGCTGCCACAGTTCGCCGATGTCGGGGAGTTCACCAAAGCGGCCGATCATCGGCGATACGGCCACGTGGTTGCGGTGCATCGACATCCAGAGCGGCCGGGCGGCGTCGAGTGCCTCGACGCCAACCTCGACGACCCGGACGTCGCTTGCCACTAGGTTCTCGCGGAGAGGCCGATCGGGCAGGTGACGCCGGTCCCGCCCAGGCCGCAGTAGCCATTCGGTTCCTTGGAGAGGTACTGCTGGTGGTAGCTCTCCGCGTAATAGAAGGGGGGCGCGGGGACGATCTCGGTGGTGATCTGCCCGTAGCCTGAGTCTGTCAGCATCGGTTGGAACGCGTCCCGCGACCGGGTTGCGGTCTGGAGCTGCGCGTCACCGAAGCAGTAGATCCCGGATCGGTACTGGGTGCCGCGGTCGTTTCCTTGCCGCATGCCCTGAGTCGGGTCGTGCCCTTCCCAGAAGACGCGCAGGAGATCCGTGTAGGTGATCGCCTTGGGTTCGAAGACGACGAGCACGACCTCGTTGTGACCCGTAAGGCCGCTGCACACCTCTTCGTAGGTCGCGTTCGGGGTGTATCCACCCGCGTAGCCAACGGCGGTGGTGTGCACACCCGCAAGCTGCCAGAACATCCGCTCGGCACCCCAGAAGCACCCCATGCCGAATATCGCCTGCTGCGTGCTGTCAGGGAATGGCCCCTCGATGCTGGTTCCGAGGGTGTGATGGGGGCCCGTGATGGGCATCCGAGCGGCTCGGCCGGGGAGGGCGTCTGCAGGGCTCTGGATCGTGGCTGGCCTTCCGAAAAGGCGCATGTGAGGCTCCCGCGGTCACAAATGAAAACGTCAACGCTCAGGGTAGCGCTGAAGCCCCTGTCCATGGTGGGAGCCCGAACGCGCGGCGGGTCCCGCCCAACCAACCCGGTTGGTGGAACCCGCGCGCCCCCAGGTCGCCACTCGCGTGGCGGGAGATCTACTGCTGTGGGTTGATCGGAGCCGGACGGAAGTCGACCCGGATTGCTGGCGTGGCGAGGGCCTGCTGCAGCGTGGCCGTACGCGGGCCGACGACGATCAGTCGGACCTGGCGTCCCGCTTCGGCGCAGTACTGTGGAAGCTGCGCGGCGGAGAGCTGCGTCGGGCCGCCGTTCCAGCTCACGAAGATCGTGCGGGCAGGGTCGATCGTGAAGTTCTGCGTGACCGGCTGGCCGAGCATCTTGTAGAGCGCGAGCCAGTTGCCTCCGGTGACGTCGAGGGTCATCTGGTTACCGTTCACGGCCTTGCAGTTGCCGACGAACTTCCAACGCGGACCATGCACGTTGAGCGGCGTGACGACGACACCGATGCGCGTCGCTGCCGTCGCCGCGATCGTCGCCATCGGCGTGTTCTTCGGCTGGCGCACGTGAACCCGGACGGTCTGGCCGACACCGATCGTTGCGAGCGAGCCGTTCGTCGGCGTTCCGAGGTTCCAGGAGACGTAGGTCGTCAGCGGCCCGACCGTGAACGCTTGAACGTTCGGTTGGCCGATGAGGGCCTTGAGACCATCCCGGTCGCCGCCCTTGATGTCGACGGTGACTTTGCCGGTGGCCACGTCGACGGCGGTCACAGGCCCGCGGAACTCGTAGCTACGGGTGCCGTCGCGGTTTGTCGCGAGGGCTACGCCGGCCGGGACGAGTGCGGCAAGGGCGGCGGCGATGAGGGTCGGGCTGGTCTTCATGGGTTCCTCCGGTGCGGGGGTCGCTTGTGAGAGGGACGCTAAATCGCCTCTGTATGCCCAGCTCCCCGGCATTCATGAACGCCATGTAAGGGCCTGTAATCCCTGCGTCCGCTCCACCGGTCAGGTGTCGGCGAGTCTCCACTGCACGACCCCTTCGAGGGTGTCGACATCCCGGGTCCGAGCAGCAACGTCGTTTGCCGGCCATCCGACGTAGACAAACCCCACGATCACGTCATTTGGTCGAAGGCTGAGTGCCTCGTGAACCTCGGGTTCGTCCACGATGACGCCGCTGCGCCACATCGCTCCGAGCCCGCTGCCGTGTGCTGCGAGCAGGAGGTTCTGGATCGCCGCGGCGACGGCGTCGCGATCTTCTCGCCGCACCACGCCATCCGCGTCGGGGGCGCTGCGCACGAAGCACGCGATGACCACCGGTGCTCGTTCGAGACGAGATGCTTCACGTTCCTGCCGCTCAGGGGGGAGGTCCGGGGTCTTGCGGAGGGCCGCGCGCAGGTGCGCCTCGCCGATTGCGCGCCGAGCCGGACCACCGAGGACGATGAACCGCCACGGGCGGGTGAGGCGATGGTTGGGCGCGGTCACCGCCGCCGAAAGCAGCTCCTCGACCAGGTGGCGTGGCACCACGTCGGGTCGCACCCGCGGGACGCTTCGACGGCCGGCGATCTGTCTGCTGAACTCACTCACCAGACGGAATCCTACGGCGGCACGGAGTCCGCCATCTCCGGCACGGACTCACCTCCCGGTGCGGGACCGCTCGACCTTCGGGGGGTGACCCAGGTCCCGATCTCAGGTTTCCTCGTTCATGCACGGAAGCGGCCGGGAGAAGCGGATGAGAGCGCGAAATGCTGGACCGATGAGGTTGGTCCTTGGCTGGCTTGCGCTCCTTTCGCTTGCTCTCCCAACGATAGCTTCGGCCGATCCCCCTCGGCCGAAGCCCATCGCGCTCTCGAGCGCGCTCGACGCCCTCGAGCGGCCCCACGCGGTCTCGTACGCGAGCATTTCCCGCGCGTCCGGCGAGCCGATCCTCACGGTCTGTCGTCGCGGCCAGTGCTACCAAGCCGTGGTGCCGACAACGCTCGTGCCGTCGGTTCTCGAATCGGCTCGAACGGGCAAGACCGCCCTGTCGTTTGATCCAATCGACGAGCAGGTCAACAACCAAGCATCCGGCCTGAGCATCGGCGCGTTCTTCGACCGATGGGGTGGGCTGATCCTCATGGCGATGCTCGTCGTGGCAGCGTTCCTGGCGGTGCGCGTCGCGGGTGGGTCACGCTTCAAGCACCGAATGCGCCCGGTCCAGAGCGACCACCGGTTCTCAGACGTGGCGGGGATCGACGAGATCCGTGACGAGGTCGCCGAGATCTCAGACGTCTTGCGCGATCCCGAGCGCTTCCAGCGGGTCGGCGCGGCCGTGCCGCGCGGCGTGATCCTGCACGGGCCCCCGGGGACCGGCAAGACGCTCCTTGCCAAGGCCGTGGCCGGCGAGGCGGGCGTGCCGTTTTTCAGTGTCTCCGGATCGGAGTTTGTCGAGGTCTACGCCGGCCTCGGGGCCAAACGGATCCGCTCACTCTTTGCGGCAGCGCGAAAAGCCGCGCCGGCGGTTGTCTACATCGATGAGATCGACGCGATCGGCGGCGCCCGAACCGGCGGGGGGGAGAGCGCCGAGCGCGAGAACGCCCTCAATCAGTTGCTGTCCGAGCTGGATGGCTTCTACACCGATCCGAACCGTCCGGTCGTGATCATGGCGTCCACGAACCGCATCGAGGACCTCGACCTGGCGCTCATCCGTTCGGGGCGGTTTGATCGCCGGATTGCCGTCGGCCTTCCCGACCGTGCGGCGCGCGAGTCGATTCTCGGTGTGCATTCACGCCATCGACCGCTCGCGTCGACCGTCCGGCTGGCCGATGTCGCGGCGTTCACGGCAGGGATGGCGGGCGCCGACCTTGCCGCCCTCTGTAACGAAGCGGCGTTCGAGGCCGCCCGGGAGCGCCGGACGTTGATCGAGGCGAGCGACTTTCGCCGGGCGCTCATGCGCCTCGCTGGAGGTCCGGAGCGCCGGACGCGAGTGATGATGGAGGAGGAGCGTCGCCTGGTCGCCTTCCACGAGATGGGTCACGCGATCGTCGGGCATCTCCTGCCGCGGTGCGATCCCATTGAGCGCGTCACGGTGATCCCGCAGGGGCAGGCGCTCGGTGTGACGATCGCCCTGCCGACTGAGGACCGGATGCTCGCGACTCGCGGCGACTGTCTTGACCGGATGGCGATGCTCATGGCCGGGCGCGCGTCGGAGGAGTTGGTGTTCGGGGAGTCAACCTCGGGGGCGGCTGATGATCTGCGACGGGCGATCCTGCTTGCGCGCCGAATGGTGAGCGAGTTCGGCATGGCGGAGTCGACGACGATCGAAAGCCTGCGGGCAGCTGTGGGCGAGGACGACGTCGAGCGCGCCGCCCGGGGCCTCGTGGGCGACGCGCTGGCTCGGGCGAGGGAGATCCTCAGCCGCAACCGACGTCTGCTCGACGCCTGCGCCGAACGCCTCTTGGAGGTCGAGGCGATCGACCGTCAGGAGCTCGACGAGATCCTTGGCCCGCGCCCGTCCGGATCCCGCCTGAGCGCGCTGGGGTAGGGGCGGGGCTTGCCAGACGGGCAATTATTGTCATACAATAATCCGCATGTGGACGTTCACCGGTCGGCCCGTACGCATGGTGTCCATGAACATGACATACGCCACGCGCTCGACCGCGCCCTCAGTTGGATCGACCTCGAACCCGACGCTGACCCACCCAAGATCCTCGCGATTGGCGCGGACCGCGCGGGAAATCTTCTGGAGGTCATCATGCTCGAACTGGCCGAGGAACGGTTGCTCGTGATCTATGCCATGGCGCTTCGACGCAACTTCCATGACCTTCTTCTCGGAAGACCCGAGACGTGACCGACAAGCACTACCGAACCAAATCCGGTCGGACGCTGACCCACGCTGAAATCGAGACGCTTGCCGACGAGGTCGCCCGTCCATCCTATGAGCCGACTCGCGCGGCCAAGCGCGGTCGTCCGCTGCTCGGCGACGGCCCGGCGGAACTCGTCCCGGTCCGCCTCGACCCCGCTCTTCGCGCCGCGCTCGATGCTCGCGCGGCGCGAGACGAGATGACGGTCAGCGACGTCATCCGCACCGCCCTGCGCCGCCACCTCGACGCCGCGTAGCCCGAGCGTCACCGACGAACCAAGTGCGTGGCTCGGCAAGGGGTGATGTGCTGATAGACCTGGGTGGGGTGACAGGAGTTCGCGCCATCACGTAGCGTCAAGGCACTCCGACTGAGAGCCTCTCGTGACCTTCCCGGACTTCTTCGAGAAAGCGACTTCAGGCAACCCGCCGTTCGCGTGGCAGTCCACGCTTGCGCTCTCCGAGACCCTGCCCGCACTGGTACGGGTTCCAACGGGAGCGGGGAAGACCGAGGGGGCGGTGCTCGGCTGGCTTTGGCGACGACGATTCGCCGACGACGCAACCCGTCAGTCGACGCCGCGGCGTTTGGCGTACTGCCTGCCGATGCGCGTGCTCGTCGAGCAGACGGTTGATCGCCACGAACGGAGTTGCGGCCGGGGCAGAGCGCTCCTTGCGCGGTTGCGCGAAGGAATCGGTTCGAACACGCCCAAGATCAAGGAGAAGCAATGAACCTGGAGACGCTTTGCACGGCGGTGGCGAGCGCTGCGGCTATCCGAGCGCGAGCACGCCTTGAACCCGCGGGAGGTGTGGGTGACAAGGTTTTCCCCGCCACCTACGAAGGTGGCGGTTACGCCTATGAAGATCGAATCGTGATGGGCGAAACCGTTCGCTGTGTGTTGCTCGACGCAGTCCAGTCTCAGGCGAACCGATTCGAACTGGCACTGCAGGAGGCAATCGATCGAGGAAGGCTCCAGATCCCCGTCATCACCGTCACCTTTCCGGCGGATCTCTCTCGCGAACTCGGGCCCATAACGTCTCTTACTGCGCCGCATCGTTGCTACGACGCGCTTCTTCGTGACGCCGACCTTGATGGGACTCCATTCCCCAAGAGCGACCTCGGGCTTTCGTTGTCCCAGGCGCGCGCGAGCGATGCCTTGGCCCTCTACAGAAGCTGTCCCACCGTGCTCGTTTTTGGCGGCTGGGACTCAACCGGTCCCCGGGGCGGGTCGGGAATCAAGTTCGTTCGTGCTGTGGCCTGCGAGATCGTCGGTGTCAACGTCGTTTCCGGCGTCAAGACGTCCTCCCGCATGGATCCAGCGGGCATCCGAAGTCAGGTCACCGTCAGTGTTCCCAAGGGTGACCGCCAAGGCTGGACCCTGGCCGATCAGGGTGACAAGACGGGCAAGCGCCCTTCGGAGATCAACCACGGCAATATCCCGCCAACGGTTTCGAGCAACGGCGGGGTCACAGTGGCGTACGCCGAAGAGACCTGGGTGCTTTCACTCCCCGCCCTTCGTCGGTACAGCTTTCCAGTCGAGGGCGAGATGTCGGAGGCTCGCGACATTGCCGCACGCACTGTGCTTGCTGCGCTCGCAGTCGCCGCTCGAGCCTTGGCGCGTGACGACGGCTACTTCCTTCGCTCACGCTGCCACCTCGTTCCTGTTCCAGGGGCCGTCACGTTCGAGATCGTGGAACGCGACGGCACAGTTATGCCCATCGCGGACCTCCGTGCCGACGAGGCCCTTTCGCTGCTCGTCGAGGCCGTCGCGGAGGCGGAACGGCTCGGGATCGAGTGGCGTCGAGAGCCAGTCCAACTGGTCGCCCAGGAGAAGCTGGCGGAACTCGTCCGCCGCAGCTTTGCGCTTGCCCCCGGCGGCGAAGCCGAATAGAGGTCCGGATGTTCGCCATTGAGATGGAGCTGCTCACGGGCCGCTACACGGCGACGGAGCACGATGACCGCCACCGAGCGGAGTGGCCTCCCCATCCCGTACGCCTGCTCTACGCCCTGGTTGCCGCAGCCGGTGAGAATCGCACTTCAGAAGAATCCTCCGCGCTTGACTGGTTGTCAGCACAGAGTCCACCGTCCATCGCCGCGACACCAGCATCCGTCGTCGGCGGTCGTCGCGATGTCGTGACCCATTTTGTTCCGGTGAACGACCGATCATCAGCAAAGAACGCCGGGAGTTCAGCCGCCGGACTAGTTCCCCGCAGCAGACAACCTCGGACCTTCCCAACAATCGTCCCCGAGTCTCCCATCGTGACATTCCTTTGGGACGAGGCACCGACTCACTTAGACGGGGTCGTCCTGGACCGACTCGCAGGGCAGGTGGCCTACATTGGACACTCGTCGTCGCTGGTGCGCCTGAAGGTGGTTGAGAACGCGCCAGAGGTGACTCTGTCACCCGATCCAAACGGCCAACCGTTCCGCATTCCTGCCGCCGGGATCGTGACCGCGCTCGACATGGCCCTCGGGCGCTACATCGAGTCCGGGATCCGAGGACCACTTCCGACGTACTATGCCCGCTACGCTCTCGCGGCACAGGCTCCTGACTCGCCGCCGCCGGGGTCCTTCTTCGGGGACCTGCTCATCTTGGGGGCCGTCCGCGGTCCTCGGCTCGCTATCGCCTCAGCCGAGCGCGTGGCTCTTGCTTTCCGCGCTGCAATCATGGCTCTCGCCGCAGAGCCATTGCCGGAGTCCCTTTCGGGTCACGCGCCGGGCGGAGGACGCTCAGAGCAACCCCACGTCGCGTTCGCTGCATTGCCCGATGTCGGCCATGCGCACGCGGCTGGGACGTTGATGGGCGTCGCGGCGATTCTACCTCGGATGGTCCCTTCGGGCGTGCGTGATGCACTGGAAGAAGCCCTTGCAGCACTCATGCATCAAGGAGACGGTCGATCGCCGACGTTGAACATCAGTCGAACCATCTCTTGGAGCCTTGCCCCGACGGGCGCCGACGGATCCAGCTCACCTGTCGCCCTTCGTGCCCAGACCTGGACGCATCCGGCGAGGCGGTGGGCGACCGTGACGCCTCTTGAGTTGGACCGTTTCGTGAAGGGTCGGCTTAGCGACGAGGCCTCCCAGGTGGTCGCCGAAACGATCGACCGCGTCGGACTGCCGCAACCCATCGCGATCCAGCTCAGCCCGACCTCGGTCTTCTCAGGCGCCGGCCATTGGAGAGAGTTCAGGAGAAGGCAGGGGGGCACTCCCCGCTTGCTTATACATGCGGCCTTCGAGTTCGACCACGAGGTGGAGGGCCCGATCCTGCTTGGGGCTGGCCGTTACCGCGGTTTGGGTCTCTGTCGGCCGATTCTCAAGGACCATCGTTGACCGCCTTTCCTGCTTTCGACCAGTTCTTCGCCGCCCTTTGGGAGCTGCCCGGCAAGTCAGCCGCGGCGTTCCCGTGGCAAATCCGATTGGCCGAGGCGGTGACGCACGATGGTTGGCCCGAGGTCATCGCTCTGCCGACTGGATGCGGCAAGACCAGCGTGATCGATATCTGGTGTTGGGCCCTTGCGCGGGGTGCAGTCGGACTTGGCGTCCCGCAGCCCAGGCGTCTTTTCTTCGTGATCGACAGGCGGATCGTGGTCGATGATGTGTTCGCTCGTGGCCAAGCAATTTCTGATCGCCTGCAGCGCACGGAGCACCTCGCACCAGTCGTCGATGCCTTGATGGCGCTCGGCGGTGACACGCCCATCGCGGCCGCTCGCCTCCGAGGCGGTCTTGAGATAGACAGGGCCTGGGCCGCCAACCCCGTGCAGCCGATGCTGTGTGCATCAACGGTCGACCAGGTCGGGTCACGCCTCTTGTTCCGGGGCTATGGACTTTCGCAAGGTGTCAAGAACCAGCTTGCGATTCACGCTGGCCTTGTCGGCAACGACGCCCTCATCGTGCTTGACGAGGCGCACCTGTCTGCCCCGTTTGAAGCGACGCTCCGGGCGGTGGCGCGTGAGCGCGAGCGCTCAACCACCCAACTCAACCTCCCATGGTCAGTGGTCACAATGACCGCGACCCCGCGCGAGCCTGGCGCTGATGTCTTCGGGCTGGATGATGCCGATCATCGCGATGATCGGCTTCGGCGACGCCTCGACGCACCAAAACCCACTCGCCTCGTCAAGGCCAAGGGAAAGAAGGGTGGGACTGAACCGGTCGCCGAGGCGTGCGTATCCGAGGTTGAATCGCTCCTGGCAGAACCCGACGGACCGAAGGTTGTCGGTGTTGTGGTCAACCGGGTCGCACGCGCGCGATTGATCGCCGAAAGACTTGAGGATCCTGCACGCGACGTCCTCCTTCTCATCGGACCCTCGCGTCCCCATGATCGGGATGAGGTCATCAGGACTTCGTGGGGCAGGCTCGCTTCTGGGCGAACTCGCAGAGCGGGCGACCGGCCGCTCGTACTGGTCGCAACCCAGACCATTGAAGTTGGCGTCGACATCGACCTCGATGCGCTTGTCACTGAGTGCGCAAGCTGGGAGGCCCTACGACAGCGGTTCGGGCGCTTGGACCGTCTGGGCGAGATGAATGGCGGCGCGCGCGCCGCGATCGTCGAGTCGCCGTCGACGAAGGATCTGGACCCGATCTATGGGGCGGCGCTGGATGCGACCTGGAAGTTCCTGACTGAAGTAGCTGCCAATGGGTTCGTCGATCTCGGCGTGAGCGCGTCCCCGCAGGCACCCGATGAGACGAGGGGTCCCGCTCCCAACGCACCGTTTCTTTTTCCCGCATATGTCGACCGCTGGTGCCAGACAAGCCCGATCCCCACGCACGACGTTTCGACATCGGAGTTCCTTCATGGCCCGGATGACAGGCCCGCCGACGTCGAGATTGTGTGGCGGGCAGATCTCGACCCGAAGACACCGGAATCCTGGAAAGATGTCGTGGCCGCGAACCCTCCCCTCGGGCGAGAGGCCATTCGTGTCCATCCGGGAGCGGTTCGGAGGTGGCTCGATGGGACTGGATCGTTCGACGTCTCCGACGCCGAGGGTCAACGGGAAGCCGCTTTTGACCTCCCCGCTGTGAATGGCGCGTGCCGCGACCCGAGACTCGCTCTCCGCTGGCGAGGACCCAGCGACGAACAGACGGAGACAGTCAGACCGGGGAAAATCCGTCCGGGCGATCGGATTGTCGTGCCGGCAACGTACGGTGGCTGCGACGAATTCGGCTGGGCGCCCGAGCAAGGAACGCCGGTGTGCGACATCTTGGAATCGGTCGCCCTGGAGGCGAATCAGCCCCTACTTCGCCTGCACGAGGCAATTCTTCATCAGCACGGGTTGGATCTCGGTCTGCTCGACGCACTCGTTGTCACTGACGATGAGGGCGGGCAGCCAATGCCCGACCGAGACGCCGTAACGTCTGCCGTGGTCGCAATCGCAGCGGGCGGATCGACCCTCGCTGACGCCGCGGAGGCGGTTCTCAAAGGGACCCCGAGCTTGTACTCAGTCGGGGCCGGAGGCCCCGGAGTCGGCGACCTTCGCGTCTTCGTGACGACACGGGATACCAGACCGACCGACGAGGACTCGCTGCTTGTAGGCGCGAGGAAGACGGTCACACTCGACAGGCACTCAAGCGACGTCGCGCGATACGCGAAAGCCTGGGCGGACCTCCTCGGATTCGGCAATGGCATTTCGGAAGCGATCGAGTTCGCGGCACTTCATCACGACGACGGAAAACGCGACCCGAGGTTCCAGGCGTTCCTCTACGGAGGCGCGCCCCCGTTTGGCCGGGAGGTCGTCGCAAAGAGTCCAGCAAGCCGGAGGGGCTGGAAGCTGAGGCCAGCATTCGCGGCTTCAGGCTTGCCCCGAGGCTATCGTCATGAGACGACGAGTTTGGCGCTGATCCGCGATATCGACACGGGTGCCCTGTCGGCCGATCAAGTGGATCTGGTTGCATGCTTGATTGCGACACACCACGGCTGCGCGCGACCGTTCGCACCGGTGAGTATCGACTCCGACCGGCCGTTTGTCGACACAAGCGATCTGATGCGGATTGACGGCGAAGTGCCCGAGCGGTTCTGGCGATTGACTCGGACCTACGGTTGGTGGGGGCTTGCGGCCTTGGAGATGGTGCTTCGCCTCGCAGATCATCGTGCGTCAGCAGATGAGGACGGGACGCGAACCATGGTGGACGCGTGAACGAGCACCTTTGCGTCGGCCCAGACGGAGGCCAGCTTCTCGGCTTTCTGTCGGCCCTCGGATTGCTCGAAGCGACCACCCGCTCGCTTCCCAACCAGAACGTCAAGATGGGTTTTCGCTACGTCGCCTTCGGCTGGCGGCCTGTCCTGACGACGGCGCATCCCCTCGAACGGGAGCAGCTCGCGGAAGCGATCCATGGTTGGCTTCAGGCGCAGGCACAAAGCCCGGAACTCAACGAACTCGGATACGACCTTCCCTGCCCTGCGACGAGCTTCTTGAGTGTGGCGAACACTGCCGCGAAGATCGGTGACCGAGCGACGCTCGACCGCCTCGCGGCGTTCGGCGTCGCGCGAGGTCTGGACGAGCCGATCATCGACACGGCATTTCGCACTATGAGCGGTGCCGGCCACCAGCGGCTCCTGAAGTTCGCCGGTATCTTGGCTAGAGAGACGACCTGTCAGCAGGTGCACGACGCGCTTTTCGAAGCTTGGAGCTACCGGGATCCGGGTCCATCCCTGCGCTTCGATTCGGAAGACGTCCGTGTTTACGCACTGCGCGCTGACGACCCTAGTTCGTCAAGTGACGCACCCATCAGGACCGTTCGGGCCGCGAACGCCCTTGCTTTCGAAGGCCTCCGGTTGCTTACCGTTTTGCCCTCGAATGGTGGGGTAGCGACAACACTGGTCAATCAACCGGCGAAGAGCAAGGTCGTTGTCCGTTGGCCATTGTGGGAGCGTCCTGTCACGCGCGACACGGCGGCGGCCATCCTGTCCCTCAGCCAGGCTACCGAAGTGTCGGGTGTGATGGCCATCTTTGAAAGCCGTCGACGCACGGTTGACAAGTTCCGAGGATTCACGCCCGCGCGCCGAGTCGCATGAGGGCGTGAATGTCTGGACTTGGAGCGGAGGTGCCGGACCTCATCCCAGCACGGATGCTGAACGAGTTCGTCTACTGCCCACGGCTCTTCCACTTGGAGTGGGTGCAGGCGGAGTTCGCCGACAACCACGAAACCGTTCACGGGCGCTTCGTTCACGAGCGGGCCGATGCCGGAGGAGGCAAGCTCCCTGAGCCGTCGGCGGTCGACGATGGCCTCCGCGCCCGCTCCGTGATGCTGGACGCGCCGCTCCTCGGAATCATCGCGAAGCTCGACATCGTCGAGGCCTCCGACGGGGCCGTGACACCCGTCGAGCGAAAGCGCGGTAAGCCGCGTGCGGATGGGTTCGTCTGGGAGCCGGAGGAGCTTCAGGTCGTCGCCCAGGCGCTGGTGCTGCGCGAGAACGGCTACCGGGTCGACGAGGGCGTCA
>JANMDN010000022.1:0-7279 GCA_031376285.1 Actinomycetes bacterium
CGCGCCGAGAGTGGCTCCCCTTCCTGCGTCACAACCGCGTGGCGTCGGTCGCCGATTGGCCCAAAGGGACCAACGAACGTTCGGCGCGTCGACTCCCCGCCGAACGACTTCACCGGGTAGCGCCACAGGTCGGCGACGATACCGACGTGTTCGGGCTCGGTCACTTCACGATGATGATGATCACGATCAGGATCACAAGCAGGGCAATGCCCATATAGGCCCAGCGCAGTGCCTTCGCCTGCACCGCCTTGATGTCGCGTAGCCGCGCTTTCGCGTTCTCTATAACGGCTGGGTCGTCACTCGGCGGCGCCCAGTCGTCGTCGTTCTCGCTCATGTCGAGTCCCTTTCAGTTGAGGCCGGGAGATCCATGAAATACCGGGCGAGGGCGACAAAGTCGAGTGACCCGTCGACATCGTCGTAGAGATGTCGTGAGAGCTCGAGGAATGGGGTCGGACCTGGAGTCAGCGCAGCCGCGTGGCCGAGGTCCTTGCGGAGGTTGTCGGTCGTAAAGCCAGCGGCGAAGTTTCCCGCGAGGGCGTTCGGAATTCGGTACTGGAGTTGCCAGGAGGCGCCGGTTGCGGCAAGAACGGCTTCCCGCAACACCGCCGGGTCGAGGCCCTCGCGCTGGCCAACGCCAAGCGCTTCGACGGTCGCAGCGGTGATCGAGGCCACGAGCATGTTGTTCACAAGCTTCGCGACAAGACCCGAGCCGACCGGCCCGAAGTGGACGCGTTTGGCGGGGTCGCCCATCACGTCGAGGGCCGGAGCCGCGACCGCAAGGCTCCGGGCGTCACCGCCGCACATGATTGCGAGGGTCCCACTCGCCGCCCCCTCGGGACCACCGCTGACCGGACAGTCAAGGTAGTTGACACCTCTCGCTTCGCACCTTGCGGCAAGCTCACGTGCGACCGAGGGGGCGATCGTCGAGAGTTCCACGAGCACCGGGGGAGGGTTGTCGGCGCGCAGGATCGCCTCGACGACCTGTACGACGTCGGCGGAGTCGGTCACGCAGGAGCAGGCGAGGTCCATCCCCTCGACGGCCGCGGTGATCGTCGACACAAGCTCGGCTGGGAGACCCGCGGCCTTCGACGCGGTACGGGCGTAGAGACGAACCGTGTGGCCGGCGCCGACGAGCTGGCGCACCATTCCGGCGCCCATCAGCCCCGCTCCCACAAAGCCAATCCTCATGGCACCATTCTGCCCGTCCCGGACGAGCCGAGACGGGCAGGGTGCGAAGTGGCCCTTCGGGGGGTTAGGCCACTTCCTGCAGACGCTGGGCCTCAGCGAGGCTGGCCAGCTTCTGCAGCGACTGGTTCTCGATCTGGCGAATCCGTTCGCGCGTCACGTTGAACGTGCGACCCACCTCGTCGAGCGTGCGGGGCTGCTCGCCACCGAGGCCGTAGCGAAGCTCAAGGACGCGACGCTCGCGGTAGCTCAGCGTGTCAAGGATGTCGCGGAGGGTCTCGAGGCGCATCGAGAGCGACGCGGCGTCCTCGGGGGAGATCGCCTTCTCGTCGGCCAGGAACTGACCGAACTCGGACTCCTCGTCGTCGCCAACCGGCTTCTCAAGTGACACCGGCGTCTGCGCGCCGCGCTTGATCTGCTCGATCTCCTCTTCGGTGATCTCAAGGGCAGCCGCAATCTCAGCGACGGTGGGCTCGCGCCCGAACTCGGCAAGCATCCGACGCTCAGCGCGGTTGATCTTGTTGAGCTTCTCGACGACATGCACCGGCATGCGGATCGTGCGGCCCTTATCGGCGAGCGCACGAGCGACCGCCTGACGGATCCACCAGGTGGCGTACGTCGAGAACTTGAACCCGCGGCGGTAGTCGAACTTCTCCGCGGCGCGGACAAGCCCGATCGTTCCCTCCTGGATGAGGTCGAGGAAGGCGAGACCCTGGTTGCGGTAGTTCTTCGCGATCGACACGACGAGGCGAAGGTTCGCCTCGACCATCGCGCGCTTGGCCTCAAGGTCACCCATCTCGATCCGGCGGGCCAGCTCGACCTCCTGGCGCGCGGTGAGGAGCGGGACGCGCCCGATCTCGCGCAGGAAAAGCTGGAGCGAGTCCGTGCTCGACTCAATCTTGGTGTTCACGCGCGGACGCTCGGCGTCGGCGGCAATCTTTGCCTCGCGCTCCCGTGCCTCGTCTTCGGTTACGAGTTCGACACCAGCGTCCTCGAGCGTGCGGTAGAGCTGGTTCTCGGCGCCCTGATCTGGCTGAGCCAGCTCAAGCGCATCGGCGAGTTCCACCGAGTTCACGAAACCAACTTCGACGCCCTTCTGAACAAGCGCCTGGATGTCCTCGAGTGCGAGCAGTTCGTCTACGGTCATTGTTCGCTTCCTTCTCCCCCGGGGCTGGCATGCCTGCGCGCGATTAACGCGACGCTTATTCCTATCGGCCGACGGGGGGACGACCTTGAGCGCTCTGGCCCCCGAAAATCCAACATTTCCTACCCAGCCGTACACGGAAACCCTGCCAGCGTCCGTTTAGCCTCGGGTAAATGCTTATTAGGAATGCGGTGAAGATCGCCTGGAAATGCGGCCAAAATCCGCTGCCCGCCGCGTCTGCGTTGGTTAAGGGGTGCCCCGCACGCGCTCGATCAAACCTCGGGCGGTCGATCCGAGGCTCGTCGACGGGTCGATTTCGAGCGCCTGTCGCCACGCAAGGAGGGCCGTTGTGGCGTCGCGGCGGTATGCGGCGAGCCATCCGCGGTTGAAGGCGACGAGCTGGTTGCTCGGGCGTTCCTCCGCAAGTCGTTGCATCAGGAGGGCCGCTTCTCCCGCAGCGGTGCCGCCGGCCGACGCCTTGGTGAACGCGACCCCGATCTGGGCGGCCACATCATCGGGTCGGGCCGCGAGCGCGCGCTCATAGGCGCGTAGCGCTGCCGTCTGTGAGCCGGCGGCCTGCTCTGCTGCCCCGAGCTGGACCAGAATGGTGGGGTCATCGCCCGAGCGTGCCCGGAGCGCCGTCAGACGCCGGGACGTTGGAAGCGTTGCAAGATCCTCCGGGGCGGGTCGCTCGAGAACAAGGGCAAATGGCGGCAACCCTTTGGCGCCGAACACTTCGTCCTCGGCGATGATCACCGGTCCAGCGATGATCGGGGCGGCGTCCTTCGGGCCCGACTGCACGGGCGTGTCGAGGCGGGCCGCGACCGCCGTCGCCCCGACGGCCACCGAAACGCCCGCAAGCGCCGTGGCGATGACGCGCCGCCGACTGCGACGACGCGTCGGGCGACGACCGCCTGGCTCGGCGAGGTCAGTGGCAGGACCGGTCACGTCCCCATGCTGCCCGTCGCCACGCTGCGCCTCAAGGGGCTGATCGTACGCACCCCCGCCCCTCATCCTTCGGACCGGATCTGCCGAATCTTGAAGAGTGAACCACACAACGCCCGAGGGAGAACCGCATTGATCCCGCTGGAAAGCCTCCTGCGCTACGCCGTTGAGCACAGCGCCAGCGACATTCACCTCAAGGTCGGCTCACCGCCCGTCGTTCGCATCGACGGAACGCTCGTCTGCGTGCCGGGGACACCAAAGCTCACCCCGGCGGAGCTCGAGAAGGTGGCGATGGACCTGACCGAGCACGTTCCCGTCCGGCGCGACGAGCTGCGTGACAAAGGGGAGACCGACCTCGCCTTCCCGTTTCGGGGCGTCGGCCGCTTCCGCGTGAACATTTTTCGCCAGCGAGGCTCCGCGAGCGTCGTGATGCGACTCGTGCCCAACAAGATTCCGGCACTCGAATCCCTCGGCCTGCCACCGGTCGTCAAGTCTCTCGCCGAGGAGGAGCGCGGCATCGTACTCGTCACCGGTACGACGGGCTCAGGCAAGAGCACCACCATGGCCTCGATGATCGACCATTTGAACCGCAACCACTCTCGCCACGTGCTGACCATCGAGGACCCGATCGAGTTTCTGCACAGCGACCGGCGCTCAATCATCAACCAGCGCGAGATCGGCAATGACACCGACGACTTCTCGACTGCGCTTCGGCGGCTGCTACGACAGGACCCCGACGTGATCATGATCGGCGAGATTCGCGACGCGGAAACGATCGAGACCGCCCTGAACGCGGCCGAGACCGGCCACATGGTGATCTCGACGCTCCACACACTGAACGCGACGGAAACGATCAACCGCATCATCGGGCTCTTCCCGCCGCACCTTCAACAGCAGGTACGGGCAATGCTCGCGTCGACGCTCCGAGGTGTCATCTCGCAGCGCCTCGTTCCACGAATCGACGGCACCGGCCGGCTGGCCGCGGTCGAAGTGCTCGTCATGACGGGCCGCGCCCGCGACATGATCCTCGACCCCGCTGAGACATCAAGGATCCACGAGGTGATTCGCGAGGGTGAGTACGACGGGATGCAGAGCTACGATCAGTCGCTCTACAACCTCGTCATGAAGGGGCTCGTTTCGGTGGACGAGGCGATGCGCGCCGCGACAAGCAAGCACGACTTCAAGCTGATGCTCGACGCGAAGGCTCCTCGTCGCGACACCGCCCAATACGACGCCCCGGCCCCGGCCGCGGAACCGTTCCCGCCCAACTTCGCTGCCATGGTCGCCCCAGGGAGTGGGGTCGTGCAGACCACCGGTTAAGGCGAGCCATGCGAACGAAGCGCCCTACCCTGGGCGTCTCGTTCGCATGAAGCGGATTGGGAGCGCAAGGGAGTGGGGGACGCGACGCCCAAGCGCCTCTCGCAGCGCCTCACGTCCCGTCTCGCCGAGGACATGCGCGATCTTCGTTCGCGAGAAGAACGCCCAGGCGTCATCACTGGTCTCGAGCACCGTGCTGAATTGAAGGTCGCGTTCTTCGGGAATGAGGAGGCCGCTGTCGCGAAACGCGGCGGCGTCCGTCGGCTCCTGCGGGATGCTCGCTCGGCTCGCTCGCCCGATGAGCGCACCCGGAGCATGCCGCGCGACGACTGACATCACCGCGCCCATGAAGGCGGCGTCCTGCGGTCGTAGCGCGTCAAACGCGGTCACGCTCGCAACGAAGCGCCCACCGGGCCGGAGTACGCGGACCACCTCGCGCAGCGCGCCGGCGAGATCGGCGACCTCGTCGAGCATCAGGCTTGCGATCACGCAGTCGAAGCTGCGGTCCTCGAAGAGGCCGAGATCCTCGGCCCGGGCCCGGTGGTAGGTGATTGGTCCTCCACCGTCGACATCGCCGACAGCCCGGGCAACCCGGAGGACCTCCGAACATGAATCCACGGCGACGACCGCACCGCCTTGCCCGACGATCCGTGCCGCCGCGCGTGACGCGCCGCCGGATCCACACCCGAGGTCGAGAACACGTTCGCCGGCGATGAGCGGCGCCCAGGCGATCAGACCTCGGTAGACGTGGGTGCTGCCGCTCCCAACGAGGGGTTCGATCGTGTCCTCGGTTGCCGTCGGATCGAGGCTGTGGATCGCCCGGTAGAGCTCCGTCCACGCGCCCTCGGAGAGACGCTCACCATTTGCGAGCCGCGCCTGGAGTTCCCCGATAACGGCCTCCGGCCCGACTGGCGCGTGGGCGTCGGTGGTCGCCGGTTCGGTCACTTCGCTCACCGGCGGAATCCTACGGGGTGGACTACAGCGCGGGCCTGCGGGGCTCGACGGCCGCCTCGCCGACTGTCACCGATTGGCCCCGCGCTGACTGTCAGGCGGTGACGCGGCCACGATGGGAGTCCGTCCCAATCTCACGTCCTGGTGGTGTGCCTCGGCCCTTGACTGTCAAAAAAGGGGGTGTTTTTGACAGTCAAGAAATTCACGCAACGTGCGAGGAACTGCCTTGACAGCGGACGGCGGGGCAGAGCCCGTCAGGCGACCGCGTGTTCGACGGCCCAGCGCGTCAGCTCGGCGCGACGGCGCAGGCCCGTCTTCTGACGGATCCGGCCGAGGTGGTTCTGGACGGTGCGCGGCGAGATCGAGAGCGCGAGCGCGATCTCCTTGTCGGTACGTCCGCGGGCGATCAGGCGCAGTATTTCATGTTCGCGGGCGCCCAGCAGCGGGCGAAGGCGCGAGGGTTCGCCCCGGGACGACGAGGAGTACGCCTGCAGGAGGTGGCCAGCAAGGCTCGGGCTGATCACCGACCCCCCGGCGTGGACCGTCAGTACGGCCTCGCACAATTCACTGCGGTTGCAGCGCTTCGTGAGGTAGCCAGCTGCTCCCGACGCGACCGAATCAAGGAGTGAGTCTGGGCGCTCGCTTGCCGTGAGCACCAGGATTCTCGTCGCGAGTCGCTCGTGACGGAGGCGTTCGAGCACCATCATCCCGCCCATCTCCGGCATGAAGAGATCGAGCGTGAGGATGTCGGGGCGCAGCGCGATGGTCTTCTGGAGCGCCTCGCGGCCATCCGCGGCCTCGCCGACGACCTGAATGCTCGGGTGAGCGTCGAGTGCGGCGATGAACCCCTCTCGGAAAAGGGGGAAGTCCTCGGCGACGAGTACCCGAACGGCCATCGATTCCTCCGACGCAGGCGCCAGCACGGCGTGCTGGTCGCCGTGACTATCGGCAGGCGCGTCCATCCCTAAAGCGGCGCGGGTGTCGCCGAACCGGTGGCGTGAGTCCCCGGTGGACCGGATGCTGCTGGCGCCGCTCAAGCGACGAGCGCGGGGGTGTTGGTTGAACGGTCGGCCCGTCGCGATTGGGCGTCGACTAGGATCGCCCGGTCACGCCGGTGCGACGAACGAGGAGTCCGCGATGAGCGACGACCATGCCACCATTGACACGCTGCAGGTCGAGGAGCGGAGCTTTCTGCCACCGGCCGCGTTCGTCGAGCGCGCGCGGGTCGCAGACCCTGAGATCTACGCGAAGGCATCGGCCGATCTCGAGGCGTACTGGGAGACCCAGGCGGGTGAGCTCGACTGGATCGAGCCGTGGACGCAAGTCTGCGACCGCTCGAACCCACCGTTCTTCAAGTGGTTCATCGGCGGGAAGCTCAACGTCAGCGTGAACTGCCTCGACCGCCACCTCGCGACGCGCGGCGACAAGGTCGCCTTCCACTGGGAGGGCGAGCCGGGTGAGACGCAAGCGATCACATACCGCGACCTCCACGCTCGCGTCTGTCGGTTCGCAAACGCGCTGCGCGGGCTCGGCGTCAAGAAGGGCGACCGGGTTGCGATCTACCTCGGGATGACCCCAGAGCTTCCCGTCGCGATCCTCGCGTGCGCCCGCATCGGCGCCGGTCACACGGTCGTCTTCGGTGGGTTCTCGTCCGAGGCGCTCCGCGACCGGGTGATCGACTTCGAGGCGAAGGTCTGTATCACCGCCGACGAGGGCTGGCGGGCCGGCAAGAAGGTG
>JANMDN010000088.1:0-50570 GCA_031376285.1 Actinomycetes bacterium
GCGTGCACATCAAGACCGACAAACGTACGATCAAACATCCGGCGCCTCCCGTAATTGCGGCTCTACCACCGCGATCTTCGATCACAGTGGCAACCCGCGCCAACTTACGAGCGAGGCGCCGGGCAACCCATACGGTCTAACCCACTGCGCAAATGCCGGCTCGTCAATCTCTCCGCCTGCCCACATCCGGATAATGATCATAATAACTCTTCTCGTGTGTTTCGAGCAACGGTCAGTTTGGCGAGCTAGTGTGAGCGATGTTGAGTGATGGTCCGACCTGGGAAGCGACCTTCTTACGACGCCGCACAAGCGGTGGGCGCTCTGTCGTTGTCGGCCGAGTTGAGCTGCAGGCGCCGAACCTTGCCTCGGCCCGAAAAGCCGCCCAGGTCGCAATCGCCGCTCGGTCAAACGGCGCCGACGGCTGGTCGCTCGGAATGCTTCGGCCGCTTACTCCCGATGCTCCAGGCACCCATCACTACCGGGTCGTCTTTGCCGTTTGGGAGGCAAGCGACGACCGCTTCGTCCGCCGCGACGTACACGAGCTCGAGCTTTGGGCCGCTGACGCAAACAGCGCGCGGCGCCAGGCGCAGCATGATGCTCAGGCAATCGACGGCTACGACCCAGCGTGGCGAGTTCGGGAAGTCGTCCGCGTAGCGCCGATCCGGCCCAAACGTCCGCGCCGCGCTACGCCGCCGCGACGTCAGCGTGAACGCACCGCGCATTAGGTGAGTCGCGCGCGCCACCTGCTCATCGTCGGTGGTGAGCGCGTCGAGACGGACACGTGGGATCCGGTCGTGGCCCCGGGCAGCGGTGAGTGCATCGCTGAAATGGCTTCGGCGACGGCCGAGGATGTCGATCGCGCAGTCCGCTGTGCCCATGGCGCACTGGGAGATTGGTCACGGCTGGCAGCGAGTGAGCGCGGCGCGCACCTCGCTCGCTACGCGCGCCTGCTCACCGAGCAGGCCAGCGTCCTCGCAGAGGTCATCCACCGTGAAGAGGGTAAGCCCCTGCCGGAGGCCCAAGCCGAGGTCGCGCGTGCGATCGAGGTCGTCCAGCACTTCGCGGCTGAGGCAGAGCGCATCTGGGTCGCCCAGCTTCCGGGAGCGAGCCTCACAACCGGCAGCCACATCCGACCCGCGCCGGTCGGCGTGGTCGCGGCGATCACACCCTGGAACTTTCCGGTGGCGCTTGTCATCTGGAAGCTCGCGCCGGCACTCGCGGCCGGGTGCACGGTTGTCGTCAAACCCGCGCAGGAGGCGCCCCTTGCCGCCTGGATGCTGGTGGATCTGGCCGACCAGGCCGGTATTCCACCTGGCGTCGTCTCCTGCATTACCGGAGATGGACCCATGCTCGGCGAGGCGCTCTGCACCCACCCGTTGGTCGCAAAGGTCGCGTTTACCGGGTCGCGCCGCGTCGCCGAGCAAGTCGCATCCTGGGCCGCCCCGCGACTGAAAGCCCTCACACTCGAGCTCGGCGGGCATGGAGCGCTCGTGGTCTGTGACGACGCCGACCTTGAGACCGCCGTCGATGTGGCAATCGTCCAGGGCTATGCCAACTCAGGACAGGCCTGCTACAGCGTGAACCGCGTCCTGCTCCCATCCTCACTTGAGGGGCCATTCCTCGACCGCTTTCGGGATCGCCTGGCCGACGTACGCCTCGGACCGATGGCGACAGGTCGCGGTCTTGCGCGTCATCGGATGCTGCTCGAGGACGCCCGGGCAGGTGGCGCACACATCGAAGGTGGCGAGGATCTCGGTGATGGGCGACTTGCCCCGGCGCTTGTCACCGGTGCAAGGCCGGGAGTGCGTCTTGTCGACGAAGAGCCCTTCACCCCAATCGTCGCGGTGATGGCTCTCCCGGATCTCGCCGCACAAATCGCCGAAGCGAACCGCCCCGACTACGGCTTGGTGAGCTACGTCTGCGGCCGGGACCTGCGCAGAACCCTCGAGGTCGCCCAGGCCATCGAATGTGGAACGGTGGTCATCAACGGATGGCGAGTTGTCGTGCCATACGCCCCCTACGCCGGATGGCGCGGATCAGGCCTCGGAAGCGAACTCGGTCGGCCGGGCCTCGAAGCCTTTATGCGCTGGCAGCACCTTCGCGTTCTGGCCTAGCGCCGGCTCCATCCCAGGTCGGCCGGGAGCGGCCCGCGGGCGATCACGTCCCCTGCCTGATCGCGTGCCACGATCTCGACTGGCAATCGATCAATCGGCACGATCGCGATGAATCCACTTTGTCCGACGCTTGACTGGCCAAGCGTCCCGTCGGCGTCGCGCAGCTCGACCGACGCAACCCGATCTCCGGTCAATCCCCACAGAACCTGGGCGTCCCCGGTACGAGTCGGCGTGACAAGGAGCGGGGCCACCTGAGCGGCAATGAACTTCGGCTGAAGGGAGTTCACGTCGAAGCACGTGCTCGCCGACAAACCAAACTGGAAGCACGCCCTGGCGCCGGGCTTCTCGCGATACGCGGTGAGGATCTCGTCACCAGCCCGGGCAAGCACACGGGGACTCCCCTCGGTCGTCTGCTCGAGCGCCGCGAGCAGCTGCGTTTCCGAGTCGTCAAGTGCTCGGCCGGGGGTTCCTCCTCCGGCAAGAAATGAACGCACTTGGTCAAAGCCGGCGGCAAGCGCGCCGCGACTTTCGGGGACCGCAAGCGCGACGATCAGCGCGATCGACGCAAACGCGGGTGCCAGGCGGGGCACGAGACGACGCCACGGCCGACATCGCACGTCCGCTGAGGCTTGAACAACACGCGCGATCTCGTCGCGGCGGGGCTCGACCAAGCGGTAGGCGGCAAGCGCCCCCAGCAGGAACTCGTCATCACGCTCAGTCATCGAGGTAGCCCTCACGCCGACCGTAAGCCACCATGGCCGGATGCTCACGCAGCGTTATCCGGGCACGTGAAAGCAGCGCCCCGACGGTGCCAGCCCGGATGCCGACCGCGTCGGCGATGTCCTCGTCGGAGAGATCGTGGACGTAGCGAAGTGCGACGACCATGCGCTGGCGCATTGGGAGTGCTCGCATCGCAAGTCGGATCGCCGGATCGACCATCTCGATGTCCTGGTCGAGGACGTCGGCGACGTCGGGACTCTGCGTGAGTGCGTCGATCTGGTCGGCCCATTCCCCGACGAGCGCTTCACGTGAGGCCCGCACGCGTCTGCGCGACGACAGACGGAAGGCGCGGTTTGCGGTAATGCGATGAACCCACATCGGAAAGGCTTCGATGCTTCGAAGCGCCTCGACCCGCCGGAGCACCTGAACGGCTGCCTCCTGGGCGACATCGCTTGCGTCGTTGCGATTGCCGAGCACCGCAAGCGCCGTCGGGAGCGCAAGGCGCAGCGCACGCTCGGCGATCACGTTTGCGCTCCGGTGATCGCCCGTTTCGACGTAGCGGCGAACATGCTCGCGAAAGAGGTCAGACGCAGTTCCGGTGGTGTCTGCAGGCGGCACGGACTGGATGTCTAGCGCACCAGACCGGAGACTGGCGCGCTGCCCTGGTCGACGGTCCGTGCAGCCGTCGACCAGGGCAAGGTTAGGGGCTACCCTCGATAGGCTGAGGACGCGACGTCGTCGTAGCCGTAGATCCAAAGGTTTCCCTCGCCGTTGTAGGACCCCAGCGATCGCTGCGCCCCACCACCACCGGCGAGGTCGGCGAGTTTGCCCGACCGGCATCCCGTGGACCACGACGAAACGGTGTTCGAGAAGCCCCCAAGGCCAAACCATCCGGGATAGCTGTTGAGGGAGAGGGATGATCCTCCGTAGTTGTTGTTGACGTAGACCGTCAGCCCCGGGGAGCACGAACTGAGCGCCGACACCGGCACGGAGCCACTTCGCAGGCCAGCGACACGGTCGCTGGCCGTCGCCTCGGCCTGCGAGTCGAAGCATGCAAGCGCGCCATCGGTCAAGCTGCAGGCCAACCCACGACCGGGATCTGTGAGCGCTGCGGACGGCTCGGTCAATCCGTGGTAGGTACCAGTTTTCGGGAAGGGCTCGACCGTTGGCGCCGAAAACGCCGGGGCTGCCAGCATCAACGATGCCAGCACTGCAAGACGTGATGATTTCACGGGTGATTACTCCTCGCGTAGTGAACGAACGCGCCTGGCCAGGCAGCGCATCGATCGTTCCAAACGAGGTCGAGGGTCGGGTAGCGGCCGGTGGTTGAACCTCATGTCGACCGGAGTGCGACGGTCGGGTCATCTCATCGCCCCATTCGCCGACAGCTCTGTCGCCTGGACGACGCCAGCCTCGGCAAGGATGCGTGGAGCCTGACGGGCGAGTTCGACGCGGCCTGAAAGGCCGAAACGCGTCGCAAGACGACCAATGTGGGTCTTGACGGTGCTCTGCGTCACGACCAGTGCATCGGCGATCTCCTCGGTCGTCGCCCCGCGAGCGAGCAGCCCCATGATCTCGCGCTGCCTGGGGGTCAGGTCTAGGCGCGAGGGCTGCTCAGCAATCAGCCGCCTGATTGCGCCGGTCGATGCGACGCTCCGACCATCGAGAAGATCCCCAACCGCTCGAAGGAGATCCTGCCTGGACGTCTTGACCGAGATGACCCCATCGGCGCCAGCCCGGAGCAGGTCGACTTCGTAGGTTGGATCTGAGAGATCAGCAAGCACGAGGAGCGGAACGTCCACGCCGAGATCGGCGAGTTCAGCCATAACGAGGAGCCCATCGAGACACGCGCTTGCGATGACAATCGACGGTCCCTCGTCGAGCACCACTTCCCGGAGCTCATCGGTGCTACTGGCAACGGCCGCGACCTCCCAGCCAACTCGGCCACCGTCGAGCCATTGCTCGAGCCCAGCGGCAAGCGCTGGCGTGGTAGTCGCCAAAATGATCGACCGGCGTGGCATACGCGGCATACGTGGCATCTACTGATAGGAGTCCTGGAACCCACTCGCGGGTTTGCACAGATTTCCAGAACGCCTGCTCGGCGGTCAGCAGATCCGCTCGAACCGGCAGTTCGAGCGAGTTGTCGACTAGTCTGAGGCTCGGTGAGTGCGCCGAGCGAAGACGAGCTGTTCGATCTTCGGTCGGGCCCCCGCAATGCCGCTATCGGCCACACCGCCGACAACGAGGTTCGGGTCCTGGATGAGCGGGTCGGCGTTGATCATGACCCGGGCGCTGCGAACCGAGGACACCAGTCGCTGCGCCGCCGCTTGAGGCCCGAACACTGCGACACCGAGCCCGTAGCGACTCTCCGCGGCAAGACGCGCGGCTTCATCGGCGTCGGCGGCGACGATCAATCCGCGCAGTGGTGCGAAACACTCCTCGCTCCACAGCTCGGCCTCGGTCGCCTCGGGCGGCAGGCGCACGATCGTCGGGGTAAAGAACGGTCCATCCTCTCCCCTGCCGATGATGATCTCCCCGCCGAACGCCAGCGCCTCAGCCATCATTGCGCGTGCCATCCGGCGCGCCGGACCCTCGGGAAACGGTGCGATATCGGTGCGGATGTGTCCGGGGTCACCGAGCACCAGGGCGTCGACTGCTCGTACCAGCCGTGGGCAGAGCTCCTCCCAGGATCCCTGCTCACAGATGATCCGCTTGGCCGACATACAGAGTTGGCCACCATTTGCGAATGCCGAGACCGCGATGGCGGACGCTGCCCGGTCGAGGTCTGCCCCATCCAGTACGACAAGCGCGTCATTTCCCGATGCCTCCGGGATATAGGGTCGAAGGAGCGCACCCTCCAAGTAGGCCGCTCCGAGACGCGCGAGATGGCGCTTGCAGGTTTGCGTCGAGGCGTGGGTAATCACCGCGTGAACGCCCGGATGGGCGACAAGCGACTCGGCCAACGTTGGATCAACGTCGCTGTCCAGTATCTGCACGGCATTTGTGGGCCAGTCGCGCGACACGAGTTCGAGCACTCGCGTGGTCGTGCGGTGGGCCCGACGCGAGGGGCGGGAGATGAGGGAGTTCCCGGCGGCAAATGCCGACACGGCGACAAGCGTCGGTACCCAAACGGGAGCGTTTGCCGCATGCCAGCCAAAGACGACCCCGTAAGGCTCCCAACTGAGACGCGTCGTTCCAGAAACACTCGCCACATCGCTTGGACGAATCGCCTCGGCAAACTCCGGCAGACACTCGATCAGCAGGAGAGCGCTTTGCATCTCGCGACGCGCGAAACGCACGGGCATTCCGAGCTCCTCGACTTCCAGGGCGACGATCTCGTCCACGTGCGCTTTGAAACGTTCCCCTGCCGACGCGACACACGACAAGCGTTCATCGAGTGTCAGCCTCGCGATATCTTGGTGGGCACGAAAGGCCATCTCGGTGCAGGCGTCAAGATCCACGGTCGGCGACCTTAACATGCCGAGCAGCCTCCTTCTGGTGCGCGCCAGCCGCGCCGCGATCACGCGGGCCTTTCCGCTGCTTGCAGAACTTCAACCGGTTCGGTGGGATCCCGACGGTCTCATCGTCATGCCAGCAGCCGCCCAAGAGGCCGCGAGGGTCATTGACGCTCGATCCCGTTGCCCGCTGCCACTCCTGCCCTTAGCTGACACCACCATCGGCATATGGCCGGATCCTCCCGCTCGCTGGGTCGCGGGAATTTACCGCCGCAGCCCGGCGCACGTCGCCGCCCCGTGCGGAATCCCGGAGATCGTTCAGACCGCCGGGGAGGCATTCGGTCCCGGTGACCACGAGACGACCATGATGTGCCTGGAAAAGCTGCACCGGCTCCCGCCTGGAGACGCCCTCGATGTCGGGTGCGGATCGGGCCTGCTCGGCCTGTCCTGGGCACGTCTTGGTAAGGGCCGTGTGCACGCAATCGACGTCGACCCGCGAGCCGTACGCCAGACGCTCGCGTCAGCAGCGCACTCGGGACTTTCCGCCCAGCTCACCGTCGAGTGTGCACGGGTCGATGCCCGCACAATAGACCGGGTCGACGCGACGATGATCCTCGCAAACGTCCCGGTGGTGGTTCATCTGAGCCTCGTCACGGCGCTCGCTCGCCGCGTCCCTCGCGCCGCACTGATCTCAGGCCTACGTGCGGGTGAGTCCGGTCCGGTACTTGCGGCCTACGCTCGTCTCGGCCTTCGCAGATCTGGCGCGGCGCGGCGCGGACGCTGGGAGTGTCACGTGCTCGTCGCAGATCGACAGGCCAGATGAGTCGACTGTGGCGGACGTGGTCGGTGCTCGTGCTCTTTGCCCTCGGGACGAGCCTCATCACTCCGCTTATTCCCCTCTACCAAGAACGCCTCGGCTTCAATGACACGGTCGTCACCCTCTTTCTGGGGTGCTATGTCCTGACGCTTGTCCCGTCCATGCTGAGCCTCGGCCAGCTCTCCGATCAGATCGGGAGAAAGCGTGTGCTCCTCGCCGCCGTCGGTGCTCTGGCCGTCGCGCAGGCCGCGCTGACGACCGAGCCGGATCTTGCCGGTCTCTTGATCTGCAGGGCAATCCAGGGCCTTGCAACCGGTGCGTTCTTTGGAACCTGTACCGCCTTCCTTGTCGATGCGGCTGCGCCACCGAAGCGTCAATTCGCCTCAACCCTCGGATCGATGTCGATCCGTTTCGGCCTCGGGAGCGGTCCAGGGATCGGAGGATTGATCGCCCAGTACGCCGACCCCGACATCCGCTTATCACTGCCGTTTCGGGGGCACCTCGTCGCCTTGGCGCTCGCGGTCATCCTGATCATCGGGCTCCCCGAGACCGTCACCGACCGGTCACGCAGACCGTTGACTCTGCGCCTCGAGGTTCCCCGTGCCGAGCGGTCGGTTTTTTGGCGAGTCCTCGTACCGTCGGGGATGATCTTCTCGCTCTTTGACGGCGTTTCGCTCTCACTCGTCCCGGTGTTTGTGGTGAAAACACTCCACGAGCACAACTACGCACTCGTCGGAGCGGCCGGTTTCCTCGTCCTCGTCTCTGGCGCCGTCAGCCAACTCCTGGCACCCACGATTTTGCCGGCCCGGGCGATCGCTTGGGGGACAATCGGCGCGAGCATCACCTCGGTGGGGATCGTCGCCGCCGCGCCGACCGGCTCGGTTGTGCTGGCGCTGGTCTCTGTCTCGCTCACCGGCGCCGCCTGCGGTTTGGTATTCAAGGGTGGCCTTGACCTGTGCACCCAGATTGCCCCGCTTGCCGAGCGCGGCAAGCTCATCTCCGCGTACCTGGTCGCCTGCTACCTCGGCGGGTTCTCGCTGCCGCTTCTCGCGGTCGGTGTGCTTGCCGATCTCACGAGCCTTACCGTCGCGCTCGGCGCGTTGTCGCTCGCTGCCGGGGCCGCGTCGATCTGGACGCTCACCGTCGGCATGAAGTCTCTGCAGGGACTTGCGCCCGCGAGGGCCGAAGGGTGCGAGATCACCGCCGTCGAGGCGATGTAGGGTCGCGGGCGGTGTCTGAGACGACTGCTCTCGAATCGCTCGCGATGCTGATCGCCAGGTCGCGGCATGTGGTCGTCTTGACCGGACTACAAATCGGTGGTCCGGCCGGGCAAGAGGAGACCAGCGGTCGAGGCGAATGGGCGGACCGAGCAAGCCTTGAGGCGCTCCTGACCAACCCGACCGATTTTTGGGCGTACTACTACCCTCAGGCGCTGAAGATTGCCGCGCGCGCTCCGGGACCAGCGCACGACGCGCTCGCCCGACTTCACGCTGCGGGGCTCGTCACGACGATCGTCACCCAAGCAGTGGACCGCCTTCATCGTCGGGCAGCGACTCACGCAGATGCTGAAATCGTAGAGGTCCACGGCACCGTTACGATCATGCGCTGCGGACGCTGTGGTGAGCGCTACGGGCTCCCTGAGGGTGAGGCGATGATCGCTGCCGACGCCGACGGCGTGCCGAGATGCACCGCTCCCGGTTGCGGGTTCCCGCTTCGCCCGGCGGGGACGCTCTGGGGTGAACCGCTCATCGCTGATGCGGTGACGCGCGCCTGGGACCTCGCCGCGCACGCGGACTGCTTTCTCGTGGTGGACTCGGAGCTTCGCACGGTGCCGATGTCACTCCTGCCATCGGTGCCGCTGACGCGCGGAATGCCGCTTGCCATGGTCGGCGACATTCACACTCAATACGATCGCTACGCCGAGATCATTGCTCGAGGATCGAGTGCGACGACCTTGACCGCTCTTGCCGACCTGCTCGCACCGCGACAGATACACCCACCCGAGACACACCACTCCTAGCCAGTCGCGCCAATCTCAGCCTGGGTGACCGACACCCGAGAGGGCGTAGATCACAAACGCGGCGACCGACAGGAGTGAGATCAGCTTTGCGTTCACTGAGCGCGAACCCTAGTCGCAACGACAACGGGGGTGCCAACCGCCCTGGTCGACACCCCCCGCTGGCTCCTTCAGACCTCGTGTTCGGTTTGCTAGCCGGCGACCTTCGGCGTTGCAGGTGGGATCGGCGTGACGCGAGTGGCTGCCACTGAGCGAGCGGTGCCGGTGATGTTTGCAGCGTTCACCGTCGCGACGTTGTCGAGGATGCCCTTGACGTTGTCACCGATTCGGACGCTCACGCGAACCGTTCGCGTCGCGCCAGGCGCGATCGTCCCAAGCGTCCATGTGACCCGTCCTGACTTGAAGACCGCCTTGAGACCCTTCGCCTTCTGGTTGAGCACGACGCTCATCCCAGCGGGGAGGATGTCCCGGACGACCACACCTGAGGCGGGGGTCTTGGTCGGGTTTTTGACGGTGATGACGTAGCTGGCGACATGCCCCGCACGCACGCGCGCTGGGCCGGTCTTTGTGATCACGAGCTTTGCCGCCTGGGGCTTGGGTGTGCCGATGACGTTCACCGTCGGCGGTAGGACCGGTGGCGGTGTGACCGAAGGCGTTGGGATCTTGAAGAAGCCGAAGTCGATCGTCGTGTTCTTCCAGGAATCGGCGGTGGCGTCGGCGATCCCAATCGTCTCGGACTCGCCGGTCGGCTCGCTGCCCCCGGTAAGGGTCACCGTCGACGAGACCACGCACGCGGCCTGGAGGGTTCCGTTGTCGTCTGAATCCTTGTCGCTATTGGCTGCGGGCGCGGGCTCGTAGAGGCCCGTCACCGCCATACCACCACTGCCCGAGGAGCTGCGCATCCCAGCAAGCGAGCCACCGGTTGCGAGCTGGTTCGCGGCGATACACACCGTGTAGTCGCCCGGGTTGAGTCCGGTGAAAAGGTAGCGGCCCGCCGAGTTGGTCGTCATGGTCGCGAGGTCGGTACCGGCTGCGTTACGGAGGGTGACGCGCACATCGGCGATCCCGGGCTCGGTAGCCTCAGCAAGGCCGTTGTCGTTGTCGTCGCGCCACACCATGTCACCCAGAGCGAGGAGCTGACGACGATATCCGGCGTCGATGCGACCGTTGAACTCCCCTTCGACGAGTGCGACCTGGGCGGTGCGCCCGGTCGTCGCGTCGGCGTCGGAGTTCTTTTCCTGGTTGATGTCACCGACGACCGGGGTCGGGATCATTCCGGAGGGGGCGTCGAACTTGACCGAGTAGGTCCCCGGCGGGAGGTAGTCGAAGACGTAGAGGCCGGCGCCATTCGTCTTGGTCGTCGAAACCGGCTGGCTGGCCGCGTCGAGCAGGGTCACGTTCACGTCCGGAATCGCCGGCTCGCCCGCGTCCTGCTGCCCGTTGGCGTTTGTGTCTTCCCAGACGTAGTCGCCGAGGCCGGCGGCGCAGAAGATCCCGAAATCGACGGTCTCGTTGACCTGCATGTCAGCGGGCACAGGCCGAAGCACAACCGGTTTCGAGGTCACAAATGCGGATCCGTCCGCGCTGAGCTGCCCGTTGTCGTCGTTGTCTTTGGTCTTGTCGTTTGGGTCTGGAGCCGGCTCGTAGAGACCGCTCGCCGAGCCCACCGTCCCGGTGGAGCTCTGGCAGTTGTTGAACGGTTGATCCTTTGTCGGGATCGAGACCAGGTAGTCCTTGCCGGTGAGTCCCCAGAACATGTAGTTGCCGTTGGCGTCGGTCTCAAGGACGCGAAGCAGTGCACTCGAGTCCGTCGAGCGGAGCTCGACACGGACACCAGGAATGCCTGGCTCACCGCTGTCGACCACACCGTTGTTGTTGATGTCCTTCCAGACCAGGTTGCCCAGTTTGTGGGCGCTTGCGATCGCGACGCTCGAGAACATCGCACAGGTCGCTGCGAACGTGATGACAAGCTTCTTGGAACGCCGTGCGTGCCGACGATTCATGCGTTGAGAGTCCCTTCTCTGACGGTTTCGTCGTGGTTCTTGGACAGCTGACAAATTGATAGCTCACGCGAAGTGCGTGAGGACACCATCCGAGGACCAGACCTCGACCGGGGTGGACTGCCAGGGTCTACCCGATCGGACAGGAGGAGCCGCTCCCTACGGGGAGGGCTCGCGCTGGCCAGCCACCGTGGCTGGCAGGTCCTGTCTCGCGTTACTCGGTGTCGACGACGAACTTCTGGGAGTAGTAAATGTCGCCTTCGTGGCCGAGTTTCATCCGGCGAAGGGTCGCGCGGACACGGGTACCGACCTCGACTTGGTCTGCGGGCACATCGACGACCGGTGCCGGGAGGATTACTCCCTCATCCATGGTGATGTGGCCGACCACGTACGGCTCCTGCCCCAGGAAATCCCGGGGTGGGTAGTAGACGACGGTGTAGTTCGTCAGCTCGCCGGTGCCCTTGAGCTTTTCGACGACGAGTTCGCGCCCTTTGCACTTGTCGCAGGTGTACTGCTCCCACCAGGGGTGCAGGTGCTTGCAGGTCGTGCAGCGCATCGCGTAGATGACGAGTTTGGGCGGCCCGAGACGTGAGAACTCGATCGCGGAAACGGTCACAGGCTCAGCCTTCCAGGCGCTGGTAGATGTGGATCGCGGCGACCGCTCCCGGTCCCCCACGGCAAGCGCTGATCCCGATTTCGGCGTCTTTACGCTGGATGTCTTTGGGGGCAGTGCCCCGAAGCTGCTCGACGACATCGACGGCTTGGCTTGTTCCGGTGGCCCCGAGCGGGTGTCCCTTGCAGAGGAGTCCACCCGAGAGGTTCACCGCGGTTGGCCCGTCAATCCAAGTCGAGCCATCGACTGCACCCTTCCAGCCTTCGCCCTGTTTCTTGAAACCGAGTGACTCAACACCGAGCGGTTCCTGGATCGCAAAGCTGTTGTAGATCTCGGCGACGTCCATGTCCTTCGAGGTAAGCCCCGCCATGGCGTAGGCCTTCGCGGCCGGACGCGCGAGCAGGTCGTAGGCATCATCGAGGGTGTCCGAAGCGGCGTACCAGGTACCCGATCCCATCGAGGTAGCCGTCACATAGACCTGTGATTTGTCGGGCTGGTCGCGCAGGATGTCCTCGCGACAGAGCACGAGCGCCGATGCCGCGTCGGTCATGGGACAGACTTCGAAGAGCTTCAACGGGTCGGCGACCTTCGGGGAGTTCATGACACCCTGGACGTCACACTCAAAGCGCAGATGAGCCCAGGGATTGCGAGCGCCGTAATAGTGGTTCTTGACCGAGGTGTGCGCGAGGTCCTCTTCGGTGCAGCCGTAGACCTGCATGTATTTGCGGGCGGTGAGCGCCACCCCGGACGGGAAGGTCAGCCCGGAGAAGTACTCCTCTTTGGAGTCTGCGGCTTGGGCGATGACTGAGGTGCCCTCGACGGTCGCAAGGTCGTTCATCTTCTCTGCGCCCATCACCATGACGGTGTCGTAGAGCCCTGAGAGGATCGCGACGCACCCGAGGTGCAGTGCCCAGGCACCCGTACCGCAGGCCGCCTCGACGCGCATCGCTGGAGCGGGCACAAGGCCGAGATGGTCAGCGCACATGAGGCCGACGGAGTTCTCGTAACAGAACCCGGTCGAGCCGGCGTTTCCGAGGTAGAACGCCTCGATGTCTCGGGGCCCGACACCTGCGTCGTCCATTGCGAGACGGCCAGCGTCGACGGCGAGCGCCCGCAGGGACTTGTCGTGGTGGATCTTGTGAAGGGTCTTCCCGATACCGAGGACCCCGACGCGCATGTTCATGACGCTCTCCTAAACCTTTGCGGGGTTAGTGGGGCTCGGCCTGACGGCCGCGTGTCCAACGGTAGTACGTTCCGAGTGGGAGAGGTTCCCCAGCGATGCGACCTGCCGCGCCGATCGCTGGCGGGTCGGACTTCAGCTCGAGTCCTTGCGCGATGCCCTCCCCTGCCCCGTAGCCGAACGCAAGGACGCGATCCCCCTCGCTGGCCGTGTCGAGGCCGAGGGTGAGCGCAAGACCCACCGAGGCGCAACCAAGGTTTCCGATCTCGCCAACAAAGCTCGTCTTTTCAACTTGCTCGGCGCTCACGCCGGCCTTCCCGAGCGCGCGAAGGGTCTGGGGATGCGGCTGGCTCGGCGCAACGGCCACATAGCTTGAGGTGGCAACCTCGGTTGCCTTCTCCAGGACACCGATTGCGGCGGTTGCCTTCGCGTAGGCGTCTGAGAGGACCTCCAGACGGTAGCGCGCCTCAGGCTCACGACCGAGCGTCCATACGTCATAGACCTCGTTCGACGCGCGGGCCTGCGCCCCGAGGGTCGCAAAGCCGTCTTTGGCGCCGACAAGAAATGCGGCGGCGCCACCGGCACAGAGCGTGTCGCAGACGCGCTGCTCGTAGCTCACCTGGTGATCTGCGACCACGACGAGCACCGGGCGTTTGCCCCTTGCAAGTCCCGCCGCGACCGCGAACGCGTCGAGCAGACTCCCAGGGTGTCCGGCAAGGTCGTAGGGCACGATGTCGTCGCGAAGATCAAGCGCACGAGCGAGCGTCGCCGACATCTTGCGAAGCCCAAAGGGCGCTGACAGGGACAGGCTGATGAGCGCTTGCGGATCGGTTCGACCCCCAAGCGCCTCCCGTGCCGCCTCGAAGGCCATCGTGAGCGGATCTTCGTCGAGGGCCGGGGTGGCGAGGGTTTTTGCCCTCGGCCGTCCCGGCACCCCGAAAAAGCTGGCGACCTCCCCGAGGGGCGTCCGGTAGCGAGGCAGGTACGCCCCGTAGCTCAGGAGATCAGCCATCGAGTGATCCTCTCACTACCGCGCGATCTTGATGCCGGCGGCGTCGCGGTCAAACGTGTCCGGGGTGATGCCCTCGTCACGGAGCTTCACCTTCTGGACGCGCTCGGTCGGGGTCTTTGGCAGTTCTGAGACGAACCGGATGTAGCGCGGCACCATGAAGTAGGGCATCTCCTTGGCAAGCCAATGGGTCAGCTCGACCGGATCCGGTGCCTCTCCCTCAGGGATGCAGACGATCATGATCTCGTCCTCAGACGAGGCACCTTCGTCGGCTTTAACGCCGATCGCTGCGGCTTCCCTGATCTGCGGGTGATTTCCGACCTGGCGCTCAACCTCCATGGAGGAGACGTTCTCACCGCGCCGGCGGATGTAGTCCTTGACGCGGTCCATGAAGTAGAAGTACCCGTCCTCGTCCATGCGTCCGAGGTCGCCGGTGTGGAGCTTCAAGTTGCGGAAGTCCTCAGCGGTCTTTTCCGGCATGCCGTAGTAGGCGCGCATGACGATGTTTGGGATCTTCATGTCGACGACGATCTCGCCGGGGGTGTTCGGTGGGAGTGGCCAGTCCGTGCCGGGCTGGACAATCGTGACCTCATACCCGGGGTTTGCCTTGCCCATCGAGCCGGGAATCGCCGGTCGGGTCGGGTCCATGTAGGTGGCCATACCGGTTTCGGTCAGGCCGTACCCTTCAATGAAACGGACCCCAAAGCGCTCTTCGAACTGCGTGTAGATGTCCTTGGGAGCGGGTGCGGCAAAGACCGTGTGGACCTTGTGACCCCGGTCTCGCTCGGACGGCTCGATGTTGTTGATGAAGTAGCTGACCGCGCCGATCGAGTTGAAGATCGTCGCCTCGGCAGCGATGACCTGCTGCCAGAACTGGCTCGATGAGAACCGCTCGACGTAGGCGACCCGGGCACCGGCGACAAGCGCTGGGTATGCCGAGAGGACCTGGGCGTTCGAGTGAAAGAGCGGCAGGCACGAGAAGAACGTCTCATCAGACATCTCATCGACGGTGTCTTTACCGGCCATGATCCGAAGGCCCTCGAGCAGGCCTCGGGCAGAGAAGTAGTCGGCAGCGTTCTGCTTGATGACACCCTTCGAAAGCCCCGTCGTGCCGGAGGTGAACATGATACGAGCATCGTCGGTCCACGAGTATTCAAGGCCCGGCTCTGAGTCCGGAGCGCTCATGAGCGCCTCGAGCGTCTCGGAGTGCTTCTTGGGCGCGGGGCCCTCTTTGCCGACTTGATCCATGACGATCACGTGCTCGAGGTTGCCGAGGCGACTCTCGACCGTGTCGTACTTGTCGAGGTACTCGGTGGCGATGATCAGCTTCTTGGACTGCACCAGGTTGATGGTGTGGGCCAAGAAATCGCCCTTATAGGCGGTGTTGATTGAACTCATCACCGCGCCGGCCTTCAGGATCCCAAACCACACCGGCAGGAACTCCGCGCAGTTGGGAAGCATGACCGAGACCGATTCGCCCTTTTGGACGCCACGCGCGAGCAGCGCGTTTGCGATCCGGTTGGCATCCGCGTTGATCTGCCCGTAGCTAATCCAGGGGTTTGCGCCAAACTTCAAGAGATCCCGGTCGGGATGCTCGGTGGCGCGACGCGTCAAAATCTCTGCGAGGACCCACTTGGTGGGGTCCTCTTTCATGTACCAGTCGCTCCAATCGCCCATCGTCTCGTGCTCCTCTTACTCGGCCGGTGCGAACTTCGGCAGGGTGATCTCGTCGGTCACGTCGTGAAAGACGACCTTCACACGCATCCCGATCGTGACCTTCTCGGGTGCAAGCGATGGGTAGCCCTCCTCGTCGCTGACAAGGACGGTCATCATCCGGACGCCACCCTCGTCGAGATCGACAAGCGCAACGGTGTGGGGCGGGTCGCCCTTGTAGGCCTTGCTCGGCCCGATGAAGTGGGTCGAGTAGGTGTAGACCGTTCCGGTGCCCTTACTCTCAACCCAGCTGATGGGCTCAAGTGTGCCGGGCGTGTAGGCCCGCGGGTACCAGAATGGCTTGCCGTCTCCGCCGGCCGGAAGGAGGAGCTTGTGCTCCTTCGTGCCCGCCCAGAAGGCGTTGCCTTCGGGGCGCATGTCGGGGAGCGGCTTGGTGTAGGGAGCGAGTTCAGTCAATTTGAGGTCTCCTGCCTACGCGGCGGACGGGGGCTCAGACGACAGCACCAAGGCGCTTGTCGCGGCGAGAATCCCGCCGGAGCCGTTCGAGATGGCGAGCTTGGCGTCAGGCACCTGGTGGTTTCCTCCACCGCGAGCGGTGTCGTCGGCCTCGCCGCGAAGCTGCAAGACCGCTTCGACGATGTGGTGCATTGCGCCAAGGTGGGCCTGACGGATCAGCCCACCATGGGTGTTCATCGGAAGCTTGCCGCCGAGCTTGGCGTGGCCTTCGAGGACGAAGTCCCCAGCCTCTCCGGGTCCACACACACCGAAGCCTTCAAGGGCGATCAGCGGTGTGAACGAGAACGAGTCGTAGATCTCGGCGACGTCGAGGTCCTGCGGGGTAACCCCGGCAACCTCCATCGCTCGACGTCCGGCACGGCCAAGGCCTTGGCGGACCGAGTCGACGGACTCGGCCGAGCTGATGTACTGGTGCGAGTAGCCCTCGCCGATTCCGGTGATGTAGACGGGCTTCTTCTTCATGTCCTTCGCGCGGGCCTCGGTGGTGACAAGGAACGCGGCCGCGCCGTCGGAGACGAGCGAGCAGTCCATCGCATGGAACGGTGTCGCGATCCAGCGATCTGCCATGACGTCATCGACGGTCACGACGTTCTTCAGCATCGCGTTCCACTTGAGCGCCCCGTGCTCGGACTGGGTCGCGACGACCGCGGCGAGCGCCTCCTGGGGAACATTGTGCTCGTGCATGTAGCGCTGGGCCAGGAGCCCGTATCCGCCGATCGTAGTGAGGCCGTACGGGGCCTCGTACGCACCGTGGCTCATCTCGCGGGCCATCGCGATCATCCCTGAGGAGCTGATCCCGGAGCGAGTGTTGTCGCCGCGCACGCACAGCACGCACTCGGCAAGGCCCGCGTCGATCGCCATCGCGGCCTGGATCGCCATGAGCGGTGCCGTGGCTCCACCGACTGCGACTGACGCAAAGTACCCCGGGTGAAAGCCCAGGTAGTCGCTGAAGGTGGTGGCGTGCATCAGCGTCGACTCGACAAACGAGAACGCGGTGACCATGCCGTCGACGTCTGCCAGGGTGACCCCGGCGTCGTCGAGGGTCAGGCGTGTGACTTCAGCGAGCAGCTGGAACGAGCCTCGATCAGAGATGACGCCCTGGTCGGTCTCGCCCACACCGGCGATGACGATGCCCTTTTTGAGCATGCGACGCGCCTCGCGGACGTCGGGGGTACCTTCGGCCATGCACTCTCCTCCGCGGTATTTGGAGATCTCAGGAGCGCCTACCCGGCGCACGTCCACGCCCACGAGGGGTCGCAGTGCGCGTACGGGGCCACCATCAGGCCCGGTCGGCGCCGCCGAGCCAGCCGGGGAACGCTACCAACGCCCGCAAGGGCCGGTCAATGAGGCGTGGCGGGCGGTGTGTCCCCAATCACGACCTCAAGACTTTCAATGAGCGCCCGGACATGCCCCCAGACAAGCGCCGCTTCCTGGACACGTTCACGGTCGGGGACGCGACCGTAGGGATTCCCGTCCTGTGCATCACCGGTCGGCGCAGTCCAGGTCGCCTCGGCGTTTGCGGCAACATCACGGGCAACCTGTTCATTGGCGCGCCACCACTCGGCAACACGTTTGCCGGTTCCTGGACCACCCCCGGGAAGTGCGAGCTCCTCCCCCACTCCTTCGCCGAAAATCCGCATCCAGGCAACGAGTTGCTCGCGGCGCGCATCGGTCTTCGGGTCGCTTCGCCCGCGCCGCTCGGTGATGGCCGCCTCTTCAAGGACGAGCTGCTCGAGGCGCTCCGGGACAAAGCGTGCCTCAATGCGTTCGGCGAGAGTCGTGTCGCCACGCTCCGCCGACAGCCCGCACGCAAGGTGCCGTAGCCAAGCTCGGATGCTCGCCGAGCGGGCGCGTTCGATGCGCTGGGCGGGGTCCGGGAGGATCCCCCCTTCAGCGAGGATGAACTCCTCATGCAGGGCCCGCGACCCCTCTGAGCGCATCAGCTCGTCGAGTGCCTCGCGGTGCCCGGCCATCCACGTCTCGAGACGTTCGGCAAGCCCCTCGGTGTCTGCGGTCATGTCCCGTCCCCCGATTTCAGTCGCGCTGGTAGCGTGTAGCGCAGAGTTTCACTTGCAAGCACGACGTTCGAGGAGCGCACGGGTGGCCGAAGAAAAAGATCCCCATTACGACCCGTCAACTGACACCTACCGCCGGATCTACCGCGGGCACGACAACGCGTCGGCGGTGACCGGAGCTGACGGGATCACGATCTACTTCGACCCCGACAGCCACGACGTGCTCGGCTTTACGATCGCGAACTTCACCGCGTACTACCAGACCCATGTCGACGAAAACGGCGAGTTTGCCGTCACGCTCCCGGCGAAGGTGCCTGCGCCGCTCGCCGAAGAAATGGACATGGACGCCGAGATGGCAAAGTCCGGCGTGCGGATCGCCGAGTTCTACTAAGCCGGAGCTGCCTGCGGGTCCCGGACGAGTACCGCTCCGGGGCCCTTGCCCTGGGGCACCATCGGGAAGACCTTGGCCATAGGGTTTGTGTGCACGTCGACGAGTGCTGGACCGTCGACGGCAAACGCGGCCCGAAGGGCATCGTCGAGGTCGCTTGCGTTGGTGACGGTCGTTCCTGGGATCCCGTATGCCTCGGCGACCTTCGCAAAGCTCGGCTGGAACGCGTCGTAACTCGTGCCTGAGTAGCGACCATCCCAGAAGAGTTCCTGCCACTGGCGGACCATCCCGAGGTAGCCGTTATTCAAGATCACGATCTTGACCGGCAGGTTGTACATCTGAATCGTCGAGAGTTCCTGGAGGGTCATCTCAAAGGATCCGTCGCCAGCGACATCGATGACGAGCTCATCGGGCAGGGCGATCTGCGCGCCGATCGCGGCAGGCAGGCCAAAGCCCATCGTCCCAAGTCCACCGGATGTAAGCCAGCGCCGTGGTCGGTCGAAGATGTAGTGCTGGGCAGCCCACATTTGATGCTGACCGACCTCGGTGCAGATGATCGCGCCGCCGCGGGTGATGCGGTAGATCGCCTGGATAACGCTCTGGGGCTGGATCTGGTCGGGCGGGCCTTCGTCAACGTAGTAGGGGAAGTCGGTCTTCCACTTGGCAATTTGTGCCATCCACGTGCTGCGGTCTGCAGGGTTGTGGCGCTCAGGAAGGTCCCGGTAGGCGGCGGCGAGCGCATCAAGTGCCGGTGCGGCTTCTCCGGCGATTCCGATGTGGGCCGCGCGGTTTTTCGAGATCTCGGCCGGGTCGACGTCGATGTGGATGATCTTCGCGTTCGGCGCCCACTCGCGCATCACCGTCGAGAGGACCCGCTCGTCAAAGCGCACCCCGACTGCGAGGATCACATCGGATTCCTGGAACGCGTAGGTCGAAGCGGCGATGCCGTGCATTCCAGGCATTCCGACGAAAAGCGGGTGGGTTCCCGGGAAGCCACCGAGGCCCATGAGGGTTGTGTTGACCGGAACCTCGGTCACCTCGGCAAGGCGAGTGAGCGCCTCCGATGCCCCGCCGTGGATGATCCCGCCGCCGGCGTAGATCACCGGGCGTTTGGCCTGCGCGATCGCTCGCGCAGCAGCGGCGAGCTGACGCGGATGCCCAGAGCCGGTTGGCGGTGAGTAGCCGGGAATGGACACTGGACCGACGAAATCTTCGACTTCTCGATGCCACTGGTCGACGCAAACATCGACGAGCACCGGACCGGGGCGACCCGTGGTCGCGACGTGAATCGCGTCGGTAAGGGCCTCGGGGAGATCAGCGGCCTCTTTGATGAGGTAGGAGTGCTTCACGATCGGCAGCGTGATGCCGACGATGTCGGCTTCCTGGAACGCATCGGTCCCGACACGGGCGGCGCCGACCTGCCCGGTCAGGGCAAGCAGTGGCACCGAGTCCATGTAGGCGTCGGCGATCGGGGTGACGAGATTTGTCGCACCCGGACCGGAGGTTGCGGTGCACACCCCGATACGGCCCGTGGCCTTCGCGTATCCCTCAGCCATGTGACCGGCGCCTTGCTCGTGACGGGTCAAGAAGATCCGGATATCGGGGTCATCGTGAAGTGCATCAAAGAGCGGGATGACCGGTCCTCCCGGAATCCCGAAGATCGCATCAACGCCGGCGCGCTTCAGGACTGCGAGGGTTGCGTCGATCGCGCGCATGGGTCGTTTGCACTCCTTGTGGTCGGCACCCGACAGGGTCGAACGATTACTCTACAAGAGGGCTTCGTCCGCCCAGCGCCAAGCCATTGACATCGCACGAAGGGACACATCCGTGAACGACACACCCCCGCCCGATGCTGGAGCCGAGCGCCCGTCGTTTGCGGAAGAGAACGCGATGCGGGTCGCCGCCGAGACCCTCACCCACTTCGATGAGGCAACCGACACCTTCCATTGCTCCTACGGTCCACTCACACCGGCGGCGACCGTGCACGACCCAGAGCGCGGGGTTCTCGTGCGCGTCGACCCGGAGACACAGCAAGTCCTTGGCTTCACGATCCCGAACTTTCGCGCGTGGTACGCCGAGCACGCCGCAGATGACGGGGAGTTTGACGTCGATCTCCCGCCGATTTGGCCGCTGCACCCCGAAGAGGACAGCCCCACCTCAGACTGAACCAGCTCCCCGCTTCACTAGACTCGCGGTCCCAAAACATGGACCGGCCCACGCGACCTGACAAGGAGCCCCATGGCGGTTGAAAGCCAGCGGATCCAGGACTTCCGTATCACCAAGGAGCCGTACTACCTCCCGCTCGGTAACGAAATCGAGCTCTTCGAGGCCGCCCATCACGCGAAGCTTCCGGTGATGTTGAAGGGGCCGACGGGGTGCGGCAAGACGCGCTTTGTCGAGCACATGGCGTGGCGACTCGATCGCATGCTCGTGACCGTTGGCTGCCATGAGGACCTCACCGCCTCGGATCTCGTTGGCAAGTACACGCTCCGCGGAGACGAGACCGTGTGGCAGGACGGGCCACTCACCATCGCGGTCAAAGCCGGCGGTATCGCCTATCTCGACGAGGTGGTCGAAGCGCGTAAGGACACGACCGTGGTGATCCACCCCCTCACCGATGACCGGCGCATCCTGCCGATCGAAAAGAAAGGTGAGGTGGTTGCGGCCCCCGACGGCTTTCAGCTGGTCATCAGCTACAACCCGGGCTACCAGTCTGTGCTGAAAGACCTCAAGCACTCCACCAAGCAGCGTTTCGTTGCCCTCGAGTTCGACTATCCGCCCGCAGACATGGAAGAGACCATCCTCACGACCGAGTCTGGTGTCGACCCCGCAACCGCCGCCAAGCTCGTGAAGATCGCCGAGAAGGTCCGAAACCTCCGCACCCATGGGCTCGAAGAGGGCGTCTCGACGCGGCTTCTGGTCTATGCCGGTCAGCTCATCCACGGAGGAGTCGAGCCACTCATCGCCGCCGAGGCCACGATCTGCAAGCCGATCACCGATGACATCGAGATGCAGCGCTCGATTCTCGAGATCGTCAGCACGCAGTTCTAGGTCGCGCCGAACCCGAACGAGCGTCAGGGAGATCGAGATGACCATCGGCCCTGCCGTGGGAAATGTCGGGATGTATGTCGCTCGCGAGATGCTCGCCGCGGTTCCCGATGAGAAGCGCCAGGCGTACCTGCGAATGGTCGAGGAGATCTCCGATCTGAAGTACCAGCTCGGCGTTGAGGTTGCCCGCCAGCTTCCGCGGCTGCTCGCCGAGCACGAACCAGATGTCGTCGACCGGTATCTGGCCGATGTCCGTGCGGTCGCCCGCATCCAGGGTGGCTGGAAGAGCGGCGTCGAGATCGCAAAACAGCTCCCCGATCTCTACGACGCCCCCGATGAGCGCCTCGCCCCGTCCTATGTGGACATCATCAGCGCTGCGACAAAGCCCCCGCCCGAGGACGTCGAGACGATCGGCCTCGCCGCTGAGCTCGACCGACTCGAAGCGGAGATCCGTGAGATGGAACCGAAGGTCAAGCGTGCCCAGGAGCTGCGCTCAGCCCTCTCTGCCCGCGACCGACGCGACGAGAAGCGCCGAAAGCATGCGGTCGAGCTGGCCGCAGCGCTCCCGCCGATTCTCGCGCGCCTTCGCCCCCGCTACCGCCCGACCTACCTCGAGCAGGTCCGCCAAGTCGCGGCCGCAGATCCCGAGGCGTCCCTTGAGGCCGCCGACACCCTGCTTGATCTCCTGAACGGCGAGCGGGTCTCGCCAGAGGGAGCAACCGAGTGGGTCCGTCGCGGTTTGGAACAGCTCGAACGAAACCGCGAGGTCGGGCGCGGCTACTTCCGTCTCGGCTCCAAGCATGCCCTGCAGGTCCTCGATGAGCTCAAAGACGGGCTTTCGCTCAAACAAGTGGCACGCGTGCTCAAACTCTTTGCCACAGCGCTGTGTGGTGAGGACGTCGCAATCCGCGCCGCAAACGAAATGCAGGCCGTCGACGTGGCAAACGCCGAGCACATCATCTTGCCCCCGGAGATGCGCTTCTTCGAAGATGACGACTCGAACTTTCGGGCCTACAAGGTGGCGACCGCCCAGGGAGCTGGCCGCATCGAGTTTGGCACCTACCACCTGTCACTTGGCGACCTCGACGAGACCGTGGCACGCCTCGGCGCCCGCTACGGGGAGGCCGCGTGACCACTCGCGCCCCGCAGTCGGAGCTTGCGCGCTTCTACGCACTCTTTCCGTACCCGAAGCTCGCGATGGACCTCTTTACGATTGTCGAGGGCTACCGGGTCGACGCGCTTCTTCGAACCAGCTACCCCGGCATCTGCAAGGACATGCAGCTTGTCAGCGAGGCGACCCTCGAACGCCGCGCTCCGCTTTCAGAACTCCCGGAGATCCCGTCGATGGTGGAGGCGCTCGTTCGTCACGCCCTCGGCGCCGCGCTCGACCCAGACGAGCTTGCACCGCAGGCACGCGAGCAGGTGGCTGAGGCCATCACGTTGCTCGAAGAGGTCGCCGCGCCAGAGCGCACCGTCGCCGACTCTGCACAGATCACCGCCCGACTCTACGAACTCCTCGATGACTACGTCTCCCGCCGCCGTGACAATGAACGCTCAGGCGACTCTGACGACCCGCCGCCACAGGAGGGCGGGTCAGATCGCCCTGACGAGGACCGCTCCGATGGTCTCGAGCAGCAGAGCTCGGGGATCACCGAATACCAGCAGGTGGAGATGCCGCCGTTTATGACGCCGGTGCTCGAGGAGTTGATGCGTCGCCCCGACCTTCCCGAGTCAACCACCCCGGGCGATCGTGAGATTGAGCGCGAGGGCCCAGATCCCGCCGGCGCTGACGAGGCGTCCGACAAGCAGATGGAGGCTGGTCAGACAAGCCCGGACGGTCAGTCCCAGGAGGGCGATCAAGCCTCTCGCGGTGACTCGGCCGAAGATCAAGACGCTCCGGGGGTTGGCTCCGACTCAGACGCCCCGGAGGAATCACAGGGCGGCGGTGAGACCCCTGAAGGGGTGGGCCCAGCGATCGCCCAACCAGGCGAGGAACCCGAGGAAGACCTCGGTGAGCAGGTCTTCCACTACGACGAGTGGGATCACCGCATCGAGGACTACCGACCCTCGTGGTGCACGCTTCGCGAGCAGCGCGCAACTCGGACCCAGGAAGCGTTTGTCGCGGCGACCTTTCACGAGTTCGGCAGCATCGTCACCCAGATTCGACGCAACTTCCAGCTCATGCGCCCGGAGCGTCTGCGCAAGATGCGCTTCCAAGCCGAAGGCGACGATCTCGATCTCGACGGGCTCGTCGAGCACGTCGTCGACCGGCGCGCCAGGATCACGCCAACCGAGCGCGTCTACATCAAGCGCGACAAGAAGGATCGTGACGTCACGACCGCCTTCCTGATCGACATGTCGAGCTCAACCGACCGAAAGATCGACGGTCGCAAGCGGATCATGGACATCGAAAAGGAAGGGCTTCTGCTCATGTGCGAAGCCCTCGAGGCGATCCGCGACGAGTACGCGATCTACGGCTTTTCCGGCAACGGTCGCGACGACTGCCAGTTCTACGTGGTCAAGGAACTCGGCGAGCGCTACGACGATCGAGTCAAAGCGCGCATCGGCGGCATCTATGCCCGCCAGAAGACCCGGATGGGTCCCGCACTACGCCACGCGACGCGACGCCTCATGAGCGTCGACTCAAACGTCAAGCTCCTCATCCTGGTGACCGACGGTAAACCGTATGACTCGGACACCTACCAGGACAACACCTACGCCCAAGAAGACACGAAGATGGCTCTTCGAGAGGCGCGACGCGAGAAGATCCATCTCTTCTGTGTCACCGTGGACAAAGAAGGTGCCGACTACCTTCCCCACATGTACTCCGACGCAAACTTCGTGATCATCGACGACGTCCGGACGCTGCCCCAGAAGCTTCCCCAGCTCTACCGACGCCTCACCACGTAGCGCCAAGAATACCCTCAACCGGGGTAAACGACTCGCGTACCGGGGTATGCGACTCGCTCGAGCGTCACGCCGACGCGAGCCACAAACCGGGGTATGCGACTCGCGCACCGGGGTATGCGACTCGCGCACCGGGGTACACGACTCGCGCCTTTATCCACAGCTGTGGATATTTCCGTCCAAAGAACGGGGGTAAACGACTCGCGCACCGGGGTAAACACCTCGCGCCCGGGGGGAAACAGCTCGCGGGACCCGGGGTAACCAGCTCGCGCGTACCGGGGTAACCAGCTCGCGCAACGATCCATGAAATACCTGCAAAAGGAGACAATTTTTCCGACCCTATAGGGTTAATAGGATTTAGGGGTTAAAAGCAGTAGGCGCCGGGACGGTCTGGCCGGCCGTTGGCCGACCATCCCGGCGATCGGATCTCAACCCCCCGCCGCGAGTCGCTTACCCGGGGTAATTGGCTCGCCGCCTCTCCCAATCGTCTGCCGAGCTCGTCAAGATCCCGACCATGACCTCGAGACGGGACACACCGTGACCGGAGTTGCGCGACCAACAACCAAACTCGCCCCAGAACTTTCCCAACCGCCCGACGACCTGCGCCTGGTCGGCCCAGACGAACAGCTTTCCCTCTGCGGCCAGGATCAGCTCCGGCGCCTCGAGCAGCCCCTTCGCTACGGTTTTGCCGACCGAACCAGTGCTCGTAAAGGTCTTGAGGTCGCTGCAGGTGTTGCGATTGCCGACCGTCTCGGGATGATTCGCCAGACCGCCGGCCCTCCGATCGGTCGACACGCGTACATGGCGATTGTCTGGCTCGGGTCCCGTTGGCTCCAGTTGGAGCAGTCATCGGCGACCGGCGTCCCGTTCACCCAGTATCGACTGCTTCACGACTTTGGCTGGGCCGACAGCGGAAAACCGGCGAGGCAGGCCCTCAAGCGAACGCTCCTCAACCTCCAGGAGGCACGCTGGGAAGGTGAGGTCAATGACCCTGTTGACGGTCGAAAGACCCATGAGGATCACTTCGGGATCGTCGATCGCGTTCTTTGGCCAGTCGTCAACGACGGTCGCGTCGAGCGCCTCGGCTACATCTTCTTGGGGAGCTGGTTCCTCGACCAACTCCGACAGGAAGCCGGCGCGTATCTTGACTGGGACATCATCCGCGACCTTCCCCCAATCGCGCGCAAACTCTACGGGCTACTTGAAAATGATCGCTTCGAGGCGCGCGGTGACGGAAAGGAGTGGCAGGCCTACTGGCTCGGGCCACCACTCTTTTCGTCGATTGGCTCGACCTGTGCGCGTGAACGCGACAACGTGGCGGCGGTCATGCGGGCATGCGAGTCGATCGCAGTCGCCGACCCGCGCTACGAGTTCGATCGGGAGCGAGTTTTTGTTGATGGGAACTGGGCACAGCAGGTTGTCGTTGTTCGCGAGCCGCACACGCGGGGTCGCCTTGGCCCCGCCAAGGGGCGGCGGCCCCAGGCATCGGCGGGTCAACCGAGCATGCTTACTGCCTAGACCGCCTCGTCCCCTTCGCGGGCTGCGCTCACGGCAATCGGCTCAGCGCGAAGCCATCGGGACGGGTCGGGCATTGCGACGTCGAGGTGACGTTGAGCGGGATCGAGGGCGGCTCGTATCGCTTCTCCGACGAGCCCCTCTGCGCCATTGGCGGCGATATCAGCGAGGATTACCGCTGCTCCGATTCGTACGAGCGTGGCCCGTTCGAGGTCGCGCAGTCCTTTCGGGTCGGTGAGGCGAAGCTCGGCGACCGCACCATCGAGGGCCTCGATCATTGCCGGAGCTGCGCGAAGGTGGAGCCGCCCGTCGACAGGCACTAGCGGTCGTGTGTTACCGCGCTCAGGAGCGACGGCATTCGGCACGTATCCCGCGATGACGCCTCCGATCCGTACGGGTCGCAGCGTTGTCGACCGGGCTGGTGACGATACCCCCCCCATCGAGTCCCTCGTGGTGCCCTGGCGGGACCTGCCCGGCTTCCGAGCGGCAATGACCTTTGGGGGCGTAGGCGGCCCTGTGGCGGCAAAGCGGGCAGCCTCGGCTGCAAGCTCCGCGAGGGCGTCCTGGCGGGCGGTCCGGGCATCCTCAGGCGGCACGGGCCACCTCTTCTCGGGTTGAGTAGATCTCTCGGGCAATGCGGTCCCACAGGACGCCGAGCTCAGGGTCGATGATCTCGACGCTGACCCGCTGAGTGGCAGCCTGTCGATAGGCAACGCGCTTGGTCACGACCTCGCCAAAGACCGGCCAAGGCGAGGCGGCTCGTAGGGCCTCGGCGGTGCTTCTCCCGTCGATCGTGTGGAGCTCGGCAAGCGTCAGCAGAATCCCTGAGATCGTGAGCTCCGGGTTGAGTCGGTGGCGCACCTCAGCGAGGTGGCGCGCGAGCTTCGCGAGGCCCTCAAGTGCATAGACCTCTGGAGGGCACGGCACGAGAACCGTGTCGGCGGCAACCCAGGCATTGGTCGCGAGGAGGTCAAAGCCGGGAGCGGTATCGATGACCGCGATGTCGAAGTCATCTGAGATATGCCCGAGCGCTTCGCGCAGGAGTTGTTCGCGACCTGCGACGTTCAGCAGGATCGCCGTGTCGTCGTCAAGGGATGGCTCGGCCGGGACCTGCCAGATCCCACCGCTTCCGTACAGAGATGGTGGTGTCTGGGAGATCACGGCCTCCACCATCTGCTTGCTGAGCTGCATGCCGGCACCCGCTCGAAGGAGTGCGGAAAGACCCAGTGCCTCGGGCTCTGCCCCGAGGTGTCGGGAAAGATGGGCCTGCGGGTTGGCATCGATTGCGAGCACTCGAAGACCTTGGCGCGCGAAGGCTGCCGCGAGATTGACCGATGTCGTGGTCTTTCCCACCCCACCCTTCTGATTACTGATCGCAACAGACCACATGACCGAGACCTCCTCCGTGTTCATCCAACGGTTGTCCGCCACCGGTGCAACGTCTCCGGAGCCGGGCCACAATACGTCAGCAATCCTAGGACAACGTCCGGATGGCAGACAACGGTAGACGACCACCGGAGGACAACCACACGAGGACAGCTCCTGCAACACGACTACCACACGATCTACCGGAGATTCGGTCGCTTTCACCCGCCTGACCAAGAAAACGGCTCCCGGCAGAGCGGCGACCAAAATGCAAAAACGGCCGGGACCCGAGGGCCCCGACCGTCTTGGCGACGCTTTACGAAGTGTGGGGCTAGACGCCCGGGGGCTTCGGGAAGCGGTGACGCATGGTGTACTGGTACGGCGTGGCAAACAGCAGGTCCATCAGGTCCTCGTCGGAGCGCTCGATCGTCTGAGTCCAGATCGTCTGGGCACCCGGGATGATGAGGTCGAAGCTGAAGGTCATGAGACCAATGAGCTCCTGAACCGGCATCATCGCACCGAGGTTGTCAAATGGCGTTGCCGCCAGCACCCATGAGCGAATCGCGGCCGCCGAAGCGGTACGGATCGACTCGGGCTTGAGCTGGAAGCGGTGCTGACCGACCGTCTCCGGGCGACCCATCGCGCGAGCAGTGGCTTCCGTTACCTCGGATGGGAGGTAGGTCAGATCCCACTTGGTCGAGCGAAGGCTCGGATCCGTGATGAGACGGAGGTTCATCCGGCCGTAGCGGGGATCGCCGTAGAACGCGGGCTTTGCAGAAAGCTCGGCGTCGTCGTAGCGGCCCGTCACGGTGTGGATGAGGTAGCCGCGACGCTCCAACGTGAAGTTGAAGTAGTCGTTGCCAAATCCACCGTATCCGTCGTCTTCCTTGCCACCGTGCTCCTGGCAAACGATGTACGCGATCTTCTTCGGGAAGCCGAAGGGCTCGCGGCCAGCAAACACGGCTGCATCCTGCGTGAGGTACATGTAGGGGTAGTACCCACCGTAGTAGGTGTTCCCGTCACCGCTCTTGCACGAAGCAGAAACGGTCACGCCCATCTCGCCGTACGGGCCAAGACCGGTGTGGAGGTGGTCCACGTACCAGAACTCGACGACGTCGTCTTCGAGCTCAAGGCACTTCGGAAGGATGTGCTTCAGGTCCTTCTCTGATGCCCGGTAAAAGAATGCTGACCAACGTGAGTTGGTGTAGGTCAGCGGGACGATGTCGTAATCGACCAGCGGGTCTGCGACACCCTGTGAAATGATGTCGCGCTTATCGCGGTCAAGTGCGAGCGGCGGGGCATCCCCCGAGTCCACCCACGGAACGCTCGTCACGTTCAGCTGCGCCATTGCGCTTGCCTCCTAGGACGAATGACTGGTCTCTTACGCCCCGAGGCCGATTGGCTTCGGGAAGCGGTGACGAAGGCCGTAACGGTACGGCTTCGCCGCTCCCGCCCAGGTCGCGTCACGGGTGTAGGTCTCACGCCACAGGATCTCGCCCGCCGGGATGATGAGGTCGAAGGAGAAGGTCATAAGACCGAGGAGCTCCTTCGGCGGCATCTCGTGGCCGAGGTTGTCGTACGGCGTCGCCTGCGAGAACCAGTTGATGCTGCTCGCGGAGGCGGTGCGGATTGACTCAGGCTTCACCTGGAACCGGTGGGAACCTTCCGACTCTGGACGACCCATGAGCGTTGCAAGCCCCTTGGTCACCGTCGAGGGGAGGTAGACCAGCTGCCACTCGGACTCAGCAATGTCCGGAGAGGTGACGACCTTCATGTTCATGCGGCCGTACTCGGTGTTGCCGTAGAACTTCGGCTTCGTTGGGAGATCAGCATCGTCGTACTTACCCGTTGCCGAGTGAAGCACGTAGCCGTTGCGGATCATCAGGAAGGAGAAGTAGTCGAACTGGTAGACCTTGGTGTCAGAGACACCGTATCCGTCGTCAGGAGCACCACCGTGCTCGAGGACCCGGATAAAGGCTTCCTTCTTGGGGAAACCGAGCACGCGACCGGCGTCGATCGCGGCGTCCTGGGTCAGGTACATGTACGGGTAGTAGCCCGCGTAGTACGTCTTGCCGTCGCCGGCCTTGTGCGAAGCGGCGACCGTCACACCCATCTCGCCGTACGGGCCGAGCATCGTGTGGTTGTGGTCGACGTACCAGTACTCAACGACGTCATCTTCGATGTCGAGACAATCCGGCACCACACGGCGCAGGTGCTTCTCGTCGCAACGGTAGAAGAACGCTGACCAACGTGAGTTGGTGTAGGTCAGCGGCAGGGTGTCGATGTCCCAAATCGGGTCGACGAGCGAGTAGATGAACGCTGTCTTCTCGTCGCGGTCGACCGGGGAGGGCGGAATTTCGCCCGTCTCGGCACCGGGGATTTGCGTTACCGCAAACATCTCGGCCATAGCCTGGCATCCCCCTTGGTTGTTGGAAGGGTGCTGCATGACCGTGGGACTCCTCGCCTGGCGTCCCGAGGGAGCACCAGCCGCAGTAGACCGCACGGCATGCCTCGCAGCATATGTCACGTAGTTTGGCCCAGTCAACGTCGGCAACGGCTCGTAACGAGCCCTTCACACGCCCTCAGAACCCCCAGCCAGTGGGGGAATACGGCCTACCCGGAGACTTTGTGCGGATGCTGACAAACTCTGTGGCCGGAGCGCCCCGCCTTGGGACCGCGCGCCCCTTTCGACGTCGGACCGTGGGCGCGCCGCAATGGCTGCAGGCAACGCGATGGATAGTCTGCTGCTACGCATGAACTCGGCCTTCGACGTCCCTGCCCTCGCGCCGCTTCCTGCCGGCGACACGGCCGCGCTGCGGGTCGTGACGCGGGTCGCCAATTGGCTTGACCGCTACTCCCGCGGACTGGTTCGGTTTGCGCTCTTCGGCGCCGTCCTGGCGGCGCTCGTCACGTTCCTGACCGTTCTCGTGGACGTCTTCTCCCTCTTTGTCCTGGGCGTGTCCCTTCCTGGGGCAGAGGAGCTCTCGAGCTACGCGTTTCTCTGGGCGATCTGGTTTGGCGTCTCGATCGCCGTTCGGCGAGGCGCGGTGACCGTGATCAGTTTCGTCAGCGCGCGCGGACCGATTTGGTGGCAGCGCTCCCTTCAGGCGTTCTCGGGGCTCGCTCTGGGAGTGCTCCTTGCCTACTGCATCGTTCAATCGACGCGGTACGCAACCGGGGAGGAGTCGCTGCAGTCGTATTCGGCAGCACTTTCCATCAGAAAGGTCTATCCGATCGCCTCCATGGTGGTCGGGTACTACCTCATCAGCGCCCACTACCTCGCCTACGTGGCAAACGCGACGGCCCGGCTCGTGGCTGGCGGCCGCCGGTCACTGCGGGTTGTGGCGTCGGCGCTTTCCGGGGGGCTCATCATCGCGGGGGTGACCTGGGCGATCTGCGCCGGGCTCTTTGCGGTTGGCGCCGCCAAGCTGTTGGTGCTGGGGGTGATCTTTGTGATCTTGACCCTCGCTGGGACCCCGGTCGTCTTCATGCTCTCAATCGTCGGGATTTTGTCGACCAAGTCGTTTCTCGGGTTGACCTTCTACCCGAACCCGGACGAGATCTTCCCGTTTCGCCAGACCCAAAACGGCATGGGTCTCAAGGGCGCGACTGAGCTGATCGTCATCTTGATGTTCCTCATCGTGGCCGAGGTCATGAACCAGAGCGGCATGAGCGACCGACTGATCCGCTTTGCGATCTCGCTCGTCGGGCACCTACGCGGCGGAACGGCCTACGTCTGCCAGCTCACGTCGATGCTCGTTTCGGGCATTTCTGGCTCCGCGCAGGCCGATGCGGCGATCATGACCCCGCTCCTTGTCCCGGCAATGGAAAAGGACGGCTACCCGCGTGATGTGGCTGCCGCGGTGGTGACCGGTGCCTCCATCAAGGGTGCGATCGGTCCGCTCTCGCTGATGTTCTTTGTGTACCCCGTCTATGTCGAAGGCGAGGGCGTGAGCGCCTCGGTTGACCAGCTGCTGCTGTCCGGGGTAAGCGCGGAGTTCCTCCTCTTTTTCTTCCAGGCGCTCACGATCTACTGGGTCGTACGCAGGCGTGGCTTCTTCCAGAAGCGACCGTTTGCCGGGGTCCCGGCCGTGGCCAGAGCCACCGGATCGGCACTGCCGATCCTCGCGATTCCCGCGATCATCCTCGGCGGAATTCTGACCGGAGTGTTTACCGCTCCGCAGGCGGCGTCGGTTGCGCTCTTTGTGACGTTTCTTCTCGCGTTCTTCTGGTACTCGACGCTCACAATCCGAGACGTCCCGAGGGTCGTCGGCCTGGCGTGCGTCGAGACCGGGGTCGTGATGCTCCTGCTCGGCGACTCAGCAATCCTGGCCGGAACCCTGCAAAACAATGGTTTTGGTCAGCAGTTCAGCGACTTTCTGACCGGTCTCACTGACAACAAGTACGTCTTCTTGCTGGTGATCAACGTGCTCCTCTTGCTTGTGGGCATGTTCATCGAACCGCTCCCGGCCCTTGCGATCCTGGCTCCCTTCATCGCGCCGATCGCGGTCCTTGTCTACGGAATCGATCCGGTCCACATCGGCCTGATCATGGTCTTCAACCTTGTCCTTGCGCTCATCCACCCGCCGATCGGGCTGGTCCTCTTTCTCGTGTCGAGTATCGCGAAGGTCCGAATCGAGCGACTCTCGGTTACGGTGCTGCCGTGGCTTGCGGTGAGCATCCTGGTGCTCCTACTCATCACCTACCTGCCCACCAGTGCTGTGCTGTGGCTTTCACACCTCCTCCAGTAAGGATGCGCAAGATGTGTTGCGCTGCATGTCTGCATGAAGAAGGGCACCGATGATCTGTGTGCTGACCGGAGGCACGGGTGGATCGAAGATGGTCGATGGCCTCGCTCAGGTTGTCGGGCAACCCAATCTGACCGCGATTGTCAACACCGCCGACGACGACGACTTCTACGGGCTGCGAGTCTGCCCGGACCTCGACATCTGTACGTACGCCCTCGCCGGGGTCGTCGGCGAACGCGGCTGGGGCTACGGGGGAGACACATTTCGCTGCCTCGAGGGCCTTGCGACGTACGGGCAGCCATCGTGGTTTGGGCTGGGCGACCGAGACCTCGCTACCCATCTGCATCGAACGGTCATGCTCGCCGCGGGGAGAACTCTGGCGGAGGTAAGCGCCGACATCTGCGCGAGGCTCGGCGTGCAGACCACGCTCCTGCCGATGACAAACCAACCGGTGCGTACGCGGATCACCACCGCGGAAGGAACGCGGAGCTTCGAGGAGTACCTCGTCAAACACGGAGCGCGTGAGGAAATCCTGACGATCGCCCTCGACGGGATCGAGGCCGCCCGTCCGACCCCCGGTCTCATGGATGCGATTGCGACGGCCGAGACCATCGTGATCGCACCGTCGAGCCCAGTCGTCTCGATCGGAACGATCCTGGCGGTAGCTGGGGTCCGCGACGCCCTTGTCAAGCGGCGAGAGCGTGTCGTGGGGGTGAGCCCGATCGTCGGTCGTGCACCGGTTGAGGGGCCGGGCCACAAGTTCCTCGCCGCGATCGGGGAGACCGAGTGCCGCGCCCGGACCCTTGCGCGCATGTACCGCGACATCTGCGCGACGTTTCTGATCGACACCGCCGACGAGGATCAAGCGGACGCTGTCGCCGCGCTCGGCGTACGGCCCGTCGTCTGCGACATCCTCATGCCGGACCGCTCGCGACGTTCGGCGCTTGCCGAACAGGTCCTAGCGGCGGCCCAATGAGGCTCGCGGCGCTCATCCCGGTCAAGCCGTTCGACAAGGCGTTGATGCGCCTTGCGGGTCTCCTCAGTGCTCGGGTTCGCCATGACCTCCAGGCAGCGATGCTCACCGACATCCTCGCGTGTTGTCGCCGCGTTTCGCAGATCGAGTACACCATCGTCGTGACGAGTGACCCCGAGGCGGCCGAGATCGCGACCGCGCAAGGCGCGAAGGTAATCGCCGATCACAGCCCCCCCAAGGGAATCAACGCGGCCGTTTCGCGCGGTCTCGAGACGCTCTCAAGCCCGGCGCTCGTGCTGATGGCAGACCTTGCCGGGGCGCGCCCGTCCGACATCGAGTTTGTCCTCGCAAACGCCCTTCCATCGCCCGGGGCGACGCTCGTGCGTTCGCTTGATCGAACCGGGACCAACGTGATGCTGCTGAGTCCTCCGGGGGTCATCGAGCCGCATCTCGGCCCGGGCTCGCTTCGGCGTCACCTCGACCAAGCTGAGCGCCAAGGTGTGGTGGTACGGGTGCTCGACCGACCGGCCCTCAGCCTGGATGTCGATACCCCCGCGGACCTGGCGGTCTTTCTGCAGAACCCTGTGGACGGCGCAACGCGACGGGTTCTTACGGATGCGGCGGTTGCGGGGGCCCTGTCGGCGACGACGACGTGAGGATCTGGCCGCTCCCAGCATTCCCCGAGATCCGGGCCGGTGATGACCTCCCCGCGATGATCGCGGCGACCTGTACCGCAAGTGGCGTCCTGGCTGGCGACGTGCTCTGCATCGCGCAGAAGGTCGTGAGCAAGGCCGAGCACCGCACGATCAATCTCAGTCAGGTGCAACCGGGAACCGCCGCCCGCGAGCTTGCTGAGGCGACCGGGAAGGACCCCGCGCTTTGCGAGCTGATCCTCACCGAGTCTGCCCGGATCGTCCGTATTCGCCGGAGCCTCGTCATCTGCGAGACCCATCACGGGCTTGTTTGCGCAAACGCCGGCATCGACGCCTCGAACGTGCCGGCGGGTCATGTCGTTCTCCTGCCGCGCGACCCCGACGCCTCGGCGAGGCGCATTCAAACGGCGGTATCGGCCGCGGTCGGTGGGCGTATCGGGGTCGTGATCACCGACACCCACGGCCGGGCGTTTCGCAAAGGGCTCGTGAACGTCGCGATTGGCGTTGCCGGGTTTCGGCCGGTGATCGACCACCGGGGTGAGCACGACCGCGAGGGCAAAACCCTGGTTGCAACCGATCAGGCGATCGCCGACGAACTGGCCGCAGCCTCCGGGATCTACATGCAGAAGGCCTCAGGCACGCCGGTTGTCTGCTGCTCCGGGGTTACGACGCTCCCGGCGCCGGGAGCGCTCTCAGATCTCGTGCGCGATCCGGAGCACGACCTCTTCCGGGGTTAGCCGCTCGCGAGTCGGGTTGCGAGCGCGCCGACGATCTCGAGCCGCGCGGTGTCAGTGTGACCAGAGAGTGGGCCTAGGCCAAGCTCGCTCGCAACCAGTGGATAGAGGCCTGGCCCAGGGAGGTAGCGTCGACCGCGGCGCTCGCCGACGCCCGTGACTAGGCCGGCGGCCATCGCTCGTGCGAGATCATTGGTCGCAGAGGCCGCGCTGACTTCGGCAACCAGGCGATAGTAGCCAGCGCTGACCTCTCGTCCGAAGAATGTTTCCCACACGGCACTGGCAAGGCGTTCCGGGAGACGCTTCTCCCCGAGGAGGTTCTCAATCGCGTTCCAGATCTGGCCCTCGGCCCGTTGGCGAAGGTCGAGTGCACGCACCTGTGAAAGCTGGGCTCGGACGTGGACGTCAAGAAAGGGTGTGACGTCGCACCCGCCGTCAAACGTCTCGCCAAGGCACCTGAATGCGCCGTAGTAGTCCGGAAGATGCCTACCCCACCACTCTTCGAGAGACGTGAACTCAGGCAGACGAAATCCGCCCCGGTACATGGCCGCGCTCGCAAGTACGCGGGAGGTGCGGCCGTTCCCGTCAGGGAAGGGGTGGACCGCGGCAACGGCGACGTGGAGCCACGCGCTTCGGATTGCGGGGTGAGCGCGCAGCCCGGACATCCTTCGAAGTGCCCGATCAAGAAGGAGAGGTAACTGTTTTGGCGGAGGTGGGCGGAAAATCTCCCGGCCAGACTGGTGATCGACGATGAAGACCTGTCCTTCGCGCAGGTGCCCTGCTCCCAGCGAGAATCGTCCACCGAGGACGCGGTCATGGAGGTTCGCGACGAGGCTGCGGTCCCAATAGAACGTCTCGTCGTCGGTTTGGCGAAGCACAAACCCCATCGCCTCGCGGTATCCGAGCACGAGCGCACGGTCCTCATCGCTGACACTCGGGGTGGCCGCACCCGCGAGGATGCGACGGACCTCATCGACTGTGACGGGGACCTGTTCCATGATCGTCGACGCCGCGATCTGCTCGGTTTCGAGGTCGCGGCGAAGTTGACCGATCCAGCTACGCGGAAGCGCTCCGCGCTGATCGAGACGTCGCTTCCACTCGTCAATCTCCGCGCATTCCTCTGCAAGAGCGGCGTCGTCGAACGGCAACAGCACAGCCATGCCGGGGATTCTATCCACTAATTCCTAGGGAATAGAGGTTTCTTTACCGGTTTCGCACTCGATATGGTTCCGGGGTGCAGATCGGCGACGCAGAACGGCCACTTCGGGTTGCCATCATTGGTTCGGGGCCGTCGGGCTTCTACGCCGCAGAGCATCTCCAGCAGTCCGGACTCGCCGTCGAGATCGACATGTACGACCGCCTTCCAACCCCGTTTGGCCTTGTGCGGGGAGGAGTCGCGCCGGACCACGACAAGATCAAATCGGTCACCCGGATCTACGACAAGATTGCCGACAGGGACAGCTTCCGCTTCTTCGGAAACGTCGAGTTTGGCCGCGACGTCGACCATGACGACCTGCGCGACCTCTACCACGCGGTGATCTACGCCACCGGTTCACGCAAGTCTCGGAGGCTCGGGATCGCGGGTGAGGATCTCGTCGGCAGCCATCCCGCTCCGGCGTTTGTGGGCTGGTATAACGGCCACCCGGATTTCGTTCGCTGGAGCTTTGACCTCTCGTGTGAGCGCGCGATCATTGTCGGCGTCGGAAACGTCGCGATGGATGTCGCCCGGATCCTCGCGCAGTCGCCTGAGGCGCTTGCAACGACCGACATCGCCGAGCACGCACTCGACGCGCTTCGTGCGAGCACGATTCGCCACGTCCTCGTGATCGGTCGCCGCGGCCCCGCGCAGTCGGCGTTTACTCCGAAGGAACTCAAGGAGCTCGGCGCGCTCGAGGGCGTCGACATCGTCGTCGACCCGGCAGAGCTTCTCCTTGACCCGGCAAGCGCCGCCGAGGTGGAGACGTCTGATCGGGCGCGAAAAAACCTCGAACTCCTCACGGCCTACGGCGCGCGTCCTCGCTCGGGTGCCGAGCGCGTAATCGAGTTTCGGTTCCTCCGCTCACCGGTCGAAATCGTTGGGAACGGTTCGGTCACCGGGGTTCGTCTTGAGCGCAACGAGCTCGTCACCTCAGGTGACGGGTCACTTCGTACGAAGGCGACGGGGGAGACCGAGATCATCGACTGCGGCCTTGTGCTCCGTGCAGTCGGCTACCTCGGCGCGGCACTCCCGGGTGTGCCGTTCGAGGCGCGCGCGGGCGTGATTCCAAACGTCGCTGGACGGATCGTCGACCGGGGCGAGCAGGTCACCGGGGAGTACGTCGCCGGGTGGATCAAGCGCGGCCCGACGGGGATCATCGGGACCAACAAGCCCGACGCTGCCGAAACGGTGGAGTCGCTGATCGCCGATGCCCGCGCGGGCAAGGTCTGGGAGCCGACGGCCGCGACACGGCCCGAGGCCGAGGCACGTCTCTGGCACAACCGCCCGGCCCACACGACCTACGCCGACTGGCAGCTCCTCGATGAGATGGAAAAGCGCCGCGGCGAGGCAGTTGGTGCCCCTCGACGGAAGTTCACCCGTGTGAGCGACATGCTCGACGCGTTGGCGGAAGCCAAAGAGGGAGCGAGCCGACCAGCTCGTTAGTTCACGGATACGTCGACAAGAAGCGCTTCGACACCAATCGCCGCATAGGTGGAGAGCGCTCGTCGGTCGCGCGTGATGAGAGGAAGACCGGCAGCGGCGGCAGCCGCGCCAACCAGTGCGTCGTAGAGCGCGCCACCGGAGACTCCGGCCGCGCAGGCACGGTTGATCGCCACTTCCTGCTCGGAAGGGGTCAGCCAGCGCCGCGTAACGAACGATTCCTGAACGAGGCGCCACGCTGTCGAGGCTTCAAGCCGATTCGCTCCGGGAAGTCGAGACAAGACCGAGCAAGTCTCGATGACCGCATGACCGGCGATGCCCACCGTGTGCCCGGCGACTGCATCCAGAGCTGCGAAGTGATACTCACTGCCCTGGAGAAGGAGGGCGACCGCGACACTCGTGTCGACGAGCGCGCTAGCGGCGACCGGCGTCACGCAACTCGAGAATCGTCGCCTCTGAGATGATCGTGTCGTCCCGTTGGACGGCGACGAGGAACTGGCCTTTTCGAACCAGCTGAGGTTCCTCGCGCTCGGGAAGTTTCAGCGCGAGACCGTCATGGGTTTCGACGACCTCGAAGCGTGTCCCTGGTTGCAGGCCCATCGAATCTCGCAACCGTTTTGGGATGAGGACGCGCCCCAACTGATCGATGGAGGTGTTCATGGCCTCTAATTTACCAGTGATTTGGTTTCTTACTGGCAAAAATGTCCAGCTCGTCCTACGCTGGTCACATGGGCGATCCGAAGGAGAACGCTTCTGTCGAGCCGATGACCCGAGAAGAAGGACTGGCGCTCAGGGGTATCGGTTGGGGAGATGGGGAGGAGGATGACCTCCTCATCTGGGGGGCAGATCCGATCCTCGTCGCCTTGCTTACTTCGTGGAGCCGACGAGGCCCGGGCGGATGAGGCGCTTCGGGCGTTCGAGCTTCGTGTCGTTGAAGTGGGGGTTCAGGGGCTCGACGAGCGCTGCCGCGCCAAACGAGGCCTTCGTGCGCTCAGGGTCCGGCGTTCCGTAGATCGTCGTGCGCTGGCGTGGAGTTCGGCCGGCGGCGAGGATCGTCTGCTCCATCACCTCAGGCGGGCACTCCTGCCCGTGGCTTGCGCCGGCCGCCCGCGAGATCGACTCGTTCATGAGCGTCCCGCCCATGTCGTTTGCGCCCGCGTTCAGGCAGGCCTTTGCGCCGTCGATTCCCATCTTGACCCAGCTCACCTGGATGTTGGTGATGTGGGGGTGAAGGACTAGACGCCCGACCGCGTGCATGAGGAGGGCTTCTCGGAAGGTGGGGCCTGGGCGTGAGGTGCCCTTGAGGTAGATCGGTGCCTCCATGTGCACGAACGGCAGCGGCACGAACTCGGTAAAGCCGCCAGTTTCCTTTTGGAGGCTGCGCAAGGCAATCAGGTGGCGGGCCCAGTTGTGGGTCCACTCGATCGAGCCGTACATGATCGTCGTCGTCGATCGCAGACCGACCTCGTGGGCGGTGCGGTGCACCTCAAGCCACTGCTCGGTGTTGACTTTGTCGGGGCAGAGCACCGCGCGGGCCTCGTCGTCGAGGATCTCCGCAGCCGTGCCGGGGAGCGATCCGAGCCCACCGGCGCGCAGGCGCGCGAGGTAGTCACGCAAGGGAACATCGAGGGTCGCCGCCCCCTGCCAGACCTCGAGCGCCGAGAACGCGTGGACGTGGAGGTCGGGAAGCTCGGCCTTGATCGCCTCGAGCACTCCGGCGTAGTAGTCGCCGGTAAAGCCAGGATGGATGCCACCCTGCAGGCAGACCTCGACCGCACCGCGGTCCCACGCTTCATGGCAGCGGCGCAGGATCTCCTCGGTCGGGACAAGGTAGGGCCTGCCACGAAGTTCCTCGGCGAGCTTGCCCTTCGAGAAGGCGCAAAACCCGCACTTGAAGTAGCAGACGTTCGTGTAGTTGATGTTCCGAGTGACGACGTAGCTGACCGTGTCGCCGTTCACGTCGCGCCGCAGGGCGTCGGCGGCGGCAAGGACGGCGCGAAGCGACTCGCCGCGAGCCGCAAAGAGCGTTGTGGTGTCCTCGACACCCAACTCGTCACCTCGACGCTGGCGAGCCAGGACGTCGGCGATATGGGGGTCCGGGCAGTGGTTTGCCTTGCCATTACGCTCGGAGGCCGGGGCCTGGACGAGATCAGCCATCGCGGGTGGTGTGTCGAGTACGGCGCCCGATGCCCAGCGCCCTTCCCGACCAAGGCCCGATGCGTCGGCGCGCCGCAGCACTGCCGTGCGAATCGCGGGGTCGCACCAGCGCTCAAGATCGCTCAGGTATTCGGGGTAGAGGGGAAGGCGCGGCGCGAGCTGAAAACCCCGGGCCTCGGTCGCCTCTCGAAGCCGCTCAAGCTCGGGCCACGGCGCTTCAGGGTTCACGTGGTCGATCGTGACCGGCGAGATTCCACCCCAGTCGTTGATCCCGGCATCCAGGAGCTTCGGGAAGTCGTCGTACGACAGATTCGGCGGGACCTGGATGTTCATGTGCGGCCCGAGAACAATGCGGGCGACGGCCGTTGTCCAGAGCAGCTCATTGAGGTCGGGTTCGGTGGTCGCGTGCATCTTTGTCCCGGCCTTGGCCCGGAAGTTCTGGACGATCACCTCTTGGATGTGGCCGTGGCGGGCGTGCAGATCGCGGATGGCAAGGAGCGCGTCGATACGCTCGGCGCGAGTCTCGCCGATGCCGATCAGAATCCCGCTTGTGAACGGAACCTGACACTCCCCGGCCGCTTCGAGCGTCGCAAGGCGCGCGGTTGGGTCCTTGTCGGGCGACCCGTGATGGGCCTCGCCCTTTTGCATCAGTCGCTCTGAGACCGACTCCAGCATGATCCCCTGGCTCGGAGAGACCGCCCGAAGCGCTCTCAGGTCATTGTGGGTCAGTATGCCGGGGTTTGCGTGGGGGAGAAGCCCGGTCTCCTCAAGGACGAGGCGCGCGACCTCAACGAGGTAGGAGATCGTCGTCTCGTGACCGAGACTCTTGAGTTCCTCGCGGGCGACCTTGTAGCGAAGTTCCGGCTTGTCGCCGAGGGTGAAAAGCGCCTCGTGGCAACCGGCCTCCGCGCCAGCCCGGGCGATCTCGAGGACCTCCTCAGGGGTCATGAAGGCACGCTCGCCCGGCTTCGGCGGACCGGCGAACGTGCAGTAGTGGCAGACGTCGCGGCAGAGCTGCGTCAGCGGGATGAACACCTTCGGGGAGAAGGTGATCAGGCGTCCAGTCCCGTGGTCGCGAAGCGCCTGCGCGCGTTCGAGTAGCTCGGCGAGCGGCGCGCCGTCAAGGGCGTGCGCCCGAACGGCGTCGGGGAGGCTCTTAAAGTCGATGCCGACGCGCCGCCGGCCGGGTGCAGTAATCACGATCTGATCCTACGCTGCGCCCGGCCCGATCCGCCGCAATCGGCTTCGAGTCCCTGGCCCGGTTAGGCGGGCTCGGGGCCCTGCCCGTCGCGGAACTTGCGCCAGTCGGGTTTGCGTTTTTCCTGGAAGCTCGCGATGCCTTCCTTGGGCTCATCCCCGAAGACGTGGTTGATCGCAACGAGCTCCAGTCCATGCTGGACCGCGGAGTAGACCTGATCGGTGGCGGCGTTCAAGGCGAGCTTTGCCAGGCGAAGGCCGATCGGTGAGCGGCGCAGGATGTCGGTGCACCATTCATCGACGGTCGCGTCGATCTCAGCGTCGGGCACCACGGTGTTGCACAGGCCCATCGCGAGCGCCTCTTGGGCGGTGTACTGGCGCGTAAGGAAAAGGATCTCACGTGCCTTCTTCTCACCGACGACAAACGGCATCAGTTGGCAGCCCCACCACAGCGGCGCCGATCCGATCTTCGGGCCGGCCTGCCCAAACTTGGCCGATTCCCCGGCGATCGTAAGGTCGCACAAGATGTTGAGCTCGTTGCCCCCACCGATGCAGTAGCCGAGCACGCGCATGATGATCGGCTTTCCGTTGTTGCGGATTGCCATTGCGAGCCGGTCGTGGCGGTGGTGGAGCTGACGCTTCTCGGCGGCGGTGCGAGTTGGACTTGCCACGTCGCCGCCGACGCAAAATGCTCGTTCGCCGGCACCGGTGAACACGATCACGCCTACCGATTCATCGTCGGCGGCCATCTCGAATGCCTCGGCAAGCTCGAGCACTGTCTGGGACCGGAACGCATTGAGCTTCTCGGGCCGGTTGATGGTGATCGTGGCGCGCCCGTCGCGCACCTCGTAGAGAATGTCCTCGAAGCTCAGGGTCGCCTCCTGGTTCACGGTTGTTTCGTTTCGGCACGCGGCGTCGCCGAAGAGGTCGCGTCAATCCTAATCGCGAGTTTGCCCCGGCGCACGAACGCAGAGTCAGTGCCCGTCTGTCTCGCATCATGAAACAGCGGTTCGCCTGGTGGTGGTTAAGTGTTGCCTCGGTGCCCGATTGCGCAGTACGATCGGCTCGTGACATCACACACAAAGACGCGATCTCATGATGTGAGACATTCTGTGCCAAGAGTGGCTCCGTGACGGTTGACGCTCCCGCCCTCCAACCGGGTGCCGAGCCACGGCCGTATCGCATTCAGTCAATCGAGCGTGCAGTGTCGATTCTCGGGGCCTTCACCGCCGACGATCCGGAGCTTGGGGTCACCGACATCTCTGATCGGCTCGGACTCCACAAGTCGACCGTCCATCGATTCCTCGTCAACCTCGAAACGGCGGGCCTGCTTGAGCGAAACGCGCGCAGTGGTCGCTACCGCCTCGGGCTTCGCCTCTTCGAGCTCGGCGGCCTCGTGTTGCAGCAGATGAACCTCTGGGATGAGGCGCTCCCCTTCCTTGAGCAGCTGGTGAGGGAGTCGGGAGAGACTGGCCAGCTTGCCGTCTTGGATCAGGGCGAGGCGATCTATATCGAGCGCGTCGAAGCTCGGCGGGCACTTCGTGTCCCCGCGGCGATGGGGCGTGGCTACCCCGCTCATGCGACAAGTCATGGCAAGTTGCTCCTTGCCTACCAGCCGCCAGAGTCGGTGCGCGAAATCGTTCGGCAGCGAGGGCTCGACCGCTACACACAGAACACGATCACGGAAGAATGGGCGCTTGAGCAGGAGCTCGCCCGCATCCGTCAGCAAGGCTACGCCGTCGACAGTGAGGAGTACGAGGAGGGGCTTCGCTGCGTCGGAGCCGCCATCTTCGATCACACTGGACAGGCGATCGCGGCGATTGGAATCGGGGGACCCGTCACGCGAGTGACGCCAGCCCGAGTCGAAGAACTCGCCGGGCTCGTCAGGCATGCCGCAAAGGGACTCTCCCGAAGGATGGGAGCAGAGCAAGCCGGCGCGTTCGTTCACCCGCAGCTGCGGGTTCGTACCACCGCCTCCACGCACCAATCACCCTCCGACCGACCGGCCGCCAACGGCTCGGCGTCGGCCAACCACACCTAGAAGGGGAACCAAGACTCCGATGGCGACTACGACCTCCGACTTCCGCGTGCCGCTCTCGAGCCGGACCGGACACTTCGTGCTTCCCAAGCAGTGGGCATCGATGCGCAAGGCCGAGGCAATCGAGAAAGAGACCGGCACACGGATCCTTCACTTTGAGAAGGGCGACTTTCAGGGTGAGGAGTTCAGGCCCGCGCCACACATCGACGAGGCGTGTGCGAAGGCGATTCGGGATGGACACACCCGCTACGTTCCGGGCCCCGGCCTGCCGGAGCTTCGCGACGCCGTCGCTGCCGAGGTCACCTCGCGCGGTCGAAAGACCGAGCGTGAAGAGGTGCTCATCACGATGGGTGCCAAGCACGCGCTCACCCAGGCCCTTCTCACGCTCGTCGACCAGGGCGACGAGGTGATCTTCCCGAATCCCGGCTACCCGCCAGACGAGTTCTGGATCACCTACGCCGGCGGCAAGGTCGTCTACGCGCCGCTTGTCGCGCCGGACTTCCATTTCGACCTCGACTCACTCGAGGCGTTGATGAACGAGCGCACGAAGCTCCTCATCATCAACTCTCCCCAGCGTCCGAATGGCATGGTCGTCGCGCAGCTTCCTGAGATCGCTGAGCTCTGCAAGAAGCACAACGTCATGGTGCTGACCGACGAGATCTTCAGCCACATGGTCTACTCCAATAGCGCCCACACGTCGATTTCCGACTTGCCGGATATGGCTGACCGCTCAGTGCTCGTGGACACCTTCTCGAAGACGTACGTGATGACCGGCTACCGCGTTGGTTGGAGCGTGGCCAACAAAGAACTCACCACGAACATGGACATCTTCCAGCAGAACTCGGTCACCAACGTTCCCGCGTTTGTCCAGTACGCGGCGCTTGCGGCCATCACTGGTCCGCAGGAGCACGTCATCGAGCGTACGAAGAACCTCGAGCGCAAGCGTGACCTGACCGTGTCGCTCTTCAACAAAATCGACGGCATCCACTGCCCGACGCCCGACGGTTCGTTCTATGTCTTCCCCGACATTCGTGGAACGGGGATGACCAGCCAGCAGTTTGCCGACTACATGGTCGAGCAGCAGGGTGTTGGTGTCGTCGCGGGCTCCGCCTTCGGCGACCAGGGTGAGGGCCACATTCGCTTCACCTACGCCAACACGGACGAGAACATTGAAGAGGGCATCGAGCGGATCGCGAAGGGCGTCGAGAACCTCTAGCCCCTACGGGTCGAGGTCAGCGGCATTTTCCGGGGCCCCGCATCGCGCGGGGCCCCGTTGATTTTTGGGGCCACCCCGGACCACCACCCGGTTTCAGCGTAGTCGCGATGCTGTTTCGCGGGGCGCGACGTTTGTCACAGAGGTGCGCCAGAAGGCGCTGCGACGGGCGCCGGTCGATGGCTTGGCGACTAGTCTTTCGACGTCCATGCGTCAACGACACGAAGGAGACCTGCGTGGCTGAGCGTTTGTTGTGGGAAGACCTGAACGAGGGTGACGAGGCGACCTCGTCTGGCCGCACGATCACCGAGACCGATGTCGTCAACTTTTGTGGCATCTCCGGTGACTTCAACTGGTTCCACACCGATGCCGAGGCGGCCAAGGAGTCCGTCTTTGGCGAGCGTGTCGCCCACGGGATGCTCGTGACGTCGATCGCGACCGGGCTTCAAGTCGAGAAGATGGAGCCCAAAGTGGCGACAGCCGCGTTCATGGGTCTCAACAAATGGCAGTTTCGCGGCGCCGTGAAGTTCGGCGACACGATCCGCGTCAAGCGCACGATCGGCGAGAAGACCGAGCACCCCAAGAGCGCCGCCACCGGCTTTGTGACCTACGAGATCGAGGTCATCAACCAGCGCGACGAGATTGTCCAGAAGGGCCAGTGGAACATGCTGGTGCGCCGCCGCGAGGCGTAGTCGCGGGCGTTTGGGACCCGGCCTCAGTCGAGGCTGGGTCCCGTGCAGTCCGGCGGTGGGTCCGCCCATTCCCGGACGAACCCAACGGGCGTAGACGTCAGGGCCGCGCTTGCGGCGGTGCCTGCGGTGCGATTGGGCGCTGCGCGGGCTGGGTGCCTGGTCGGCTCTGGTTGTCAAGGGATGCGATGTCGCGGATGTTCGTTTGGACGGCGACGGCGGCGAACAGGCTCAGCGCGAACGACATCGCGTAGAACGTCCGCATGAGCCAACCGGTTGGTTGGTTCTCTTTCGAGTATCGCTGCGCTCCCTTACGGGCCGGTCACGGTCCGCTCACGGCGCCTCCGTCAGTCGCCGCCGAAGACCTCGACCGGGTAGCGGCGAAGGGTTGCATCACGGGTCATGAGCACGAGGCGTTCTTCGATTGCTTGAGCGACGATCATGCGGTCGAACGGGTCACGATGATGGAACGGCAGGTCGCGGTAGCGGTCCACGTGAGCGCCGCGGACGGGGAGCTCAGTGATGTCGTTTGGCGCGAGCTGCGGTCGGACGGGCGAGCGGAGACGGAGTTTGCCGGTGGCCTCTTTCGTCGCGAGTTCCCAAAGTGCAACGACGCTCACGAAGACGTCATTTCTCGGGTCGCGCACGACCGCGAGTTCGTGCTTGGTGAGGAGTACATCTGGATCCTCAAGAAACCAGAGCAAGGGATGCGTGTCGAGCAGCAGCCTCACGACTCTGGCGGGAAGATCTCGCTGTTCTCAAAGAGGTCGGCGATCTCGGCGTTCACCTCGTCAGAGTCCCAGTCGTCAGCCAGCCAGATCTTTCCAGCGAGCTGTCCGCCACGGCGCGGCGCAGGTGCGCTCTGGTCGGGGACGAGGCGAACCGCCGGCGTTCCGGCACGGCAGATCACGACCTCTTCGCCGCGCTCGGCCAGCTCGACGAGCTTCGAGAGCGTCGTTTTCGCTTCGTGCATATTCACGCGAACCACCATCTAGCTAAGGTTAGTCCATGACGGTTCGACATTCAATCGAGGAGGCTCCAATTCAGTGTCCGGGGGGAGCCCGTCACGCCGCACTGACGCGGAACTCACGGCCTAACGGCGTGGTGGGTGCCCGTGCTCGTCGCAAAGCTCCGGGTGCCAGCGCCGGAAGTGCTCGTGGTGCTGGTCGGTGAGCGCGCCCGGCGGGTAGAACTCGGCGTAGAAGTCCGGGTCGACGTGTTGGGCCTGGCAGCAGAGGCGCTGGTACATCGGGTCGATGTGGGCCGGAAAGCGTCCGTAGGTGTCGTGGACGTAGTTGCAGTAGTCCTTGACGATCTGGATCGTCTCGGCGTCGGGGCGCTGGATTTGGCTGACGACTCGATCTGGCTCAAGGTACGCCTTGGGCTTTTCGTCGGCGTACTGCGACCACTTCGTCTCAAGATAGGCGTCGACCGCCGCGCCCATGTCGGCGTAGTACGGCGGGACGAAGGCCTGGTAGATCCCGTCGCGGCCAACCGGAACGCTCGGGCCGCGTTTTGCGTCGGCAAACGTGAACCCAAGCCCGGGAACATCCATCGCGCCAAGCACAAAGCGAGCGATATAGCCCGTGTAGGTCCAGCCGCCAAGGCCAAGGCACTGCAGTGCCATGTTGATGTTCTGGCAGATGAAGGCCTGTTCGACGACCTGCATCGAGAGCACACGCTGCTCGATTTCGACAAGGCCCATCGGCCGGCCAGGATCCAGCCGACCCTTGTCGACCCACCCTTGAAGCCCGGCAGGCGCATATCCGGCCTGCTCGTCAACAAGGCAGAAGCGGTACTCGGCTGAGAAGTAGATGAAGAGCAGGTTGATGTACTCGAGGGTCATGTTCGAGACGGGCAGGAAGAGGCTCGTCCCCGGTTGGTTCGCGTTCCAGTGGTTGAAGACAAAAAGTCCTGGAAGACCAGTTGGGAGCTGCGCCCTGTTCGGCTCAAGGACGACCTTGGCGCGGCGGGCAAGCTCGACGATGTAGTCGACCTGTGCCTCGATCGGCTTGCCGGAGATCGTGGAGATCTCACCTGGCTCGGGCGTGACGTTCCACATGTCGAGGAAGTAGAGCCCGTCGTCGTTTGTGAAGAAGAGTTCCGTGCCGTGGTTGTTGCACGATGACGGCCACGTCCGAGCTGTCCACTGCACGAGGGCGTCAGCACCCATGGTCGGATCGATGTCGCTGAGACTGAGGCCAGAAAGGCCGGTACCGGCGATCAAGAGGAGCGCTTCCTCGAGCTCAGTCAAGGGGACGGGGGAGTAGGGGCTCGTGTACGAGAGCGGTCCCTGCTCGATCTCCATCCCGAGCGCGACACGACGACTCTTGCGGTCAAAGACCGCGTTGAAGTACGGGTAGGAGAGCGCGTCGCGCAGCCCAGGGGGTGCCGCGGCAAGGACACCGAGTGGGCCCCCCCGGTCTGGCGCGCTCACAGCCCGAGTTCCTTCCCGATGATGAGCAGCTGGATCTCGCTCGTACCTTCGGTGATCGAGGCGAGCTTCGCGTCGCGGAAGTAGCGCTCGACGGGGTACTCGATGATGTAGCCGTAGCCACCGTGGATTTGGACGGCCTCGCGGGTGACGTACTCGGCGACCTCGGCGGAGAAGTACTTCGCCATCGATGCCTCCTTCACACAGGGCTGGCCCGTGGAGTAGAGCCACGCGGCCTTGTAGGCGAGGGTCTTTGCGGCCTCAACGCGCGTGGCCATGTCGGCGAGCTTGAAGCGGATCGCCTGGAACTTCGAAAGCGACCGACCGAAGGCCTCGCGCTCACCGGCGTACTTGATCGCGGCGTCAAGCGCAGCCTCAGCGATCGCGGCGGACTTCACCCCGTGGGACACGCGGCCGGTGATGAGCGCCGACATGAGTGCCCCGAAGGCACCCTCTTTGCCTCCGAGCATCTGGGCGTCGTCGACATAGCAGTCCTCGAAGACGAGCTCTGCGGTGTCTGACGAGCGGTGGCCCATCTTCTCGAGCTTGCGGGTGACGTGGAAGCCGGGGGTGTCGCGATCCACGATGAAGACACTGATGCCCTCGCCGCGCTTGGTCTTGTCGGTGTAGGCGGCGACCAGGCAGTAGTCGCAGATGGTGCCGTTCGTGATGAAGTTCTTGCGCCCATTGATGACGTAGCCGCCGTTCTTCTTGTCGGCCTTCGTCTGGAGGCCTGCGGCGTCAGAGCCCGTGTTCGGCTCGGTGATCGCGTAGGCGCCGATGATCTCGCCGGCGATCGAGCGCGGGAGGTAGCGCTCGCGCTGCTCCTCGGTGCCGAACTTGTAGATCGGGAAGGCTGCGAGGTCGGCGTGGGCGTTCACCGAAGCGGTGATGCCGGCGCTGACCTTGGTCATCTCCTCGACGAAGATGCACTCGGTGATCTTGTCGAGGCCCATCCCGCCGTACTCCTCCGGAAACACGATTCCAAGGAGCCCCAGCTCACCGAGCTTGGGCATGATCTCCACGGGGAACTTCTCGTGACGCTCCGCCTCTTCGACAAGCGGGGCGATCTCGCCCTCCGCGAACTCGCGCACCATTGCGCGGATCTCTTCCTGCTCCTCAGTGAACGCGTACGAAAGCAAGTGGCCTACCTCAAGGTCGGGGAGGTCGATCTCCGAATTTCCGATCAGTCTATCCCGGACCCCACCGTTAGACTCAGGTGATGGCGAACCCTTTTGCACTCGACGGACGTACCGTCATCATCACCGGCGCATCGCGCGGAATCGGCGCCGAGGTTGCTCGGTGCGTCTCGACCCTTGGGGGGCGCTGCGTGCTGGTTGCACGCACCGCCGATGACCTTGATCTCGTCGCCGCAGACCTTGCGACCGAGTCGCGAGTTGTCGTCGGCGACGTCACCGATCCGGAGCTTCCTGAGCGCGCCGCCGTGGCCGCCGAGGAGATGGGTGGCCTCTGGGCGCTCGTCAACAACGCGGGCATCAACCCGTACTACCAGCCGGCGACCGAGACGACGGCTGCGCAATGGGAAGAGGTGCTCGGCGTCAATCTCGTTGCCGCCGGGTCGTTTGCACGGGTGATCGGGAAGCGCCTGGTCGCCGCCGGTGCTGGCCGGATCGTGAACCTCGGCTCGATCGCCGGGTTGACCGGCCTCCCGAACATCGCGCCCTACAACGCCACGAAAGCGGCGCTCGACGCGCTGACCCGGACGCTTGCGGTCGAGATGGGGCCCTCAGGGGTGCTTGTGAACTCGGTCGCTCCCGGGACAATCCTCACCGAGATGGTCTCGGACATGATGGCCGCAAACCCGCTGCTTGCCGATCGACTCGTCGCGAAAGCCCCGATTGGCCGCATGGGCGCGGTCGCGGAAGCGGCCTGGCCGATCGCGTTCCTTCTCACCGACGCGGCGAGCTTCATCACCGGCCACGTCCTTGTCTGCGACGGCGGCCGCCTGGCCGCCGGGTAGGGCCTACCTCGGAAGCGTTACCGCAACGCTCAAGGAAAGGTTTGACCACGCACGGTCGGTAGTAAGCGCCTCGGTAGCAGTATGGGCACAAACGGCGTGCGGCCGCGTCGACGTGCCCACCCCATAGAGTTCCGCGGGTGAGGGTCGTCATCTGTGGAGCCGGGACCGCAGGGTGCGTGCTTGCTGCGCGACTCAGTGAGAACCCCAACACGGAGGTCGTGCTCCTTGAGGCCGGGCCGCACTACGGGCCGGGGGAGTGGCCACCGGAGCTCTCGCACGCATATCGCGTCATCAGAGAGACCCACGACTGGGGCTACTTCGCCCAGGCCGGTGCGTCACCGCGCCTTGTGCACGTTCCACGGGGCCGGGTCGTTGGAGGGTCGTCGATCACAAACGGTGCGATCGCCCTGCGTGGGCTCCCGGAGCACTACGACGACTGGGACCACTACGTCGACGGGTTCGGGTGGAAGACGTGGCTGCCGTGGTTTTGCAAGATCGAGCGCGACGGCCAGTTCCCAGACGTCGACTACCACGGCAGCGATGGGCCGATCGCGGTCAACCGCTACCCGCGGGTGGACTGGTATCCGCTGATCGAACGATTCGCACGTGCATGCGAGGCTCGTGGCCATCCGTGGGTCGACGACCACAACCGCCCCGGGGCGGTCGGCATCGGCCCAACGCCCTTCAACATGATCGACGGGGTTCGACAGACACCGGCAGACCACTATCTCGCGCCGGCGCTTGTCCGGCCGAATGTGCGCCTCGTGGCCGGTGTCACGATCGATCGTGTTGTCGTCGACGGGGGTATTGCGGTCGCGGTCGAGGCCGTGACGCTCTCCGGGGAGCGTCTTCGTGAGGACGCTGACGAGGTCATCATCTGCCTTGGTACCTATTCGAGCCCGGCGCTTCTCATGCGCTCAGGGATCGGGCCGCCAGACGAGCTCTCCCGACACGAGATTCCTATCGTCCTTGAGCAACCAGCGGTCGGGCAAGCGATGATGGACCATCCGAAGGTCAGCTACCGCTTCTGGCTTGACCTGGACATCCCCGCGTGGCCACACCCATGGATCCAGGCGCTCGTCACCGCGTTTGCCGACATCGCGGGGGAGAAGCGCCTCTTTCAGGTGATGCCCTATGTCGGGACAACTGACGCCGGGCATCGCTTTAGCGACTTCAACGTTCAGGTCGCCGATGCTCGGAGTCGCCGCGGGACCGTGACCATCCAAGGGCGCGACCCGCGTGCACAGCCGGTGCTGCGAATGGGCTGGCTCGAAGACGACAGCGACCGAGCGGTGGCCGTTGAGGCGGGGAAGGAGCTCATGGCCATCGCCAGGACCAAGCCGCTTGCCGACGTGCTGCATTCATGGCCGAATCAGGACGATCCTGACCATCCGCTTCGGACTGTGGAGACCTTCCACCATCCGGTTGGGACCTGTCGGATGGGTCGCCCGGACGATTCGACCGCAGTGGTGGACGCCACCGGCCGCGTCTACGGCCTCGAAGGCCTCTCGGTGATCGACGCGTCGATCATCCCGCGCGTTCCGTCAGCGAACACGCACCTGAGCGTCATCGCGCTGGCCGAACGCCTCGCAACGAGCTTTAGGAAGCCTGGACGAGTCGCGCCCTGATATGGGGAGTCGTTTGTCAAGAGGGTACTCGTGAACAACCGCTTTTGCGGGGGTTTCGTGCTCGTGAGTGCGGGTCTGGTGAGCGCGCCGGGCAGTTGGTGCGACGCGCGGTCAGGCTGATATGCGCGGGTTGG
>JANMDN010000021.1:0-69585 GCA_031376285.1 Actinomycetes bacterium
GTCTGAAGCGTCGGCTCAAGCCGACGCGCAAGAGGACGCAGTGTCAGACCGCATATCGGGTATATGTGGGCGACCAAGGACGCCGAATTCGCGACGAGTCGCAGCCAGCGGGTCGCCGCCAGCAATTCGGAATCAAGCGTCGAGTGCGTCGAGACTGAGATCATCTCCCGAGGCTGGCGCGTTTGCCACGAGAGTCTCGAAGCGCGATGACGGCCGTTCCCTCGGCCCGCGCAGCCCGAAGCAAGGGTCCGTCAGCGGTTGCCAGCGTGCCGTTGTCTGCCGTCACGGCAAGCGCAAAGCAATCCGCGAGCGACAAGGCGTTACGCGTGCGGTGGTAGCGCCGCGCGCGTATCGCCGCGGCCCGTGCGGCGTGCGCCAGGGTTGGCTCGATGAGGCTGATCGTTCCCGGCACGAGGGTTCTCACCGCATCGAGGACGTCCGAGAGCTGCGCCCCACCGACCCGGTGGAGTTGGTCGATTGCCTCCGCAAGGTTGATGGAGGTCATCGCTACCCGCCCACTGCGCAGAATTTGCTCGACATCCTCCGCACCGGGCTCGCCGCGAAACAAGCTGATCAGCGCCTGGGCGTCGAGGACCGTTACGTCCAGCGTCGCGCCTCCGCCTCCGCCTCTTCCTGACGCCCTCGACGGCGGAGTTCATCGGAGGTCACGGGGACGTCGGCGAAACGGCCTCGCACCGCGACAATCGGATCGTCCTGCGCGGGGCGCATGACGACCTCGTCGCCGCGATCCTCAAGAACCACGGTCGATGTTCCCCAGCGATGTCGGATCTCCGCCGGGAGGGAGACCTGCCCGCCTGTCGTGATCTTGAGCCGTCTCATGACCATGATGTTAGCTCATGAGGCACGTGCGGCATCAGCGCAGCCGAGAATCACCGCAGAGACTGAGGGGACGCGGCGACTCAGGACGCCCCCGCGGCGTCGACCAGTCGTTTGGCCTGCTTCCCGTCGACCGAGCCGTCGCGGTCAGCGTTTGGCGCCCTCGCGCTCACCTCACGAGGGCAGGAGCGCCGCCACAAGGCCGGGGATGGTGTGCTCGGTCGCCTGGGCGTGAACGGTGAGGCCGGCGTCGCGGGCGGTTTCGCTCGTCACCGGGCCGATCGAGACGACCCGAAGCGCGGTGAGTTTCGTTCGATCTTCGGGCGAGAGCAGCGCCATGAAGCTCGTCACCGTTGACGATGCCGTGAAGGTGATCGTGTCGGCCGACAGCGCCGCGGCGATCTGCTCTGGCGTCGGCGTCTCGGTGACCGTGTCGTAGAGCGCCACCACGTCGACCGACGCGTCCCGCTCCCGCAGGCCGTCGATCAGCGTGTCCCGCGCCTCGCGCGCCCGGGCGACGAGCACCCGTCGACCGGAGACTTCCTCACTCTCCAACGCCTCGAGGATACCCTCGGCGACGAAACGCTCAGGGACGATATCCGCGCGAATCCCGCCCTCAGCCAGAGCATCGGCGGTGCCCGGACCGATCGCGACGATCCTCGTCGCACGCTCGAACGCACGCGCGTCAAGGTCACGGTCGGCCAGCCGGTCAAGCAGGCAGCGCGCCCCGTTCGGGCTCGTCAGGATCACGTAGTCGTAGTCGGCAAGTTCATCGAGGGCCACGTCAATCTCGGGGCTCCCCGCCACCGGGACGATCCGAATCACGGGTAGCTCGACGACCTCCGCGCCAAGCGCCACCAGCCGGTCGCGAAGCTCGCTCGCCTGCGCGCGCGCACGGGTGACGACGATTCGACGTCCCGCAAGCGGGCGGCGCGGCGGGCGCCAGTCGAGATCCTCCAGACCCGCGACGTCACCGACAACCGTAACGGCAGGTGACCCGACGCCCTGACGGGCACAGACCTCGGCGATCGTTGCGAGTGTCCCGCGCACCTCGCGCTGGCGCTCTGTCGTGCCCCACTGGACCACCGCGACCGGCTGCGTCGGTGGCCGACCCCCCGCGACCAAGCGCGCGCAGATCGCCGCAAGACGCCCCATGCCCATCAGAATCACGAGCGTCCCCGGGATCTTCGCGAGGGCGTCCCAGTCGGTCTGCTCGCTCGGCTTGGTCGGATCCTCGTGGCCGGTGATGACCGTAAACGACGTCGACACCGCCCGGTGGGTGACGGGTACGCCGGCGTAGGCAGGCGCGCCGATCGCGCTCGTGATTCCCGGAACGACCTCGACCGCGAGACCTGCTCGCAGGAGGGCTTGGACTTCCTCGCCACCCCGACCAAAGACGAATGGGTCTCCGCCTTTGAGACGGACGACACGCTTGCCGGCACGTACCTGATCGACAAGCGTCTGGTTGATCTCGTCTTGGGTCAGCGCCACCCGGCCCGGGGCCTTCCCGGCGTCGATGATCTCCGCGTCCGGGCGACACTCGGCAAGGAGGCGCTCCGTTCCAAGGCGGTCGGTCACGACCACGTCGGCCTCCCGCAGAAGAGCCATCCCGCGCACGGTGATAAGGCCCGGATCTCCCGGACCGGCACCCACAAGGTAGGCGATGCCCTCGGTGTCCACCGTCGAGGCTACGGCGAAACGGGCTGGTTGATCGCCATCCGGAGCGCCCCCGCGACGTCCTCGCCAAGCCCGATCGGATCGTCGAGCCCATCGACTGCGACAAGGGTTGTCCCCGGTACGTCGCCCGAGCGCGAAACGAACGCGTGCACGACAAGCTCCTCATCGCGGACCAGGCAGTACGCGCCAACTGGCGCCGAGCAGCCACCGCCGAAACCCGCCAGTACCGCGCGCTCGGTGTCGAGGGCCAACCGGCTGGCCGCATCGTTCAGCGGCGCGAGCGCCCCATGGAGGTCGGCGCGATCGGTACGGGCCTCGATTGCCAGGCATCCCTGGCCTGGAGCCGGCACGAAGACCGCGGGGTCAAGGACGGTCGCGTCCGCCCGCTCAACACCCAGCCGTTCGAGGCCGGCGGCTGCCAGAACGAGCGCGTCGGCGAAGCCTGCGGCGAGCTTTCCGAGGCGCGTGTCGACGTTGCCGCGAATGTCGACGATCGTTAGGTCGGGCCGCGCCGTGAGGAGCTGCGCGTGTCGCCGAGGGCTCCCCGTGGCCACGCTCGCACCGATCGGAAGTGCGTCGAGGCCACCCTCGACCCCGACGATCACGTCCCACGGCGCGGCGCGCTCCGGGACGGCGATGATCGACAGGCCGGCCGGGAGTTCGCCGGGAAGATCCTTGGCCGAATGGACGGCGAGGTCGGCCCGACCGTCGAGGAGCGCCTCCTCCAGCTCTTTGACGAAGAGTCCCTTGTCGGCCGCCGGCCCGCCCTCCGCGCTCCAACGGTCGCCGGTCGTCGTGACCTCGAGCAGGGTGACCTCGTGTCCGAGGCTGCGCAGGCTGTCAGCCACGCGCTGGGTTTGGGCGAGCGCGAGTGGCGACCGGCGGGTCGCGATCGTCAGCTGGATGTCGGGTCCTTCTCGCCCACGCGCAGGCCGAAGAGCTGTCGAAGGATCTCGGTGTGACGCAGGCCCTCGCCGTTTGCCGCGGCTGCGCGGGCACGGACGATCGGCTCGTGGAGGAGCTTGTTGACGATGCCTTGTGTCAGCTGCTCCAGGCGCTCACGATCGGCTTCGGAAAGGGACTCCCACTGGTCCGCGACGCGCGCAAGCTCCGCGGACCGGATCCGCTCGGCGTGGTCGCGCAGCGTGCTGATCGTCGGGACGACCGCGAGACCGCGTCGCCAAGCGGCAAACCGCTCGGCCTCCTCGTCGACGATCACCTCAGCGCGACTCGCCTCGGCGCTTCGGCCGTTCAGGTTCGCCTCGACGACCTGCTCGAGATCGTCGATGTCGTGGAGGGTGACGCCCTCGATCTCGCCGATGGCCGGGTCGAGGTCTCGTGGCACCGCGATGTCGATGAGAACCATCGGACGGTCCGGGCGTGCGACAAGCGCGTCACGAACCTCGGCCGAGCTGAGAATCAGGTGCGGGGCGTCGGTCGACGAGATGACGATGTCGGCTTCGGCAAGTTCATCGTGGAGGCGGTCGAAACTCACGCCACGGCCACCGAACCCGGCGGCCAGCTCCCGGGCGGTTGAGACCGTCCGGTTGATGATGGTGACCTCGCCAATGCCGTGGTCGACGAGAGCCCGGGTGGTGGCCTCGGCCATCTGCCCGGCACCGATCACAAGGACGCGACGTCCCTGCATCTCATCGTGCACCTCGCAGGCGAGGTCGACGCCGACCGAAGACACCGAGATAGCGCCCTTGCCGATCGCGGTCTCGGTCCGAACGCGTTTGCCGACCTCAAGCGCTTGCTGGAAGAGGCGTCCAAGGAGCGGCCCACTGCAACCTTCCTCGACCGCGAGTTCCCAGGCCACCTTGACCTGCCCCTGAATCTCTCCCTCGCCAACAACCATCGAGTCGAGGCTGCTCGCAACGCGAAACAGGTGCGTGGCGGCTTTCGTGCCGCGAAACTCGTATCGGGCGCAGTCAAGACCCGCGGGGTCGATCCGGGTGTGGCCAAGGATCGCGTCGCGAACCGCGCCCTCGACATCGGCGGCCGCATGACCGACGGCGTACACCTCGGTGCGGTTGCATGTCGACAGCGCGACCACCTCCGAGAGGCCGGTGTCACGACGCAGCGATTGCATGAGCGCCCGCGCCGCCGACTCCGAGAGAGCCGCCTTCTCGCGCTGCTCAACGGGTGCGGTCTTGTGGGATATGCCGAGCACGACGAGGTCCACGGCTAGGCACCCACCGCTTGGCCGACGTCGAGCGAGTCGCGAATCAGGGCACGTACGGCCTCGTCATCGTGCGCGGCAAGGCGCTCGACGATGTCGGTCTCCATCAGGCGCTCCATGGCAATCCGCCGACTCGTCATGTCGGTATAGCGGACCTTCAGCTCCTCGCGGAGGTCGCGCATCAGATCCACGAGCGCTTGCCATTCCTGCCCGTAGGTCTCCTCGATATCGCGACGGATGTGCTTGGCCACCACGGGACTCGCCCCACCGGTGGAGATCGCGATGGCAAGCTCACCGCGTCTCACGATGGAGGGCACGATGTAGTTGCAAAGGGGCGGGACGTCGACGACGTTGCAGATGATTCCCCGACCCTCCGCGTCTTGCCAGATCATCCGGTTGATGGGGTCGAGCTGCGTCGCCGCGATCACGATGAAGCAGCCGTCGAGATCGGCGGGGTCGTAGGCGCGCGCTTGGTACTCGGCGATCTGCCCGCCTTCGACGAGCGCGCGCAGCTCGGCGGTGATGTCCGGCGAGACCAAGCGGACCACGGCGCCGTGGTCGAGCAGCTTCTCGGTCTTCTCGGTGCCGACGGGCCCTCCACCAACCACGAGGCAGCGTCGTCCCTCGATATCCATGAACATCGGGTAGAAGACCTTGTCCCGGCCCGCGGGCCGAGCTGGTCCGACGCGGCTGCTGCTCACTGCGGGCCGCCCTTCTGCTCGACGACGCGCGCGATCAGCTCGAGTTCGCGCGCCACGCGCTGAGTACGAGCTGCGAGCAGGATCACGTAGAGCAAGAGTACGACCCAGATCACCGCATATACGGCGACCACGTACTTGTCGGCGACGCTCACGCGGCCTCGAGCGCGAGTTTGAGACGCGAGAGCGCCCGGTCGGCGCGGCGTTGGATGATCTCAAGCTGGAGGAGCGCGATGAAGACGGCGGTCATCGCGGCGAGACTCACCACGAACCAGATCAGCATCGAGCCGGGCATGTTCGCGCCGTCTCGCGTGAAGAGCACCGGGTGGACAAACGACCGTGCCACGCGGACCGAGATGAACGAGATCGGAACCGAGGCAAAGGCGATCACGGCAAAAAGCGCGCTGGAGCGCATGATCCGGTCGGGCTCGGCTGAGGAGCGCAGCATGAAGTAGGCGAGGTAGAGCAGCACGATGAGAAGCGACGTGAGCAGGCGCATGTCGGTCCAAACCCACCACTGCCCCCAACCCGCCTTTGCCCAGATCGAACCGGTCACGAGCGTGAGGAACGAGAAGAGGAGGCCGAGGCCGATCGCGATGGACGAGATGTCGTCGAAGCGCTCGTCACGCCGCCGCAAGTAGAGGATCGCGGCGACCGCACCAACCCCGAACGCCACGTACGAGACGATGGCGATCGAGACGTGGAAGTAGAAGATCCGTTGCGTGGGCCCCTGGATAGCGTCCTCGGGGGCGACCAAGAAGATGCCGAAGACCGCGAGGGCGGTCAGCGCCACTGCGAGGATCCCCCAGGCCGCCGGTTGGGGCCGTTTCATGCGCTCAATCATCGAAGAGAGCCTCGTGTATGGCGTATGCGACCAGAGCCAAGACTACCGCATGCCCCGCGATCAGCAGGCAGTAGTTAAGGTATTCGGGGGTGTCATTTGCCCTTCCAAGCACGGCATTGGTCGCCCCCGACGCGGCGATGACGACCGGCAGCGTGAGCGGCAAGACGATGACGGGAAGGATCAGCTCCCGTGCGCGTGTGAAGAGCGCCAGCGTCGCGACAAGCGTCCCGATGAAGCCGATCGCGATGTCTGCGAGCACACACACGACGAACACGAGCGGAAGGTCAGCCACCCACCCGGTCTTGACGAAGAAGACCCCAGCGAGGGGAACCGCGACGATCTCGAGTGCGAGCAGGTTCGCGGCGATCACCGTGCCCTTTGCGAGCATCATGGCCATCCGTGAGACCGGCGCGGAGAGAATCGCGTCGAGCACGCGCTGTTCGCGTTCGACGACCCAGGACCGCCCGATCGCAAGGACCGCGGTGAGCGTAATCGTCGCCCAGAGGATGCCGGGCGCAAACGTCGTGAGGTCATCGCGGCGAAGCGCCAGTTCGAAGATCACCATCATCAAGACGGCGAAGAGGACGGTGGCGGCGGTCGTCTCGCGGGTCCGCAGTTCGAGGCGCAGGTCCTTGCGCACGAGGGCGCGGTACTGGGCGTAGGGGGTCGCCCTCACGCGAGCCGCCCGGCATCGAGGCGCACGACCTGATCTGCGAGCGTTGCCGCTCGGACAGCGTCGTGGGTGATCAGCACGACGCCCCGCCCTTGGCGCTCGCTGATGATCGCATCGAGGAGCGCCTGCCCCTGCGCGTCGAGACCCGCGTGCGGCTCGTCGAGAAGGAGCAGCTCCGGCTCGGAGAGCAGCATCCGTGCGATACCGAGGCGTTGGACCATGCCGCGAGAAAGATCACGAACCCGATCGTTTGAGCGAAGGAGCAGGCCGACCCGCTCCAGCAGCTCCGCGCCGCTCTGGCGGGGCGCCCCGTGGAGATCACCGAAGAACTCCATGTTCTGCGAGCAGGTCAAATCGAGGTAGACCTGGGGATCGTGGCCGAGGTAGCCGATCTTCGCCCGTGCCTTGGCGCCATCCAGGGGGACGGCGTGCCCGCAGATCTCGAGCGTCCCAGCTTGGGGACGAATCAGCGTCGCGAACATCCGAAGGAGCGTTGTCTTGCCGGCGCCGTTCGCTCCGAGAATGGCGACACACTGCCCGGCTCCCAGGTCGAGGTCGACGCCATCCACCGCTCGGCGCCCCGCGTATGACTTCGAGAGGCCGCGCGCGGTGATCAGCGGAGGGCCACCTCGGCGACGACCGTCGCCGCGAAGATGACCGAGAGCGCGATGTTCGCATGACTGAAGGCGGCGTTGATTCGGTCTGGGCGACCTGACCGGATGATCATGTTCTCGACAACGAGTACGGCCGCGCAGAGGGCGACACCGACGAAGTACGGCCAGCGCGCGTCGACGCCAATGCCGACGGCCACAAGGAGCAGCCCGGCAGCGAGGTGGAGCGCGCGGGTAAACCAAAGGGCGCGACGCGCCCCGAACCGCGCGGGGATCGAATGGACGCCGTGGGCGACGTCGAAGTCGACATCCAGGAGGGCGTAGACGATGTCGAAGCCGGCGATCCAGCAGGCGACGGCCAGGCCGAGCGCGATGGTCGCCCAGGTGACCTCACCGGTGACGGCAAGCCACGCCCCCACGGGAGCGAGACCGATCGTGAGGCCGAGAACAAGATGGCAAGTCCAGCTGATGCGCTTCACGTACGGGTAGATCCAGAACATGGCGACCGGGACGGGCCAGAGGTAGCGCGTGGGCTCGGCGAGCTGACTCGTCGAGGCAACGAGCGCTGCGAGGCTCACGACGGCGAAAATGACAACCTGGGTCGGGGTGAGACGACCACTTGGGAGCTCACGCCCGGCGGTCCGTGGGTTGCGGGCGTCGATGCGATGGTCGATCAGGCGGTTGAGCGCCATCGCAAGCGATCGGGCCCCGACCATCGCGACACCGATCCACGCGAAGCGGCCGGCGGGTGGCCACGCCATCTGCGCAAAGACGGCGCCCGCGAGCGCGAATGGCAGGGCGAAGATCGTGTGCGCGAATCGCACGAGACCGAGGAGCGCGGGGATGAGGGCCAGCCCGCGGGCGGGCGTGCGGGCGATGGATGTCGACACGACTCTCGATGCTACCCCGTATGCCCGCGCGCCCACCACCTGACGCCTGTCGCTTCACGATCGACGCGCCGTCGGAGTCGTGGTCGGCCGCGCATCGCGTTGACCATGGTACGATGACTATATGAAAATCATCGCATCGAGCGTGTTCAAGGCGCGCTGCCTCGCTCTCCTCGACGAGGTCGCTGCGACGGGCGAGGAGTTCGTCATCACCAAGCGTGGAAAGCCGGTCGCCCGTCTGAGCGGACTCACGGCGCCGGCGCCCTTGACCGGAAGCGTCATGTTTCGCGTGAGCGACGCGGACCTCGTCGGACCGACCGGCGAGACCTGGGAGGCCGAGCGCGAGTGATCCTCCTCGACACCCACGTGTGGCTTTGGTGGGTATCGCAGCCCGACAAGCTCTCGGCGACCGCGCGCAGCGCAATCGAGACCGCAGCCGAGATCGGAGTCTCGTCGATCTCCAGCTGGGAAATCGCCACCCTTGTTCGGCTCGGCCGGATCGAACTGGACCGTCCCGCGAACGACTGGATTGGCCAGGCACTCAGCCACCCGCGAGTTCGCGACATTCCGGTCACGTCTTCGATCGCATCCCGCGCGGGCGCGCTTGAGGCGTTTCATGGCGATCCGGCGGACCGGATGATCTACTCGACGGCACTGGACCTTCGATCGCCGCTCCTCAGTCGCGACTTGGCCCTACGGCGTCGCGACCCCGTGCGGGTTATCTGGTAGCCGCAGTCATGCCACACGAGAGCGCGCCCGCACGGCTCAGAGGCGCGGCCAGCTTGCGACGTAGGGGTAGGGCCGGGTCGGGCCTCCGCCCCCGGGGTGGATCTCGAAGTGGACGTGGACGCCGGTGCCGACGGCGCTTCCCGAGTCCCCCATGTAGCCGAGAACCGTGCCGATCGGCACGCGGTTTCCTTCTGAGGCCGCTGGGGCGAAGCCCTCGAGGTGAGCGTAGTAGTAGGTCGTACCGCTGTCGTCGCGAAGCCAGAACCGACGTCCACCAAGGGTGTTCCAACCGACCCGGTAGACGGTACCGCTGGCGACGGCAACGAGCGGCGTCCCTCGCTCGGAGAAGATGTCGATCCCCTCGTGGTACCGACCACCGGGGCGAGGAAACAGCCAATCGTCGGTGAACCGGGCCGGGCCCTGAACCGGAAAGACGTGATTCACTCCGGCGGGCAGCTGGCCCGGAGCACCGCTCACCTCCGCGGTCCGTTTGGCGACGCCGACCGCCCGCCGGCGGGCCTCCTCGGCCGTGATCGCTCGACGCAGATCCGAGCGCGCCGAGCGAAGCGAAGACCGCCGGGAGTTCACCGCGCGCTCGACGACCCTGCGCCGAGCGGAGACGACCACGAGTGCTCGGCGGGCACGACCGCGTTCATCGACCAGGCGAACCCGCAGCTGCTTGAGCTCCACTCCCCGGTCACGCAGCTGCGTGACAACCCGTGCGTCTTGATCGGCGAGTCGACGCTGAAACGACAGGATCGCCTCGACGTCGTTGATGCTGCCGCTCGCGAGCGCGATCGCCGCCGCGCTCGGCTCCCCGCGACGGTAGAGGGCCGACAGCCTCGCTGCCGCCGCCGCGCGCAGGCGCCCAAGATCAGTGCGCGCGGTGACAAGATCCGACTCGGTCTCGCGAATACGACCCCGAACCCCGTCAAGACGATCGAGTGCCCGGTTGTGCGCTGCGGCCGCAGCTCCGGCGCGTTGGTCGAGCGTGGCGAGCTGTCGGTTCAGCCGAGCGATCTCGGCTCGGATCGACGTAGGCGTTGGCGCGCCTGTTGCCGACCCCGCGATCAAGCCAAGCGCGGAGACGGCGATCAAGCAAGAACGCGAGATATGACGGGCGGCCACCCAGTCCGATTCGCTCAACCCGGGTGGGACTCCTGCCGCAGCTGCCGTTCCTAGGCTCCGGGCGCGCCCGACCGGAGGTATGCGAGGAGACCTTGATCGGTCAGGAGTTCGACCGGCGCTCGGTCGTCGGTGAACGGCTCGTCGGTCGGGTTGGTTGGGCGCAGCCGCTCAGCCAGGATCTGGGAGGGCGCTCGGGCGCTTCCCTTGGCAGCGAGCAGCCGCTTCGTTGCGAGCCTGGCGGCCGTCACGTCGCTGAAGCCGAGAACGATCGAGTTGAACTCGTCGTAGCGTGCAACCTGGACTGCCGGGAACTCCGCCCGCATCGTGGCCGCGATGCGATCGACGACGGCGAGCTCGTCCGGGGGCGTGCCGACGTTGATCGCGAGGACACCGTGGGGTTCCAGCCGCGCGCGCACCTCCTCGAAGAACTCGCGGGTGACGAGGTGGAAGGGGATGTAGGGCTGCCGGTAAGCGTCGACGATCACGGCGTCGAATCGCTCGGTGCTCGATGCCGTCCAGTGGCGGGCGTCGGCGGTGTGCACGGTGAGCGCAGGGTTACGCATCCCGAGGAAGCGTCGACCGACCGACGACACCGTCGGGTCGATCTCGACGCCGTCGATCTGGTAGCCCGGCCAGGTGAGCTCGTAGAGGTTGGCCACCGTCCCGCCGGCGTTCCCGAGCACGGCGAGTCGTCCCTTCTCCCTCCGGGCAAGTACTGGGAGGGCAAGGAACGCGTCCCAGTATCCACCGGTGGCTCCTCCGCCGGCCGGCAGGATCGAATGGACTGCCCAGCCCTCGTTGAGATGAAGGACCCGATCTCCGTCGGCCTGTTCGACGACTTGGACGTACTGGTACGGCGACTCGGCTTCGAAGAGGAGGCGCTCGCCGGCGCGGGCGCTCTTCACGCCGCCGGTTGGCATCACGGTGAGGATGATCAGCATTGGGGCGGCGAGCCGGCCCCACCTGGGCGTGGCTGGAGTGGCCGCGAGGGCAAGAGCGGCCGCCGCCAAGAGGAGTGTGCGTCGGGTACCGATCGCTGGGATCAAGACGAGTACCGGGAGGAACGTCCCACCGATCGCGCCGAGCGTCGACAGCGCCGACAGGCGCCCGGCGACGCGGCCGGCGCCGGAAACGTCGGTCATCGCAAGGCGGACGGCCCAGGGTGTGACGGCCCCGAGTGCGGTCAGCGGGACGCAGAACGTCAGCATCGTCGCGAGAAACGAGCCAATGAACGCACCCGTCGAGAGTTCGTCGAATGCGTCGGCGGCCAGCCCGAAGAGTGGTCGTGTGACAAACGGCAGGATCGCAAGCGAGATGGCCGCCGCGAGCACCACGCACGCCAGGGCTCGCTCGGTGGGATACCGATCGGCCAGCCGGCCGCCCAGCCAAGCCCCAAGCGCAAGGTAGATGAGCGTCAATCCGATGACGTTTGCCCAGACGAGATTCGACGCGCCGAAGAAGGGCGCGAGGAGACGCGCCCCAGCCATCTCCGTGGTCAGCGACGCGGCCCCGGCGGTGACCACGATCGCGGGGAGCCAGAGTCGCCGGAGTCGCGTTGAGCCAGGCGTTAGCGCGGTGTCGGGGCGAGAGACGATCGCGTGATGCTACGGACAGCCGAGCGCGTCGGCGAGGTGGTTGACGTCACGCGCGACGATGTCCCAGTCTCCCTCGGCCCCGAGGTCGGTCGTCTGGCCTGGCCCGTGCTCCGCTCGGCGGGCGATAAACGCTGTGCGCAGGTCGAGCGCGCCCGCGGCGGCGAGGTCGGAGTTGTGCGCGGCGGCGAGCATCACCTCCTCGGGCCGGAGTTTGAGGTGCCGAACACTGTGTAGGTACGCCTCCGGTAGGGGCTTGTAGGCACCGGCAGTCTCGGCCCCAAGCACGACGTCCCACGGGAGCCCGGCCCGGGCGGCCATGTGTTCGAGCAGGGTCGTGTTGCCGTTCGAGAGCGTGCCGATCGTGAAGCGGCTCCGAAGGCGGGCGAGGCCCCCGAGGACGTCAGGCCATGGGTCGAGCCGATGCCAGGCGTGCGTCAGGTCGTCCAGCTCCGCCTCAGCGGCGCGGATGCCGCGCTCAGCGAAAATCGCGTCGAGGGACTCCCGGTGCAGCGTGTCGAGCGGCACGAACGGACGGCGACCGGACCGGACATCTTCCATCGCCGGCTGGTACCGGCCGCGCCACTCGTCGGCAACGGCGGTCCAGTCCGCGCCCACGCCGGCGCGCTGACCGAAGGCCCCAAGCTCGGCCGTCACACTGGTCCGCCAATCGACGACCGTGCCGAAGACATCGAAGAGCACGGCCCGAAGTCCGGGCATTGGTTGGTTCGTCGCCATCGACGATCAGGCTACCCGGCGCATGGCCAGCCGGCGCTCACGCGACCCGGACGAGAACGACCGACGCCGCACCACCACGAACCCGCTCGTTGCGAACATTTCTTGACTGTCACCAAAGGGCCCCTTTCTGACAGTCAAGACGTTGGGCCACGCTCGGTCAGGACGTTAGGCCACGCTCGCATCACCCCGGCGTAGCGACCGTTCGCCCGGAAACTGCGTCGGAGAACGACGGTAGCCGCACCACACGAACCCGCTCGTTGCGAACATTTCTTGACTGTCACCAAAGGGCCCTTTTCTGACAGTCAAGATGTTGCGCGGTGCGGCAGCCGCCGAACGGAACGGTGCGTAGGCGTGCGATCGCTTGCGTTGCCGCCTATCTGCCCGACGCGAACTGGCCTTGGTTGGGGAACCCGCTGGGGGCATGGCCCCGAGAGAATCAGTCCTGCGGCGGGGCGGCGGCTCCGTAGCGGGCGGTCTGACCAGACTGAAGGCCCCAGAACTGGTCGCCGAGGTCGTAGTGCCACCACTCCTCGACGTAGGGTGTGAATCCGGCGGACGCCATCGCCCAGTAGAGGATCCGCCGGTTGTCTCGGGCGTCGCTCGGGGTCCCCTCCAAGGCGCGGGCACCGGCCGCATCAACGAACGCGTCGAAGTCGGTGCCGAGATCCAGCGGCTCCCCACTCGCGCCGACCAACGTCAGATCGACCGCCCCGCCGGTCAGGTGCGGTGGCGGTGCGACGGCGGATCGGCTCGGGGGCGTCACGTAGCGGGCCGCCTCATCCTCAAGGAGATCCGCGGGCCAGTCCGGGTGGATCGCAATCAGCTCGTTGAGATACCCGTTGAAGAGTGCCTGCTGCGTTTCGAGCGACCGGTATCCGTCCCAGACGAGAAGGCCGAGTCCATCAGGCAGGGAGGAGGCGGCGGCGGCGAGTGCCGTCGCGACACCCGCACGGACGTGACAGCGAGGCCGTGCGCCGGGGAGGCCCATCGCGAAGTAACGGGGGTCCTCGGCGACGTTCCCTCCGATGTCAGCGACCGCGACGAGTGGCTCATCGACCGGCTCGATCGTCACATGCCGCCAGCCGTGGTTACCTCGAAGCTCCGGGATTGGTCGCGGCATGGGTTTCGGGACCGGCGCAGGTCGGCGTTCGACCCTTGCGGCTACGGCAGGATGCGGATCCAGTAGCCCGGCAGCGAGTAGCTGTCGACGGGGCTGGACTTCGCCTTGACCTCAGGCTTCAGCTGGGAGATGCGGCGGTCGCGCAGGAACGTCGACGCCCAAGGCCCGACGATACGCGGGGCCTTGGCTGCCGAGGCGCCCTGGTTTGCGGCATCCGAGACGTAGAGGGTGCCCTTCATCGCCTCGTGTCCCGGGACGGCGCAGAAGTACTCGTAGATACCCGGCGCGAGGTCCACGCCAATCGAGGCAGTGGCGCCGTCCTGGACGGTCTCGGACAGCGCGAGGACCTCTCCGCTTCCGGCCTTACGAATCGCGAAGTTGTGCGGGAGGGCGCTCGCGTTCGTGAAATCGAACATGACCTTGCCGGAGGCCGCGTCGAGGGTCGAGCGTGTGAACGCAAGCGCCCCGGTGGGGTCGGCTTCGACCTTGACAGTGCCAGCAGCGGTCGCAGGCGCAGGTGCCGGCTCCGGAGCAGTGCCTCCCCCCGATGGCTCCGCGGCAGGCTTGCCCTCTCCACTCGCCGCTGGCGCGGGGGGCGGGAGCGGCACGACCGCGCTGTCGCCCTTGGGGCCGGCAAAGCGGGCAACGTAGGCCGCAACGTCCGCCTGGTCCTGACCGTCGACGATGTCTCGCGCCATCGCGGGCTTACCGGCCTTGCCCTGCGGATCGATCCGCCAGGGCTTTTGTGGCGCCTTCTCGATCCAGTAGTTCACGAGCGACTCGAACTGCGACTCCTTGAAGCCGTGCTCGCGGGAACCGCGGAAGGCGTCGTCGAGGTTCGGCCCGGCCTTCAGCGAACTGGCGCCGGCAGCCGGACCAGCGTCGGCAAGCGCGTGACAGCCGGCGCAGCTCTTGTTGAAAACCGCCTTGCCATTCTCGACATCGGCCGTCTCGCCGCCGCCCCCGCAGGCCGAAACGCCAAGGGCGAGCGCGGCGAGGGTGGTGGCCAGGGCAGCCGTGCGGGTACGTCGCATCGAGATCATCGGCTAAGGAAGGAGGTAGACAAGGACGTAGAGGAGCACCCAGACCACATCGACGAAGTGCCAGTAGACCGAGCTCGCATTCAGCGGGGTCGACCAACTTGGCGTGAAGTCGCCCTTGATCGAGCGGACCAGGCAGAACACGAGGAGCGTCAGTCCGACGAAGACGTGCAGGCCATGGAAGCCGGTCAGGGTGTAGAAGATCGAGCCGAAGCCCCCGTCCTGCGGCGTGAAGCCGATGTGGATGTACTCGTTGATCTGGACGAAGAGGAACGTCACACCGAGCAGGATCGTGACGATCAGGCCCCGGATGAGCCCTTGTCGATCACCGTGCTTGAGCGAGTGCTCAGCCCACCACACCGTGAAGCTCGACGACACGAGGATCAGCGTGTTGATCCCGGTGATGAGCTTCGGCACCTCGAAGGGCTCTGGTGGCCAGACGCCCTCGGCGATGTTGAAGCGGAGCATGAAGTAGGCGGTAAAAAGCGACGCGAAGAGCATCACCTCGGAGCCGATGAAGATCCCCATGCCGAGCATGCCGATCGAGAGCTTGCCGCCGCGGCCCTGGGTTTGGGCCTGGGTGGGAGCGTGTTCGACGTGCGCATGTGTCGTCGTCATCAGGAGCTGGCTCCGGTTGAGAGGCTGCCCGAATTGACGGGAACGCTGCCAGCGGCCGATCGGACGAGCGCCTCGATGCCGGCGCCGACCACGACGATCTCGTCGGGGTGATGCAGGCTCAGCAGGTCGCGGACCGCGTCGCCAGCGTCGCCGTCGATGACCTCACCCTGCGCAACCACCCCGGCCGCGCGAAGGGCGTCGACGCTGGCGCGCATCCGACGAACCCCGCCAGCGCGCAGCTCGGAGGCCTCGTCGCTCCAACGGGGGTGGGGAAGGCCGAGCGGCGTAACGATCGTGAACCGCGAGGGGGCGTCATCGGCCTTGGCGGTCACCGTTGCCATGAGCTCAGCGCTGTCGGCCGGTCGATCGGTGACAACCATGATGTGGTGCACGGTCTTCGCGGGGAGAACACCGCGATCGTCGCCCGAGGGAACCATCACGTGTGTGACGGCGATGTTCGTGGCCTTGCGGACCTTGTCGACGACGTCGGCCCGCTGCCAATCGGAGTCAGCGATCGTCCCCGTCGCGATCATGATCTCGTGAACGTCGCGACCCTCGAGCCCGGCCGCGGCGGCCGCAACTGGATCTGGCCCGGTGACCTCGCCGGTCGCGTGGATCCCAGCGTCGTGCAGGCCTGCGAGCGCAACCTGGAGGCGACGCTCCGCGGCCTGAGCATCAGCGGAATCGGCAGGGACGACGAGGTGGAAACCCCAGAAGCCCGGCTCGGCCCGTTGACTGATCGCGTCCATGAGCGCCGCGCTCGTGAGCGAGCGGTTCGCGACAACCACGATCGGCATCCGGGTTTTCTCGGCAAGTTCGCCGCCACCGATTTCCTCGGGGAGGTACACGACCGCGTGGCGGGCGCCGGGCACGCCGTAGCTGTACGGGCTCCCGACCACCTGGGGCGTCTGCTCGAAGTTGAAGAGGCTCGGCGGTGAGGAGACCTGCCACTCAAGCGTGCGCGAGTTCCAGGGGTTCCAAGGTGCCTTCGGTCCGCTCTTCCACGACTTGATGATGTTGTAGAGGAAGATCAGCGTCGCAAGACCGAGCAGGAACGACATCGCGGTCTCGAAGCGGTTGATCGCGGTAAAGCGCGGGTCGTAGTCCGAGACGCGACGGGGCATGCCCATCATCCCGACCCAGTGCATCGGGAAGAAGGTCGCGTTCATGAAGACAAACGTCGACCAGAAGTGGATCTTGCCGAGCTTCTCGTTGTACATCTTGCCGGTCATCTTCGGGAACCAGTAGTAGACCCCGGCAAAGACCGTCATCACCGTTCCTCCGTAGAGGACGTAGTGGATGTGGGCAACGACGTAGTACGTGTCGCTCAGGTACTGGTCGGCCGGAAGCGTCCCGAGGAAGACCCCGGAGAGCCCACCGATGACGAAGGTAAAGAGGAAGCCAAGCGCGAAGAGCATCGGCGTTCTCAGCTCGATCTTGCCGTTCCACATCGTCGCGAGCCACGACCAGACCTTCACGCCGGTCGGCACCGCGATGATGATGGTCGTGATCATCATCGGTACGCGCAGCCACGGCGCCATCCCGCTGACGAACATGTGGTGGGCCCACACGCCGAATCCGAGCACGGCAATCGCGACGGTGGAAAACGCGATCGCGCGATAGCCGAAGATCGGCTTCTTCGAGAACGTCGCGATGACCTCGCTGATGATCCCAAAGCCTGGGAGCAGCATGATGTAGACGGCTGGGTGCGAGTAGAACCAGAAGACGTGCTGGTACATGATCACGTCTCCACCCTGGGTGAAGTCGAAGAAGTGCGTACCCATCACGTTGTCGAAGAGGCTCATGAACTGTGAGCCCGCGATGAACGGTGTGGCGAACACCACGAGCATGGATGTCACGGCATTGGCCCAAACAAGGAGCGGCATGCGCCAGGCGGTCATCCCGGGAGCGCGCATCGTGATGATGGTGACCAGGAAGTTCAGCGCGGTCGCGATCGACGAGGCGCCAGCGAACTGGACACCAATCTGGAAGAGGGTCTGGCCGGTCTCACCCTGGATCGCAAGCGGCGGGTACGCGGTCCAGCCGTTCGAGAAGGCCCCGAAGAAGAGGCTGATCGCCATGAGGAAGCCGCCGACCGGCAGCATCCAAAACGACAGCGCGTTCAGGCGCGGGAACGCCATGTCCTTGGCGCCCAGCATGATCGGGAGGATGTAGTTCGCAAGCCCCGCGAAGACGGGCACGGCGAAGGTGAAGATCATCAGGACGGCATGGACGCTCGTGAAGCCGTTGAAGGTCTCGCCGTTTGCGATCGTCTCGCCCGGCTCCGAGAGCTCCGCGCGCACGAGCATTGCCATCGCGCCAGCCAGCATGAAGAAGAAGAACACCGTGGCGAGGTACTGGACCCCGATGACCTTGTGGTCGGTGTTGACGCGGAAGTAGTCACGCCAGCTCTTGGCGCCGTGAAGAGAGTGGTCCTCCTCGTCTAGGCGCTCGCCCTTGATCCAGCTGCCCCAGTAGTCGAAGCAGCCGATACCGATCAGGAAGCCGATGCCCCCGAGGAGGGCGGCGGTGGCGACGTAGACCTGTGGCTCCCAGAGCGGGTCGAGCTGGAAGATCGTCCGCAGGAGTGCAACGAGCCCGAACGCGATACCGATCGAGATGACCGTGGTCCACGTCGCGCGCCTCCACCAGTACCCAAGCCCGGGGGGCTCTTTGTGGTTGTGATTGTGCGGGTGGTGGTGGGTCGGGTCGTGTTTTGCCATGTGCGGTCAGATACCTGGAGCGGGCTCGGGGTTGACTACTTGGCGCTTGCGGCTTCGGCGCTGGCCTTCGTCAGCCACGCGTCGTAGCCGGCCTGCGTCATCACGTGCATCTGGCTGCGCATCTGGGCATGCCCGGCGCCACAAAGCTCCGCGCAGATCACCGGATAGGTACCGACCACGGTGGGCGTGAACTTGAGGTAGGTGTTCACGCCCGGGGTCGCGTCCTGCTTCAGGCGTATCTCCGGAACCCAGAAGTCATGGATGACATCAGATGCGGTGATCCGAAGATCGACCTGCCGATTGACCGGCACGTAGAGATCACCGGTGCGGAAGCTGCCCTCGGGATTTGCCGCGTCGGCGTAGTCGAAGCGCCACGCGAACTGCTCGCCGTTTGCCACGACCCGCAGGCTTCCCGCCGCGCTCGCCTCGTTCCTGTTCAACACGACGATGGACCATGCGCCGACGGCCGCGAGCAGCAGCGCCGGGACCACCGTCCACACGATCTCAAGCATGGTGTTGCCGTGAACCGGGGGACCGTCGGTGTCGTCGCCGGGCTGGCGCCGGAACTTCCAGACCGAGTAGATGATCACCGCGACGACGATCGAGAAGAAGAACACACTCGACCAGTAGAGAAACCACATCAGCGTGTCGACGCGCTCGGCTTCGGGGCTGATGGCTTTGGGAAGCCAGTCGATGGCGAGGCCGATGACGGCGCAGACGCCGGCGACCGCGAGTGCGATCAGGATAAGGGGCCCGAGGTGTTTTCTCGAATACACGACGGGCACCCTACCACCGGCCTGGGCGACCAGCCGGCGATCGGGTGGGCCGGACGTCCCGAGCCCCGGCCCCGAACGTCCGTCCCGGCCAGCCCGCTCCTGCGCCGGCCCGCGGCGAGCAAGTCCGGGTCAATGGTCAAGGGTTTGGGAGGTGTCGTCATGAGCCTGTGCGGTTCGCGTAATCGCCCCGTAAATCGTGCGTCCGCGCCCCGGTGCGGGGGTCATGTTGGACGGGCGGCCCGCCGATGGAAGAAGACGAAGCGTTCCGGAAGCCATCAGCCGCAACCGGACGACAAACAACGGAAGGAAGCTCCGTGCGTAAGACCGTTCTCACCGCCGTCTCGATGGCCCTCATCGCGGCACCCGCCGCGCTCGCCCAACGCGGAGGCCACGACCCCGCAGCCGGGAGTACCCCGGCCGTCACGGCGACGCCGGCTCCGGCGCCCGTGGTCCTCGCCCCATGCGGCAAGGCGCCGAGCGGGCGTCGCGTCGAGTTCATTCTTCGCGGCGTCGTCGCGAGTGTGAGTGGACCCAACGTCATGGTTCAGGCGACGGGCGTCAACTCGAAGATGCGCAACGCTCTCCAGGGCCCCACGGCCCGGGGCGGCGGCTCCTACGACGCCATGATCCCGGTCACCATCGCTGACTGCACGCGCCTCCACGTCCGAGGGCACTCGCAAAAGAACCGCGGCAAGAAGGTCCGCGCTATCCGGGCGATCGTCGTCGGCGCGCGGATCATGGTCGAGTGGCGTGCCCCGCGGGGCACGGCCTTTGCGGACCTCGGCTCCCCGAAGCGGGTCTGGGTCAAGTAGTCGAGCGCTGACCCCGGGGGGCATATCCCCCCGGGTCAGCCTGCCTTCGTCGCCGACGCCACGCTCACGCGCCGCGTCGCACCGGATAGCAGCACGAGGCACGCGAGGAAGAGGCCACCACCGATGAGGTACGGCGCGCCATCCGAGACATGCTGGAAGAATGCGGTGGCCACGAGTGGGCCGACGACGCGAGCCAGGCCACTGGTGGAGGCAAGCACGCCGAGCACGCCGCCCTGTTCATGCTCGCCGGTTCGCCGCGACACGATTGCCGTCAGGGTCGGGAAGACAAGCCCCGAGCCGAGCGCGAGCGGTACGCAGGCGATCAACAGCTGCCACGTCGCCTGAACCGGGGCGATCGCCGCAAGCCCGACGGCCGTGATCACGAGCCCCGCCCGCAGGACACGCGCCTCGCCCATTCGCGCCACGAGCGGCCGGACGAGCCCGCCCTGCACGAGAGATGAGAGCACACCGACGTAGACGAAGATGAGTGCGACCTGGGCGAGGCTGTACCCGAGTCGCTCGGCGCCAAAGAGCGCAAACGTCGTCTCCATCCCGACGAAGGCGAACGTCCCGACGAAGGAGACCCATACGAGCGGCGCCACCTCGCGGTCGGCAAGCGCCCGACGAAGCAGCGCCGACCGACGGGGCCGTTCGCGAGGGTCGCCAAAGACGCGGCTCTCGGGGAGTCGGCGCAGGCCGATCAGGAGGTTCGTGGCCGCGATCGCCGAGGCGACGAAGAACGGGAGTCGTGGGCTTGCGAGCGCACAGAGCGCGCCGATCGCCGGACCAATCACGAGACCGATTCCGAACGCCGCCCCGATCAGGCCCATACCCTTCGCCCGTTCCTCGGGTGCGGTGATGTCTGCCACATACGCCTGCCCGACGGCGTAGGACGCGCCCGATGTTCCGTCGAGCGCCCGGGCGACGAAGAGGATCCAGAGACTGTTTGCAAGACCCATCGTGAGCGACGCGATCGCCGTTCCCGCGAGGGCCGTGAGGATTACCGGTCGCCGCCCGATGCGGTCCGACAAGCGGCCGATGGCCGGCGCCAGGAGAAACTGGGCCAGCGAGTAGGTCGCCGCGAGCATCCCAATGGTGACCGCCGACGCTCCGAACCGCTTGGCGTAGAGGGGGAGGAGCGGAAGGATGATCCCGAAGCTGATCAGGTCGACGAGGACCGTCGTGAACACGATGCCAAGCGGCGTCGCGAAGAACCCGAGACCTCGGCGGGAGCGTCCCATTGGTCGGCTAGATCGCGTCGATGACCCACGCCACAAAAAGCAGCGCGAGGTAGAGCATCGAGATATGGAAGGTCCAGCGCGCGCACGAGAGCGTCTTGCGTCGGTAGAGCTCGACGGAGAAGCCGGTGAAGACCGCGCCAAGGACGACCGCCGCGACCAGGTAGATGACACCCGCGACACCCGCGACGTACGGCAGGAGCGTGACGCCGACCATCACGAGGGTCCAGGTGAGGACCTGGTGGCGGGTTTCGGCGTCACCGCGAACGACCGGAAGCATCGGAACGCCGGCCTCGGCGTAGTCCGGGCGCAAGATGAGCGCAAGGGCCCAGAAATGGGGCGGCGTCCAGAAGAAGACGATCGCGAACATCAGCACCGCGCCGAAGGCGACCTCGCCGGTTGCCGCGGCCCAGCCAACGAGCGGCGGGACGGCGCCCGCGGCGCCTCCGATCACGATGTTGTGCGTGGTCGAGCGCTTGAGCCACAGGGTGTAGAGAAAGACGTAGAGGAGCAACCCGACAAGCGCCAACCCGGACGCGAGCCAGTTGACGAGAAGTCCCAGGATCAGCGTGCTCGCCACGGCGAGGGCGATCCCGAAGACCAGCGCCTGGCGGGGAGAGACGCTGCCGGCGACCACGGGGCGCCCGGTCGTGCGCCGCATCCGGGCGTCGATGTCGCGGTCAAACCACATGTTGATCGCGTTGGCGCCGCCGGCTGAGAGGTACCCGCCGACCATGGTCCACAGCACCACCAAGGCGCCAGGCGATCCGCCTGCCGCGACGATCATCGCGCACAGGGTGGTGACAAGGAGCAGCGAGATCACGCGCGGCTTCGTGAGCCGGACGTACTCAGCGACGAGCGAGCCGGCCCGTTGACCGGCGGCCGCCCGCGGGTCCATCGCCGAGGTGCTCAGGACGCCGCCTTCACGGCGAGAATGACAAGGGCGATCAAAAACGCGATCGGCAGGATGGTCCAGAGGCCGTCCAGGGTGGGGCGGCGCGTCGGACGATTGCTCCCGGTCTGGCCAAGGCGAGCCGCTCGCGGCAAGCCAGCGAGCACCCCGGCTGCGATCAGCACGGAGGCCACGATGAGCACCGTCAACCTGTCACCCGACATCCAGCCTCCATCCGGCGTCATCCCGACTCGCGCGTTCAACAAGTCGGCAGGCGAGCATAGCCCAGGGCCGTGACCCGGTCGCGGGTGCAGATGTACCGACGCACGCAGAATCAAGCGTTCTGCGAACCCGCCGGCGTGGCATGAGGCGCCCCGGCGTGGCAAGGTTGCTCGGGAATGAGTGACCTCGCCCGCGTCGTCTCGCTGCACTCCTACCCGATCAAGGGCTGTGCGGGGACCAGCCACAGCGTCGCGACCGTTGACCGTCGTGGTCTCGCGTTCGATCGCGCCTGGATGATCACCGACGGCGACGGCCAGTTCGTCACCCAGCGCCAGGCGCCACGTTTGGCGCTCATCACACCGACTCTCGAACGCGAACAACTGAACGTCCAGATCGTTGGGGTGGGCGCGGTCACGGTCCCGCTCGAAACGACGTCGAGCGGGACGAAACTCGTGACCGTTTGGGGCGATCGATGCGTCGCACGTGACGAGGGCGACGACGTCGCGGCGCTCCTTCGCGAGCACCTCGGCCAGACGGCTCGACTCGTACGAATGTCCGAGCGTCACGTACGAGCCGTTCCGGGAAGCGACGCACAGACGGGGTTTGCCGACGCGTTCCCGCTGCTTGTCATCTCCACGAGCTCGCTCGCAGACGTCAACGCTCGAATCGTCGACCGAGGCGGGCAGGCCGTTGCGATGGAGCGCTTCCGCCCGAACGTGGTCGTCGACGGTTGCGAGGCATACGCCGAGGACCGGTGGGCAGACGTGATGGTTGGCGACGTGGCTCTGACGATGGCCGGGCCATGTGAACGGTGCACGGTGACGACAGTCGATCAGGCGAGCGGGACCGTGACCGCTGACGGGGAGCCACTCGCCACCCTGGCGACCTACCGCCGAGGTCGCGACGGCGTGGTCTTCGGTCAGAACGCTGTCCACCGTGGCGCCGGAACGATTGCTGTCGCGGACACGGTGCGCAGCGCGTGAGCCGGTCGTTCGACGTCGCGATCGTTGGCGCAGGGCCAGCCGGTCTCGCCGCGGCCCTCGCCCTCGGGCGCCGTGGGGCGTCGGTGTGCGTCGTCGATCGCGCCGACAAGGTCGGGGGCCTCTGCGTGACCCGTGGCGGGAACGGCGGCCGCTACGACGTCGGGGGTCATGTCCTTTTCGTGCGGTCGTCCGAGCGCCGGCGCTGGCTTGAGCGGCTCTTGAACGGCGACTTGCTCTGGGTCGACCGGCCGGTGTCGAGCGTGCAGCGCGGAGGGATCCTCCCCGGACGCTACCTCGACCACGCGGCCGGGAGTGGCGGGCCACCCGCGAGGCCGGACCAGGGGGGCGCGGCGTACCTGGACGCGATGAATGGCCCCGGGTCGGAGGTCGCCCGCGCGTACCTCGAGAAGATCGACGGGGCTGCGCTTGAGGATATCCCCGCGGTGCGGGTCGAGCGACTCCTCGTCGGCCAGTCAGCGCCGGACGGGTTTTTCTACCCGAGAAACGGCATCGGTCAGCTGATGACCGCAATGGGGCGCGAGGTCCGCTCGTCTGGCGGGACGGTGATGGTTGGAACTGCGGTGGAAGCGATTGATGTCGCGGGGTCGCGCACGCGAGGTCTGGTCGTCCGCGGGCCCGATGGAAGTGCCCCCATGCCGACCGGTTGCGTGATCGTCGCGGTGCCCGTGGGTCATGCGGCGCGGCTCGCCCTGCCGAAGGCACCTGCGTCGGCGACTCCGGACCTTCGAATGCGCGCCGTGTGCATCGTGTACCTCGCCATCGACGCCGACCGCCTCTCCCCGGAGCCCTGGATCCAGGTCGATGATGCCCGGGTTCCGTTTGCCCGACTCTTCGAGCCCGTCAACTGGAGCCCGTCCCTTGCGAAACCTGGCCGTACGATCGTCGGGTGCGAGTGCTACTGCCAGGGCGACCCGGGCGATCCCATTTGGGGGCAGGACGACGCGTCGCTCGGGCACCTGTGCGCGGCGCGTTTGCACGACCCGCTCGGCCTGATCGAACGCCCCGACGACGCCGAACTCGTCGAAGTGGTGCGCATTCCGAGGGCCTACCCCATCGCATCGGTCGACGAAATGGCGCTCGCGAGCGAGCCCGCGCGATGGCTCGCTGGTGTGGCTGGCATCGAACTCGCCCAAGGTGGGGCGGTCATCGAGGCATTCGAGGTCGGAGAGGCCGCCGCGGGGAGGGCACTTGCCGCGCTCTGAGGCACTCTCCCCACTTCGACAACGGGAGTTTCGCCTCCTCTTCTCGGCGCAGACGATTTCCGTTCTCGGCGACGGGTTTTCCATCGTGGCCCTGGCATTCGCCGTCCAGGAGATCAGTCAATCTCAAGCGGCGATCGGACTCGTTCTCGCCGCAGGTATCCTCCCGCTCTTCGGGCTTGTGCTCGTCGGGGGCGTCTGGGCCGACCGGCTCCAACGCCAACGGATCATGCTCACAGCCGACGGTGTCCGAGCGGTTGTCCTGGCCACGATGGCGGCGTTGCTCGTGTCGGGGGTTGCCGAGGTCTGGCATCTCGCAGCCCTGAATGCACTCCACGGGGCGGCGGCGGCGTTCTTCAACCCGGCATCGACGGCGTTCGTCCCCGAGGTGGTTGACGACGCCGAACTCCACCGTGCGAATGGGCTGCTCGGAATGACCCGAAGCGCGGCCATGATCGCCGGCGGTGCGCTTGCCGGGCTCTTGATCGACGCGGTCGGGGCGGGGGCAGCGATTGCCATCGACGGAGCCAGCTTTGCGATCAGCGCCGCCTGCCTTCTCGCGATGCGCCCGCGTTCGCGAGAAGCGCCGGCCCGTGAACCGTTCCTTCAGGAGATGGCCGCGGGCTGGGACGAGGTCCGGTCCCGCAGTTGGGTCTGGATGAGCATTCTGATCTTCGCGCTCCTGTTCTTGCTCTACCTCGCCCCGTTCGAGGTCGTGGGACCGATCGTTTCGAGACGTGACTATGGCGGGGCGACGGTCTTCGGGTTGACGACCGCCGCCATCGCCGTCGGGGTCGGCCTCGGAAACCTGCTCGTGGTCCGCTGGGCCATCCCGAGCCCGGTGCTGATCTCCGCGACGCTCCTCATGGCGATGGCGGTCTCGCCGCTTCTTCTGGCCGTCGTCGCACCGCTCTGGGCCCTTCTCCCCTTCTATTTCGTCGAAGGCGTGGGTGTCGGCCTCTTCATGGGCACATGGACGACGGCACTTCAGCGGGGGATTCCGGAGGAACGCCTCTCCCGAGTGAGCGCCTGGGACTGGATGGGATCGCTCGCGGGCCTCCCGATCGGATACGTGGTGGCCGGATTTCTGGTCGAGCAAGTCGGGACCGACCAAGTGCTCTACGGAATGTCCGCCTGCGCGCTCCTGCTGGCTGCGTGGATGATGCTCGCACCGGCCGTCCGGGGAATCGGATCTCATGTGGTCGCCGCGCATGAGCTTCCCGCCGCGCTCGCGGGGGACCCCGAACGCGATGAAATCGCGTCGACCCAGGCGACGTCTGGTGGGGCGACGGTCGCGCTGCTCGTGGCATGCGGCGCCGTGTTCACGGTGCTTCGCGTCATGTGGCGTCGCGCGCGGCGAGCACGTCGCGGGTAGCTACCCGCCGCACTTCGCGAAGGCGTCCCTGGTGACAAGCTCGCAGAGGGCCTCGACAAGGCCAGGGTCGAACTGCGTGCCCGCGCACCGCCTGAGCTCGGAAATGGCGTCGGGGTTGTCTCGGCGCGGCGTGCCCCTGGTCGCTTGTCATCGTCACGAACGCCTCGGCAACCGCGACGATCCTCGCGCCGAGGGGAATCGCTTCGCCCGAGAGTCCATCGGGGTAGCCGCCTCCGTCCCAGTGTTCGTGATGTCCACGAATGATCGGCGCGAGCGAGCGAAACTCCGGCGCGGCGGACACAAGGTCGGACCCGACGTCCGCGTGACGACGAACGATGCCCCAGTCGTCGGCGCTCAGCGCGCCCGACTTGCGCAGGATGGCGTCTGGAACGCCGATCTTGCCGACGTCATGAAGTTGCGCCGCAAGGGCGATCTCCTGGACCTCGCGTTCGGGACGGCGGATGAACGTCGCGAGGCCCTTCGCGAGGGCCCCGACCCTCACCGAATGCTGGTCTGACCAGCGTTCCCGTTGTTCGACGACGCCCGGGATACGTCGGAGTGTGGTCGATACGACAACGTTGTCCGCCGGACGGTTTCGAACTCTCGCTTCCCAAAGCGCGGCGACAACAGCGTCGTCGCAGGAGAAGGCAAGGTTGCGTCCCAGGCGTTTGGCCGCGTACATCGCACGGTCGGCCATGTCGACGAGCGAGCCGCGGTCCTGAGCGTTGTGAGGAAAGACCGCCGTCCCGATGGAGCACGTGAGGTGGGCCGGACCCGAGCCGCTGAAGGTCGTGCCCGCAATCGCCGCTCGAACCCGCTCGGCCGTCGCGAGTGCCCGGGGGCCGTCGGCTTCCGGGAGGAGGATGAGGAACTCCTCACCGCCCCACCTGCCGAGGACGTCCACATGGCGCAGGCAAGTACGTGCCACCTCGCTCACCTGGCAAAGCGTTGCGTCCCCTGCCGCGTGGCCGTGCTGGTCGTTCAGCTGCTTGAAGTGGTCGAGATCGAGGAACAGGAGTCCGCACGAATGCCCGTAGCGCTGGGCTCGCTCGATCTCCGCGTCGATCGCCGCGATCAGCGCGCGCTGGTTCGCAAGGCCGGTCAACGGATCGGTGGTGGCGAGCGCAGTAAGGTCGTCACGCGCTTTACGAAGGTCGCCGGTTCGTGCGTCCACCCGCTGCTCCAGTTCCTGCCCCCAGCGCTCCAACTCGATGTTTTTCGCGGTCAGCGCGTCGCGGGCGTCGCGAAGACGCTCACGGGCGGTGTCGAGGGCGTCGGCCGCCGCCGCAATCTCGAAGGCCATGACGTTGAAGCTCGCGGCCATCTCGCCGAGCTCGCCAGCGGACCGAACGTCGACGGGTCGGATGTCGACGTCGGCGCGCGCGCCATCCAGGTCACCATCGGCGAGCGCGCGGAGCCCCCGGCGAAGGTCGGTGAGAGTGCCTGAGGCGAGCCGTCCTGCCGCGCGAGCGACCTCTCCCACGGCGTGAGAGACGATCCCAGGTAGGACCAGCCCCACGCTGATCGTGAGGAGCGCGACGGCGACGAAGATGTCCTCGAGTAGCGCTTTCAACCCTGGGCGTCCCTCCCCGATGCTGTTCACCGCCATGAGGTAGCCGGCTCCGTCGAGAGCGAGCACCACGACCATCGCTCCGGTGAGTTTCACGTGGAGCGAACGGAGCTGGATACCCAGTCCGGCCGCGCGGCGGTCCTCCAAGACGCGCCAGGCGTAGAAGATCGCGCCGGCGTAGGCAAAGCCGACCCCCGCGAGCACACTCGGCATCCCGTAATGCTGGAAGCCGAGAACGGTCGCAACCAGCCAGACAAACGACGCCGCGACGCCCGCGTTGATCGCGAGGCGTGAGGCGCGGTAGGGGCGCTCCATCTCGGGCGCGTTTCGCCGCAGCAGCCACACGGCGATGCTCGGCAGGCAGATCCCGATCAGGTAGGTGAGATTGGCGGCGGCAAGGAGCCACGGCGGGTCGCCGGTGAGCAGGAAGAGGATCGCCATCGTCGCGGTGAGGAGCGTCGCCACCCAAGGGACGTCGCGCCGGGTTCGTCGAGCGAGCGCCCGTGGAAGGAGACCGTCCTCGGAGAGCTGCGCGAGCGTTCGCGAGGCCCCTGCAAGCGGCTGAAGCGTCCCGTGGAACATGTTCAGGACCATGAACCAGATCGCCGCTGCCTTCGCGGCTGCCCCGAGAAGGGGCGCGTACGTCGGGCCGAGCGCGGAGGCGAGCTGGTCGCCGACCGCCTCGCTGCCGATCACGCCGAGACCGTTCGTGCCGATGGCGCCCAGCAAGACGATCGGAAGGAGGACGAAGTAGACACTCGCCATCCCGGCGCTCACGAACATCGCCCGCGGCACGTTGCGGGCCGGATCCTTGGTCTCCCCGACGTGGCACGCGGCTGCCTCGAAGGCGGGGGCCGCGAAGCCGATCAGGTACAACCCTGCCATCGCGCTCGTGACCCACCCAAAGGCTCCGTCAAACGGGACGTCCAGGCTGAAATCAAAGGACTGGCGCCAATCGACGGTTCCCGAAAAGACCGGGATGGCTGTTGCCCCAAAGGCGAGTGTGGCCGAACCGATCGCGATCACGGTGGCAACCCGCGCCGCGAGCCAGACGCCGGCCAAGTTGATCGCGACAAACACGGCGACGATCGCGATGGCAAGGGCCGTGACCGGAACCATCGGGAGGTACCAGGTGTGAAGCGCCGAGGCCGAGAGGAGTGCGGTGAGCCCGCATGTCGGAATCCATCCCCACCAGTAACAAACCCCGGTGAGGTTGGCGAGGACGGGACTGTAGGGCCGAAAGGCCTCCGCGCAGGTCGCCGCGATCCCACCCACTCGCTTCGGCCACATCAGGACGAGTTCGATCCAGCCGGGGAGCGCCGCCCAGGCGAGAATGAGCCCGACCGCAAGGAGCGGCACCGCTCCACTGCCCTGTGCCGCGATGAGCGCCGCCATGAGGAAGAGACTCTGGTTGCTGCCCCCGAGCGCAAGCGAGGTCGTGCCGACCCAACCGAGGGTCCGCGGGTGGTCGACGGCGTTTGGCGCGCCGTCGCTCGCGTTCGGCGACGAACGCGTTCGTTGAGTTGGTTGCGACACGGGTCAGTCGTCTCAGGTGGCCAGATCGGCAAGGGCACGCACTGCGTCTCATCCATTCGCGGTCGCGTGCTCTATTGATAGTGAGGCCCCTGCCCGACGAAAAGTTTGCAGAGATAGTGCCGGTGACGCCAAAAATTCGACAGAAACCGCAACTCTGGCGCAACGCCCCTCGTTCGCTCCTCGTCGAGAGGAACTGCGAAGGGGCGCGCGGACCGATTACGCTTTGGGCGTGGCGACGGCGACAACATCACTCATGGCGGAACGCTTCCGGGCAATCGTCGGAGCGACCAACGTGCTCGACGGGCCGCTCGAACGGACGATCTACGGACGCGACGGCTCGATCGCGGCCGGGGAATGCGGCCTGGTTGTGCTCCCCGGCGATACCGCGGAGGTCTCGGCCTGCCTTGCGCTGGCAGCGGAACTGGACGTGGCCGTCGTGCCGAGGGGCTCCGGCACGGGTCTCACCGGGGGAGCTATTCCGCTCGACGGGGCCGTTGTGCTCTCGCTCGCGCGGATGCGCCGGATCATCGAAATCGACCCAGAGACACCCTGCGCGTGGGTCGAGCCGGGCGTGCTGAACCTCGACATCTCGGTTGCGGTCCGCCATCTCGGGTTGCACTACGCGCCCGACCCCTCGAGCCAGGCGGCCTGTTCGATCGGCGGCAACGTCGCCACGAACTCCGGTGGTCCGCACTGCCTCGCCTCCGGGGTGACCGTCGAGCACATCATCGCGATCGAATGGGTCCTCCCAAATGGTGAGGTGCTCATGCTGGGCGGGCTCGCCCCGGACGCCGCCGGGCTCGACCTGCGGGGGCTCGCCGTCGGAAGCGAAGGCACGATGGGCGTCGCGACGAAGATCTGCGTGCGCCTGATGCGCAATGCCCCGGCGCTCGAAACGCTTCTTCTCGATTTCGAGGATGCCGCCGATGCCGGGGCGTGTTGCGGAGCGGTCATCGCGGGCGGTGTCATCCCGGCAGCGATGGAGATGATGGACCAGAAGATGATCCAGGCCGTCGAGGAGTTCGTCCACGCCGATCTCCCGATCAACGCTGGCGCGCTGCTCCTGATCGAGGTCGACGGCACGCCGAACCAGGTGGCCGCAGAGCGTGCGCTCGTCGAAGCGGTGGCGAAGGCGCATCGAGTGACGACGGTTCGCGTCGCGTCCTCGGCTGCCGAGCGCGACCTCTTCTGGAAGGCCAGAAAAAGCGCGTTCGGCGCTGTCGCCCGGATCGCCCCGAACTACTATCTGCATGACTGCGTCGTGCCGCGCACGCGCCTCGTCGAGATTCTCTCCCGCATCCGCGAAATCGCGGCCGCCCGGGACCTGATCATCATGAACGTCTTCCATGCGGGCGACGGCAACCTGCATCCGCTGATTGCGTTCGATCGTCGCGACCCGGAGCAGGTCGAGCGCGTACACGCCGCCGGCAAGGACATCATCGAGGCGTGCGTCGCCGTGGGCGGTGTCCTCACGGGCGAGCACGGCGTCGGCCTCGAAAAGCGCGACTTCATGGGGCTGACCTTCACCGCAGCCGACCTCGAACAGCAGGCCTGCGTGCGCTCGGCGTTTGACCCGTCCGGACGGATGAATCCGGCCAAGGTCCTCCCGATCGGGAGCCGCTGCGGCGAGCTGATCCTCGATGCCTCGTCGCTCCCGGAGGGGACGTGGCTCTAAGCCCGACCACCGTCGCCGAGGTCGCCGCCATGCTCGCCGAGGCCAGTGCCAGCGGCCAGCGTGTCCTGCCCATTGGCGGTGGAACCCACCTGCGCCAAGGTCGCCCTGAGGCGGTCGATCTGGATCTCTCGACGCGGGGGCTCAACCGGATCGTCGCGCACGAACCAGCGGACCTCACGGTGACCGTCGAAGGGGGCGTTTCGGTGGTCGACCTCGACGCGGCGCTCGCGTCGGCGGGGCAGTGCTGGCCGCAGGTCGATGTGCTTCCCGGCGCGACCGTCGGCGGTGTCCTCGCGGCTGCCGTGAGCGGGCGGACGCGCATCCGCAACGGTCCGGTCCGGGACGGCCTGCTCGAAGTCGTCGTTGCGACCGGCGACGGGCGTGTGGTGAAGGCAGGGGGCAAGACCGTCAAAGGCGTCGCGGGCTTCGACCTGTGTCGACTGCTCGTCGGCTCGATGGGAAGCCTCGGGGTCATCTGCGAGGTCACGCTAAAGCTCTGGCCGAGGCCAGCCGCACTCGGTTGGTTCGGCGTCCAGGGGTCGACCGATGACTGCCTCGCGGCGGCTCGGCGTGTCATGGCGACTCACCACCGCCCGGCCGCGCTGATCCTCACCCCTGGCGCGCTCGCCGTCCAGCTTGCCGGGACTCCGAGCGACGTCGTCGCGCCTGAGGACTTCGCCGTCGTCGACGAACCGACGCGCCTGAGCGCCGTCGGGCGCCTGCGGGTCGGCGTCCCTCCGATTCGGCTTGCCGAAATGGTGGCGTCGCTCGATCAGGACCGGCGCGCCTTCGAAGCGCTTGTGGGCGTCGGGTCGGTCGAGGTCGCGGTGGCGTCTATCGCCGACATCGAGGCCGTGCGCGCTCAGGCCATTGCCCTGGGCGGTCACGCGATCGTCATCGACGGACCAGACGCGCTCCGGATCGACCCATGGGGTCCACCGCCGCCTGGCGCGGGCCTGATGAAGCGCATCAAGGCGACCTTCGACCCTGCGGGCATCTTGGCTCCGGGCCGGCTTGTGGAGGCGATGTGACGACCCAGTCCGGTTGGCGGTCAGGCCTACTCGCCCCCGATGGTGAGGACATCGTGAAGTGCGTTGCGTGTGGCCTCTGCCTGCCGCACTGCCCGACGTTTCGGGTCACCGGCAAGGAGACCGCATCGCCCCGTGGGCGCATCGCCGCGATGCGCGCGGTCGACGAAGGCGCCCCGATGGATGGCGACTTCACCCGAATGATGGACGAATGCTTGGCGTGCAGGGCCTGTGAGGCGGCCTGCCCAAGCGGTGTCCCGTTCGGACGGATGATCGAAGCGGCCCGCGCGCAGATCGAGCCCGGTCGGGCAACCCCGGCGCGCGGTGTCAAGCGCATCGGCCTGAGCTGGGTCCTTCCGCGGCCGCGCCTGGTTCGGTTTGCGTCCGTCGGCCTTGCGATCACCCAGCTTCTGCGCCTCGACCGCCTCCTCCCAGCCCGCCTCCGGGTCGCAAGCCCCAGGGTGTCGCTGCGAGCGGTACGCATGGCGCTGCCGGCGTCGGTGGGGTCCGGTCCGGTCGCGGCGGTGTTGACCGGGTGCGTCATGGATGGGCCGTACCGGCCGATCAACGTGGCGACGCTCACGGCGGCCGCAAGCGCCGGCTACCGCGCCGAGCCGCGGGCCGGCTGCTGCGGGGCGCTCGCAATGCACTACGGCCTGCCTGACGTGGCGAAGCGTCTCGCTCGCGAGCGGATCGCGGAGATGGACGACGCCGAGATCGTGGTGGTCAATAGCGCCGGTTGTAGCGGCCACATGAAGAGCTACGGCGAGCTGCTCCGCGACGATCCGCTGTGGTCCAAGCGTGCGGAGGGCTTCGGCGCGAAGGTTCGCGACCTTCTGCAGCTACCCGTCACCCCGAAGCGCCAGCACCCGGGCCTGGTCGCGGTGCACGACGCCTGCCACCACCTGCATGCCCAGGGAATCGGTCCGGAGCTTCGGACGCTGCTTCGCGACTGCGGCGCGGAACCGGTGGAACTGCGCGACCCCGGGCGCTGCTGCGGCGCGGCGGGAATGTATGCCCTGACCCAACCGGAGATCGCGGGGGAGCTGCGTCGGCAGAAGGCCGAGGCGATCATCGCCACAGGCGCGCCACGGGTGGCGGTCGCAAACCCGGGCTGTGCGATCCAGATCGCCTCAGGCCTGCGCGAACTGGGTTCTGACGTCGAGGTCGTGCACCCGGCGCAGCTGCTGACGTGAGGCGAGCGCTCCGCACGGCCGCGGCCACGGTGCTGGTCTCGTTCGTCGCTGGGTGCGGATCGAGCAGCACGTCACCACCGGCGACCTCGACCGCTCCCGCCACCGCCGAGTTTCGCGGCGGGGTGATCCAACCGCCGGATGCGACGCCGGACATTCGGCTGCGAAACGTCGATGGGAAGCTCGTAACGCTCTCGCAACAGCGCGGACATGTCACGTTCGTGATCTTCGTCTACGCACGCTGCCCGGACATCTGCCCGCTGATCGTGGAGAACCTGAAGCGCGTCCAGAACCTGCATGCCGCGAACCGCCCACGGATCCTCGCGGTCTCGGTCGACCCGAAGGGCGACACTCCGAGGATCGTGCGGACCTTTCTTCGCCAGCACACGATGGGCGGGCGGATGGAGTACCTCGTCGGCTCAAGAGCCGTACTCGAACGGGTATGGGGCGAGTGGGCGATCGCTCGGCAGGTTCCGACGACCGACCCCCATCTCATCGAGCACTCTGGCCAGATCTACGGGATCAGCGCCTCAGGGAAACGACTGACGTTGTACCCGATCAACTTCCCGGTGGCCGACATCTCCGCCGACGTCTCCGTGCTGGCTGCCAGGTAGTCCGGGGGCGAGCACCCGTGGGTTGCCCGCCCGGCGCGACCTCACCGTAGTGTCCGAGGAGGGTCGCTGTCCGATCGCGTCAAACCAGGGGAATGCGGCATCGTGGATCTCCCAGTCACTCGGCGCCACTTCATTGCCGGTTCCGCCTTGGGCGTCGCGCTTCTCACCTCGGGCTGCGCGAGCGGCGGAGACAACTCAACGGACGCCAAGACCCGAGACCCGTCGCTGGGCCCGCCCAGAACGAACGCCGGACGGTGGCGGATGCCGGCGGAGGAGGATCGGCACGACGCCACATGGATGTCGTGGCCGTCCAGGAAGGACGTTTGGGGCACGGCGCTTCCCGACGTTCAGAACGCCATCGCCGACCTTGCGGTGGCGATTGCCACGTTCGAGCCCGTGAAGATGTTCGCGCGACGTGCGGAGGTCGAGCGGGCACGTCGGATCGTTGGCGATGTCGACGTTGAGGTCATCGAGGGCCCGGTTGACGATCTTTGGGCCCGCGACTCGCTCCCGTGCCTTCTTGTCGCAACCGATCCCGACGACGAGGCACCGCTCGCCGCCGGTCGGCTTCGCTTCAACGGATGGGGCGGCAAACAGGTCCACGACGGCGACGCCCGCCTGGCTGCGCTGGTGGCCGAGCATTTGGGTATTCCGTTGATCGACTCCGGCCTTACTGGCGAGGGCGGTGGGCTGGAGGTCGACGGGCAGGGCACCGTGCTTGCGGCGCGATCGAGCTGGGTCAACCGGAACCGCAACGCGGGGCTTTCCGAGGGCGCAATCGGTCGGCGAATCGTCGAGCTGCTTGGGGCCAAACGCATCGTCTGGGTGGACGGACTCGCGGGTGAGGACATCACCGACGGCCACATCGACACACTCGCCCGCTTCGCCAAGCCGGGACTCATCGTGCTCGATCGACCCGCCTTCGAAGACCCCGGCGAGGTCTGGTTCGACACGTCCGTCGAGACGAAGGTCGCGCTCGCCGCCGTCGATACTCGCGGTGGTGGGCCGTTCGAATTCGCGGAGCTTGTGCAGCCCACCTCACCACGCGGGAAGGGGACGGACTTCCTCTCGTCCTACGTGAACTACTACGTCTGCAACGGCGCCGTGATCGCCCCGTCGTTTGGCGACCGAGGGGCCGACCAGGCAGCGGCCGAAACGCTTCGGACGCTCTACCCCGGCCGCGAGATCGTCCAAGTCGACATCGATCCGATCGCCTCCGGTGGGGGCGGCATTCACTGCGCGACCCAGCAGCAACCCGCCATCGCCTCATCTGCGGCGGATCCACCGACACCGTGAGTTCAGGGCGCGACGCCATCTACACTTTGTCCATGGCTGAAATCGGACTTTCCATTCGCTCCTACGGCGCCGCGACCACGGTCACGGGCTCGTGCCACCTCCTCGACACTGGCAGCGTCCAGCTCCTCGTTGACTGCGGGATCTTCCAGGGTTCGCAGGCGCTCTCTGGCCTGAACGACGAGCCCTTCGGGTTTGACATCGGTTCGCTCGACGGGTTCCTCCTGACCCACGCCCACCTCGACCACGCCGGTCGGCTGCCGCTCCTTGTCAAGCGTGGGTACTCGGGTCGCATTCATGCCCTGCCCGCGACAAAGCTCCTGTGCGAGCAGCTGCTCCTCGACTCGGCGAAGATCCAGAAAGAGGACGCCGAGCGCGACAAGCGCTACGGAAAGCCGGGCGACCCTCCCCTCTTTGACGAGGACGACGTCCGCCGCACCCTGGATCTCTTCGAACCGCTCGCCTACGGGCAGACCGCGACGGTCGCAGGGCTCCGCGTCACCCCGCAGGTCGCCGGCCACATTCCCGGATCGGCGAGCTTCCTGGTCGAAACGCCCGGCGGGCGCGTGGTCTTCAGCGGAGACATCGGGAATGCCCGAAAGGACATCCTGCCGGACCCGACGCCCTGCCCCCCGGCCGACATCGTCCTGATGGAGTCGACCTACGGCGACCGCGACCACCGCGGCTTCGACGCGACCATCGAGGAGTTCACCGCGGTCCTGCGCGAGGCCAACCGTCGTCAGGGGAAGATCCTGATCCCGTCGTTTGCCCTCGAGCGCACGCAGGACGTCCTCTTTCACATTGCACGCCTCGAAGAGCAGGGCAAGATCGAACCTATGGCGGTCTACGTCGACTCACCGCTCGCCGACCGGGTGGAGGACGTCTACTCGGCCTGTCACGACGAGTTTGCCGAGAACGTGCTCGAGATCTACAGGCGCGGCGTCGATCCGTTTGCGCCGGCACGACTGAAGTACACGAAATCGGTCGAGGACTCGAAAGCGATCAACGCGTCGAGCGAACCCGCGATCATCATCGCCGGCTCAGGAATGATGACCGGCGGGCGAATCCTGCATCACCTGAGAGCCCACCTCGCCGACACGCACACCACCGTGATGATCGTCGGCTTCCAACCGACCGGCGGCCTCGGACGTCGACTGGTCGACGGGGCGCGGACCGTCCGTGTCCTCGGTCAGGAAGTGGCACTGAAGGCGCGCGTCGTGACGGTAGGCGGCCTCTCGGCCCACGCCGACAAGACGGAACTCCTCGACTGGTCATCGGGGGTGACGGGCGAGATCCGCCTCGTGCACGGCGAGCCTGGCGTGCTGGCCAAGCTTCGCGACACCCTCGTCGCGCGTGGCCAGAAGGCGATCGTGCAGCCGAGCGAAGTCAAGATCCCCGACGCGGGCCACCACGACGAAGGCGCGGAGTAAGTCACCGTTTCGCGTGGTTTCGAATCGTGCGTCGCAGCTGATTTGGTGATTTCGTAGGAATAGTGTCGAAGGGCTATTGACGCGACTGTTGACGGCGAGCGGTCCTCGCGAGAGTGTCGGCGCGCTCGGGTCGTCCCGAGCCCCTGTGGAGCAACGCAGAAGGAGACGCAGAGATGTCGGATCTCATGCAACCCGTCCCCCTCACTCGGGTCGATGGCGGTCTCTTTGCGAAGTACGCGTTCTGCGTCCACATTGCGGCGGCGCGAGCGCGCGGCTGGCTGGGCGTTCGTACGCGCTAAGCGCACCGCACCCGGACCACCCAACCAACAGAGACCGGCCGTTCTGGGCTCGGTTGGCACCGCTCGGACGAGCGGGGGCGACCACCGTGATGCGTGCAGGCCGGAGTTCGAATGCCACCGACACAGAGGAGGTACCAGATGACTGGTCAAGCGGTCGTCTTTGGATTAGCGATGGGGGCGATCGCCCTCGCGGCGGGCTTGAACGCAATCGCCAGAGCACTTCTGGCTCTCGCCCAGACACTCAATCGATTCGTGCTTTGCCTACTCATCATCATTGCCGCTCCGCACTTCATTGGGCAGCAGACCAACAACCACAACACCGACCAACGTGAAGCGACGATCACGCTGGTCTAAGACGAAGGCACGACCGACCGACTCATCGGGAGGAGGACCCAGTGAGTCGGTCGCCGCGGCCCCATATGCTGGCGGGCGCCAAGCAAGCCAGACACAGGAGCAGACATGGGAAAGCTCGACGGGCGGGTCGCCCTCATCACCGGAGCGAGTCGCGGGATCGGTGCCGCCGTGGCGCACCAGTTCGTCGCCGAAGGAGCCCATGTGGCCCTCGCGTCGAGAAGCGGCGAGAACCTTGGGATCGACGGCGCGGTTGCCCAGTCCTGTGACGTCCGTGATCTGGCTCAGCTTGAGTCGATCGTCGAGGCGACGATCGCGAAGTTCGGCAGGCTCGACATGGTCGTCGCGAACGCCGGTGTCGGAAACTATGGGCGCTTCGAGGATCTTCCACTTGAGGCCATCGACGAGATGATCGACGTCAACCTCAAGGGCACCATCTACGCGATTCGCGCCGCCCTTCCGCATCTGAAGCAGAGCGATGTTGGCGACATCGTGACCCTCTCCTCTGAGGCGGGCCGGCGAGGCTTCCCGAACGAAACGGTCTACTGCGCAAGCAAGTTCGGCCAGGTCGGCTTCACCAGGGCACTCGACGGCGAACTCCGGGAGCTTGGCATTCGGTGCACGAACGTCTGCCCCGGTGGTGTCGCGACCGACTTCGCCCTCGGCCGCGGCCGGGTGCCTGAGGACGTCGACGGGATGATGACGGCCGACGACGTCGCTGATCTCGTGACGTTTGTGGTGACGCGCCCTCGGAACCTCCGCATCCTGGAGACGGCCCTGCGCCCGATGAAGGAAGCCTCCTGGGGATAGGCCGGCCGTCCCGTGTCCGCCGCCGGCCAGGAGGCGACGGACACGAAGACCTGGATGCTCAGGGAACGATCACCCCTCGCCCATGGATCTTGGCGTGATGGAGCGAGTCGATCGCGATGTTGATGTCATCGAGTGAGTACTGGACGGCTTCGAGAAAGACCCGTTCCTGCCCTGCCATCGTCATCAGCTCGGAGAGTTCGTTGTAGTTCCCGACGAGGCTCCCCATCACGGCAATCTCGCTGAAGATCAGGTCGATGGCGGGTATTTCGACGACGCCGCCGTAGCCGACGACCCAGTAAATCCCGCCCTTCTTCAGCATCCCGACCGCGTCGGGGATTGCCTTCCCCTCACCCACGAAGTCGATGACGGCCTCCGCGCCGCCCTTCGTGAGTTCCTGCACCTGCTCGGCGCCGCCACCCTTGGACGCGTTGATCAGGTGGTGGGCGCCGCATTTGCCGGCGAGCTCGAGCGCCGCGTCGTCGAGGTCGACGGCGATGATCTCCGTCGCGCAGAGCTCGCGGAGGACCTGCACCGCGATGTGGCCAAGCCCGCCGACGCCGATCACCGCGCAACGTGTGCCCGGCCAGAGACGCTTGGCCGCGCGCTTTGCGACGCGATATGCGGTGATGCCAGCGTCGGCGTATGGCGCAATTGCCTTTGGGGCGAGCCCGTCCGGAAGTTTGATACACGCCCGCTCGCCGGTGAGGAGGTACTCGGCGAAGCCCCCGTCTTGGGTGATCCCGGGAAACTGCAGATCGATGCAGTGCATGTCTTCGCCCGCGCGGCAGGCGAGGCACAGACCACACGTGATGACCGGGTGGACGATCACGGCGTCGCCGGGTTTGACCGATCTCACCGATTTCCCGACATCCTCCACCCATCCGGCGTTCTCGTGCCCGAGGATGTACGGCAAGGTCGTCTCGACCTTGTTCTTCCAGACACCCTCGATGATGTGCAGGTCGGTCCGGCACAGGCCTGCGCCGCCGACCCGAACGATGACGTCCGTATCGGAGTGGAGTTCCGGAAGCGGGACGTTCTCGAGGCGGAGCTTCTCGTCATATTCGTGCAGAACGGCGGCTTTCACGCGACCACCTCCTTTCGCTGCCACGCCTCGACACCCTCGTGGTACCGGGCGGCCAAGAGGCCCGTGCAGAACTCGACATTTGCCTGAATGCTGACTCGGACCGTGCTCGCCATCCGAAGGTGAATGTCGAGCTCGAACGGAGCGAGCGCCACACCGTTGACGGTCGTGAACGCCAACGTGTCTGGATCCCCCGACATGCCGAGCGCCGACCGCCTGGCGAGATACTCCTCCCAGACGTGATCGTCCACACCGGGAGGAGGCTCGTCGCCGAGCCGCATGGCGACGACCTGCTCGTCGTCGAGCGACCGCCGCGCGGCCTTCAGCGCCGCCGCCTGTCTGACCACAAACGCCTTCTTGAGGAACGTCCGTCGCACCTCGTCGAGGCCACCGTCGGCCAGATCCGGGAAGGCATCCTCGAAGGAGCGCCCACAGTTGACCCCGTCGGTCACCGCGTCCGACATGAAGTGATCGACGAGCGACACCTCCACAGCGCCGACTCCCGGAAGCGCAGCGAGGGCGTTCCGGGCGTCCTCGGCCATGATGTAGGCGAAGTTCGCCGAGCACCAGAAGGTGGGCAGGCGCAGCTCCACCCGAACGTCGCGACCGTCGATCACCACGTCGCGGATGAAGTCGAGTTCGACGAGCGAGCGGTCGAGCTCCGGGTCGTTGACCGTGGCAAGCGCCCCATCGACTGTGGCCCGGTCGATCATGCCGCGGCCGTGGCGAACTGGTCGTTTGCGATCTTTGCGCCGTGCTCGGCCGGGTCGATCCCGTAGAGCTTGCAGGCATTCAGGCCGAGGATCTTCCGCTTTGACTCGACGGTGAGTTGCACACCGCCAGCCTCGCTCGACACGTCGTCCGGGAGGTCGAAGGCCACGAACTTCTCGATGAGCCACTTTGGGTGCCAAAGCGCGTAGTCGGATGAGAAGAGCAGTCGGTCCTCGCCGAGCCAGAACAGCAGGTTCGCCATGACCTCGGCGAAGTAGTAGGGCCGCGGGTGAAGGAATGGCATGAGCACCGCGAGACCGCCGTAAACATTCGGTTCCTGCACGGCGATCCAGCAGAAGTCTTCGACGCGGGGCATCCCGACGTGCTCGACGATGAAGTTGAGGTCCGGGAAGTTCGTTGCGGCCACGTCGATGTCGGCGACGTCGAAGCTGTCCTTCTGGAGTGGCCAGATGGTCGGGCCTTTGTGGACGTGGATGTTCTTGACACCCAGCTCCTGGCTCTTTGCCAAGTAGCGCTCTGCCCATGGCGAGTCGAGCTTCCAACCGCGCGACTCGCCGTGCCATGCGGCGGTGTAGAGCTTGACGCCTTTGATTCCCCACTTTTCGACCTTGGCCTCGAATACGTCGAGCCCGGCCTCCCCGTCGCGTGGATCCCACGAGCTATTGAGGATGAATCGATCCGGGTACTTGCTCTTGAGAATCCCGTTGCGCTCGGTGGTGTTGAAACCGTTGACGTAGAAGTCGGAGAGGTATGTCGGCTGGAAGATGCCGATGTCCACGTATCCATCGACGAAGACGTCCTGCATCATCGTCTCTTCCGAGTACTTCTCGTACTTCTCCTTCGGCCAGACATACTCGGCCGGGGAAAGGCCCGTGTGGTAGTCGTAGAAGCAGGAGATGAAGCCGGAGCCGTACTTGTTCTTGCAGTTGGCCGGACTCCCATCCCAGTAGTGCAGGTGGCCGTCCACCACGAAGTACTCGTCACCCGCTGGGCTGCGATACATCGATTCCACCTCCGCTCGCCGTTTCTCGGTCCGCGGACTTTGACGCTCCGTCCCCGCAACGGAGGGGTCATTTTTCTCAGTATCTGAAACGACGCCCGTTGCATCGCGAACGGATTCGGGGTTAGGGTGGGGTCGGTCTGGGCAAGCGCCGGGGGGCGCCGATGACGCGCGTTGAGGTGAAGGCGAAGAGTCTGGGAATGCGCGGAGCAGCGCTGCGCGAGACGATCGCGGCCGATCCCGTCGCTCCACCCGCGGACCTGCTCACGTCGGTCGCGCGCGCACTCGATGTCCTGGAGCTGATCGCCTCGTCCGCGGAACCGCTACCCGCGAAGGCCGTATCGCTGTCGCTCGAGATCAGCCTGGGCACGGCCTACCACGTGCTGCATACGCTTGAGCACGCTGACTACGTCGTGCGCCTCGGGCACGGCCGCTTCGGCCTCGGAGGCAAGATCCCGGCACTCACCCGCCGATTCACGCAAGGGTGCGACGCGCTGCCGATAATCGGCGTCCACTTGAAGGCGCTTGCCGCAGAGACCGGTGAGGATGCCTACCTGGCGGTGATGCGGTCCGGCGAGATCGTTGTGACCGAGGTCTCTGAGTCCACGTCTGACCTGCACGTCGGCGACCTCGGCGTCGGCTTCTCACGCGTCGCCCACACCACGGCGCTCGGGAAGGTTCTACTGGCCGGAGCAGGCGACGAAGCGGCGGGCGAGTATCTCTCGGAGCGAGAGTTACGGCGGTTCACGGCGCGCACGCTCACGGAGCGGCGGCACCTGAAACGCCACCTCCAGGCGGTCCGCGAGCGAGGCATGGCGCTCGACCTCGAGGAACTGGCCGACGGCTGTTGCTGCGTCGGCTTCCCCGTTGTCGGGGCAGGTGGCGCGACGATCGCCGCGCTTGCGATCTCGACGAGCGCGGACCGCTGGCACCGCGAACACGAGCGGCTTTCGGCGCTGTGCGCGGATGCCGCGAGAGACGCTTCGGCCTGCGTCGGCGACATCCCGGCTGCGCCCCGGCCGCAGCCCGGCTCGCGTGGAATGTTCCGCCGCCAGCGGTAGGACCCGACCCGCGTCGACTGGTAACCGCTTGTTGTAACGCACGAGAAGGGTTCGCGTCCTGGAACGGCCCGACGCCGGGAACGGAGCGCCCGTCGAAATCGCGCCGCGCAATCTCTTGACTGTCAAAAAGGGGGCCATTCTTGACAGTCAAGGAAATGACGCAACGAGCGGAAGTCGGCGGCGCATTTTCCGGTCGGACGCGTTGACCTCGATTTCTTGACTGTCAAAAAGGGGGCCATTCTTGACAGTCAAGGAAATGACGCAACGAGCGGAAGTCGGCGGCGCATTTGCCGGTCGGATGCGTCCGGCGTATCCTTCCTGATTCACGAGAAACTGCCCGGAAACGGGTGAGAAGGAGTCGCACATGGCAGCCGAGGTCGTTCATCCCGTACGCGTTCATTTGACTCGCGAGAAGGCGCCGATTCGGAAGGCCCGCCTGGAGATGACCGGGGATGAGATCACCTTCGGCGTTCCCGGGTGGCAGGGGGAGCACTACGGCTTTGCTCCGGGGACGGTCGAGGAGTATCCCGGGACGCTCGACTACCTCGTCGCAAGCGTGGCGGGATGCTTGATCGGCACCTTTGGCGGCGCGCTGAAGGCACGGGGAATTACCGCGACCGGCGACCAGCTGACCGCCGACGCGCTTGGTGAGGTGGTCGTCGACGACGACAACGTGCTGCGCCTTCGCCGGATCATCGTGACCTACCACCTGCACGCCGGTGCCGACCAGCGGGCTGTCGCCGAGCGCGTCAACGCCGCGCATGCGAAGTACTGCCCGAATGCCCGGTCGGTCGCCGCCGCGATCGACATCGTGACCGAGGTCGACTTCATCCCGGCCGACGAGCCCGTACCCGCGGCGGCCTGAGCCATGCACGTCATTGACGCAATTCGCAAGCGTCGGGCGGTCCGCACCTACACCGATCGCGCCGTAACAGACGAGACGCTCGATCGTCTCCTTCGCATGGCGCTATCCGCCCCAACCGGGAGCGGCGCGCAGGCGTGGAGCCTGATGGTGATTCGGGAGCCCGATCGCCGCCGACAGGTCGCTGATCTCGTGATCGCAGGCGGCGCGCGCTACTTCTCGATCATGCGACCCCGAAAGGACGGCGAGTCAGACGAGGCGCATGCTGCCTGGGCCCATGACTACGCCGAACAGATCCTCGGCTCCTACCGCGTGGCACCCGTCTGGATCGTCGGCCTTATCGTGCCGCGCGAGAACTACCCGGAGCCGATGCAAGACGGCGGGCGCGAGGACGACGTCATCTCGCTCGCCTTTGCGATGGAGAACCTCTTCCTGGCGGCCCGAGCCGAAGGGCTCGGCACGGTTCCGACCACCGCCTTCCAGCGTTTCGAAAAGGCACGGCTCCGGGAGATCCTCGGCCTTCCCGAGACCGTCGACCCGGCCATCGTCACGCCGCTTGGCGAGCCCTTGGCGTTCCCAGAAGGGCGCCCGCCAGCGCTCAAACGAACCTTCCGGCCGTGGCGCTCGCTCGTACATGACGAGACCTGGGGCGCCACTCGGGGCTAGCGTCAACCCGCGTCGAGGAACGTCCCGGCATTGAGCTGGGAGTAGGCATCTTGCAGCTCGGCCTTCGTATTCATCACGATTGGTCCGTACCAGGCGACCGGTTCCTGGATGGGCTGGCCGGCCACGAGAAGGAAGCGGACGCCTTCCTCACCAGCGCGAACGACGACCTCGTCACCTCGATCGAAGACGACGAGCGAACGATTGCCGACCGTCGAGTAGACCGCGACATCGTCGTCAAACACCGGAGCATCTCTCCCGACGAGCGGGTCCGTGCGAATGCTGCGCGGGTCTGAGGCTTCGTCGAACCGCGCCGAACCCTCGAAGATGTAGGCGAAGGCGCTCCGGCGGGTGTCGATCGGCAGACGCGTCGTCACACCGGGCAGCACGGAAACATCGAGATACATGGGGTCGGCGGCGATTCCGTCGACCGGGCCGGTCGTTCCCCAGAACGATCCGCACACGACGCGCACGATCGTGCCGTCGTCGTCCCCGACGACCGGGATCTCGGCACCCGCGATGTCTTGATAGCGGGGGCCGGTCATCTTGAGTGAGCCCGGCAGGTTGGCCCAGAGCTGGAAGCCGTGCATCCGGCCGGCGGCATCGCCGTGAGGCATCTCCTGATGCAGGATGCCGCGGCCCGCCGTCATCCATTGGACGTCGCCAGCGCCGAGTGCTCCCGTGTTACCCAGGCTGTCGCCGTGCTCGACGGTCCCGGTAAGCACGTACGTGATCGTCTCGATGCCGCGGTGCGGATGCCACGGGAAGCCGGCCAGGTAGTCCGACGGGACGTCGCCTCGGAAGTCGTCGAAGAGCAGAAAAGGGTCGAACATCTCGGTCTCGCCGAAACCGAACGCTCGACGCAAACGAACACCCGCGCCCTCCATCGTTGGGGTCGCGATGCTCGTATGTCTGACCGGGCGAATCGACACTGCCCACCCCTTCGTACTCGACGGTCTCGTCACGTCGATAGTAGACGCTTGAGTGCGAATTACTGGCTCAGGCCGTCGCTATCCCAATGGGGAGGGCGACGATGAACACGCTTCCGGTGGGCTCGCCATCCTCGACCCGGATGCTCCCGCCGTGAGCCTGCACGATCTCCCGGCTGATCGCGAGGCCAAGGCCCGCGCCCCCGCCGCGTCCGCGGGCCGGGTCCTGTCGGGTAAAGCGCTCGAAGATCCGTTCCCGGACCTCGGCGGGAACGCCGGGTCCGTCGTCTGAGACCGTGAGCCCCGCCTCACCGTTGTCGTGCCAGGTCAAGACACGCACCGTCGCGCCGCGCGGACTGAACCGGATGGCGTTGTCGATGAGGTTGCTTGCGACCTGCTGAAGGCGGAGTCGGTCGACTCGATGCCCGACAGGATCACCACCAGTCGTGACGACGACCCCCGCCGCTTCAGCAGCGACGCGATGCGCCCTCGCCGCCGCATCGACAATGTCGCGCAGGTCGGCGTCCTCGAGGAGGAGTTCGAGGTGCCCCTCGTCGCTTCGGGCGAGGACGAGCAGATTCTCGACGATCTGACCCATCGACACGATCTCTTCCCGCACACTCGAGAGCGTTTCCCGGGCCTGGGAGTCGAGCTTGTCGTGGAGGAGGCTGACGTCGAGCTCCACACGCATCGCGGCGAGCGGTGCCCGGAGTTCATGCGAGGCGTCGGCGACGAGCCGCTCGCGAGCGTCGACGCCATCCTCGATACGCCCGAGCATGGCGTTCAGGGTCCGGGCGAGGTGCCCCAGCTCGTCATCAACCGGCGGAGGCGGGACTCGCTCGGAGAGATCGCCGATGCCGATGCGCTCGGCGCGGCGAGTCATCTGCTCGACCGGCTTCAGCGCGCGCCGTGCGATCCACCATCCGCCAGCGGCGACGAAACCGAGTGCCCCGAGGCTACCGAGGAGCAGCAACACCAGCACTCGGTGCACCGAGCGGTCGACCTCGGACAGCGACTCGACGACGACGAGCACCTCTCGACGTCCGGCGCGCCGGGTCGCGGTCGCGACCGTCCGCAGGTGCAGATCGCTGTCATCGGGCGAGCGCGAGGCAACAATCCGACCGCCGTCCAGCACGATTGCCACGTTGCCCGCGTCGAGCAACGGCGCCGCCAGAACCGGATCGCCCTCGAACTTGACCACCGTCGCCTGCGCGTCGAGGATCTGGACTCCCGAGTGCCCGGTCGGGCCCGGGAGCAGCGAACGGATCAGGTCGCGCAGCTCTGAGATCCCCTCCTCACGATACCCTTGAGACATCTGTGCGGCCGCCGAGGTGAGCGTCCGATCAGCCTCCGCGGTGAGGTCGGCACGCAGGCGGGTAACGACAAACGCCCCGAGCGCCGTGAGCACGGCCGCCAGCACGAGGACGTACCAGAGCGTCAGCCGAACGCGAATGGGCGCGTTCACGGGCGGTCGATCGCGTAGCCGGCGCCCCGCATCGTTCGTATGAGCGGCCGCCCGAAGGGCTCTTCGAGCTTGCGCCGCAGGTAGCCGACGTAGACGTCGACGACGTTCGTCGAGCCCATAAAGTTCTGGTCCCAGACGTGGTCGAGAAGCTGGGTGCGCGAAACCACCTCACCGGCATGACGGACGAGGAACTCCAGGACCGCGAACTCTCGCGCCGTGAGCTCGACCTGCGTGCCGGCTCGCGTCACAACGCGGGAGGCGGGATCGACCTCCAGGTCGCCGACGCGCAGGACTGCCGGACGCTCGGGCGCCCCCCGGCGGACGAGCGCGCGCACCCGGGCGACGAGTTCGCCGAAATCGAAAGGCTTCACGAGGTAGTCGTCGGCGCCAGCGTCGAGGCCGCCGATGCGGTCCTTGACCCCGTCTCGGGCCGTCAGCATGAGCACAGGCGACCACCTTCCCTCGTCGCGAAGCGTCCGGCAAACGACGAAGCCGTCCGGCCCGGGCAGCATGACGTCGAGGATCACCGCGTCGTAGTCGTAAACGCGCGCTTGGAGCAGCGCTTCGTCGCCGGTCGCTGCCGTGTCGACGGCGTACCCCTCGGCGCGTAGGCCGCGCGCGAGTGCGCTCGAGAGCTTTGGGTCGTCTTCGGCGATCAGCAGGCGCATTGCACGGACAACGCTAGCCGACAGCTCCTGAGACAAGGCTGAGAGAGCTGCTTCACGTCCCGTTGTCGGAGACCACGTTCAGGGTCAGGTCCGCCAGCGTTTGCGCGAATGTCCGCCTCACGCCACCTCGGCCGGAAGCTCGTGGATGCCCGCGGCATCGCATTCGAGCGGCGTCGCGGACCGGACCGTGTTCACTGGAATCGGACCGTAGATGTGGGGGAAGCGCTCGGCCTCACCACGGGAGCCGCCCTCGATCACGAGTTGGTCCCCGAACGGACCGGGGTCAATATGGAGGAGCACGAGGTCGACGCGGCCCGCGAACCAGCCGGCAAGGGTCCCGGCGACCTGGCCGGCCATCGAGCAATGCACGAACCCCTCCGTCGAGAGGGACTCGGGCCGGTAGTCGGCGCCGGCCGCCACCGCGGCCTCCCAGTCCGCCGCCGTCGCGATATGGAAGATCACGCCTGGGCCCGGCGTCGGCTCGGCGGGAGATCGGTGATCGTTCCGGCGGCGATCTCAGCGGCGAAGGCGACGGTCTCTGAGAGTGTCGGATGCGGGTGGATCGTGAGGGCGATATCCTCGACGTCGGCGCCCATCTCCATGGCGAGCACCGCTTCGGCGATGAGGTCACCCGCGTGCACCCCGACGACGCCGCAACCGAGGATCCGGCGCGTTTCGGGGTCGACGATGAGCTTGGTGAGACCGTCTGGCCGCCCAAGGGTGAGCGCACGTCCGGACGCGGCCCACGGAAAACGCACCACCTCATGTGGAGTCTCTGCCGCGAGGGCGGCGGTCTCGCTGAGGCCGGCCCAGGCGACCTCGGGATCGGTGTAGGCGACCGACGGGATCGCGACCGCATCGAAGGCCGCGGCGTGCCCGGCGATGACCTCGGCGGCCACCTTCCCCTCGTGCGTCGCCTTGTGGGCGAGCATCGGCTGGCCGACAACATCGCCGATCGCGAAGATGTGCGAGACGTTCGTTCGCATCTGGCCGTCGACGGCGATGAACCCGTGATCGTCGACGGCGACACCGGCGAGTTCCGCACCGATCGAGCCGCCGTTCGGGCGTCGCCCCACCGCGACGAGGACGCGATCGAAGGTTGCGGCGTCAGGGGCGTCGTCGCCCTCGAAGCTCACGCGGACCCCTTCGCTTGTCACCTCGACTCCCGTGACGCGAGTTGAGAGGTGGATTGCCTCGTAGCGGGCGGCGATGCGGTCGTGGAGAGGTTTCACGAGGTCCCGGTCACAGCCCGGGATGAGCTGGTCCATCAGCTCGACGATGGTGACCCTCGAGCCGAGGGCGTCGTAAACGGTCGCCATCTCCAGCCCGATGATCCCGCCGCCGATCACGAGGAGGCGCTCGGGGACGTCGGCGATCTCGAGGGCGCCGGTTGAGTCCATGATGCGGGGATCCTCGGGCAGTCCCGGGAGCCCAATCGGGCTCGACCCGACCGCGATGATGGCGTGGTCGAAGGTGATCGTGGTCGTGCCGGTATCGCCCTCCACGGTGATCTCGTTGGGCGACGTGAAGCGTCCCGTCCCTTTGACGACCTCGACCTTCCGGGCACGGGCAAGGCCCGCCAACCCACCCGTGAGCTTCGCGACGACGGAATCCTTCCAAGCGCGAAGGGCGTCGAGGTCGATCTCCGGGGCGGCGAACCTGACGCCCCTCGTGGTGGCCTCCTCGGCCTCGGCGAGCACGGCGGCCGTGTGCAGGAGCGCCTTCGAGGGGATGCAGCCGACATTCAGGCAGACACCCCCGAGCGTTGTGTCGCGCTCGATCAGCATGGTCTCGAGGCCGAGATCTGCTGCCCGGAAGGCTGCGGTGTAGCCCCCCGGGCCTGAACCGAGCACGACAACCGCGACGCGCCGAGCCGTACTCACAGAAGCGCCTTGCGGATGTCGGAAAGGACCCCGGACAGGTGAACCGTGAACCGCGCGGCCGCCGCGCCGTCGATGACGCGGTGGTCGTAGGAGAGCGAGAGCGGGAGCATCAAGCGCGGGCGGAACTCCGTCCCGTCCCAGACCGGCTTCAGGGTCGAGCGAGAGACCCCGAGGATCGCCACCTCAGGCGCGTTGACGATCGGGGTGAACGCCGTGCCACCGATGCCGCCGAGGCTTGAAATCGTGAAGGTGCCACCGGCCATCTCAGCCGGGCTGAGCTTGCCGTCGCGCGCCACGGCGGAGAGCGCCGTCAGCTCGTCGGCGATCGCCAAGATGCCCTTCTTGTCGACGTCGCGGATGACCGGCACGACGAGCCCCTGCGGTGTGTCGGCCGCAAATCCCACGTGGTAGTACCGCTTCAAGATCAGGTCGGCCCCGTCGAGCGACGAGTTGACGTGCGGGAATGCCTTCAGTGACGAGACGCAGGCTTTCATCACGAGGGCGACCATCGTGAGCTTCGTCCCGCGCGACTTCTGTTCCTCATTCGTGGCCTTGCGGAATGCCTCGAGGTCCGTGATGTCGGCCTCGTCGAATTGGGTGACGTGCGGGATCGTCACCCAATTGCGCTGCAGGTACGGACCCGCGATGCGGGCGATCCGCGAGAGGGGCTCGCGCTCGACCTCGCCGAACTGGGCGAAGTCGATCTGCGGCCAGGGCGCGAGGTCGAGCCCAGTCGCCGACGGGCGCGTGACGCTCTCCGTTGAGGGAGTCCGGGCCTCGGCGAGCGACTCGACATCGCCGCGCACGATCCGGCCCTTGCGACCGGTCCCCGCCGCACCTGTGAGGTCGACGCCGCTCTCACGTGCGAGCTTGCGGACCGACGGGCTCGCATACGGAGGCGGCGCGGCGACGGCGGCCGCGGTACCGGTGAGCTGGGGCGTCGGTTCTGGCGTCGGTTCTGGCTCGGTCGGCGCAGGCGCCTCCGTGGGAGGCACGGCGGGCGCCGTCCCTGACTCGGCGATCCTCGCGACGAGTGAGCCCTCTGCGACCTTGTCGCCCAGTGCGACGAGGATCTCCTGAACGACACCCGCAACCGGCGACGGGATCTCCATCGTGGCCTTGTCGGATTCGAGCGTGACGAGCGGGGTTTCGCGTTCGACCGTGTCGCCCGGGGAGACGAGGATCTCGATCACCGGTACATCGGTGAAGTCCCCGATGTCAGGTACGAGTACGTCGGTTACCTGTGCCACGGCGCACCTCCGTCCGGGTCGATTCCGAAGCGTTCGATCGCGGCCTGCGCGACGCTGGGCTCGACCGTTCCGAGCTGTGCCAGCGAAACGAGCGCGGCAACCACGACGTGGTGGCGGTCCACTTCGAAGAAGCGCCGAAGCTTGGCGCGGTAGTCGCTTCGGCCGAAGCCGTCGGTTCCGAGAACGCGGTACCGGTACGGCGCGGGTACGAACGGTCGGATGCCGTCGGGGACCGCGCGCATGTAGTCGGTGGCGGCAACGACGGGGCCCGTTCGGCCCGTGAGCGACTGTTCGACAAACGAACGGCGCGGCTCGGCCGTCGGGTGCAGTCGGTTCCAACGCTCGGTTTCCATGCCATCGCGGCGAAGCTCGGTAAAGCTCGTCACGCTCCAGACGTCAGCGGCGACGCCGAAGTCGGAGGCCAGGAGATCCGCGGCCGCCTCGACCTCGCGGAGGATCGTGCCGGAGCCGAGGAGCTGCACCGCAGGGCCATGACCAGCTGGCGCCTCCCGAAGCAGGTACATACCCCGCAGGATGCCGTCCGCGGCCCCCTCGGGCATGGGCGGGTGCACGTAGTTCTCGTTCATCACCGTGAGGTAGTAGTAGACGTCCTCCTGCTCCTCCAGCATTCGGCGCAGGCCCTCCTGGATGATGACCGCGACCTCGTAGGCGTAGGCAGGGTCGTAGGCGCGGCAGTTTGGGACCGTCGACGCCAGGAGGTGGCTGTGGCCGTCCTCGTGTTGGAGACCTTCGCCGTTCAGCGTCGTACGTCCCGCGGTTGCACCGAGCAGGAAGCCGCGGGCGCGGCTGTCGCCGGCCGCCCAGGCGAGGTCGCCGACGCGCTGGAAACCAAACATCGAATAGAAGATGTAGAAGGGCAGCATCGGCACGTCATGGTTCGAATACGAGGTGGCGGCTGCGATCCACGACGACATCGCGCCGGCCTCGTTGATGCCCTCCTGGATGATCTGCCCGTCGGAGTCCTCGCGATAGAACATGAGCTGGTCGGCGTCCTCGGGCACGTAGAGCTGGCCAACCTGGGAGAAGATCCCGAGCTGGCGAAACATGCCCTCCATGCCGAACGTGCGTGACTCATCGGGCACGATCGGGACAACGCGAGCCCCGAGGGTCTTGTCGCGCACGAGGGCGGCGAGGATGCGCACGAAGGCCATCGTCGTCGAGATCTCGCGCTCACCGCTCCCATCGAGCTGGCCTTGGAATGCCGAGAGCGGGGGCGCGTCGAGGCGCTTGGACACTCGACGGCGCGCAGGGAGGCTCCCGCCGAGCCTCTCCCGGCACTCGCGCAGGTACTGCATCTCGGGGGCGTCCTCGGGCGGGCGGTAGAACGCGCCGGCCCGCACCTGGTCATCGGTAAACGGCAGCTCGAAGCGGTCCCGGAACCCGAGGAGCGACTTCTCGGTCATCTTCTTTTGCTGGTGGGTGATGTTCTGACCCTCGCCGGCCTCACCCATCCCGTAGCCCTTGATGGTCTTTGCGAGGATGACCGTGGGCTGGCCCTTGTGGTTTTGCGCCTGCGCGTAGGCGGCGTAGATCTTTCGAGGGTCGTGGCCGCCGCGGTTCAGCGCCCAGATCTCGTCGTCGGTCCAGTCGGCGACCATCGCGGCAAGCTCGGGCCGTACGCCAAAGAACTTCTCACGGACGTAGGCGCCGTCGCGTGACTTCATCGTCTGGTACTCGCCGTCGAGGCACTCCATCATCCGGGCGACGAGGAGTCCGTCCCGGTCGGCCGACAGCAGTGGATCCCAGCGCCCACCCCAGACGAGCTTGATGACGTTCCAGCCCGCACCGCGGAAGTTCGTCTCAAGTTCCTGGATGATTTTGCCATTTCCGCGAACGGGGCCGTCGAGGCGCTGCAGGTTGCAGTTCACGACGAAGACCAGGTTGTCGAGGTGCTCGCGACCGGCCAGCGAGATCGCACCCATCGACTCAGGCTCATCCATCTCGCCGTCGCCCATGAACGCCCAGACCTTGCGACCAGCGGTCTCGGCCTGACCGCGACACTGGAGGTACTTCATGAACCAGGCCTGGTAGATCGCCATGAGCGGCCCGAGGCCCATCGAGACCGTCGGGAACTGCCAGAAGTCGGGCATGAGCCACGGGTGGGGATACGACGAGAGTCCCTTGCCGGCGACCTCCTGGCGGAAGTTGCGGAGTTGGTCTTCGGTCAGGCGCCCTTCGAGAAACGCCCGGGCGTAGATGCCAGGCGAAGAGTGGCCCTGGATGTAGACGAGGTCGCCACCATGCTCGGCGGTAGGGGCGTGCCAGAAATGGTTGAAGCCGACCTCGTAGAGGGTCGCGGCGGACTGGTAGCTCGCGATGTGCCCGCCAAGCTCGGAAGATTCCTTGTTGGCCTGAAGCACCGTTGCCATCGCGTTCCAGCGAACGAGCGAACGGAGCTTGTGCTCGACGTCCTGGTCGCCCGGGATCAGCGCCATGCCCTCGACGGGGATGGTGTTGACGTAGGGCGTCTCTCCGCTGAAATGGAGGGGCACACCGCGACGCGTGGCATGAACGAGCACGCCGTCGAGGAGTTCGGCCGCCCGCGCCGGGCCGTCGTGGACAACGACCGCGTCGAGTGACTCGAGCCACTCGCCGGTCTCCTGGGGATCCCGGTCCGGGACGCTCGCCGTGCTCACCGCTCCTCCTCGTTTGCTCGATTACAGGCTACTGAGGCGCGGTTCGTCGCGTCCGACCAACGCTGGCTCCCCGTCTCGCATCGTGAAAAATGGGTTGCCTGGCACCAACGTTCCATGATGTTGAGACGTAACTGCCGCTCCAAGAGGTTCCATCTTTGGGTCATGGACGACAGAATGGTGCGATCGACTCCGGAGGAGGTTCCTGTGGCAAAGGTCCGAGTGCTCGTCGGAACACGGAAGGGTGCGTTCGTGCTCACCGCCGACGGCACCCGCCGCAACTGGACGGTCGAGGGTCCCCACTTCGGCGGCTGGAACGTGATGCATGTCAACGGCTCGCCCGCCGATCTCGACCGGCTCTACGCGTCGCAGTGGACCGACTGGAGTGGGCAGGTGGTCCAGCGCTCCGACGATGGTGGCCGGAGCTGGGAACCGGTTGGCAACGGCTTCGTCTACGAAGGGGAGCCGGGGACCCATCAGTGGTACGACGGGACGCCCCATCCGTGGGGGTTCAATCGCATCTGGCATCTGGAGCCGTCCCATCACGACCCGGACACGGTGTTTGCGGGCGTCGAGGACGCGGGGCTCTTCCGCTCGACCGACGGTGGTATGACCTGGCAGGAACTCGCTGGGCTTCGCACGCACTCGACCGGCGCCAAGTGGCAGCCGGGAGCAGGTGGACTGTGCCTGCACACGATCATGATCGATCCAGCCGATGCGACGCGCATCTACGTCGCGATCTCGGCTGCTGGCGCGTTCCGGAGCGAGGACGGGGGCGCGACGTGGCATGTCGCGACGGGAGGGCTGCGGTCTGAGTTCCTGCCGGATCCGGAGGCTGGGGTGGGCCACTGCGTGCACAACCTCGCGATGCATCCGTCGCGTCCGGACACCCTCTTCATGCAGAAACACTGGGACGTGTGTCGAAGCGACGACGCCGGCGACAACTGGACTGAGGTCAGCGGCAACCTGCCGAGCGACTTCGGTTTCCCGATATCCGTCCACGCACATGAGCCCGAGACGGTGTACGTCGTTCCGATTAAGAGTGACGCCGAGCACTACCCGCCGGAGGGGAAGCTGCGGGTCGCCAGGAGCCGAATCGGTGGAGGTGAGTGGGAGCTGCTGACGAGCGGACTGCCGCAGAAGGACTGCTACGTGAACGTCCTGCGCGACGCGATGGCCGTGGACTCGTTGGACGACTGCGGCATCTACGTCGGCACGACTGGGGGGCAAGTTTTCGCGTCGGCCGATTCGGGGGACACGTGGGCGCCGATCGTGGAGCACCTGCCGGCGGTGCTTTCAGTCGAGGCGCAGACGATTCCGTGACCGCCATTCGAGTCGTGCTCCCGGCCCACCTGCGGACCCTCGCGCTCGTCGGAGCAGAGGTCAGCGTCGAGGTGCCGGAGGCGCCGACGATCGCGGACGTACTCGACGCGCTCGAGTCCACGTACCCGGCGCTTCGAGGAACGATCCGGGACCAAGCGACCGGCGAGCGACGTCCCTACATGCGCTACCTCGCATGCGGCGAGGATCTGTCGCACGACCTGCCGGATGCCCATCTCCCTGACGCCATCGTCCAAGGGATGGAGCCCCTGACGGTCATCGGAGCAATCGCTGGCGGATGAGGGTCGGTCGTGGCGGGCGTCTTTGCCGAGCGCAGGAGCGCGAGCGCAAGCGACGGACAGGTGTTAAAGGCTGACATGGATCGAACGCCGCATCCGAATGAGCGCAGCCGAATCCTGCGACCGATCTCCACTCTCTCACGCCGTTCATTCGGCCGCCTGAAACCGCTCGAACCTGAGCCCAAGCCGTTCGCGGTCCGGCTGGAAGGACCTCCGTGTCGGTGCGTCAATCGTGGCCCCGTGCGAGCCCTTGAGGAGTTCCAGCATCGGGCCGTCCTCCTCGTCCAAGAGCTGGCGAGCGACGTGCACGGTGTGGTCGGGTGAAACACCGATCAGGTCCTGGTCGTACGCACGGTGATGGATCGTGCAGAGGCTCAGGCCGTTGCTCACAACCGGCTCGGTACGCAAGACGCACCTCGTCCAGCAGGGCACCCTCGAGCTGGAGGCCCATCTCGCCGCGGTTGGCGTCAGCGCTGCCCAAGGCGTCGAATGACGATGCGTACCGAGTCGGCAGCCGCCCCAAGGAGTGGCACCCGCGCGGGCAGGATCGATCGGAATGTCCCCCAGAGTCCGAGGCGCGTGATCGCCGCTCCCGCAAGGCCGAGTAGCGTCACGCCCATCCCCACGACAATCCAGAACGCCGTCTCAGAGCGCTGCCCGGGGAGGGGAACGTTCATCCCGTAGAGCCCGGTGAAGAGCGTCGGGACGAAGAACGCGACCGTGAGGATCGTGAGGAGGAGGACCATCCGGTTGGTCGCTTCGCCGCGCTCCCCTTGAAGCTGCAGGAGTGCGCCGCTGATACGTGCCTCGGTGACTCCGAGTGACGATGGCACTTCGACCTGGAGGTCGCGTTCGAGACTGCGCATCCAGCGCGCGCCGGACGGACTGAGCAGTTCGCGCTCGACCGGGTCGCGCAGCTCCGCGAGCTCTTGGATTTCGCTGCGAATCGGCAGGACGCCCTGGCGCACGGTCCCGAGCACGCGGTTCAGCCCGAGCAAGTCCGTGAGGATCGCGTTCAGCGGCGGGTTCGGCGCGAGCAAGCGCTCCTCGCATTGCTCGACCCGGAGCCGGATCTCGTGGAGCACCTCGTCGTACTCGTCGACGACCGCGTCGAGGATCTGCATGAAGGCCACCGACGCGTCGCGCTGCGCGGCCGGTGTGCTGCGCCACTCGTCCTCGAGGCCTTCGCGCTGGACAACGCGACGGTCGCCGGAGATCGTGCGGCGGCATGTGACCACACCGTCCTTGCAAAGGACGACGTCGACCTGCTCGAACACCGGTGTCGGGTCATTGGACCGGAAGGAAGCCGCCAGAAGCCGCGCGCAAAGGGTGCCGTCGACCTCCCGAAGCCGGGCGCGAAGGGACGTGTCACCGAGGACCCGCAGCACGGCGTCACTCAGGCCGGGAGGTGGGGGGTCCGTCCCATCCCATTCCCTGACTGGCAGTTCGGCATCGAGTGGAAGTGTGGACCACGGCATGTCGGAGAGTTCGACGGGCGTGACGCGCGTCCCTGCGTACCGCCACGAGTGGCGCACCGTGGGTGGTGGATCGCTCGGGAGGTGTGGAATGTGTGACCCTTGGGCCCCTGTCGCTCGGCGGGTTCGCAGGAGAGCGTGGACAGGGCAGGTGGGGGACCGAAGTCCCGTCGCTCAACCACTCCCGGACCGGTGCCCCAGCGCAGTGCCGGCGTCGTTCCGGGAGGTCGAGTGGCCGAGATACAGACAAACAGGGAGGGCCGAAGGGTGCTCTACGTGGGTTGCGGAAACTGTCGAGCGACGATTCCTCTCGTGTGCACGGGGCAGTTCATGCCCCACATCCCACTCCCGATCGCGGCGTCCCAGGCGGGCGTCTCCTGCGGGTTCTGCGGACTGCTGGCGCCAGTGTTTACCTGTGGTTACTGTTGGACGTCGCAGGCGCTGTATGTCCCCGGCACGAACGCCGCGCCGACGCCTGGCTTCGGCGCGAGTCGATATGTCGCCCCGGCTGTGGACGCGCCTGGGAACGCCATCCAGGCAGAGTTGAGCGATCGCTTCGCAAACGTCATGGAAGAGTTCGCCGGTGGGGTGGCCAACAGCCTCGGCGAGAGTTTTGGCGGCAGCGGCTTCTTCGAGTCCACCTGGTTCTCAGGGTAGGAGGATTGATGAACACGGCCACTGAACGGTCGCTCTCCGTCGAGATCACCGCTGCCGGAGTCATGGACGCGTTGCGGCGCCAAGCGCCTGATGCCCCAGCGGCCGAGCTCGAGGCCCTCGCGGCGGTGCTGGAACCCTTCCTGAAGAATCTCCCGAGCACGATCGAAGCGCTCACAGCGATGACGAAGGCACTCCGAGTGGCGAACGCCCTCCAAACCCTCGGTTAGCTCAGGCGCCACGGTCACATTGCTTCGCCCCTCCGCGGCAGCGACCGGGCCTGGCAATAGAGTTCGAGCACGATGACATCAACCGTGCTACCTCCCGTGCGGGCCGTCCTGTTCGACGCCTACGGCACGCTGTTCGATGTCTACAGCGTCGGTGCGCAAGCGGAAGTTTTGTTCCCGGGTCGGGGCGAAGCCCTGACGGTGCTGTGGCGCGACAAGCAGATCGAGTACACGAGGCTCGTTTCGATGAGCGGGCGCTACCGGCGGTTCTGGGAACTCACCCGCGCCGGCCTGCGCTTCGCCTGCGCCCGCCTTGGGCTCGACCTGAGTGCGGAGGACGAGGCCGCGCTACTCGACGGATACAGGCACCTCAGCGCGTTTCCCGAAAACCTGGCGGTGCTCCAAACGCTGAAGGCGGGTGGCGTCCCGACGGGGATCCTCAGCAACGGCGATTCGGAGATGCTCGACGCCGCGGTGCGAAGCGCTGGCTACGTGAGCGACGCGGGCGACGACCTACTTGACCACGTGCTGAGCGTTGAGCGCGTGAAGCGCTACAAGACCGACCCGGCCGCCTACGCCCTCGGACCTGAGGCGCTCAGCATGCCCGCCCGGGAGATCCTGTTTGTCTCGAGCAACGGTTGGGACGCCATCGGCGCCACCTGGTTCGGCTACACCACCCTCTGGGTGAACCGCCTCGCGACCCCGCTCGAGGCGCTCGACACCGAGCCCACGCGCACCGGCAGCACGCTGCGTGACGTGCTCGATTTCTTCCCCGAACGCTGAGCGTCGACCCGGTCGAATGCAATGACGCAGAGCAACCGGGACTCAAACGTAATCTGTAGGCACGTTTCCCGTCAGAGAACATCGGCGCGGCACTGCGTTGGCTGGCCGGTAGGCGCGGGCTCAACGTCGATGCGACCCTGTCGGAGGTATACCTGGGGGAGCTTCACCGTGGGAGGTTCGGGCAGATGTGGCGATGGGCGGGCGAGTTCCGTCGCTCCGACAAGGCGGCGCCGCGACCAGCGCCCTGCCGACACGCGAGCGACGTCAGATCGATCTCGCGGCCCCTGCGCGCGGCTGACGGCGGTGACATCGACCCGCTCGTTGCGTTCGCCCGAGGCGGTCCCTAGATGGTTGATTCCGAATTGTGGTCGAAAGGTCCGGTGAGCGAGACCGAGCACAGGTGGACGCACCGCCAGGTGCGCCCACCGTCTGAAGCGTCGGCACTGGCCGGCGCGCAAGAGAACGCAGTGTCAGCCCGCATATCGGGAATATGGGGGCGACCAAGGACGCTGAGTCGCGATGTGTCGCAGCCGGCGGACCTCGATCAGCAATTCGGAATCAAGCATCTAGGCCACGCGGCGGCGATGCCGGCGGCTCAGCGGGGGCGGCGGGCCAGGAGGACCGAGGTCTCGGAGGGTAGGGCGATGCCGTCTGTCACCGGCTCGGCGACCGAGGCGACGTGGCGCTCCATTTCGGCCCACGCCTCTGTCTGCGCCGCCTCATCGAGCCGGTTGGTAAAGAGCCCCGCGAGTGGCCCCGCCAGGATTGCAGCCCGCACGGCCTCGTCGACATCGGCGAAGACCATCGGTGTCGTGACCGTGGTGGTGCCCTCCACCTCGAGGCCCATTTGCTCGACCATGCGGGCCAGCACACCGGGCATCCCGTAGAAGAACATCATCGGGCACACCGACGAGTAGTAGCTCGCCCGCGACTCGATGATGTCGATGACCGGCGACCACCAGACCCGGTTGTGCGCTCCCCAGACCACGCTCATGAGGCGCCCACCCGGCCGGAGTACCCGTTGCCAATTGCCGATGGCGGCAAGCGCGTCGTAGCAGTACATGAGCGCGAACGTGCTCGTGACGATGTCGTAGACGCCATCGGGCTGGTCGAGATGCTCCGCGTCGTCGAGCGCAAACTCCACCCCCGTGACGCCCGCCCACCGCTCCTTCGCCATCTCCACCATGGAGGGGGCGAAGTCGACGCCCAGCGCGCTCCCGCCATCGAGGCGCCGCGCCAAGGCCACGGTCGTGTGGCCCGGCCCGCAGCCGACGTCGAGGCACCGGGCGCCGGGGTCGGGTGCAAGGAGGTCGAGGCCGTGCTCGGTGTAGTCCACGGTGCGCTCGGCCCAGAACTCGTCGTAGCTCTCGGCGACGCGTCCCCAGGCGTTGCGCATCCCCGTCTTCTCGGCCGGCTCCACCATGTCGCCCCCTGGGATCTGCGTACTGCCAACCATTCCACACGCGCAAGCACCTTGTCACCCCCATGGCGATGTTCGCGAGCGTCGAACGTCGCGCCTCACGACAACGACGTATCCGGCCGATGCTCAGTGTCACCGTGCGCGCCTGGCTCAAGAAACACAAGTCCGCCCTCGTCGGGCTGAACCTCCTCGGGGCGCTCGTCGTCGCGCTTGCGACACCCTGGGTGATCTGGATGCTGCAACCGGCCCGGCCCCTCGATCTCCTGATCATCGACAAGACCGTTTCGGTCGCGGACTATCGCGAGCACGGCGGGCTGACCTGGCTCCTTCGTCACGAGAAGATCACCCAACGCGCGACGGGCAGCCTGCCGCAGCCCGACACGGACTTCGCGGGGATGCACTACACCGCCACCGGCGCCACTCGGGTCGTGCCGATCCCGAACCGGCCAACCGACATTGCCTACATCACCGATGCGTACGGCGTCTACGGCGAGACCGGTCCCGGCGGTCGTCCCAACCTGATCTACGGTGGGATCTCAGCGGCCGAGGTCCGCACGATCGTTCGCAACCTCAAGCCTGGGGCCACGTTCGTCGCGGAGTTCAACGCCCTGGCCAGCCCAACCAAGCGCGAAGGCCGCGAAGCCCTTGAGCGGGCGCTCGGGGTGCGCTGGACCGGATGGATCGGCCGCCATTTCGATCAGCTCGACATCAGCGGCGACCTACCGTCTTGGATACCGCGAACCTGGAAGCGCCAGACGGGTTACCCGTGGCGCTTTCGCGGTCCCGGCTACATTTTCGTCAGCGAGAAAGGACGACTTGTGGTCCTCGTCGAGGGTCTCGACACCCCGGCCGCGGCGGTCACGCTAGAGATGTCCAAGGAGGCACAGGAGCGCTACGGGACACGCAAGCGCATCGTCTACGACTACTGGTTTGACCTCGTGAGGCCGACCGCAGGGTCGACGGTGCTCGCGAGCTACAAGGTGCTTCTCACCCCCAGCGGTCGGGTGAAGGCAAGCGAGGTGCCCCTCGGCGCGGACGGCGCGATTCCGGCGGTCGTGAGGACCGAGATGCGAGGCTACCGGGCGTACTACTTTGCCGGTGACTTCGCCGACTTGAAGGTCGTGCCGGCGTTGAACGGTACCGGTGGTACGAGCGGTTCAAGGCCAGGTTCTCGAAGGAGGCCCGTGACGACCAGACGGCATTCTTCTGGCGGATCTATATCCCGATGATGCGACGTATCCTGGCAGACGCCCACGCCCGATCTGAGCGATGAGCCTGTCAGGATATGCGCAGAGGGACCAGGGGATCACAAGTCCCGTCCGGTGAGGCGGCAGGATCCGGCACCCGTGCGACCATATGGACGAATCCGCGGAGACAGCGGATGTCCCTGCGTTTGTTCAGCCTTCCTTCAGAGTTCTGTCAGATCGTCGTGACAGAAGTTGGGCCCTCGGTGGAGTTCGGCCGGGAGCGACCTGCTCGCCGAACGGCGGGCACCAACCAAAGGAACGCATATGGGATCCGCTCGGACAGAACGGGGCTTTGCCCTCCGAAGGCTCGCGGGGATTGGCGCGGCGCTGGCTGCGTCGCTCTCGCTGCTCGGCTTGATGAGCTCGCCAGCCGCGGCTGCGGTACGGCCACTCCCGACGCCGACCAAGGTCGTGGTGACGCAACTTACCCCGCAGAGCTTCGCCCTCAACATCGGGGGAACGACCCCAAAGCTCTACTCGGTGTTCATCAACGGCCAGATCACGATCAGCATCGTGCAGTCGAGTTCCACGATCAGCTTCCCCGTCCGCAGCCTCACCCAGAACACGGACTACACGGTGCGGGTTCAAGAGATCCTGCTGCCAAGCGGACGAACCTCGCCGCTCTCCGCGCCCATCTTGGTTCATACCCCGGCCTTCGTCGCGCCGGTGCGCCCGAGCGCGCCGACCAACCTCCGTGCCAGTGCGGTGACGACTGAATCGGCGACGCTCTCGTGGGACGCCTCGACAAGCAGTGGCGTGACGTATCGGGTCTACCTGAACGGAGCCTTCCGAGAGACCACCAGCGCCACGTCACTGTTTGTCGGACCGCTCTTTGGCTTCCCCAACCCCATCCCCAGTAGCGGCCTGAGGCCCGGGAGCGCGAACCGGCTCGGCGTCGAGGCCGTCAACTCGGCGGGCGTCGCGTCGGCGTTGGCGGAACTGATCGTCACGACACCCGGCACGGCGGCCAATGCGCCCACGGCGCCGACGAACCTGCGCGTCAGCTCGGTCACGAACGACCGGATCAACGTTCTTTGGAACCCCTCGACTGACAGCCAGTTCACGGAAACCCAGCTGGCGTACCGTCTTTACCTCGATGGGCGGTTTGTCGGCTATACGTGCTCGCAGTACTGCTTCGGATCCACGTCTGGCTCCGCCGGACAGCTGGCTCCGGGCACGACCTACCGGATCGGCATCGAAGCGATCAACCCCAACGGGGCGATCTCGAACGTCACCGAGATCGTCGCTACCACGTCGGCCCCGTAGCCCTACCGCGGTGATCGTTCGCTGGTTCGAGTCGGGACGGGCTCGAACCAGCGACCGGCCTCGCTACTCCGAGCGTGGCTTTCGCCGGCGTGGCCAACAGTGGAACGGTGGCGCCGCCGCCTGGCATCGGTTGACCCTGGAGCCGTTCCGGCCTCACTGCCCGAGTTGCGCCGCCAGGCCTGCCGTGTCGACGATGTTCCAGTGCTCGGCGATCTGGCCGTCGCGGTAGCGGATGAAGTCCATCACCCGGATCGTGGCGCGCTTCCCGGTGGGGGGCTGGCCGAAGAACTCGCCGCTATTGGTACCCGTAAAGGTCTTGTAGGTGGCGACCATGTCGCCATCGCAGACCATGTGAACCACCTGCGCGTCATGGTCGGGGAAGCCCTGCCGGATCGCGCCAAGGATGGCGCGCACGCCGTCGGCGCCGTCCGGCAGGCCGGGCGGTTTCGAGTGGTCGACGAACTCGGTGTGGACGAACTCGTCAATCCGGTCAAGTTGCCCCTCGCCCTGGACGGTCTCCACGAACTGCTGCTGACGGTCGCGGATTTCGCTTGCGTTCATCATGCAGATTATTGTCAAGGCTCTTGCCTACTTTGTCAAGTACCTTCCCTATGTGACCTTCGACGCCGCTGCCGTCCGTGCCCGTCGTGAGGAGATGCTCCTTCGCCTGCTCTTTCGGGCGACGCATGTGATGAACGCCGAGATGGCGCGCCGCATCCGCGCCCGCGGGCACGCCACGTTCCAGCCGACCTTCACGACACTCCTGGCCCACATCGACACGGAGGGCACGTCGATCTCCGAGCTCGCTCGGCGGGCCGGTGTCTCGCGGCAGGCAGTCAGCCAGCTCGTGCGCTCGATCGAGCTGGGAGGGTTCGTCGAGCGCCGGGCCAACCCGGCGGATGGGCGGAGCGTGATCGTGCGCCACACCGATGCCGGCCGGCAGCTCCTCGTCGACGCGCTCGGGATCATGACGGCAATCGAGCAAGAGTACGCGGCCCTGATCGGCGACGACGAGGTCACCGAGCTAAGACGACTCCTCGATCGCCTACTCGCGAAGGTTGACCCAACGGGCGCGCTGCGGCCAGCGAGCGGTGAATCGTGACGGGCGGCGCCTGCGCGATCAAGCTGAGCGGACTCATGGTGAGCATTCTGGTGCCAATGGCGACGACGTCACCCAGGTCGGCCGGCGCAGCCGCACAGACCGATGACCGGCAACGATCAGCTCGTCCATGCCACGCGACGTGAACCCTTCACCAAGGGCTTGCCGGCCGGCCTCGACGGGAAGCTCACTGGCGTGGAACTCCGGGATCGCACGTCCCGCCGTCGACGTACCGCGTAGATCGAGCGCCGGTTTTGACGGTGAAGCGCCCGGGTGCCCCGGTTCGGGATGAATGCGGCGAGATCAGGCGCGGCAATCGACGGCCACGGCGAGCGCAGCGCAGATCTCGCGCATCTTTTCGTCGCTGAGGCGACCGAGGCGCTCAACCAGCACTCCGATCGAAACGCTCTCAACCGAGTCCAGGTTCACCGCGCTGCGCCGTCCGATCGGGTCCTCTCCGGGGTCGAGGACAACTTCGCTCGGCAGTCCGCGGATGGTTGTGGTGCACGGGGCGACAAGCGCGCGACGCAGGCGCGGAATCGCGACATCACGCGACAGCACGACGACAGGCCGACGTCCGATCTCCGGCGGTTCGCACCACCACAGCTCACCGCGCAATGGTGTGGCCACGGTCTAGGTCGCCCCAGCCGCCCGACGGAACGCCGCCAAGTCCCCCCACTCGTCCGGTTCATCAAGCGGGTGCGTCTCGTACGCAAGGTACGCAGCGTCGCTCTCGGCTGCTCGATGGCGCTCAAGGAACGCTTGAAGTGCCTCGTCAAGTAGGGCCGAATCCGGCGATCCGACCCGAACGCTCCGCGCGTTGGCGAGCAGCGCCTGGTCTACCGTGGTACTGACCCGAACACGTGCCATGCGCAAATCATGCCACAGATATGCCATGTATGGGCCAACCCGTTGCCAAATGGGTCCGGCGCGCGAAGTGGCCCAGGCCACGCCGTCCCGAGTGACGCTACGAGAGCAGCGATCCGTTGCTTGGTTCTTGGCTCTGGTTCCAGCTCATCGCTGGGTTGCCGCCCGGCCGGACGGCAACCCAGGATGCGGCTGGCCTCAGCCGGTGACGAGCGGGGACACCGCGACCGCGTCGGCGACTTGGGTCGCGGCACGGGCGGTGGCCGGTGCGGCGTTTGCCGCCTTAGCGGTGGCGATGTTGACGAGACGCCCTCGTGCCGTGGTGGCGATGCGGACGCTGATTTGGACGGTCCGAGTCCCGCCGGGCCGGATATCGCCGAGGCTGACAACGACGGTGCCCTTCGCGATCCTGACCTTGCCGCTCCGTGCGAGAGCGCGCTTGCCGACGAGCGTCATCCCTACCGGCAGCACGTCCTGAACAACGACCGATCGCGCGGCGACCGGGCTTGACCGTGGAACGCTGACCCGCACCGTGTAGGTCACCGTCGTTCCGACCGTCGCCTTCCTCGGGCCGGACTTTGCGATGGTCAACCGGGCCGTCGACAGGGTCGCGACGACCGGCAGGATCTGTACGGCCGCAACGGACTCGTTGTTCGCGGGATCGGGATCGGCGGTGGCCGCCGACACGCGAGCGACGTTGCGGACCTCGCCGGCGCCCGAGAGCGTGGCCTCGATCCGCACGGTGGCGCTCGCCCCCGGTGCGATGGCGCCGAGCTGGCACTCGACCGCGCCCGAGCAGGTGCCCTGGCTCGGCGTCGCACGGACCAGCGTTAGACCGGCGGGAAGCGCATCGGAGATCGTCACTCCCGATGCCACCGACGGACCGCGATTGGTGGCGGTCAGGGTGAAGGTGACGCCCGTGCCGCGGTCGCCCGACGTCCGATCGGCGGCTTTCACGAGGACGAGGTCCGCACTCGGAACGAGGGCGTCAGCGTCGGTTGCGGTGTTGTTTACCGGATTCGGATCAACGCCCGCCGGCCCGGTGACCGTCGCGGTATTCGCAAGAACGCCCACCGCATCCGCCGCGATGTTCGCTTTGAACGTGTAGACGACCTTCTTGCCGGCGGGGATCGCGACGACGTCGGAGATGGCGCCCGAGCCCGAGGCACACGTTGCTCCGGGATCCGGCACACAGGTCCATGTCGCACCGGCAAGTGACGCCGGGATCGGGTCGCTGACCGTGGCGTTCACCACATCCGAGGGGCCGCTGTTTGAGACCGTGACCGTGTAGGTCACGCCCGTCCCCGGCACCGCCGAGGTCTGCCCGTCCGTCTTGACGACTGACAGGTCAGACATTGGCGCCGGGCGATCCGTGTCTGTTGCGGAGTTGTTCTCCGGGTTCGCGTCCTTGACGTCCACCGCCTGGGCGCTCGCCGTATTGACGAGGCTGCCCGTCGCCGAGGGGCTCACCGTTCCAGTGACCGTAATCCTGAGCTTCGCCTGCGCGCTCCCTGGCAGAGACGCACCGCTGATGGCGACGTTGCCGGTCCCGGACGCAACCTGACCGCAGGAGGCGCCACCCGACCCAACGCAGGTCCACGTCGCGCCGCTGATCGCCGCGGGAATCTGGTCGGTCACCGTCACGAAACTCGCCGGGGCGGCATTCTTGTTCGCGACCTCGATCACGTAGGTGATCGGCCCGCCCGGCGTGTAGGTGGCCGAGCCGTCGGTCTTTGTGACGTCGATGTCGACGACGGGGTTGAGCGTCGAGGTGGCGTCGTCACTCGCCGGCTCGGCACCCGGGGCGCTTGCCGTCGCGGTGTTGACGATGGTCTCCCGTGCCGAGGCGCTGATCGTCCCGTTGATTGTGATGGTGATCGCGTTCTCGATGGCCGGCGTGGCCGTGAGGTCCCTCGGCAGAGTGGCTCCGGTGACCGTCACCGCGTTGCCGGCGACCCCAACAGTTCCGCAGAGCGCACCTCCGATCGCCGAACACGTCGCCGTCGCCCCTTGGATCGCCGCGGGAAGCGGGTCACTGAGGGAGACTCCCGTCGCTGTGGTGAGGCCGGTGTTTGTGACCGTCACGATGTAGGTGACCGGCGCTCCCGGCGTATACACACTTGCGTCGACGCTCTTCACGACCACCAGGTCGACGTCGGCGATCGGGGTGCTGAGATCGGTCGCGGTGTTCGGCCCCAAGTCCTCCGCGGCGGTCGCCGACGCCGTGTTCGTCAGCGGGTTGAGCACCGCCGATGGCGACACCGTCCCGTTGATCGTGATCGCGAGCGTGCCGCCCACCGGCAGCGCGCCGTCGGTGAAGGTCAGGACGCCAGCGGTCAGGGTCTTTGCCCCGCAGGATGCGCCGATGCCCGTGGCCGTGCAGGTGATGTCCGCGGCGGTCGTCGAGATGACGCTTGGGATCGTGTCGGTGACCGTGACGTTGGTCGCCGTCGATGGGCCGCTATTTGTGACACCGATCGCGTAGGTGATCGGGCCACCCGGAACGTACGTCGGCGATCCATCAGATTTGGTCACCGCGAGGTCCGCGACGCGCTTGATCCTGTCGGTGTCGCTGTCCTGGTTGTTCTCCGGCTCGTCGTCGGCGTCAACGCCGGGCGGCAAACCAACGACCGCCGTGTTTGTGAGAACGCCAGCTGCGCCTGGGGCGATGTTCGCCGTGACCTTGAACGTTGCCGAGGCATTCGGCGCGAGCGTCACCGTGGTGGCGATGTTCCCGCTACCGGTCGTCGCGGCGCACGCGGTCGTCGGCGTCGCGGCGCACGTCCATGTGGCCGACGCGACCGCGGCGGGCAGGATGTCGGTGACCGGCGCGCCCGTCATGGTGTGCGGGCCGTTGTTGGTGACGACGATCGTGTAGGTCGTCTGGCCGCCCGCCGTGACGCTGTTGACGCCGTCGGTCTTTCTGATCGACAGATCTGAGCGTTTGTCATGGTTAGTTGCGGCGCAGCTGATGGTGGCGCCCCGCGCGACCGTCAAGGTGCCGTTGACGAGCGCCGGATTGCAGCTCAGCGCGGTCCGCCTGTAGCCGGCCATAGGTGCCTCGGTGACCCCGTAGACGCCCGGAGGGACGATCACGTTCGCGCCGCCCGCAACGTTGATATTCGGACCGCTTGCGGGGTCGAGGACGAGGGTGAACTGCGACGGGGTCGCGGAACCACCGCTGTTGTTGACGACGGTCTTTGTGAAGCTGACCGTGGCCGGACGATCATTGTTCGTCACGGTGCAGCTGACCGACCGTACGTCGTCTCGCAGGTCGAGCGCGCGAGGCGGATTGCCGGTCAGGATGTTTGGGCCGCCGAAGCCTGTGACGCAGCTGAACGCGGCGACGTAGCCGGCGACCGGGCCGTCTTCTGTCAGCGTGTAGGGGCGGTCCGAGACCGAGGCGCTTTCGCCGTGCTGGATCGTCGTCGATCCTCCGGAGCGGCTGAGCACGAGCGCGAACTGGCCGGGGGTCGCGGTGCCGCCGTTGTCGTTGACGACGACCTTCGTGAAGCTGACGTGACTCTGGCGACGGATGCAGTCGCCCCGCCCGGAATGCGCAACGGCCGACGCGTAGCTGCAGACGTTTGTCAGCGTGGCTCCCGCGCCGCCTGCGAGCGCGAGCGGAATGAGGCAGGACGCCCGGGTGTCGTTGTTCTCGGCGTTGGCGCCATTCGTCGCGGAGTTGCTGCCGTGCGAGTTGACGTTCCTGAAGGGATCCTCGCCAAGCGCTTGGGTCACCGAGCAGGTACTTCCGGGTGCGATGGTCGGCAACGAGTTGCCCGTGCACGAGCCGTCGCTCTGGTCCGTGCATGTAAAGACGTTGTTGGTGACCTCGGCAGCGGGGTTGCCACCCACGCTGACGCACACCGCGACGTTCACGTTGCCGTCACCGTTGGTGTCAAAGAGCGCGCAGGCGTCGCCCGTGTTGTTGCCACTCCATGCGGTGTCGTCCCAGGTCCACGCGACGCTGAAGGCGTTAGCCGGTAGATCGACCGTCATGCTGTTCAGATCGCGCTGTCCGCTGACGTCATCGACTCCGCCCTGATCGACGATCGTGACCGGCGCGGCGCTCGCCGCCGACGTAAACGCGGCGCCCGCGCCGAACGCGACGACGAGCGACAGGAGTAGCGCCCATCGCGTGGTTGCGCCTCGACTGCGCGCACCTGGGTTCGGGAGGGCAGGGGCGGTCAAGCAGCCGAAACGCCGCATAGCTGGCTTCCTTCGCGGGAGGGTTGGGAGGCGCCACGTCGGTCTTCGCCGTAGCTCTCACACTTTCATCACAAAATCGCCGGTCCCATAACCACCCAAAGGTTCGGGATCTGGTCGGGGCCTGGTCGAGTCTGTGGCCGTCTGAAGGTCGAGGTGAAACGGTCCGAGTGGCGGTCGCGGGCGGCCCACGGCACCGTCGGCGATTGCTGTTACTCGGATCTTCGTCCGAAACCCGCAGCCCAAGGAGGTCGGCCCGGCAAAACCGGGATGCCTACCGCGATCGTCGTCATGGACGCGCGCCGGAGGTGAGATCACCGCCGCGCAAAGTCGGAGCTGGCTACCACTGCTGCCCTGCTCTCCTGTCTCCGCGCCGCTCTTCTCTCCCGAATGGGGCGCAGACGACCGCATTCGGGCCTTCGCTATCTGGGGAGGAGTGCCGTACTACCTGTCGATGATCGATCTGCCGCCACGATCTCGTTCGTCGCTTCGACGCGGCAACGGTCGGTCGTTGGTGGGGGCCACTCCAGGCAGAGCACCAGGAAAGCGGCGACGTTCGCACGGTCGATCGTGAAGCCGACGGCGTGGCCTGTACCCGTGATCGAGCACCACCCCGGCCTCGTCGAGCGCATGTAGGTCTGGAAACCGTCCGTCGACGTGCGGACCTGCCGGACTCACGGGTTTCGGATCGAGGACCATCAAGTGGCCTCCGAGCGAGACGGATCGGAACACGGGGTCGATGAGTCCCTGTCGAACGAAGGCCACGGTGTCCAGCCGGTCCGTGTCATCGTGAACGAAGCCGATTGTCGACGGTCCGCGCAACGGCCATGCTGATCTGGAATGCGGGACGCGACGGTCGCCTGGGCGAGGCGGTTGGCCCCGCGTGAGTGTCGGTGCCGTTCGTCGTACGATCAGGGTCTCTCGACGAAAGGGCGATCATGGCGCAGCGGTTCGACGCAATCATCATCGGTGCGGGGCAGGCGGGGCCGCCGCTTGCGGGGCGCCTCACGAAGGCTGGCCAGACCGTCGCCCTCATCGAGCGCGAACACCTGGGCGGGACCTGCGTGAACGACGGCTGCATCCCGACCAAAGCCCTGGTGGCAAGTGCCAGCGCGGCCTTCGTCGCGAGGAGACACGCCGACTTCGGGGTGACGATCGGCGGGCAGATCGGCGTCGACATGCGGGCGGTCAAGGCACGCAAGGACGCCATCGTCGGCGCGTCTGTGACCGGAGTCACCAATTGGGTGAGCGGCATGCCCGGGCTGACGCTCTTCATGGGCCACGCCCGGTTTGCGAGCCCGACGAGCGTTGCCGTCGACGGCGAGACGATCGAGGCCGATCAGATTTTCATCAACACCGGTGGCCGGGCGACGATCCCCGACTGGCCGGCGCTCGCGCAGATTCCGTACCTCACGAACACGACCATGATGGGCGTCGACTTCCTTCCCGAGCACCTGGTGATCATCGGCGGCTCGTACATCGGGTTGGAGTTCGCTCAGATGTACCGCCGCTTCGGCAGCAAGGTCACCATCATCGAGCAGGGCCCCCGGCTGATCGGCCGCGAAGACGAGGACGTGTCGGCGGCGGTGAAGGACATTCTCGAGCGCGAGGGCCTCACGGTGCGCCTGAACGCATCATGCATCGGGGTCGAGAAGACCCCGACCGGCATCGTCGTCGCGGCCGACTGCACGGAGGGCGCCCCGGCCGTGGCCGGGAGCCACCTGCTGCTGGCGATCGGTCGGCGGCCGAACACCGACGACCTGGGGCTCGACGCCGCGGGGATCGCCACCGACGAGCGCGGCTACATCACCGTCGACGATCAGCTTCGCACCAACGTCCCGGGCGTCTGGGCCATCGGTGACGTCAACGGGCGCGGCGCATTCACCCACACGTCGTGGAACGACTACGAGATCGTCGCCGCCAACCTGCTCGACAGCGACCCACGGCGCGTGAGCGACCGCATCACCACCTATGGCCTCTTCATCGATCCGCCGCTCGGGCGTGTCGGGCTCACCGAGCGTGAGGTACGCGAGAGCGGCCGCCCCGCACTGATGGCCACCATGCAAATGAGCCGCGTGGGCCGCGCGAAGGAGCTCGGCGAGACCCTTGGCTTCATGAAGGTGGTCGTCGATACCGAAACGAAACGAATTCTTGGGGCGGCGCTCCTGGGGGTGGGCGGCGACGAGGTCGTCCATTCGCTGACAGATCTCATGTACGCCGACGCGCCGTACACCGTCGCCTTGCGAGCGGTGCACATCCACCCGACGGTGTCCGAGCTGATTCCGACCCTCCTTGGATCGCTCAAGCCGCTGACGTAGGGCGCTCCGGCGCCGGGCCTATTCATGCGAGATCGAACGTCCACCCTGAGCCCGACCAGCACGACGATATCGACCAGGACAGGGGCACCTGCGTCGACCCCGTTTGCATGGAGGCGCCGAAGCGAGGAAGCGCGTCCACGGTACGCTCGCTGTATGAAGACAAGTATGCGCGCTGCCTCGGCCAATCGCGATCGACTCGCACGGATCGCGGCGAGCGAGCTCGGCGGTGTCAGCATCGGCCAGCCGAAGACCGCAAGGGCACCGAAGTCGACGGGCGTCCGGTCATGAGCGGCTGAGCGGACCCACACCCCGCAGCCAACCAGATCCCAGGTCGTCTCCATCCGGACCACCACCGCGCGGTAGACACCCCGCGGCCGCACGCTGACCTCGAAACGAACGGCAGCAGGTAATTCCCGCTGGCCGAAATTACGGCCGACATGGCGATGAAACGGGCGGGACCGGCCCAGCCTGATCGGATGGGTGGGTCGGCGCAATCCTGTACCGATGCCGCAACACGTCTGTGCGCGAGAGGGGGCTCCGAGCCTCCCCCGTCAGATAGAAGTTCGAGGATGCATCGCCCCCTCCGCCTCCTTTCCGGCGGCCCGCTTGTTCTGCTTGTGCTCCTTGCGGCGTTCGTGCTGGGTGCGTTTGGTCCGGGTGCTGCGCGGGCTGATACGGGGTATGAGGGTGCGTCGTTTGGTGGGACGGGCACGCCGACGGGTACCAAGCGTGCTGAGAG
>JANMDN010000024.1:0-90739 GCA_031376285.1 Actinomycetes bacterium
TGGGGTCGATGGTGAGCTCGACACGGTCGCCGACCGCCACGTGGCGTCGTCCACCGAGGATCGCGGTGAAGACGGCGCGGTCCTCCGAGAAGAGGTCGGCTTCGTCTTCCTCCGACGCGGCGCGGACCGAATCGACGTTGACGCGCGGAGCTTCGATCGCGAACAGAATGTGGGTCTCAGCACCGAGCTTTTCGACGACCTGGACGTTGGCCGCAATCCGAGGGTGCGCGGCGCTTGCCTCCAAGGGATCGGCAAGGTCGCTCGGCCGAATGCCGACGATTGCCCGCGCCCCTATGGAGCCGAGGTGGATGCCAGGAGGGAGGGGGATCTCGAACCCGCTGAAGCGCACCACGCCTCCCGAGATCTCCGCGTCGACCAGGTTCATGGACGGCGACCCGATGAACGCGGCGACAAACAAGTTCACCGGCGCGTCATAGAGCCGATCGGGCGCGTCGACCTGCTGGAGGATCCCGTCGCGGAGTACGGCAACGCGCTGACCGAGGGTCATGGCCTCCACCTGATCATGGGTCACGTACACCGTGGTGACGCCGAGACGATCATGCAAGCGCGAGAGCTCTGCCCGCATCGACACGCGCAGTTTCGCGTCGAGGTTCGAGAGTGGCTCGTCCATCAAGAATGCCTGGGGCTCGCGGACGATCGCGCGACCCATCGCGACGCGCTGGCGTTGACCGCCTGAGAGCGCGGCGGGCTTGCGATCGAGGAGGTCCTGCAGACCCAGGATCTGCGACACGTCGGCGACGCGTTTCTCCCGGTCGGCCTTATCGAGCTTGCGGATCTTCAGCCCGTATTCGAGGTTGCCACGCACCGTCATGTGCGGATAGAGGGCGTAGTTCTGGAACACCATCGCGATGTCACGGCCCTGCGGCGGCATATCGGAGACGTCCACATCGCCGACGAAGATCGACCCGGCAGTGATGTCTTCGAGCCCCGCGATGCTCCGAAGGAGCGTCGACTTGCCGCAGCCCGACGGGCCGACGAGCACCATGAACTCACCTTCGGCGATGTCGAGGTCGACGCCGTCGATGGCGCGAACCCCGTTCGGGTAGACCTTCGTTACTTGCTCCAGGCGGATTCCGCTCATGGCCGTCGGTTCCCTTCCGGGTTTCGGGTCGGTGTCGCGCGTTTGGTCATCGAAGCTCCAGCGGCCGGAGGGCGTCTGCGTGGGCGTCGAAGAGTTCGTCGCACACCGCTCCGATCTCGTCGACCGAGAGGCTTGCCGCGGCGTTCGGGTCGAGGAGGGCCGCGTGGTACACGTGGTCGCGGCGTTGCTCAAGGACCGCTCGCACGGTCATCTCGACCACGTTCCCAAATGTCCGGTTGAGGGCCGCAAGCTGCGAGGGGTAGCCCGGCACCGCCCGCGGCCGTAGGCCGTTCGCGCCGACGTCACAGGCCACCTCGACGCACGATCCGTCCGGGAGGCCCGTGAGGAGGCCGTCGTTTCGGACGTTGCCATAGATCACCGCGGGTTGGCCGGTCTCCATCGCGTGGATGATGTCGGCCGCGTACTCGTTCGAGCGTGGGATCGCGGGAAGCTCGCCGCGGGCGAGGGCTGTTCGGACGGTCTCGTACTCGACGAGGTTCTCTTCACTGCGGCGAATGTACTCATCGACTGGAATGCGGTAGCGATCGATCTGGGCCTGGTCATGCATGAACCAGGGGACGTACTCGGCGCCGTGCTCGCTCGACTCGGTCGGGAAGTACCCGAAGCGTCGGTAGATCTCCACACGGACTCGCCGCTGGAGCTCCGGATCTGCCGCGAAGCGGGCCGCGAGGCGTGGGTAGAGGTCGACGCCGTTGTGCTCGAACCTGAGGATGAACGCCTGGTGGTTCAGCCCAGCGGAGTTGAAATCGACCTCGGCCTCGGGGACTCCGACGAACTCCGAGAGCTGCTCGATGGTGTACTGCACCGAGTGGCAGAGGCCGACCACCTTCGAGGTTGGCGTCCCGCCGTAGGTGATCCAGCAGAGCATGGCCATCGGGTTTGTGTAGTTCAGCAGCCACGCCTCGGGGCACAGTTCAGCCATCTCGCGCCCGAGGGCGAGCATGTGGGGCGCGGTGCGAAGCGCGCGGAAGATTCCGCCGATCCCGAGCGTGTCGGCGATCGTCTGACGCAGCCCGTGGCGGGCCGGGATCGCGAAGTCGACGAGGGTCGCCGGGTGGCCACCGATCTGGACCATGTTCAGCACGTAGTCGGCGCCCTCGAGCGCTCCCCGGCGATCGGTGTGACACGTGATGGTCGGGGTCGCTCCAAGCTCGGCGGCGGTGGCACGGGCCATCGCTTCCGCGGTCGCGAGCCGCTCCGGGTCGATGTCGTGGAGCGCGATGCTGACATCGCGGAGCGCCGGGAACTCCAAGATGTCCCTCAGGAGTTTGCGTGTGAAGATGACGCTGCCGGCACCGATGAAGGCGATCCGACTCATGGCGCAGCCCTCCGGTTGATCGGGGTTTGGTGGCTCATACCGCAACCGCGAGATACGGCTCGACCCGCAGTCGCCCGGGGCCAGCGAGCCCTCGAATCGCGAGCGTCGTGCGGCGTCGTAGGACGTCGTCCAGTGTGCATGCACCCTCCCACTCGAAGGCATAGGGCACCTGGGCCAACAGATCCGGGGCGCCAGGCACGATTGGCTCGTAAAGGTCGGGGTTATCGACTGCCGGTGCAAGCACGTCGTGCGCAAGCGTCCCGTACGTCGCCGCGAGATGGGCACACGCGATCGGGTCAAGATCGGGGTGGCGTCGGACGAGGTCAGCGCACACATCGGACGCGTTCGCCGCACCGAGAATTGGCGCCGCGGCGGGGTTCGGCGCCCGCTCGCCGATTTCGGCGAGCGCCTGCGCGGCCACCCGAATGCCGATCCGACGCCAGGTCGTCAACTTGCCACCGGCGACGCTCAGCATGCCGCCAGGTCCGCTCGTCACCACGGTCTCGCGCGGCGCCGTCGCGGTGCCGGCCGCGCCGAGCGGAAGCACGCGAAGCCCGGCAAATGATGCCCGCACGAGGTCGGGGCGGACCACGTCAGATGTGAGGCTCGTGAGCGCCTCGCGAAGCACCTGGGCCTGATCGGCCTCGGTCACAGCAACCGCCCCCGGTGGACCCTCGAACGGCTCGTCGGTCGTTCCGAGGAGCAGCATGCCGTGCCACGGGATCGCGAACGCGACGCGTCCACCAGACAGGGGCGAGGTCACCGCGGCTACCGGAGGGTGCTCCGTCGCGAGCACGAGGTGGACGCCCTTCGACAGGCGCACGCTCGGACGGGCGGCGGGATCCTCGAGTTTGCGAAGCTCATCCACCCAGGGGCCCGACGCGTTGACGACGACCCGCGCGTTCACCGTGAGCGTCTCGCCGCCGATCCGGTCGCGCACCTCGGCGCCACAGACGCGGCCGCCCAGGAGACAGAGCTCGGTCACCTCGGCGTGGTTTGCCCACACGGCTCCCTCGGCCTCGGCCGAGCGCACCGCACCGAGGACGAGCCGCGCGTCGTCGGTTTGATGATCGTGGTAGCGCACAAATGATCGGCCGTCGAGACGCAAACCGGGTGCGAGCGCGCTGGCGTGTGCCGCGCTGAGGTGACCGGAGTCCCCGTCGCGGAAGCGCGAGATGGCGGAGTAGGCGACGACGCCGAGCCGCAGCTGCCACGCCGGGTAGGGGCACTCGGGCCCGACCGAAAGGAGAAACGCGAGGGGTCTCACGAGGTGGGGCGCGACGATCTCGGCGTTCAGCTGGCGCTCCCGGTGGGCCTCGCGCACCAATCCGATCTGGCCGGTTCGGAGGTAGCGGAGCCCACCGTGGAGCAGCTTTGACGACGCGCTCGATGTCGCCCCCGCGACATCGCCCCCGTCGACGAGCGCGACCTTCGCGCCCGTTCGGGCGGCCGCCCAAGCGGTGGCGGCGCCGGTTGCGCCGGCCCCGATCACGAGCACGTCGAAGGTGCCCGTGCTGAGCTGATCGAGGCGCTCGGCACGGCTCACTGGCACTGCCGACTGGGATGGCGGCGCCCCGCTCACCCCTTCGTCGCCCCGAGCGTCAAGCCTCGAACGAAGTGCCGCTGCAGGAGCGCGAAGACGATGATGGTCGGGAGGGCGATGATCGCGCCGCCAGCGGCGAGGAGGTTCGGGTCGGTGAAGAACTGCCCCTTGAGGTTGGCGATCGCCGAGGTAATCGGACGCTTGTCGCCGCTTGGCAGCAGGACCGCAGCCCAGAGGAAGTCGTTGTAGATCCACGTGAACTCCAGCGTCGCGAGCGCGGCAAGCGCCGGCCGACACAGCGGGAGGTTGATCTTGAAGAACTGGTTCGCCAGGCTCGCCCCATCGACGCGCGCGGCCTCGCTGAGGGAGTCCGGAATCGTCTTCATGTAGTTCGACAGCACAAACACACAGAAGCCGAGCTGGAACGCGATGTTGATCGCGATGATCCCGATGTAGGAGTTGTAGAAGAGTCCGCTATCACTGATGAAGTCCGGGAGGGGGATCCGCAGGTAGAGGCGGAAAAGGGGGGTCAGAAGAACCTGCTGGGGAAGCAGGTTCGCCGCCATGAAGACGATCAGGAGCAGGATGTTGAAGCGGAAGGATCTCCGTGAGACGACGAACGCGACGCACGCCGCGAGGAAGAGGGTGATGATCACCGCGGGGATCGTGATGAGCATCGTGTTGAAGAGCAGATGCGGGATGTCACCGCCGTTCCAGACGGCCTTGTAGTTGTCGAGCGTCAGGCTGGTCGGCAGCGAGACGTAGCCGTTCTCGGCGGTTTCGTCGAACGAGCGAAACGACGTGTAGAACGACCACGCGATCGGTGCAAGCCACAGGAGCGCCGTGACTGTGAGGAACACATGTAGGACAACCCGCGGCAGGCGAACCGGCTTGCGCCGTCGCGGGATCGCCTTCGGCGACGAGACCGCGGCATTTCCTGAGGTCAGGTCAGTGCTCATTTGCCGCCATCCGGTGGCGCTCCCGCGGCGACGACTGCGCTGGCGCCGACGTCATCCTCCTTGAAGGCGAAGACGACGTAGGTGATGATCGGGACGAGCGCGATCACCAAGAGGATCACTCCGATGGCCGAGCCGTAGCCGATCCGACTCGCCTCACCGATGATGTTGTCGGTGACGAGCGTCGACAGGAGCTCAAGGCCGTTGCGGCCCCGGTTGATGACGTAGACGATGTCGAATGCCCGCAGGCTCTCGATCACCGTGATGACCGCGACGACCACGTTGATCGGCTTGAGCGCCGGGAAGACCACGGTTCGAAATGCGCGCCATTCGCTCGCCCCGTCGATGGCCGCCGCCTCGCGCAGCGCCGGATCGACGCTCTTCATTCCGGCCAGGTAGAGGATCATCACGTAGCCCGCGTGTCGCCAGGACGCGGCCACGAGGACCGCCCACAGGTTCAGACTCGGGTCGCCGAGCCAGTCGATCAGGTTGTTCTGACCGGTGCGCCCGAGAAGGTTGTTGATGATGCCTTCCTCGGGGGCGTAGATCAGTTCCCACATCAGCCCGACGACCGCGAGCGAGATGACGACCGGCAGATAGAACGCACTCTGGTAGATGCTGCTTCCGCGGAGGTTCTTGTCGAGCAGGTATGCGAGGAAGAGCCCAAACGTCGTCGGGATGACGGCGAGGACGAGTAGCCAGGTGAGGTTGTGCCGCAGTGCCGGGAAGAAGGGCGGGTAGATGTTGAAGATCTGGTCGTAGTTGCGAAAACCGACCCACTTGATCGCTCCGAGCCCGCCGATCCCGTCCCAGCTCGTAAACGAGAGAAGGACCGACGCCAGCGTCGGGAGCCACACCAGGCCGACGACGAGCGCAAGCGGGACGCCGACCATGATCGACACCGCGACGCGGTCGCGCCCTGAGAGGCGCGTCACCCGTCGGCGACGGCGCTTCGGCAACGGAGCCTGGGTCGGCGGCGCCTCAGTGCCCATCGCGGCCGCGGCGTCTGGACTTCGTTGATCGGCCACTGGCGAGCGCCTGGCCGGGATCTCGCCATGGATGCCGCACACCCGCTCCCGTCACATGCGAACAAGGAAATCCGACAGACCAGAACACGTTCGCACACGTTCCACCGACACTCTGCCACGGCAATTCTCCGCATGTCAAGGCGAGAACGCCGCCGCACCATCTGGCGGGGCCGGACTGGATTGTGTGCGACTGTGTTGAGTATTGTGGTTTGCGGCGCCTCTCCAGGGTGCCTGCCGAACGGGTCACCGAGAAAGGGAAGGAGCATCCCACCGCATGCTCGCCGGTCAACGCCACAAGCGAATCCTCGACGAGATCCGGAGCCGCGGGGCCGCCCGCGTCAGCGAGCTGACCGATCTCCTCGGCGTCTCGGACATGACCATCCGGCGCGACCTCGACGTGCTTGCCGCCGCCGGCCTCGTCGAGAAGGTCCACGGTGGGGCGACAACGCCTGGGGGCCTGAGCACCAGTGAGCCCGGTTTCGAGGCAAAGTCGCACCGCCAGCTTGACGAGAAAGAGGCGATCGCCCGACTCGCGAGCGAGTTCGCCCGTCCCGGCCGCGCCGTTGGCATCACGGCCGGCACGACGACATGGCGCCTTGCTCACCACCTCCTGGGCGTGCCCGATCTGACGGTCGTCACGAACTCCGTCCAGGTCGCCGATGTCCTCCACCGCGAGCAGCGCCCCGACCTCACCGTGATCCTCACCGGCGGTGTGCGCACGCCATCGGACGCGCTCGTCGGGCCGGTCGCTGTGGCCACGCTGAAGCGGCTTCACGTTGACGTGCTCTTCATGGGCGTCCACGGGATGGCGGAGGACACCGGACTCACCACACCCAACCTGCTTGAGGCGGAGACGAACGAAGCGTTCATCGCGTCGGCGGGGAGGCTGGTCGTGACCGCCGACCACACGAAATGGGGTGAGCGCGGGCTGAGTCGCATCGCTCCGCTCGGCAGTGCCGATGTGCTGGTCACCGATGAGGGCCTCGGGGTTGAGGCTCGGGCCACCATCGCAGGCCACATCGGCAAGATCATTGTCGCTCCCGTGGCGCGGCCTGCGCGGGCGCATCGAGCCTCTCGAGCGCGTGTGGAGCCGTGACCATCTCCGCGCCCGCGATCGTCGTAGGCCCCGACCTGCGCACCGACGCGCACACCGGGGTGCAGACCCACATCGTGGGATCCCGCCAGGATCGTCCGAACCTCCCCGCGACGACCACCTGCCCGTTTTGCCCAGGCGGTGCCGAGGCACCGAACGACTACGACGTCCGCTGGTTCCGCAACCGTTGGCCCGCAATGCCGGACGACCGCTGCGAGGTTGTGCTCTACACATCGGAGCACAACGCCACGTTCTGGTCGCTGAAGGTCGAAGGGGCCCGCAAGGTCGTCGACCTCTGGGCAGGGAGGTCCGAGGCGCTCGGCGCCCGAAGCGATGTTGCCTACGTGCTGCCGTTCGAAAATCGCGGAGCCGAGGTGGGGGCGACGATCCCGCATCCGCACGGGCAGATCTACGCATTCGACTGTGTGCCAGAACTCCCTCGCCGCGAGCTTGAGCGCGGAACGGCATTCGACGAGCCCGAGGACCGTCTGGTCGCGACCTCGCCGGGCTGGCGTGCCTGGGTGCCTGAGGCGTCGATCTTCCCGTATGCGCTCCGGGTCGTGCCCGACGAGGCGATCCCCGATCTCCCCTCGCTTGGGCCCGAGGCGAGGGACGGCCTGGCGGCGATCCTCGTCGACGTACTCGAACGACTCGACCGCGTCTTCGATGCTCCCGTCCCGTACATGCTCTGGATTCATCAGCGTCCCTTCGACGGTGGCGACTGGCCCGGAGCGCGCGTCCACGTCGAGATCGTCTCCCCATGGAGATCAGCCGGCGTGCCCCGCTACGTCGCGGCCGGTGAACTCGGGTCCGGCGTCTACTTCAACCCCGTCGCACCTGAGCGTGCCGCCGAGAACCTTCGCGAGGCCACCGCGCCGTGACGCCGAATCTGGTCCTCGCCATCGACCAGGGAACCACCGGATCTCGCGCACTCTTGGTCGACGAACACGGCGCCTCCCTTGCAGAGGCCTACCGCACGCACGCCCAGCACCATCCCGCACCCGGCGCGGTCGAACATGACGCCATGGAGATTCTCGACGCGGTTCGAGCCGTGGTCGGCGAGGTGATGGCGGGGGTGCGTTCCGATCAGGTCGCAGGCGTCGGGATCACCAATCAGCGCGAGACGATCGTCGTTTGGGACCGTGCAACCGGCCTGCCGATTGCGCCCGCGATTGTCTGGCAGGACTCGCGCACCGCGCCCGAATGTGAGGCCCTCGTCGCTGGCGGCGCGAGCGAGCTGGTCCGCTCAAGGACCGGTCTGCCGATACAGCCGTACTTCTCGGCGACGAAACTCGCATGGCTGATCGACCACGTCCCAGGCGCCCGAGCGCGCGCCGATGGCGGCGAGCTCGCGGCCGGGACGATGGACTGCTGGCTCGCATGGAACCTCACCGGCGAGCACATTTCAGACGTCACGAACGCGTCGAGGACACTCCTGCTCGACATCGACAAGCTCGACTGGGATCCGGAACTCCTCGCGCTTTTCAGGGTGCCTGCGGCGCTTCTGCCACGCGTCGTTTCGACGTGGGAAACCGGGGGCCTCGTCGGGGCGCGCGTAACCGGACTCACCGGGATTGACGCACCCCTTGTCGCCATGATCGGCGACCAACAATCGGCCCTTCTCGGCCAGGGTTGTCGCACCGAGGGGCAGGCGAAGTGCACGTACGGGACCGGCGCGTTTCTGCTGGTCAACGCCGGCCAAACCCGCCCGGTGGGGGCAACGAGCCTCTTGACCTCGCCGGCCTCACGCGCCGCGGATGGTCCGGTCGACTACTGCCTTGAGGGTGCCATGGCGGTGGCCGGACGCGCGATCGGCTGGCTCGTGGATGACCTCGGTCTCGTGTCGAGCGTGGCCGACACATCCGAGATCGCCGCGAGCGTCGCTGGGAGCGACGGCGTGCGGGTCGTCCCGGCCTTCCAAGGCCTCTACGCACCGTGGTGGGACGCCCGCGCACGAGGGTCCGTGACCGGGCTCACGCTCCACTCGACGAAGGCGCACGTCGTTCGGGCAACGCTCGAGTCGCTTGCCTTCCAGACACGGGCCGTGCTCGACGCGGCCGAGCGTGAGAGTGGCGTCACGGTGCCGGCCTTGAAGGTCGACGGCGGCGTTACGCGAAACGCGTTCTTTGTTCAAGCGCTCGCCGACATTCTGGGTCGCCCAGTCGTCTGCGCGGCCGATGCCGAGGCCACGATCCACGGAGCCGTCGTCGCTGCTGGCATCGCGTGCGGTTTCTGGGACGAGGCGCCACCCGGTCCGCACGGCGCCACGGTCGAGCCCGTTTGGTCGGAGGACCGGCGAGACGACGAGTACGCCGACTGGCTGCGCGCCGTCGATCACGCGCGCGGCGCGATCCCGACGACCTGAGAGGCACGAGATGCGACTTGGAGTGAGCTGGTACCCGGAGCACGTCGACTCAGGTCGCTGGGACACCGACGCCGCCCGCATGCGCGAGATGGGCCTTGAGCTTGTGCGAATCGCTGAGTTTGCCTGGGCGTGCTTTGAACCTGCGCGTGGCCAGTTCGAGTGGGCGTGGCTTGACGAGGCGATCGAAACGCTTGGTCGACACGGCCTCTCCGTCGTCATGTCCACGCCGACGGCAACCCCGCCGGTCTGGCTTTGCCACCAGCGGCCCGACATCCTCGGTGTGCGTCCCGACGGGTCGAGCTGGCCAATTGGAACCCGGCGCCACACATCGTTTTCGTCGAGCGCGTACCGCGAGGAGTCTCAGCGGATCACCCACGCGCTCGTCGACCGCTACGGCAAGCACCCGGCAGTCGTTGCGTGGCAACTTGACAACGAGCCGGGCAATCGCGACACCGCGCGCTGCTGGTCGCCCGAGGCCGAGTCGCGTTTTCAGACCTGGCTCGAGGCCCAGTTCGGCACGATCGACGCGCTGAACGACGCCTGGGGAACGGCTTTTTGGAGCACGGCCTACCCATCGTTTGACGCCGTCCGGCTGCCGCGTCCGGGTCCCGAGCGCCAGTCGCCGAGCATCGAACTCTCCCACCGCAGGTTCGCCCAAATCGAGATGGCGAGTTTCATCGACGAGCAAGCGCAGATCGTCCAGACAGGAGCGCCCGGACGCGACGTTATGACGAACCATCATCTGTCTGGCCTTGATGCCGATGCTCGCCTGCAAGGTGGGTTGACTGAACTCGTCTCCCACAACTGCTACCCGCAGTTCCTCGCCGAGCCGCTCGAGGTGTCGTACGTTCACGAGCTGTGCCGCTCCGCGGCAGGCCCCAGCCGGCGGGCTTGGGTCATGGAGCACCAGCCCGGTCCGGTGAACTGGCTTGCGCTGAACCCAGCCGTCGCGCCCGGGCAGATCCGACTCTGGATGTGGCAGGCGGCGCTCCACGGCATCGAGGCCTTCGTGTTCTTTACCTGGAGAATGGCGCGGACCGGCCAGGAGCAGTACCACTCGGCGCTTCGTACACATGACGACGAAGAGTCCCGAGGGGGAGCCGAAGCCCGCGCCACCGCACCTGAACTCCGCACGCACGCACGCCTCTTTGCGCGGCCGCGTGCGCGGGTCGCGTTGCTGCATGGTTACGACGACGCCTACGCGATCGAGGTCGACCCGCACCGTCAGGGCTTTCGTGTGCGCGACCTGCAGCTTGCCGCGTTTGCCGCGGCCCGCCGCCTCGGGCATGAGGTCGATGTCGTCGATGAGGGCGACGACTGGAGCGCGTACGAGGTCGTTCTCGCCGTCGGCCTTCACCTCCACGACGCGGCGAGAGAGGAGCGCCTTCGCGCGGCGGTGGGGCGGGGCCAGATCGTGGTAGTGGGGCCGCGCAGCCTCGTGCGAGACCGGCATCACGCGAGCACCTGCCAACCGCTTCCGACCGGCCTCGTCGACCTCGCGGGCGCACGCATCGACGAGGTGTTCTCGCAGCTCAACGAAGTCGCGCAGACCGTCACGACCTACGGCGGCGTGCCGGCCGGCGTTTGGACCGAGTCCCTTCGAGTGACATCGCCTGGTGTCGAGGTGCTTGCGGCCTACGGTGGGCCAGGTCACCTCGCTGGTGCGCCGGCCGCCGTCCGACGGGGGGGTCTGGTTCTCGTTGGGTTTAGCTCACAGGACGCCTGGACGGGACTTCTCCAGGGACTTCTCGGGGGCACCGATCACGGCCGCGATGTCGAGGTCTTCGAGCGCGATGGGCAGCGCATTGTTCTCGACTTTGCCGGCCTGGACGTCCAGATCGGCGCGTTGTGACCCAGTCCTACCGAGCTCCGGGCCGGGTCAACCTGATCGGCGAACACGTCGACTACGCCGGGGGGCTCGTGCTGCCGGCGGCCATCGAGCGGTCGATCATCCTCACCGGCGAGCCGACCGACGGACACGTGATTTCGATTGAGAGCGCCGAAACGGGGAACGTTGCGGAGGTCGATTCCACTCAGTCCGATGTCCGCCACCAGGGTTGGACCCGCTACCTCGCGGCGGTTGTCGCGGAATTGACCGAGGCCGGAATCGCTGTGGCGGGCTATCGAGGGCATCTCGAGAGCGACCTCCCTGCGGGCGCCGGCCTCTCGTCCTCGGCCGCGCTTGAGGTCTGCCTGGCCGGCGGGCTTGCTCGCGCCTTCGACGCCCGCCTCGACGGGATGGCACTCGTGGAACTCGCGAACCGAGCGGAACTCCGCGCCGTTGGCGTTCCCTGCGGGATCATGGACCAGGCCGCCTCGGTCTTCGGCACGGCCAACCACGCGCTGCTCCTCGATTGTGGAACGCTTGAGCATCGCCCGGTCGCGCTTGCGCCGGAAGTCGCACTGGTCATCCTCGACTCGGGCGTTCGAAGAAGCCTTGAGGGATCTGCCTACGGGGAGCGCCAAGTCGAGGTGACTCGCGCGCTCGAGGTCCTGCCTGCGGGCGCGGCGCGCGAGTGGGATCCCGATCGGGCGCTTGCGCACGCCGGAGCGGCTGGCCTCGACGAGCGTGCCCTGCGTCGGCTCCGACACGTGCTCACCGAACGCGCGCGCGTGCAGGGGGTTGTCCGCGCGCTCGAGTCGTCGCCAATTGGATCTGAGATCGGACGCCTCTTCCTCGAAGGGCACAGCAGTCTCCGTGATGACTTCGAGGTTTCGATTCCAGAGCTGGATCTGCTGGTCGAGTTGGCCTACGACGAGGGCGCCGTGGCTGCGCGAATGACCGGTGGAGGCTTTGGTGGCGCCGTAATCGCACTCGCACCGGCGCGAGACGCCGACAGTTTCGGCGCTCGCGTCATCGATCGCTACTCGACGACGACGCCGAACACGGCCCAGTTTCTGGTCACGAAAGCGGCATCAGGAGCCGGGCCAGAACCCGCGACGTCGGCGCTGAACTGAACTCAATCGAACACGGGGTGGCGATCAGGCGGTTCCCGTCGCGCAACGGGAAAACGGCCGACGAAATGCCCTTGACAATGGACGCTTTGCCATGCCAGGCTATGTCCGATTGTGGGGGATTACGTTTGTTCCTGAGCGATCCCTGCCCACGTGAGGCGACGAACGTCCCTCCCGACGACGAGGAGCAGTCAATGCAGAATTCCAGTTCACCAGTCGCGCACCCGGGGGGTGTCGCGCGACGCCGAAGGCGTACGGTCCGTATGGCCATCGCCCTCGCGACGGCCGTTACGGCTGGCGCGCTTGGCGTGTCAGTGGCGAGCGCCGCTCCATCCGGCACGCTGACCCTCGGAACGAACTACTCCGACGCCATTCCGAAGGCAGCCCTCCAGGCTGTGGTCGACGGCTTTCAAGCCGCCAACCCGGGCGTGACGGTCAAGGTCAACACCGTTGACCACAACAGCTTCCAGGAGAACATCAACACCTACCTTCAGGGCACACCGGACGACGTGTTCCCATGGTTTGCCGGCTACCGGATGCAGTTCTTCGCGCAGAAGGGCCTCGTCGGCGACATCTCCGACGTTTGGAAACAGATCGGTGGGAACTACTCGAGCGCGTTCAAGGGAGCGTCGACGGGCCTTGACGGAAAGCAGTACTTCGTTCCGTTCTACAACTATCCGTGGGCGGTCTTCTACCGCAAGAGCGTCTTCAAGCAGAACGGCTACAAGGTTCCTGGGAACATCGCGCAGCTCGTTTCGCTGAGCAAGAAGATGCAGAAGGACGGGCTCGCTCCGATCGCTTTCGGCGACAAGGACGGCTGGCCGGCGATGGGCACGTTTGACGCGCTCAACTCCCGGATCAACGGCTACGATTTCCACGTCAGCCTCATGGCGGGCAAGGAGTCCTGGACCAGTCCGAAGGTCAAGAAGGTCTTCGAGACCTGGAAGACCCTCCTTCCGTACCACCAGAAGGGCTCGCTTGGCCGCACCTGGCAGGACGCGGCAAAGAGCGTCGCCAACAAGAAATCCGGCATGTACCTGCTCGGACTCTTCGTCGGACAGCAGTTCACCGGAGCGGCCTACAAGGACTTGGACTTCTTCCCGTTCCCGGCCATCAACCCGGCCTTCAAGCGCGACACAATCGACGCGCCGATCGACGGCTTCATGATGGCGAAGAACCCGAAGAACCCCGAGGCCGCGAAAGCGTTCCTCGCGTACCTTGCAAGCCCGGCCGCCCAGGCGATCTACTTCAAGGGTGACCCGAACAACATCCCGGCGAGCAAGGGCGCCGACACAAGCACGTACAACGTGCTCCAGAAGAAGGCTGTGCAGGTCATCGGCTCTGCAAAGCACATCACGCAGTTCCTCGACCGCGACACGCGGCCGGACTTCGCCACGACGGTGATGATTCCGTCGATCCAGAAGTTCATCAAGAACCCGAACGACATTGACGGGCTCCTCAAGAGCATCGAGAAGCAGAAGAAGGCGATCTTCGCCTCCTAGCGATCTCCCCCCGGGGTACCGCGGGGAGCCGCGGCACCACCACAAAACGGGCGGGTCACCCAGAACCATGGGTGCCCGCCCGTTTTCGTTCTGGCGTCGCTTGCTCAGGTGGCTTGTGTCAGGCACCTCTTGGCGTGACATGGCTGCGCGGCGAATCGAGTGGTGCCAGACACGACCGTGCTGGCGCGCGGACTGTGACAGCGTGTCTGGCACCTGCTCGACGCGGACCGACTGCGCGCCGCGGCGTCGGTGCCTGTCACAACTGTCCGCGCGCCCCACGACCGGTGGTGAGGAACCTGGATGTGGATCGTCGCGATCACGAAGCCCGGAGCGACGGTCGCCGACCTAGACCCCGGGCTTGATTCGGGCGACGAGGTGTACGTCCTCCGTGAACGAATCGGAGGTGAGCGTAACCGCCAGAAACCACCGGATCACGCGTCCGGGGTCGTGTCCTGAACTCAGCGCCGGCTGGAGCGCCAGAGAACTCGGATGCCCGCGAGGGCCGCAAACACGCCGATCGCGACGTTGAACGCCCCACCTGCGATCACCTTGAACGAGCCGGTGTCCGGGTTTCGGCCGCCGGAGCCAGACCAGATCCAAATACCGAAGAAGATCGCGAAGGCGCCGACCGCAATGAGGATCACACCGAACTGTGGCCCAGGTTGGCGTCTGGACGGACCGGCGCTCACACTGCCACCCTCGCGGCCACGCGGACACTGGGGCAGAAGTCCGACAGGGTGCAACGCTCGCATGCCGGAGCGCGGGAACCGCACACGCGCCGCCCGTGCAGGATCAGTCGGAGGCTGAACTGGCCGCGCTCGGCCGCAGGGACCATCGGGTTGAGTTCCATCTCCACCTTGACGGGGTCGGTCAGCTCTGTGAGGCCCAGGCGCTTGGCAAGTCGCCCGACATGGGTGTCGACCGGAAGTCCCGGGAGGTCCATCGCGACGCTCCGCACGACGTTTGCCGTCTTTCGACCAACGCCTGGGAGCGTGACGAGATCGGCCATGGCCCCGGGGACGTCGCCGTCGAAGCGTTCGACCAGGGCGCTGGCCATCCCGATCAGGCTCTTGGCTTTCGATCGGAAGAAGCCGGTCGAGCGGATAACCGATTCGAGTTCAAGAGGCTCGGCCGCTGCGAGATCTGCGGCGGTGGGGTAACGGGAGAATAGTGCTGGGGTCACCATGTTGACGCGAACGTCGGTGCACTGCGCGGAGAGGATCGTGGCCGCGAGCAGCTCGAACGGGTTCGCGTGGTCGAGCTCGCAGATGGCGTCGGGGTAGAGCAGTGTGAGGCGCTCGTTCACGAGCTTGGCGCGCCCTCCTGCCGACCGGGGGCGACGAGCCGTCATCGCGTGGTCACCGTTCCGTTGGCTCGGTTCGCCTCCGCCCAGCTGGGCGCGGCGACGAAGCTCGCCCGGTGGGCGAACGCGTTCATCGCTCGCGCCTCCTCGGGGGTGAGGGCGCCGACGCCGACGAGCAGTTCATATTCGGTTCGAAGGCGAGTGCCGATCATCTCCGGGCCGTCCGTTGCGATGACAAGTGGCACACCGGCGTTTGCCAGGGTCCGAACGATCACGCCGATCTGCTCGGCGTCGCGAACCGCGCCGGTGCGAATGTTGGAGGTGGGGCAGACCTCGAGAACGATGCCCGCCTCGGCGAGCCGATGCATGAGCGCGGGGTCGCGGGACGCGACGATGCCATGGCCGATCCGGTGGACACCAAGATCAATCACTTGGGCGAGTTCGTGGAGGTAGGGCCACGGGTCGTCGGCATTGACACCCTCCTCGCCCGCGTGGAGGGTGACGCCAAGACCCGCCTCTCGGGCGCGCCGAATGAGGGGTTCAAGCTCGAGATAGTCGAAGGGGACTCGCGAGTCACGCGGGCGGGGCCCGCCGATGTCGATCCCGACGACTCCACGGTCCTGAAAGCGAATCGCCCGCTCGACGATGGCGGCGTTGAGGGCGTAGTCAAAGCAGCGGTCCATCATCAGGATGAGACCCGCCCGAATCGGGTACTCGAGCATCGCGCGGTCGAGGGCGTGGGCAGCGGCCATGACGATGGCGTCGAGGTCGCGCTCGCCACCGCGGTTTCGCTTGGCGGGGTTGAATCGGACCTCGTGGGTCGTGATCCGCTGGGCGCGGTAGCCGCCAGAGAGCATGCCGTGAACCGAGCGGAACACCCCTTCGGGGCTCGACTGGATCAGCTCGGTGAGGTGGTAGACCTCGTCGAGCCCGGCAAGGCCATCGGTCCCCGCGCGGACGTTGGTCGCGTCAGCAAAGTCCCAGTAGTCGCGGAAGGGGACTTTGATGCCCTGCTCGGCGGCAAGCTCCCACATCGTGGCGGCATCGACGCTCCCTCCGAGATGGGCATGCAGCTCGGCGAGCTGAGCGTCGGGAGCGAAGGGTACCTCCACGCGCTGACCTTACAACCCACGGTCGGATCGAGGTGCGACCTCGATTTCCGGGGGGCAGCACAACTTGAAACCCCAAACATCCCTGGCCCAACATCCCAAATGTCCTGGCACCAACTTCCCAAACATCCTTGGTCCAACCTCCCAAATGTCCTGGCCTATCGATTAGATGAACTCTGACTCCCAGCTTCCGAGGCGCCACGCCGATCTCGTGGTGGAACGATTGCAACACGTTCGGATCGTTGCACTGCTCGGAGCGCGTCAAGTCGGAAAAAGTACCCTTGCCAGCCAAGTTGTTCGAGGTTGACGTCGTCCCTGAGCGAGCGTCTGGAGAGATCATCGCTTGCGACGTGAAGGCCGGAGCGACGCTCAGTCGGAGCGATTTCTATCGCTCATATCCCTACGTGAGGCGCTGGGGAACCGCTTCAAGTTTGGCGCGATCCTCTACACCGGCCAGGACACCCTGCCATTCGGGGACCGCCTTTGGGCGATCCCCATCAGTGCACTCTGGCAGTAGCCCGCCTCGACGCTACTTCGCGACGCCGAGAAGCTCCTGAAGCTCGCCGTCCTGGTACATCTCGGTGGTGATGTCGCAACCGCCGACGAGCTTGCCGTCGACAAAGAGCTGCGGGGTCGTCGGCCAGTCCGACCAGCCCGAGAGCACCTGACGGATCCGCGGGTCAACGAGGATGTCGCGCGCGCCGTAGTCAGTTCCGAGGTGGGTCAGGATTTGCACAACCTGGTTCGAGAAGCCGCAGCGCGGCATCTCGGGGGTGCCCTTCAGATAGAGGAAAACCCTGTGCTCCGAGGTCTCCTTCTTGATCTGGTCGAGAATCTCGTCGTCTGACATGGTGCCCATGTTGACGAGGTTCGTCATGTCGGTGGTCATCTAGATCGCCTCCGGTGTGCGGGTTCTCAGTGCCAGCGCGTGGATTGCGCCGTCGTCCAGGCGGGTCTGCACGGCGGCGTAGACCATTCGGTGCTGCTCGATTCGGCTCTTGTCGGCGAACTGCGCCGCCACGACGCTCGCGGCGAGGTGGTCGCCGCCACCCTGGTCGACGATCTCGACCTCCGAGCCGGGGAGGGCGTCGAGGATCATCTGTCGAAGTTCTGCGAGGTCAGCCATGCCAACAGAATAGCCGCCCACGGCGCCGAGATAAGCCCGTCGGGCTACTCGCGCAGGAGCGAATCGACAACGCCCGACTGGAGCGCGAGCTGAACGAGTCGCATCCGCTTCTGGTTCTGCGGAAGGTCGCCGATCGCGAACTTCCCGAAGAGTGTCCGCAGATGCGCCTTGATCGCGTCCACCGAGAGGAACAGCTCCCCGGCAATCTGCTCGTTCGTTCCTGGCGTCGCGAACCCGCCGGCGATGGAGACCGGCCGACACAGTGCGGCGAGCACCTTGCGCTGGGTCTCGGTGAGCGGCGCGACGGGGTAGGCCTGGACAGGAACGACGGTGCTGTCTCCCGCGTCCGGCACCGGTTGGCGAAAGAGGATCGCCGTCGCCCCGATGCGGATGACGTCACGATCGGCGAGCCGCCGCCGCGCCGTGAGGCGCTCACCGTTCACGAACGTGCCGTTCGCCGAGATGCCGTCGTCGGCGATCGCCCACTCGTCGCCGAGGGGAACGATCTCCGCGTGCGAGCGAGAGACACGATCGTCCCAGTCGATGCAGAGATCGCACGAATCGCTTCGACCGATCACGGTGCGCTCTCGCGAGGGGTCGAGCGGGTACGCATGCTGGACCCGGTCGGATCACGGAGCCAGAGAAAGGGAACCCCGTCCCGCTCAAGGGCTCTCACCCGGAGGAGGTCGTTCGTCTGATCGACTGGTGAGTGCGGGACCACGTAACGGGCCGTCCCGATTTCGACCATCCGCAGAACGCGGCGCCATCTCGATTGGCCTTGAGGAGCGAGTGTCAAAGCTGACACCGTAAGGTGATTCCCTGGCCCACCTAGGGGTGGTAGCGTCATCGCACAAACAGGCAGAGATTTCACGCAGCCCCTTACTCGGAGGGGCGTCCAACGGACGTATGCGAGGAGGACACCGTGCAGCTTCCTGTCAACGACCGCCCGGTTGACGACCTGCCGGACCCCATTTGGCTTTGGTGGGAGCGGTTTTGGCCGTACTCGGCGTTCTGCGCCGACTACGCCGAGGTCGAGTGACGTGGACGGCGACGCAATCGGCGCTCAGTCGGCCGTTGGCGTCGCGATCTCCCGACCTGACGAAACTGGGCGACGGCTCGCTGGCGATCGAGTGGACACTCACCATGCCCGCGGCATGAGCATCTGTCACGTCGAGCGCGGCGTCGTTCGCAGCCAGCGTGCCTACTGGGGCGGCATCGACCTGAACCGCACCCCATGAGCCTCTGGGAGCCCTTCGACGATCGCGCCGTGACCTGCCGAGTGCGTGTCCCGGAGCTGGCGCTTCTCATCGACCGCGCACGGCGCTCCGCGTCCGGCGCCGGGGTGCTCCATTGGCGCGTGTCGAGCACGATCTCATGGGACCTCGCCGGGCTCATCCCGGGTGGAGAGCCAATCCAGGAGTTTGGCCGAACCGCCCTACAAGAGGGCGGCGAGCTGAGTCGGTGACGACACCGGCGCGGCGCAGGTGAAATGATCACAGACGTAGGCGGCGGGGCGCCCGTCGACAAGTGGTCGGTCGGCAAGGAGCGGGCATGCGTTGGTTGCAGCCGCGTCGTCGGGACGCCCAACGGCGACGACGTCATTCGGGCCAGAGCCACGGCGTGCCGCGTCGAGGAGGGCCGTGGTCTCGGGCGCCGCGGGGTCGCCGACGATCGCGATCTGGCGTCCCGGTTGCACGAGTAGGTCGATCGCGACGAGGGCGGTCCCGAACGCTTGGGGGTGTCGGGCCGCGTCGCTACGAACGATTGCAAGCGCCCCGTCGGCGATCTCGGTGAGAGTCGTGTCGCCGGTCAGCGCCGCGACCGTCAGGAGCACCCGCGCGGCCAGCGAGTTTCCGGCTGGTGTGGGGTGGTCCTCAAGTTCTCGGGTCCGCGCGATGAGCGTCGGCGCGTCGGATCCGGTGAAGAAGAATCCGCCGCCAACGGGATCCACGAAGCGGTCGACCATCTCGTCCGCGAGCCTGCGCGCCGCGACGAGCCTGGCCGGCTCGAACGTCGCGTCGTAGAGCGCGAGGAGACCGTGGCAGAGGCTCGCGTAGTCGTCGAGGGTCCCCAGATGCGCGGCGACGCCCTCGCTGTAGGTCCGCATCAGCCGACCTTCGACGACGAGCCGGTCGAGCAGGAGATCGGCGGCCTCATTTGCGGCCGCGAGGTAGTCGGCGCGTGCGAAGAGCCGCCCCGCCTGGGCAAACGCCGCGATCGCGAGCCCGTTCCACGCGGTGAGCACCTTGTCGTCTCGTGCAGGCGCCGGGCGCTCAAGGCGGGCCGCGTACAGCTTCGCGCGGGCCGAATCGATCAGCCGGCCGACGTTCGGGCCGTGGTCGGTCTCGATGCGCTCCATCGGCGTGTCGATGTGCAGGATCGTCGTTGCGTGCTCGAAGTTCCCCTCGCGCGTGACGTTCCAGAGGGCGCGAGCGAGCGCGGCCTCCTCAGGTGAGAGGAGCTCGTCGATCTCCCCCGGGGTCCACACGAAGAACGCGCCCTCACCACCGGGCGAGTCGGCATCTTGTGCGGCCGCAAACCCGCCCTCCGGCGTTCGCATCTCGCGAAGGAGATAGTCGAGCGTGCGCTGCACCACCTCTTGGTAGCGCTCCCGCCCGGTCACCTTCCAAGCCAGGGCGTACACCGAGGCGAGTAGCGCGTTGTCGTAGAGCATCTTCTCGAAGTGCGGGACGAGCCAGACCGCGTCGACGCTGTAGCGGTGAAACCCGCCGCCGACCTGATCGTGGATACCGCCGTTTGCCATTCGAAGGAGCGTGAGTTCGGCCATCTCCTGCGAGTGCGTGTCGTTTGGCCGTCGCCAGACCCGTCGAAGGAGAAACTCGAGGGCGAGCGCCGGTGGGAACTTGGGCGCGCCGCCGAAGCCGCCCTGGTCGGGATCAAAGCGACGAGCCAGGCCGACGAGGGCGTCGTCGGTGAGGCCGGGAGGCGTCTCACCGGTCGCTCCACTACTCCCGGAGCCCTCTCCGAGTCTCCGCACGAGCTCGGTCGCGGTGTGGTCCACATCCAGCGGCCGGTCCCGGTAGGCATCGGCGATCGACCGGCACAGGTCCGGGAAGCCGGGCATCCCTTGGCGCGGGGCGGGCGGAAAGTACGTGCCGGCGTAGAACGGCCGCGCGTCGGGCGTGAGGAAAACGGTCATCGGCCAGCCACCGTGGCCGGTCATGGCGAGGGTGGCCTGCATATAGATCGCGTCGATGTCAGGTCGTTCCTCGCGATCGACCTTCACACAGACGAACCGCTCGTTCATCACCCCGGCGATCGCGGGATCCTCAAACGATTCGTGGGCCATCACGTGGCACCAATGGCACGAGGAGTACCCCACCGAGAGGAGGACCGGCCGATTCTCGGCCGTCGCTCGTGCGAACGCCTCGTCTCCCCAGGGATACCAGTCGACTGGGTTTTCAGCATGCTGGCGCAAGTAGAGGCTGCGCTCGCTGGCGAGTCGGTTCGCGATGAGGCGAGCCTATCCGAGTGGGTTCGCACGGGCTGGCGCTGACGGTCTGCGCCGACAGACGCACGCCCGGTGGAGACGCTTGCCCGGTACCCTCGGGTCCGTGAACGAGTCATTCCGCATCGCCGCAGGCGACGACATCGCCCGTCGAGCAAACGATCGGTGGCGCCAGGTGGCCCTCCTCGCGCTTTGCACAGCGACCGGCGAGCCCGAGGACGCGCGCACATCGCTCGCCGGAGTGCTGCACTCGCTCGATTTGCCGGACGCCGTCCGGCAAATCGTGAGCCCGTCTGACGACGATCCCTGGGCGCGCTGGTGGTCCGTGCTCGCCGCCGGACAGACCGGCCGCCTCGGCCACCTCAGGTCGGCCATCGCCGAGGCACGAGCCGCAGAGGTGCAGTCCGCCGACGATCGGGAGGTGGCACGACGCCTCGGCGACCTCGACGCTGAGCTCGAGGCGCTGGGCGGGTCTGAGACGGTCGACGCGAAAGCGGCCCGGTTCGCGATGCTCGGCCACCGGGCACGCCCGGAACGTCGCGTGCTCCTCGCGGGACGTTCGTCGGCCACCTTCATCCTCGACCCAGGCTGGGACATGCTCCGCCTGCTTCGGCTCGGTCCTTCCGACGGGCCCGCATCCGGGAACGGGGCCCACCATTCGCTTGGCGAGATCCTCGTCTTCGTCCGCCGTGGTGATCCGGGGCCAGGGCGCACGGTCCCCGATGACGATGCCCCGAGCCCTGACCCCCACGCATTTCTCGCGGCGCTGAAAGAAGGTTCCGGCGACCGCGACCAGCGCCTCCTCGAGCTGGCGGCCGAGGTGCGCGACGAACGTCGGGAGCTCACGATCGAGCGTGCCCGACTCGTCCGTGAGCGCGAGGCGTTCGAGTTCGAACGGGCCAACGCTCGGCGAATTCGGGCCACATCAACGGCGACCCCGACCCCGCGGAAGGTGGAGGTTCCGACCACACCGCAAGCCGCGGCGGCCCTCCTCGGTGTCGCGGCGGGCTCGCGAACGGAGGAGATCGACCGCGCCTACCGGGCGCTCGTCGCGGGCGCTCATCCCGACCGGGTCGCCGACCTCGATCCGCGTATCCGGGCAAGTGCTGAAGAACTCACGGTCGCGCTCAACGGCGCGCGTGATCTCCTGCTCGGCCGAAGCCGACCGGCCAGGCGCCGGCCGTAGCCTTGCCCCAATGGACTCGGTGATCGAGCGCCCTACGTTAGGGCGAGAGAACGCCGCAGCCCGGCATCGACAGCGGCGAGATCGAACGCGTCGAGTCGGCCGATCCGCTTGGCGAGGAGGCGCTTGTCGACTGTCAGAATCTGGGTGACGTTGACGACGGAGTCCTTCGTGAGTCCGGCCGCGTCCTTGGGGATAAAGACATTCCCGGGCGCTCGCGCGAGCGAAACGTTCGACGTGACCACCGCGCACACGACGGTCCGAATGCCGCTCCTGTTAAACGCGTCGTCGGAGATCACAACGACGGGGCGACGAACTCCGGGCGTCGAACCCTCTGGCTGGCCAAGATCGACCCACCAAAGATCACCGCGGCTGGCTACCACTCATCAAGGATGTGGACTTGAGCCGCCATGATCCCAGGGTCCAGCGAAGAATCGATCGTCGCGTAGACGGCGTTGAGTCGTTCTGTGATTGCCTCGCTCTCACGATGAGCGAGGTAGCCCTTCAGCGCATCCGCATAGAGCTGGCTTCGGCTGACTCCAAGCTTGCTCGCTGTCTCGTCGGCGAGAGCAAAAAGATCATCAGGGATCGACACCGCAGTCTTCACACAAAGGAGTATAACACGGTATAACGAGTATGGTTGGCCGCTGATACCGGCCCCTCACGGATCCCTATGTTCGTCGACAGCTCTCAAGGATCGTCGCCGCAAAGCGTTCCGCCGTCGCGTGGTCGGTGGCCAGAAAGAGCGACGGCTCGATGAGCTCCACCTCGAGGACGAGTGGTTCGCCCGATGGTCCGGGGATGAGGTCGACGCGCGCGTAGGCGAGCTGGTCGCCGCACGGGACGACCGCGAGGGCGGCCTCGGCGATCGCGACCTCCTCGGCGGTCGCGACCCTCGCCGAGATGTCCTCCGCGGCGTAGAGACCCTCGACGAAAGCCACGTCCCGACCCGCGAGAATGGCTCCCTTCCTGAATGCGTGGCTGAATGTCCCCCCAGCAAAGAGCAGGCCGGTCTCGCCTCGCTCGTCGACCGCGTGCTGGTAGGGCTGCACGAGCGCCACCCGCCCCGACAAGGTGATCGCCGCGAGGTGGGTGCGTGCGGCGTCTGACTGGCCACGACGAAAGCGGAGGGCGTCGGTCGAGCCGGCGCCGACGGCGGGCTTGATGACGACGTCCTCGTCGGGACCAATCTCGGCGCCATCGCCCGGTGAGACGAACCGGGTCGGCACCGTCGGAACGCCACGGGCGGCAAGCTCGGCGAGGTAGCGCTTATCGGCATTCCAGCGAAGCGCGGCGAGCGGATTCAGGAGGCGCGTCGCGCGAGCGACCCGCTCCGCCCAGGCGAGAAAGCCGTCGAGGTCGTTGAAGTAATCCCAGGTCGAGCGCACAACAGCGGCGTCAAAGCTCGACCAATCGGCTGCGGGGTCGCGCCAGTCGAGCACGTCGGCCGACCCGCCCAGCTCGGCGATCGCGCTGGCGAGCGGGGCCAGATCCTCGTCGAGGTGGCGCGCCTGCGCACAGGTGACAAGCGCGACTCGGGGTCGCGTCACTCCTCGTCGTCCCAGTCGCCGGTCGTCGCAAGACTCGCGTAGGCGCGCCACTCACGAAGGATGAGCTTCGCATCGCCCCGTCGAATGGCGGGGTGGAGCTGGGTGATGAGGTTCAGCGCAATGCGGTCGCTCTGGGGTTGCGGCGGTTCCTGAAGCTCCATGAGCACCGTCCAGATGCTCGCCTCGTCGAGCTTCGGCCGCTCAGCCAAGATGTAGTCGACCGCCTCACCGATATCGGCTTCGTCTGTCACCTCGCGAGGGTACCGCGCCGACCGGCGGGCGCACGAACCACCCGGTCGCCGGGGGCCACCCCGGACCACCACCCGGTTTCAGCATATTCGCCCTCGGTGCGGCGCCGAGCGCGACCAATGTGCCAACTACGTGCCAATCGACGCCGCCCGGGCTACGCGAGCCGTTCCCAGGTATCGGCCGTGATGCCCTCCTCGCGCAGCTCCACCTTCCGCACACGCTCGGTCGGTGTCTTCGGGAGGCTCGGCATCAGTCGGACAAATCGCGGAACCGCGAAGTAGGGCATTTTGGCTGACATGAAGCCCACCAGCACCTCCGGGTCGACCGTCGCACCCGCGCTTGGCACCACACAGAGCAGGATCTCGTCCTCCGCGCCCGCTCCGTCGTCCGACTTGATCCCGATCGCCGCCGCCTCCTCGACGCCCGCGAACTTGCGGGCGACAGCCTCCACCTCCATGGAGCTGACGTTTTCGCCGCGGCGCCGGATGTAATCCTTGAGACGGTCTCGGAAGTAAAGGTAGCCCTCGGCGTCCATCTCGCCGAGATCGCCGGTGTGGAGCTTCAGGTTGGAGAAGTCCTCCGCGGTCTTCTCAGGCATCCCGGCATAGGCCCGCATCACGATGTTTGGGAGCTTCATGTCAACGACGATCTCGCCTTGGACGCCTGGCGCGACAGGTCTGTCGGTTCCGGGCTCGACGACGAACACCTCGAAGCCGGGCGTCGCTTTTCCGCAGGAGCCGGGCCGCTCCTCCCCGGGGGGAACGTAGGTGACCATGCCCGTCTCGGTGAGGCCGTACCCCTCGTGAAAGCGGATACCGAAGCGCTCCTTGAACTTGTCGTAGATGTCCTTCGGCGCCGGCATGGCCATGATCCTGCGGACGCGATGGGCGCGGTCGTGCTCACTGGGCGGGGTGTTCCAGATGAAGTAGTTCATCGCGCTGACCGTGTTGAGGATGGTCGCCTCCGCGTCGATCACCTGACGCCAGAAATTCGACGAGGAGTAGCGCTCGACCAGCGCGATCCGCGCCCCGGCGATCATTGCCGGGTACGCCCCGAGCACCTGCGCGTTCGAGTGAAAGAGCGGTAAGCACGAGAAGAACGTGTCGTCTGAGGTGACCCCGCACACCTCGTTGTAGGTGCGCCCGGAGAAGTAGTCCGAGGCGTGCTGCTTGATCACGCCCTTGCTCCGTCCGGTGGTCCCGGAGGTGAACATGATCCGGGCGTCGTCGGTCCATCTGACCTCGACAGGAGGTTCTGCGGAATTTTCGTCCGCCAGAAGCTCTGCATGAGACCTCCACCGTAACCCGGGGGGCAACGCGCCCGTCGACATCTCTGGCGTCCAGACAATCACCGACTCGAGGCTCGTGAGCTCGCCCGCGATCTCCTCGACGCGGTCCAGGTACTGCCCCGCGACGACGAGGAACCGTGATCGCGGAAGGTTCAATACCCAGGAAAGAAAATCCCCGCGGTACGCCGTGTTGATCGGGCTTTGGACCCCGCCCGCCTTTAAGATTCCGAACCAAAGTGGCAGATGGTCTTCGCAGTTGGGAAGCATCGTCGAGACGGCCTCACCAGGTTGGAGGCCGAGCGCACGTAGGGCGTTTGCCACGACGTTTGCGCGACGGTTCACTTCCCCGTAGCTCAGCCAAGGCCCATCCCCAAACCGCAGGTAGTCGCGGTCGGGGTCCGTGGCTGCTCGCTCGCGGAGGATCTTGGGGAGCACCCACCCGGTCGGGTCGGCACGGCGATACCAGTCACTCCATTCGAGGCTCACGGCCGCGATTAGAGCAGAACTGGCGCAGGAGAGGCGACCCTCGGGGGTCAAGGGTGTCGCGCTTTACGCCGATCTCACTGGTGACGCACCGGATGCGCGTCTCAAACCCCCCGGACTGGATGACCATGATCGACGCCTCTCGCACAAACCCCAATGCCGACCGTGCCACCGTCTGCCTCGACCGAGCGCTGGCGCAACTCGAGCAGCGGACAAACGTTCCCCTGCGCCTCGTCGCCCAAGGCTCGACCGACGTCCACGAGACGTTCGAGTTCAGGGAGGAAGACGAACGCGGGCGAGGCAGGCAGCGATTCCTCGTCTCGGTCGATGACGCCCGCCGCGATCTCCTGGTGGTCGTCCTTCCGAGCGAAGGCGGGGTGGCGGCGTGACTCGGGGATTCGGGCGCAACAGCCCCCCGCCGTCAATCGTCGAAATCCAGTCGCTTTGCCAGCGCGTTCGGCTCGCGGGCGCGCCGGGCGGGCCTGCGAGATCGACCCTCGTGGCCGAGTACGAGCGGATCTCCCGCGCCCTCGGCCTCGCTCCGACAGCCGTCACGACCGGTGCCGACCTCCAGCATGCGTCGGTTGCGCTCCTGCGACAGGCGTCAGCCGCGCGCCGGGCGCTCGAGTCGGCGAAGGCCACCCAACACACCGAGATTCGTGGGCGGGCGCGGACCTGGTAGATCCCGAGCCGGGATGGTCGCGGGCGTGTGGTAGCCTTCCCGACCGTCCAACTGACTGGAGCGAGTACGCGTGGCACCCGGCCAGCGCATCGCAGTTACCATGGCTTGCCAGGACTGCAAGAGGCGCAACTACCAAACGAACAAGAGCAAGCGGAATACTCCGGATCGCGTGGAGTTCCGCAAATACTGCCGATGGTGCGGAACGCACACGGTGCACCGGGAGACCCGGTAGCGATAGTCTCAGGTCCGTGCGGAGGTACCCTGCGCCGCGCCGTAGGGCCGTAGCTCAATTGGTAGAGCACCGGTCTCCAAAACCGGGGGTTGGGGGTTCGAGTCCCTCCGGCCCTGTCACGAACTCGGGATAAGCGACAGACCATGGCACGCATCAGACCAGCAAAAGGCCAGACGGATTCTGGCCCGTCCGGCGCTCGACGCCCACAGGGCCCCAAGTCGCCCCGGCCCACTCCGTCACGCGGCCGAGTGGACAAAGCCGGCACCATTACCAAAGGGGTCCAAAGCGGGCGCCTGACCAAATTTGTCGGCGAGACCATGTCGGAAATGCGCAAAGTCGCCTGGCCGAACCGGAACCAACTCGCCCAGGCCACCGGCGTTGTGCTGCTCTTCGTGGCCATCGTCACCGCCTACCTCGCTGGACTCGACGCGGTCTTTAGCCGCCTCGTCAACGCACTCTTCTAAATCTCGAATCAGGCAACCCGGGGGATCGACACGAATGTTCGAGTGGTACGCGATCAACACCTATTCCGGACACGAGAACAAGGTGCGGATCAACCTCGAGCAGCGGCTCCGCTCGCTCGGACAGCGCGAGAAGGTGCGCGAGATCCGGATTCCGACCGAGCAGGTGATCGAGACCGGTAAGGACGGCCAGAAGGTTCAGACGGAGAAGCGCGTCTGGCCGGGCTACCTGCTCATCAACATGGACCTGACCGACGACTCCTGGTCGCTCGTGAAGAACACGCCGAGCGTGATCGGTTTTGTCGGCGCGACTCCAGGTGGCGGGCGTCCCGTTCCACTCAGCCGCGGCGAGGTCGACCGCCTCCTGAACACTGGCCAGGACACCAAGGTCCGCGTTCGGGCCGAGTTCACCGTTGGCGAGAGCGTCAAGATTATCAACGGTCCGCTCTCAGACTTCACCGGGGAGATCGCCGAGGTCAACACCGAGGCTGGACGCCTGAAGGTGCTCGTGAGCATCTTCGGTCGCGAGACACCGGCGGATCTCGCCTTCGAACAGGTCAAGAAGCTCAGCTAGAAGCGCCGAGTCCACTAAGCTCCGACACGAAATCGGCGGGAGGGAGTCGGGACAGACGTCTGCGGCCCCGTTCGTACCGCCCGACCCGGAAGGTCGCAGATGGCAAAGAAAGTCCTCCAGATCATCAAGCTGCAGATCCCGGCTGGCCAGGCATCCCCTGCGCCGCCAGTCGGACCCGCGCTCGGTGGCGCCGGCATCCAGATCATGGACTTCTGCAAGGCGTTCAACGCTCAAACGCAGGCCGGCAACGGTGTCATCACGCCGGTGGAAGTCTCGGTCTACGAAGACCGGTCGTTTACGTTCATCACGAAGACGCCGCCGGTTCCGGTGCTCATCAAGCAGACCATCTCGCTTGATCGAGGATCCGCCACGCCGCAGAGCGCGAAGGTCGGCAATCTCTCTCGGGCGCAGCTGCGCCAGATTGCCGAGACGAAGATGCCGGACCTGAATACCACTGACATCGACGCGGCCATGTCCATCGTTGCGGGTACTGCCCGCAGCATGGGCGTCACCGTCGACGCCGCGTAAGGGAGGAGGACTCATGGCAAAACGAGGCAAGCGCTACGAGCAGGCCCGCGCCGAGATTCAGGCTGGCCACGAGTACAACCCGCTTGACGCGGTGCGCATCATCAAGCGCCAAGAGGTCGGACGCTTCGATGCGACGATCGAAGTCCACTTCCGTCTCGGCGTCAACGTACGCCACGCCGACCAGCAGCTTCGCGGCACCGTGAGCTTGCCTCACGGAAGTGGCCGCACGGTCCGCGTCGCCGTGTTTGCCGAGGGCGAGAAAGCCCGCGAGGCCGAGGCCGCCGGGGCCGACGTCGTCGGAGGCGAGGACCTGGCCAAGCGGATTCAGGAGGGCTTCACCGACTTCGATCTCACGATCGCGACCCCGGACATGATGGGCATCGTCGGTCGCCTTGGACGCATCCTCGGCCCGCAGGGCAAGATGCCAAACCCGAAGACCGGCACCGTGACGATGGACGTCGCCAAAGCCGTGGAGGAAGTCAAGTCCGGCAAGATCGAGTACCGGACGGACCGAACGGGCATCGTCCACGTCGGCATCGGGAAGCGCTCGTTCGGCGAGCGTGAACTGGTCGAGAACTACCAGACCGTCATCGAAGAGATCGTGCGCGTCAAGCCGGCCGCGGCCAAGGGTCGCTACCTGCGATCGATCACGATCACCGAGACAATGGGGCCTGGCATTCCGCTCGACACCACCAAGACCACGAACCTGCTGGAGGACGTCGCGGCTTCGGCCTAGCGTTCCGCACGCCAGCCATTGATCACGGGGGCGGCGCGAGCTGCCTCAATCCGGCCGACAAACGGCCACCCGTGTGAGGCCAGCGACGACCTGGAATGGACTGCGCTCTTGCGAGCGCGGTTCCACCGTCTCGTTCGCCCCTCACATGTCACGCAGTGAGAGGAGGTAGGACACTGAACCGAGACGAAAAAGACGCGGTCATCGCTTCGCTGACCGACCAGCTGGGTCGCACGGACACCATCCTTGCGGCGGAGTTTGCCGGCTTGTCGGTGAAGAGCGTCTCCGAGCTGCGCCAGCGCCTCCGGGCCGTGGACGCAGGCATGACCGTTGTCAAGAACACGCTCGCTCGTCGAGCGATCAACGAAGCTGGCCGTGAAGGGCTCCTCGAGCACCTCACGGGCCCGAGCGCCCTGATCTGGGTGAGCGGCGACCCGGCGCCCGCCGCGAAGGCGCTGTCGGGTTTTGTCAAGGAACACCCAGAGCGCGCGAAGCTCAAGGGTGGCCTGCTCGGCCAGGTGCCGCTCAGCGGCGCCGACATCAGTCGGCTCGGCAGCCTCCCCCCACGCGACGTGCTCCTCGGCCAGCTGGCCGGAGGAATGCTCGCCCCGCTGTCCGGCCTTGCCGGCGGTATGTCCAACCTCATCTCGGGCCTTGCCCGCTCGCTGTCGGCACTTCACGACCAGCGCGCGGCAGAGGCGCCGACGAGCTAATTCGACCACGATCGAAGGGAAAACGAACCCCATGGGTATGACGACGGAAGAGTGGATTGAAGACCTCAAGGCCATCACGGTGCTTGAGCTGTCTGAGCGCATTAAGGCGCTTGAGGAGACCTTTGGCGTTACCGCTGCCGCCCCGGTCGCCGTTGCTGCGGCCCCCGCAGCCGCTGACGACGCGGGCGAAGCCGCTGAGCAGACCGCCTTTGCGGTCTCGCTCGACGAGGCAGGCGGAGCAAAGATTCAGGTCATCAAGGTCGTTCGCGCAGTGACCGGCCTCGGCCTGAAGGAAGCAAAGGACCTCGTCGACGCTGCTCCCGGCATCGTCAAGGACGGCGTCACGAAGGAAGAGGCCGAGCAAATCAAGGCTCAGCTCGTCGAGGCCGGCGCAAGCGTCAGCGTCAAGTAGAACGGCCGACCGGAGCCGAGGGCGAGGATCTCCCGCGGCGTTGTCGAACGAGCGGTACCCGATCGTGAGCCGTCGTGTGTGGCGCGGACATTCCGCGCCACACACGCGCGTCCTCATTGGACTTCGTCGTCGCGTGCGGTCTGGCAGGACGCGACCCATCGCCCGAGCTAACCCCCGGGCGATGTGCTTTCCTGGCCGCTTGCGCCAGATGACCGTCTCCTGCCGGATGCTGGCGCTTGCCATCGCGATGGCAAGCGCGACGGTCGGCGCTTTAGGCGTTGAGACCCCGGTCCGTACCCAGGGGATCGTCGGCACGGGCGCGACCGCGCTCGGCGTCGATGACACGTCGGGTCGCGGCCTCGAGATCGTCGTCCTCGACCAAGGCTTCGGGCGGTCGGTACCGGCACGCCAGGGTCAGGGGGAGCTTCCCCCAGACGCGCGACTTGAGCAGCGGTCGTTTGATCCCGAGCGCGGCATCGCTGGGGCGAACGCCTTCGGTAATCCAACCGCCCATGGCGAGATCGTGGCCCAGACGGTCTACGACTACGCCCCGGCGGCGCGCTACCGCTTCGTGAACTACCACACACCCGAGCAGTTCATCGAGGCCGTCGACTGGTTGATTCAGCGTCCGCCAGACATCGTCGTTCACGCAAACAACTTCATCGAAGGTCCGTTCGACGGGACGAGCCCGCCTGCCCGGGCGGTTGATCGCGCGGCTGCGGCTGGCATCCTTTGGGTGAACTCAGCCGGCAACTACGGAACGCAGCACTGGTCTGGCCCGTGGGTTGACGCCCAGATCGACGGAGATCTCGACTGGCCCGCGAGCGAGGGCAGCTTCGAGCGCCCTCAGGGATCGACAACGACGTTTGCCCTCAGCTGGGACAACCCAGACGGACTCGAGCCGAGCGACCTCGACCTGATCCTCGAGCGCCGAACCGATACGGCTTGGGTCTCGGTCCGAGAGTCCCGTGCTCGCCAGGTGGATGGGAACCTGGCGTCGGAGCGCATCCTGGCGTTTACGGCACCGGCTACCGCGACCTACCGGTTGAGGGTCCTCCAGTGGGGTGGGCCGGTGCCCGACGGGCGCCTGAGCCTCTTCTCGCGCGAAGTCGCCCTTCGAGCGCTCGGAGGCTCGCCGACGTCCAGTATTCCCACTCCCGGCGATGCCGCCGGGAGCCTCACTATCGGTGCGGTCGACTACCGCAACGCCGCGATCAAGGCCTACTCGTCGCGGGGCCCCACCGTCGACGGGAGACTCAAACCGGAGCTCGTTGCCCCCACGGGAACGCTCGTGCGCGGACCCCTCGGTCCGAGAGGCGTCGGCGGTACCTCAAACGCGGCGCCGAATGCGGCTGGGGCCGCGGCGGTCCTCTGGAGCACCATGCGGGCCGCCGGGCTCGATCCAACCGCGGCGGACATTCGCGGACGGCTCATCGCCGATGCGCGCGACCTCGGGGAACCCGGTGTCGACCCCGCGTTCGGGGCCGGGCTCGTCCGAATCTCGACGGAGCCTCCGGGCATCGTCGCGCGCGAGCCCCGTCCGGGGCAGTACGTCGCCGGGCGGGCGCGTGTGGCGGTCGCGGTGGCGTCAGCGATGCCGATTCGGCTCGTCGCGATTTCCGTCGACGGGGCGCTGATCGGTGCCGCCCGGGGCGACCAGCCCATTGTCGAGCGCTTCCTCCAGTCAGCGTCGCTTGCGGACGGCCTCCACCGCATCGATGTTCGGGCCAGAGATGGCGCGGCCAACATCGGCACGCATGCCTGGACGTTCACAGTCGACAACACACGCCCGGCGCTCAGGTTGATCGAGTTCCGCCGCGGCAGGTCGATTGGAGAACGCGGACGCCGCGTCTGGGTTCGGGTCAGCACACGGGATCGCCGCCTCGCGGCTCGGCCAGGGGTTTCAAGCTTGACTGCCCTCGCCGACGGCCCCGGCAGCGTGCGTCTGCGGGCCTTCGGCGGTGGGCGCCGAACGATCAACTTCGGCCGCGTCGCTCCTGGGCGTTACCGATTGGACCTCCGCGTCCGCGACGCGGCGGGGAACGAGACCCGCCTCACCCGCCGCGTTGTCGTAAAGGGACGCCCGGACAAGGTCGCGGGCGCTGACCCGGACCCGACGCCGCCAGCCTGACGAGGCTCCCTCGGGAGGGTCGACAGCACCGGCCCGCGGTCCAAACTCGGCGCCGCGTCTTCGGGCCACCCCGGACCACCACCCACGTTTCAGGGTAGCCCGCGACGTGTGTCGGCATGCGTCCACCCTGTGCCAGATGTGCGCCAACCGGAGGCCACGTCGCCCCGCAGTGCGTGGTTTGCCGCTTTTGGACCGGCTACGGAGTGAGCGCCCCGTCGTACTTGGCGATCGCCGCCCGCTCGGTTCCCGCGACGCTCGCCCACCCCGCCGTGACCAGATGCCCGTCCCGTCCGATTGCGACGGCACTCGCGCCGCCCACGGTCGACTCAGGGGCAAACTCCGAGACGATGCCGTCGTGGCCAAAGGACGGATCAAACGTTCCGTCATTGCGCAGCCTGACGACCGCCGGGCGGACGTTCGGGTGGACCCCTGTCGAGCCGACTCCCACGATCGAGCCACCGGACTGCTCGACGATGGCGTTGATCGCGTCCGCACCTGCGGAATCGGGCCCTAGGGTGATGCCGATCGTCCCGAAGGTCACGTCGCGTAGACCGTCCGGCTGGTGACGGGCCACCAGAAACTGTGCGCTCGCGGATGTGCGGGCATCGCATCGGGCCGTGCCAGCGACAACGAAGCGTCCTCGCGTGTCGATGAGCACGCTGCGATACGAGGCGCTGAGACAATCGGTCGGGCGCGCCACGATCAGCACACCGTCGCCGCCGCCGAAGGAGGGGTCCGGTGACCCGTCAGGGCGCAGTCGGATCATGACGGGCCGTGCCGTCAGCGTGGCGGTATCCCCGACCGCGAGAACGCCGCCGTCGGGGAGCGCCGCTACGTCATGGATCTCGGCGGCCGCGAGGCCGGGCACCCTGCTGATGACACCCGCGCCACCGAAGCTCGGGTCGAGCGCTCCGTCGGAAAGGAACCGCGCGAGCGCAGGTTGCCGGGCGTCGTCAGGCGCTCCCGAGTGGTAGCCGGCGGCCACGATCGTGGTGGTCGACGGGTCACCGTCCACGGTGCGGGTCGCGATCGCGTTCGCCCCGCCGATCGAATCGGCGCCGAACGTGACGGTACGCGTGCCGTCGCCCGCAAAACGCGGGTCGGGGGACCCCCCCGGGGTGTAGCGCCGAACCGCAAAGCGCGTCTCCCCCCTCGACTCCCCGATGCGGCCCGCAACGAGAATGCGCCCGGTGGGAAGCACAATCAGATCGCGCACCGATCCACCAGTCGATCCGCCGTCGTCGACCACGAGCCCTCCCGCCACCGCCCGACCGTCGCCGAACGTTTCGTCCACGGTTCCGTCGAGATCGACGCGGCCGAGAACCCACTGGCCACGGGCGCTTGAGCCGGCCACCACGAACCGCCCGCCCGCGTCAACGGCGACCGCATCCGCCCGCGTCGACACGCCTGAGATTCCGAGATATGTCACACCGCCGCGAGTCGGGCCGAACCCGCTCACAAGCGCGCCAGCGGCGCCGAGCGCGGCGCCTGCGAGGGAGAGGATCGCCAGGCCGCTTGCAAGCGTCGGCAGGGGACGTGTCACACGAACGAGAGCCATCGATGTTCCTTGGTGGGAGGCCAGGAAGTGCGCGAGACGATAGCCCGCCGCTCCCTTGAGGACGCGGCGGGGGTGGTCGTTGGGTTACGAGATGGCGATCCGCAGCGCCGACGCAGCCACGGTGCGGAAGTCAGAGACCTCGATCCAGTAGGACTGGCCACCGGTGAGCGCGACGCCCACCTGCGACTGGGTGGTGTTGTTGAAGTCGTCGTTGCAGGCGATCCGGGTGAGGGCTGCCGCCGATCCGGAGTAGACCGCAAGCACCGTGTCGTAGTCGCTTCCCGCAGTCGAGATCGTCGCCGTTCGAGAGGTGGCCGGCGTGTAGCGGATCCAGGCCGAGCGCGTCCCGCTGCCGATGCACGCCGCCGGATCACCGGTTCCTGTGTAGCCAGCAACCGAGTAGGAACCAGCAAAGGGCACGGCGGTCACCGCGGTCGCGTTCGCGATCTGGTCGATGTTGGTCGGTCCCGGGGGCGGCGCCGCCGGGGTCGTGACCGAGACGACGAGGTTGCCGGCGGGGCGCGCCTGATAGGAGCCGACCATGAGCCAGTAGCTCGTGCCGGCGGTGAGCGTTGCCGAGAGGACCGACTGCTGGGTGCCATTCGAGTCGTCGACGCATGCGATCGCCGCGCTGAAGGCTCCCGGACCACCGGTGTGGAGCGTCAGGACCGTGTCGTAGGCGCTTCCGATCGTGCTGAACGTGACCTGCTGCGTCGAGGCCGGCGTGTAGCGGTACCAGGCGGTCTGGCCCGTCGCCCCGACACACGTTGTCGGATCGCCGGTTTCGGCTCCGTATGCGGCGGTGGAAAGGCTCGCGTTGAACGGCAGACTGCCGATGACCGCGGCGCTTGCGGCGCCGTCGTTTGATCCTCCCGGAGGCGGCGGGGGCGGAGGGGTCGCCGTGACGGTTACCGCCCCGGTGCCGCTCGCCGCCGGGGTGGTGATGCTCGTCGCGCGAATCGTGTGCGCACCGGCCGTGGCCGGAGCGGTGTAGACGCCAGCGCTCGTGATCGGGCCGACGGTGGTGTTTCCACCGTCGACGCCGTCAACGGACCAGCCGACCGACCCGCTCGTCCCGATCAGGGTTGCGGTGAACGTTTGAGACGCGCCGGTCAGAAGCGACGCCACGGTCGGCGAGACCGACACCGACGCCGCCGGTGGGCCCGCCGGTCCGGTGACGTTCAGGACGAGGTTCCCGGCGGGGCGTGCGAGGTAGGAGCCGACCATCAGCCAATAGGTCGTGTTGGCCTGGAGCGTCGCCGCGAGGATCGACTGGGTGGTGCCGTTCGAGTCGTCGACGCAGGCGCTGGCGGCGGTCCCGGGCGAACCCGGGTGGAGCGTCAGCACAGTGTCGTAGTTGCTGCCGATCGTGCTGAAGGTGACCGCACCGGCGACCGTTGGGGTGTAGCGGTACCAGGCGGTCTGGCCAGCTCGTCCCACGCAGGTGTTCAGATCGGACGCCTCCGCCGTATAGGCGACGGTCGAGATCTGGTTGTTGAAGGGAAGGGTCGTGATGAGCGTCGGGCTCGCGACCGCATTGTTGTTGCCGGTCCCGGGCAACGTCGTGACCGTCACTGCCGCGCTCGCGCTCACCGCCGGGGCGGCGGTGCTGGTCGCGCGAATCGTGTGCGAACCGGCCGTGGAGGGCGCCGTGTAGAGACCGGCGGCGCTGATCGTGCCGTTCGCGGCACTACCACCGCTCGTGCCGTCGACGGCCCAGGTCACTCCAGCCGCCGCGCCAGCGACCGTCGCGGTGAACTGCTGCGTCACGCCGGTCGCCATGCTGGCGGTGGACGGAGTCACCGTTACGGACACTCCGGGTGAACTCCCCACGGTGATGCTCACGGTCGCGACCGCGCTCACAAAGCCACGGGTGTCTGTCACTCGGTACGTGAAGCTGTCAGAACCCGTGTAGCCAGATGTCGGCGTGTAGACGACGTCGCGCTGGCCGCCGATCCGCGCGGCGGTCCCGTGTCCCGGCTGCGATACGAGCGAGTACGCGGCGCCACCCGTCAGCTCGCCGGGGGTGTAGGCGCGGGCCGGGTTGGCACTCGTCTTGACGAGGACACCGGGTCCAACAAAGGCGGCCTCAGGGACGGTGATGGTGGTCGCGCTACCGCTGGCGGCACTTGCGGTCGCTCCCGCGGCCACGACGCCAGGGATCGTTCGCGCCTGGGTCGTCGTGTTGTCGGTGTTGCTTGACTCGTCGATGAAATTGTTTGGGTCGATCGTCGCGACAACGTTGTGCGTTCCCGGGGCAATCCCCGCGAGGTTGACCCACTGGTAGGTCAGGTCGGCTCCGTAGAGATCGCCGCCACCGTTTGGCGAGATGCCCATACGGACGATTCCGGCGCTCGGCCCGCCGCTCCCGTCCGAGAGGCGATGCTGACACCAGTTATCGGACTGTGAGGAGTATCCGTCATACCAGGTGCCGCCATAGGAGTCGTACATGCAGAAGCCGACCTTCGCGGCCGAGGCAAGGAGCGATCCACCGCTCGTGCGAAGCTCGTATCGTGCGGCCTGCTGGACGTGCCAATGGTTGTGGTTGTCGGCTGCCCAGTCGGTCTGCGCCGCACGAGCGGTCAGATCGATCCACTGGTTGACGTTGTTCGAGCCCGGGGATGCGGGGGCCACGCTCGCGTTTGGCAGGCTGTTCGGGAGGCCGGGGTTTGGCCCACCAACGCCGTAGACGACCTGGTAGAGGCGTCCGGCGGAGTTCCGGTAGGCCTCAAAGGCACCAGTGCCAGCGTTTCGGATCACGGTGTCGAAGCGGTAAAGCGGCCGGCCGTCCACCGTGAAGTCGACGTAGCTCGCCGTCGAATTCGGCAGCTCCGCCCGGAGGTTCGGCAGCGAATCGCTTCCGACGCCGAACGTGCTCGCCACGAAGGCGACCGATCCGAGGAGCGCGCTCGCGAGTGCCGAGCCGATCAGTGTGAAGCGGCCGCGCGGCCGAAGCGACGACATACAAACGATTCAACCCCAGACCGACGGGCGGTTTGAACTAGGCGAAAGCCTAGATCTTGCCCATTTTGTCGAGGACGTTCGGACCGCCGAACGGACGCCGCCGCCCCGGACATCCGGGACACGAATCGGGGCGATGACACTGGACACCGGGCCGAGGGTCGCGCAGAATCCCGCGAGGGCCGAGCGCTTCGGCCAGTGACCGACATCAGGAGATGGAAAATGCCGCTCGACTCCGACGTAAAGAGCAAGCTTCGCGACCGCGTGTCAACCGCCAACAAGGGCAACATCGACCAGGTGATCGCCGAGGTCGAGGCGGCCCAGGCAAACCTCGACGCGGACGACAAGGACCATGGTCGCCTCGGCGGCTGGCTCGACGACCTCGCCACCATCAAGGGCGGCGGCGTTCCCGGAAAGTTCTAACGCCCGAACCCACGCACGGCTCGGGCATCGCTCGGGCTGTGCGTGGAGATTGCGTCCGGCCTCTGAATCAGCCCCGAGGTCGCGACCGCAGGTGCTGCCCGAGAAGTCGTTGGACACGCCGCGTCTCGGCCAGCGCGTTGAACTGGCGCCGGTCCGGGCTTGCGCCTCGGCTGAGTCGCCCTTCGCGTCCCTCTCGGGCTTCGATCCATCGCTCGTAGGAGCGGATGAGTTCGACGAAGCCGTCGGCGATCCGCACCGCCCGAGGTGTCGACGTGAACGGCTTCCCGTCGATCAGGAGGATTCCATCGGCGAGGTGGTGGCTGAGCTCACCCTGACCGGGGAGGATCGCGCGAAGGAGCTCGGGGCTCACCCGCACCCGAAGGTCGTGCCAGTCACGCTTGAGGACGCCAGCTTCGTTGGCGGGGATAAAACCAAAGGCCCGCATCCGGCGTCGTTCCCGCGGAGCGCCCCAGTTTGCGTGGATGCCTGAGATGAGGACCGTGAGCTGCGCAACGAGCGGGTCAGCGCCTGGTGGCGTGGCCGGGAACGATGGGAGCCCAGTGTTCATCCGACAGAGCATGCCAGCTCGGGCGACTCCGCCGGCTTGGCCGCGCGGACGAAGCGCCCTTGGGCGAATCATGTCGACCGGAGCAAAATGAGGCTGGCGGAAGGTCGAAATGACTTGACCGCTTGTGCTAGCCTACCCGTTCGACCGCCGCCGCCCCGGCTGCCGAAACCCCGCCGCCCAGTGACGTCAGGAGGCTCTGCGTCTTGAGCAAGACTCGCGCTGCCCGCGTCCGCCGTTCGTTCTCGCGCCTTGACAAGGTGCTGGATGTCCCGAATCTCATCGACATCCAGAGGAAATCATTTGATTGGTTCCTCACCGAAGGGCTTCGAGAGACGATTAACGACATTTCCCCGATTATGGACTTTTCGGGAACCCTCGCCGTCGAGTTCGGTGAGTACACCATCGGAGGATGGGAGCCAGGGCAGCCGCTCGAGCACATCTTCCCGAACAAGTCCATCCGCGAGTGCCGCGACAAGGACGAGACCTACGCCGCGCCACTGACGATGGAGGTCTCCTTCATCAATCAGGAGACTGGCGAGATCCGCCGACAGAAGGTTTTCATGGGCGATATGCCCCTGATGACCACCTGGGGAACCTTCATCATCAACGGCACCGAGCGTGTCGTCGTGACGCAGCTCGTGCGCTCGCCCGGCGCCTACATCATGGAGCCCAAAGACCGCGAGAAGCAGGTCTTCCAGGCGAACCTGATGCCGGCCCGCGGGTCGTGGGTGGAACTCGAGATCGACAAGAAGGGTCTTGTCAACGTTCGTATCGACCGCAAGCGCAAGCTACCGGTGACGACGCTGCTGTTCTCGTTTGGATACACCCGCGACGACGTCGCCAACCTGTTCCCGCACCCGCGCGACCCCAGTCGAGTGAACCCCTTCATCCAGTTCACGCTGGACAAGGATCCGACCGAGGGCGAGCCCGCGTCCGGCAACAAGAAGAGCCTCGACGAGATGGCCGTCATCGTGGCCGAGATGCAGAAGCTCGCAAAGGGCCTTGCCGCGGCTCCAGGTGACGAACGCTCGAAGATCGAAGCTGAGATCGACAAATGCGAAAAGCGGCTCGACCTGCGCGCCGGCGAGACGATGCAGCACGCGCTCATCGAGGTCTTTAAGAAGCAGCGTCCGGGCGAGCCGCCCACGATCGATAACTCGCGCACCCTCGTACGCTCGCTTTTCTACGACCCCAAGCGCTACGACCTCACCAAGGTTGGCCGCTACAAGCTGAACGCCCGCCTCGGGCTTCAGGTCGCTCCGAACATTCGCACGCTTACAAACCCACGCTTTACGGGTAGCCAGAGCGGGATGACCGACGACTTCATCGAGGTCGTGCGACGGATGGTCGACCTTCCGGTCAAGCATGAGGAGCACTCCGTCTCGGAGGAGTCGAAGGACTTCGCCGCCGAGGCGCAGACGCTTCCGCGCGAGATCTTCATCGGCGACCTCGACGAGTACGAGCACTTCGGTAACCGGCGCCTGCGCACGGTCGGCGAGCTGATCCAGGAGGCCTTCAGGGTCGGCCTCTACCGGATGGAGCGCGTCGTCCGCGAGCGGATGTCGACTGAGGACCCGGACGCGATCACCCCGCAGACGATCATCAACATTCGTCCGGTCGTGGCCGCGCTCAAGGAGTTCTTCGGCTCCTCGCAGCTCTCGCAGTTCATGGACCAGACGAACTCACTGTCCGGCCTCACCCACCGCCGTCGGCTCTCCGCCCTCGGCGCCGGCGGGCTCACCCGTGAGCGCGCCCCCATCGAGGTCCGCGACGTTCACCCGACCCACTACGGGCGTATGTGCCCGATCGAGACGCCTGAGGGACCGAACATCGGCCTGATTGGCTCGCTCTCGTCGTATGCGACGGTCAACGAGTTCGGCTTCATCCAGACGCCGTACCGCAAGATCGTCAAGGGCAAGGTCACAAACGACGTCGATCGACTCGACGCGACCCAAGAAGAGCCACGGATCATCGCCCAGGCAAACGCCGAGATCGACCCGAAGGGCAAGCTCGTCGGGCCGGTGCTCTGTCGCCGCGGCGGCGAGCCGATCACGGCTGAGCCCGAGGACGTCGAGTACATGGACGTCTCACCGGAGCAGATCGTGTCGGTCGCGACCGCGCTGATCCCGTTCCTTGAGCACGACGACGCCAACCGCGCCCTCATGGGGGCGAACATGCAGCGCCAGGCAGTCCCGCTCATGATCACCGAGGCGCCGCTGATCGGTACCGGTATGGAACGCCGCGCGGCGATCGACACCGGTGACGTCGTCGTCGCAAAGCGCGACGGCGCGGTCAGCTACGTCGACGCATACCAGGTCGTGATCGAAGGCAAGGACGGCCACGACGTCCACGAGCTGCAGAAGTTCACCCGCTCGAACCAGGGCACGCTCATCCACCAGAAGCCGATCGTGAGCCGTGGCGAGAAGGTCACGGCCGGGACGGTGCTGGCCGACGGCAGCTCGACCGACATGGGCGAGCTGGCGCTCGGCAAGAACATGCTCGTGGCCTTCATGAGCTGGGAGGGCTACAACTTCGAGGACGCGATCATCGTTTCCGACCGCCTCGTCAAGGACGACATCTTGTCGTCGATCCACATCGAGGAATACGAGATCGAGGCGCGCACGACGAAGCTCGGCGCCGAGGAGATCACCCGCGACATCCCGAACCGCTCAGAAGAGTCCCTCAAGGACCTCGACGAGCGCGGCATCGTCCGTATCGGGGCCGAGGTCATCTCCGGTGAGCTGCTGGTCGGGAAGGTCACGCCGAAGGGCGAGACCGAGCTGACCGCTGAGGAGAAGCTGATCCGCGCCATCTTCAAGGAGAAGGCCGGCGAGGTTCGCGACACCTCCCTGAAGGTTCCTCACGGTGAGGGCGGCAAGGTCATCGACGTCAAGGTCTTCAGCCGAGACGGTGGCGACGACCTGAACCCAGGTGTGAACGAACTCGTTCGCGTCTACGTCGCCAAGCGCCGCAAGATCGCCGAGGGAGACAAGCTCGCCGGACGTCACGGCAACAAGGGCGTCATCTCGAAGATCGTCCCGCAGGAGGACATGCCGTTCCTCGAGGACGGCACCCCGATCGATATGATCCTCAACCCGCTCGGCGTGCCGAGCCGGATGAACATCGGTCAGCTCCTCGAGACCCACCTCGGGTGGGCCGCGAACTACGGCTGGGCCGACGGCGGCGAGCGAAACGGCAAGCCGGTCGAGCGGACCTTCATCGCGACGCCCGTCTTCGACGGCGCGACACCCGAAGATGTCGACCGCGTGTTGATCGATTGGCAGAACACGCACACCGACAACCCGATCCAGTTGGCCATCGACGAGAACGACCGCGCTGGTCGACGCTGCTCCGGAAAGATGCAGCTCTTCAGCGGCCGGACCGGTGAGCCATACGACGGCAAAATCACCGTCGGCTACATGTACATGCTGAAGCTCCTCCACCTGGTCGACGACAAGATCCACGCACGCTCGACCGGCCCGTACTCGCTTGTCACCCAGCAGCCGCTCGGTGGTAAGGCACAGTTCGGTGGCCAGCGCTTCGGTGAGATGGAGGTCTGGGCGCTTGAGGCGTATGGCGCCGCGTACACCCTCCAGGAGATGCTCACGATCAAGTCCGACGACACGGTCGGCCGCGTGAAGGCCTACGAGGCGATCGTGAAGGGCGAGAACATCGCTGAGCCCTCCGTGCCGGAGAGCTTTAAGGTGCTGCTCCAGGAGATCAAGAGCCTCGCGCTCGACATCCGCATCGAGGGTGAGGTCGATCCCGACCAAGGCTTCGGCGACGACGATGACGATCTCCTGCGGGCCGCTGAAGAGCTGGGGCTCGACCTCTCAGGCGGCCTGCCGGTCGTCATTGAGGACAGCGACGCGGGTGAGGAGTCGGAGGGCGCCGAGCAGGCGGAGGAAGTCGTGGTTGGCTCCGCCGTTTCTGACGACGCCCCAAACGACGCAACCGAGGTCAAGGACTGACGGCCATTGGGCGGGACGGCTGGAGCGCGCTTCCGCGCGTTTCGGCCGTCCCGCACCGATCTGCCCCGGTTCTCGCATCGACGCGAAGGTAGGTAGCTGCTGTGATCGACATCAACAACTTCGACTCCATCAAGATCGGCCTCGCCTCTCCGAAGCAGATCCGTGCATGGTCCTCGGGCGAGGTCACCAAGCCCGAGACGATCAACTACCGCACGCTGAAGCCCGAGAAGGATGGGCTCTTCTGCGAGAAGATTTTCGGTCCGACCAAGGACTGGGAGTGCTACTGCGGTAAGTACAAGCGCGTCCGCTACAAGGGCATCATCTGTGAGCGCTGCGGCGTCGAGGTGACCCGCGCGAAGGTGCGCCGTGAGCGTATGGGCAACATCGACCTCGCGGCCCCCGTGAGCCACATCTGGTTCTTCAAGGGTGTCCCGAGCCGGATCGGCTACATGCTCGATCTCGCTCCGAAGGAACTCGAGAAGGTCCTCTACTTCGCGGCCTCGATCGTGACCTACGTCGACAAGGAAGCACGCGAGCGTGACCTTCCCGAGATCGAGGCAAAGATCCAGGAGGCCAAGGAGCAGTACCAGGTCGATTGCGAGCAGCGCAAAGAGGAACTCCAGGCGCGGATGACCCGCCGGATCGGCTGGCTCCGCGACGGTGACGTCACGGGCTTTGACGAGGATGACTTCTTCTACATCGACGACCTCCAGCGCGATCGCACCGGCGAGCAGGAGAAGCGCGAGCTGACCGACGCCGACCGCAAACAGGCCGAGACAGACCTCACCAAGGACACGGTCGCTGCGATCAAGGACATGGATCGCTACACCGAGGAAGCCATTCTTCGGGTGGAGGATTGCTGGCTCAAGTTCCGCGACCTGAACGTCAAGGACATCATCGTCGACGAGCAGCTCTTCCGAGAGATGCGCGACCGCTTCTCGTCCTCGTACGGCATCGGCGACTACTTCAAGGGTGGCATGGGCGCCGCGGCGATTCGTGAGCTGCTCGCCGCGATCGACCTCGCCGCTGAGGCCGAGAACCTTCGCGAGACGATTCGCACCTCGAAGGGCCAGCGCCACGCGAAGGCCCTCAAGCGACTCAAGGTCATGTCAGCGTTCCTGCGAAGCGACAACAAGCCGGAGTGGATGGTCCTCGACTCGGTCCCGGTCATCCCACCGGAGCTTCGCCCGATGGTCCAGCTCGACGGTGGCCGTTTCGCGACGAGTGACCTGAACGACCTCTACCGCCGCGTCATCAACCGCAACAACCGCCTCAAGCGTCTCCTCGATCTCGGCGCGCCCGAGATCATCGTGAACAACGAAAAGCGGATGCTCCAGGAGGCCGTCGACGCGCTGTTCGACAACGGCCGCCGCGGACGCGCGGTGACGGGCCCGGGCAACCGTCCGCTCAAGTCGCTCGCCGACATGCTCAAAGGTAAGCAGGGCCGCTTTCGTCAGAACCTTCTCGGAAAGCGCGTCGACTACTCGGGCCGCTCGGTCATCGTGGCCGGCCCGGAGCTTCGCTTGCACCAGTGTGGCCTGCCGAAGTTGATGGCGCTCGAGCTCTTCAAGCCCTTCATCATGAGCCGTCTTGTCGAGCGCAAGCAGGTCCAGAACATCAAGGCCGCCAAGAAGCTCGTCGACTCGATGATCCCAGAGGTGTGGGACGTCCTCGAAGAGGTCATCGCCGAGCACCCCGTGCTGCTGAACCGCGCGCCGACGCTTCACCGTCTGGGTATCCAGGCATTCGAGCCGGTGCTCGTCGAGGGTAAGGCGATCCAGATTCACCCGCTCGTCTGCACGGCGTTCAACGCCGACTTCGACGGCGACCAGATGGCCGTCCACCTGCCGCTCTCGGTCGAGGCTCAGGCTGAGGCCCGCATTCTGATGCTCTCGGCGAACAACATCCTCTCGCCCGCGCACGGTCGTCCGATCACGGTCCCAACGCAGGACATGGTCCTCGGGCTTTACTACCTGTCCTACTGTCAGGCCCTCGAGGTTCGCCCGACCGCTGGCGGCCCTGCAACGACCATGGACCTGACGGCGCTCTTTGACCCGACCACCAACACGTTCTCGCTGCCCGATGGCACCGAGGCACGTGCCGAGGCTGGCCAGGAATGGTCGAAGGACCCATTCAAGGCCCTGGGCGTCAAGATCCCCCGCAACTTCCGGGGCGACCAGTCGGTCATCAGCGCGCTTGACCACAACGCCATTTCCCTCCACGAAGTGATCGTGCTCCGACTCGGCGACGAGCGCATCGTCGCAACGCCGGGCCGCATCGTCTTCGACCACGAGCTGCGCCTGCTGATCGAGAAGGTCGTTCCGGCGCAGCGACTGATCGAGCGTCCGTTCCCGCGGGCCCAGCGGACCCTCACCAAGAAGGACCTTGGGCAGTTCATCGAGCAGCTGGTCGACTCGTACGGACCGACCGCGGTCTCGAGCGTGCTCGACGGCTTCAAGTCACTCGGCTTCCGTTTCGCAACCAAGTCCGGCATCACGATCTCGAAGAACGACGTCGTGATCCCGCCGGACAAGGCCGAGATCATCGCCAAGTACGAGGTCGAGGTCGCAGACGTCCAAGACCTCGCCGATCAGGGCCTTATGAGCGCGGCCGAGCGTCACGAAGAGGTTATCTCCCTGTGGGAGCGCGCGACCGACGAAGTGGCCGAGGCGATGATCAACCACCTGTACCGGCGAAACCCCATCTACATGATGGCCAACTCCGGAGCGCGTGGCTCGTTCAAGCAGATCCGCCAGCTCGCAGGCATGCGTGGCTGTATGGCAAACCCCAAGGGCGAGATCATCGAGCGTCCGATCAAGAGCAACTTCATGGAGGGGCTCTCGGTCCTCGAGTACTTCATCTCGACGCACGGCGCGCGTAAGGGTCTCGCTGACACCGCGCTGAAGACCGCCGACTCCGGCTACCTGACGCGCCGTCTTGTCGACGTCGCCCAGGACGTCATCGTGCGCGACCAGGACTGTGGCGCGGCCGAAGGCATCGAGCTGAAGATCTTCCGTGACGGCGCACTGAACCTGAGCCTGACCGGTCGCGTGGTCTTCGGCCCGGTCATCGACCCCAACACGGGCGAGGTGGTCGTCGACCTGCGCGGCGAGCTTCCCGCCGAGGGCGACGAAGAGGGCGAGCGTCGTTTCGCCGAAACCCTCATCGGCACGGCGGCTCAGAAGCAGCTGAACGAAAGCTGCGCCGCCTACCCCGACGCGGTGATCTCCGTGCGTTCGCCGCTCAAGTGCCGGAGTTCCGCTGGACTCTGCGTCCGCTGCTACGGACTGAACCCCGGCTCGGGCAAGCTTTGCGAGCCTGGCGACGCGGTCGGCATCATCGCGGCCCAGTCGATTGGTGAGCCGGGCACCCAGCTCACCATGCGTACCTTCCACACCGGTGGTGTGGCCGGTGCCGACATCACGCAGGGGCTCCCGCGTGTCGTCGAGCTGTTCGAGGCCCGTAAGCCCAAGGCCCTCGCGCATGTCGCGAAGGCGGACGGTTGGGTCTTCATCGAAGAGGATGAAGAGCTTCCCAGTGGAGCGGCTCGGATTCGCCTGGTGGAGTCGGCCCACATCGAGGCCGCCGACGCCGGAACGAAGGCCAAGCGCGCACCGCTCTATGAGCACCTCTACCCAGTGCCGCGCCGGACGCAGATCCGCGTAAAGGAAGGCCAGTGGGTTGAGGCGGGCGACCTCCTCACCGTCGGCTCGGCCTTCCCGACCGACGTCCTCGACGCGGCCGGAGGGATCAACCTCGGCCTCGACGGCGACGTCACGAGCGTTTCGGTCAAGGATGAGAAGAAGACCGGTATGCGCTGGATGACGGTCGGGATCATGACGACCGACGGCGAGAAGGAGGTCCGTCACCTTCGCGTCCCGGACAACCGTCCAGACCCCGAGATCACGGTCGGCATGGAAGTCAACGCCAACGTGCCGATCATCCCGGAGTCGCAGCGCCACGAGCGGTCGACCAAGACCGAGCTGTACATCGTCAAGGAAGTGCAGGAGGTCTACCGCTCACAGGGCGTGGAGATCAACGACAAGCACATCGAGGTCATCTGCCGCCAGATGCTCAAGAAGGTCAAGATCATCGACTGCGGTGCCACGATGCTCCTTCCGGGGCAGCTTGTCGACAAGCCGGTGCTCTACCGTGAGAACACCCGTGCTCGCAAGGAAGCCCAGGAGCGCCTCACGGCCGAGCGGGAGTCGGGCGAGTTCACCGGGACCGAGCGTGACTTTGTTCACGCGATCGACGGTGCACAGGCGACGTTCGAGCCATTGATCCTGGGTATCACGAAGGCGTCGCTTGCGACGGAGTCGTTCCTCTCGGCGGCCTCCTTCCAGGAGACCACGAAGGTGCTGACCGACGCGGCCCTCGAGGGTCGGGTCGACTACCTGCGCGGCCTCAAGGAGAACGTCATCATCGGGAAGCTCATCCCGGCGGCGACGGGCCTCAAGCGCTACCGCCAGCTCGAAATCGAGCCGGTGCGTCGTGCCCCGGCGCTCCTTGAGTTCGACCTCCACGAGCCGTTCTCGATGCTGTCTGACGACGCCATCGAACTCGACGAGCTTGCCGGCGGAACCTTCTCGTTCGGCCCGGAGCTCGACGGCGAGACGGCGAACTAGCGCAGCGAAACGGCAGCGCGAAAAATGAATGAGCAGGACGCGAAGGGCCCGGAGACGGGCCCTTCGTCGTCTGCGGACAAGCACCGCCACTTCAGTCGCGACCAACCGGTGCGCTGCGCGGTATTGACGGTCAGCGACACGCGGACCGCGGAAAACGACACGGGCGGCGACCTGATCCGGAGTCTCGTCACCGAGGCCGGTCACGAGATCGTCGCGTCGACGATCGTCAAGGACGAGCCGGCTCTGGTGTCGGCCCTGCTGACCGGTGCGTGGGGTGGGGGAGCCGAGGTTATTCTCCTGACGGGGGGGACAGGGATCTCGAATCGAGACACCACCTACGAGGCGGTCGCGGCGCTCCTTGAGAAGACGCTTCCCGGGTTCGGTGAGATCTTCCGGACCCTTTCGTTCGAAGAGGTCGGCCCGGCCGCGATGCTCTCCCGCGCGACGGCGGGTACCCACCGGGGGCGACTTCTGTTCTCGATGCCGGGTTCTCCAAACGCCGTTCGCCTGGCGATGGAGCGTCTCATCGTCCCTGAGCTTCGCCATTTGGTTTGGGAGCTGGTCCGCCACACGACGTGACGGGTTGTTGTGTCAGGCACCTCGTTCTCGGTAGCGCATTCGTGTGCGGTTGATGGTGGTGTCAGACACGGCGCTGCATGGCCGTGCGTTTGGCGTCTTCTGCCGATGGGTCTGGCACCACCCCATCGGCGAGCAGTCATCCCGCGGGAGCAGGTGCCTGACGCGGAGTGTGCGGATGCGTGGCGCAACGTAGCGTTGCCAGGATCAGAGCCAGGTCACCGACGCAGTGCGGCGGTTTCACAGGTTCCCGCCGATACGGCAAAGCCATCCCACAGGAAGGCCGGCCCGGGGCCGACGCCGGAGGCATGCTGCCCCGGCTGCCGAACGATCCATGAAGCCGCGATGCAGACCTGGCGACCCTGTCGTCGCGGTCAAGAACATCGGTTCTCGGGGGATCTGGAACACGACCTACCTCGTCCCGCGTGGAACCTCTGGAGTCGTCCAGGCGGCTCTCGACGACGGCTTCCGCTACAACGTCGTCGTTCACGTGCCTGGTCGCAACGTACGAAAGGTACGGGCCAGCGAGATCGGACGGTGGCGTTCCTTCGTCGACCGCTCGTAGGCGGCCCCGTCGCGACCGCGACTCGAAGAGACGTGCGCGAAAGGAGCCACTCGGCTCTCGAGACCAACGCGGACCCCATTTCGCTTACCCGTGCATGGTCCGCATTGCTGCATTACAATGCAGCAATGCGGACGACCGTGGAGATCTCTGAAGCGCAGCGCGTTGCGCTCACCGCAATTGCCGCGGAGCGTGGCCTGAGAGGGTTCTCACCCATCGTTCAGGAAGCCATTGACGCCTATCTGGAACGAGGCCGGGCGCGGTCGCTCGACGCGCTTCTGGCACTGCGTGGGAGCCTCTCAGACGAAAGCGCCGACCGCATCGAGCAGATCGTCTCAGAGCGAAGGACAGGTGAGTGGCGCGGTTCGTCGTCGTCGACACCGACGTCCTGATCGACTTCCTGCGGGGACGTGATCCGGCGGCGGATCTGGTGGAAGGGCTCCTGCGAGACGACGCGTTCCTGACGACCGTGATCACCCAATTCGAGATGGTTCAAGGGGCGAACTACCCCGATGAGCGCTCCCGTATCACTCCGCTCTTTCTTCATGGGCAGCTCCCGCTCACCCCGGCGTCAGCGGCGCGCGCTGGCGATCTGTCCAGGGAACTTCGCAGCCAAGGCGCGACGTTCGCCACGGCCGACCTTCTGCAGGCCGGAATCTGCCTCGAACTTGGTCTACCGCTCGCGACGAAAAACGTGCGCCACTTCTCACGCGTTCCCGGGCTGGAGGTTCGTATTCCGTCGTAGGCCGTCGCCGAGTTCGACTGAATTGCTCACCAGACCCCGCATATTATGCTCAGGCAAGTGCGCAAATCATCTGAACCAAATCGCGCTACGGGAGCCCTGGACGGAGAACCGTCAGCCCCGCCGCGCCGGCCGCGGTGCCGAGGCGCTCGTCGTAGACGAGCATTGTGGCCACGTCCGCGCGAAGCGCCGTTGCGAGGTGGATCGCATCGAGCGTCCGCAGACGGGCTGACGCGAGCATCGTCGCCCGCCGGACAATCGATTCGCTTACGCGGACACGGGTACACGACGCGAGGAGTCGTTCGCACTCGCCGAGCTGGTCCGGGTTTGCGACCTTCACCGCGCGCGACCTCGATCTCGGCGATCTGGCTGGTCAGGAGCCCGACCCCGGCTTCCTCGATTGCCCGCCGGAGCGCCTCACTTTCGTCTTCCTCGATGATCAGCTTGACGAGCGCAGAGGAGTCCGCATAGATCGCAGACCCCGTCACCGGTTGCGATCGTCTTGGAGCACATCGCTCGCTCGGATGCCAGATCGCGATGGCCGCGTTTGGATCGGCGTGTCGAGCGGCACCGCGGGGATGGCCTCTCCGCTTACGAGCATGACGTCGAGCGCGGATCCCGAGGCAGGCGAGAGGACCGCAATCACGACATTGTCTCGTGTGACCTCAACCGGCTCGCCGGCCTCGACTCGCCTGAGGATCCCCGTTGGGCTCTCACAAGCAGCCCGGACCGGCTCGCCGACGGGAACCATCGAGGAGAGCCGAAGTGACCCTGACCGTCTTTCGCGCATCGAAGGCCGGGCGGTTCGCCTCGGGCTAACTCTTGCGATCTGCGCCCTTGGGGCTGGGCAGGCGAGTGCCGCGAGCATCGTCTACGTCAAGGACGCAAACGTCTGGATCGCAAACCCCGATGGTTCCGGTCAGCATCAGGTCACCCTCGATGGACGGCGACCTCGCCGTACGTGAAGGCGTCGCAGTCCGACGGTGGAATCATCGTGGCCCAACGGGGCCAGCAGCTCCTCGTACTCCAGCAGAACGGAGAGAGAGGTCTCAAATGATGTCGACGTGCTCGCGCGCCGCAGTCGTGTCCGTGGCTGTGGTTGGAGTCGCCTTGATGGCGTCGGGAGCGACGCGTACGGGGAACGCCGCTCGGGCGTCGGCGGCGGCCATGTGCGGTAGAGGGAAGGTCGTACGGCAGATCGCCGGCAGGCGTTCCTTCCTCCCGGCGAAGTTGCGCGCATCCGCCCGGCTGCGCTGACGGGCTCTGCCGCTGCGCTGGATCGGGGGCTTGGCGAACCCGTCCTGCTCCGTCGAAAGGACGGAAACGCCTCTTGCCGATTCTTTCCGCGAAGATGCGACGGGTGGTCATCGCCGAGGCGGTGCGCTTCCTGGCTGGCGCCGCCAAGTGTGTCCCCGCGCCGGGGCAGTCCCAGCAGTCTCGCTCGAATGAGACGACGACCGTCTCCTACGGCGGCGTGAGCGTGACGCGCGAGATGCGGCCGCCGATTCGCGTCGGTGACCGCGGTTTCTCGGGAGGTGGGGAGGTTACGACCGCGATCGGAGAGAAGTCGGTCAGCACGGCATACGAGTTCTCATCGTGAGAACACCAAGGGGGCTGTCGCGACGACGACCTCAGCGAGGGCGAGGCTGCCGTCCCGAGGGGGGTAGGGCGGCGAACACCCTACGTGCTACCCTACCATCATGCGCAAGACGAGCCTCTATCTCGATGACGCCGACTCTGTGCGCCTGCGCCGACTCGCCGAGCGCGAAGGGCGGTCACACTCCGACGTGATCCGTCGGGCACTTGCCGAGTACGAGACCGCTCACCTCGGGGCGAGGGAGTTTGCGATCTTTGCGCTCCCACCGAGTGAAGGGCCAGCAGGACGTTCAATCGCCGACGTCCCTGACGACGAGCTGCTGGACGGTTTCGGCGAGTGACGGTCATCGTGGACGCGGCGCCGGTCATCGCGGCTGCCGATCCTGCGGATCGTTTCTGCGAGGCGGTCCGTGCGCTGCTCACGAGCGAGCCACGCTTGATTATCCCCGCACCCGTCAGCGCCGAGATCGACTACCTGCTTCGCAAGCGCAGTGGAGCTTCCGCGGCCCGAGCCTTCCTCGATGACATCGCACAGGGTCTCGTGGAGGTCGTCGGACTGACGCCCGGGGAGCATTCGGTGGCCCGCCAGATCGATCAGCAATACGACAGCCTCGGTCTCGGACTTGCCGACGCGTCGGTCATCGTCCTCGCCGGTCGGTTCGCAACACATCGTCTCCTCACGTTCGACGAGCGCCATTTCCGAGCGGTGCGGTCACTCAGCGGTCAGCCGTTCATGTTGCTTCCCTTCGATCGAGACTCGTAGAGCCCGCGGCCGCCGAATACGCTGGGGCCAATGCTCGGGCTCTTGCGACCAACGCGGCTCATCGCACTCGCACTCATCGGCGGAGGGATCTTCGGATGGGTCTACTGGAAGCGAATCCACCGCACATCTGAAGTGAGCCAGTCGGCGGCCGTTGAGGACTTTCGACGCGCGAAGGGAGCTGGGCGGAGCGGTGGGCAGATCCCGCAACCGGGCGTCTATACCTATCGGCAGTCCGGGAGCGAGCGTGGCTCGTTCGGGCCGCTGGGCATCGACCGCGTGCTGCCCAGGGAGGCGCAGCTCACCATTCGGCCGATGGAGGGTGGCTATCTGAGTCAGCTCGACCTTGCCAGGGAGCACATCGAGGCGCGCAGGTTCCGCCTGACGTCGGAGGGCACACGCGTCACGTGGATTCGGACGAAGATCGAATTCGCCACGTTCGGCCGCGACGATCGACGGACCACGAAGCCGCAGCCGCTTGAGACTCCAACGACGTTGACGGTCGGTCGCATCTGGACAGCGAGGTACCGGGCCGGAGATCTTCCCGTCGCAGCGGTCAGTCGCGTTCTCAGAAAGGAGACGGTCTCCATCGACGGAGCGTCGGTCGACACATTCGTGATCGAGACGCGATCGGTCACCGGCGGCTCGCATCCCGGCACCGAGACGGACACGACATGGTGGTCGCCTCGCTACCTGTTGCCGATGCGCCTGAAACTCCAACGGAAGATACGCGGCGCCGCGGGCTTCAGGGTTGACGCGGAACTCTCGCTGACGTCGGCTCGGCCGGCTCGCTAAGGCGCCCATCGGCAGGTGGGCTTGCGACCCCCTGCGCCTGCGTCATGCTAGTCTGCCCGGCGGTCGCTGTCCGGGTGGCCCGATTTCGTACGTCCTCAATGACGGGATTTAGCGCGTTGCCGACGATCAATCAGCTCGTACGCAAGGGCCGCACGCCCAAGGCGTCAAAGACTTCAACACCGGCCCTTCGTGGCGCCCCCCAGAAGCGGGGCGTCTGCACACGTGTGTACACGACCACGCCGAAGAAGCCGAACTCCGCCCTGCGCAAGGTCTGCCGCGTGCGGCTGACCAACGGGATGGAAGTCACGAGCTACATCCCCGGCGAGGGCCACAACCTCCAGGAGCACTCCGTCGTGCTTGTGCGTGGCGGCCGCGTGAAGGACCTTCCGGGTGTGCGTTACAAGGTGATCCGTGCCGCGCTCGACACCGCTGGTGTCCGGGACCGCAAGCAAGCGCGCTCCAAGTACGGCGCGAAGGTGCCGAAGTAATGCCGCGCCGCGCGAATGTCACACGCCGTCCGCTCGACCCGGACCCGATCTACCAGAACCAGCTGGTCACCCAGCTCATCAATCGCGTGCTCCGCGACGGCAAGAAGTCCGTCGCCGAGCGGACCGTCTACGACGCCCTTGAGCGCATCCGTGACCGCACCGGACGCGACCCCGTCGGCGTGATGGAAGAGGCGATCCGCAATGTCACGCCCGTGCTCGAGGTTCGCTCGCGGCGTGTGGGTGGGGCGAACTACCAGGTGCCGGTCGAGGTTCCGCCGCGCCGTGGTCGGACGCTTGCGATCCGCTGGATCGTCACCTTTTCCCGTTCGCGTCGCGAGAAGCAAATGAGCGAGCGGATCGCCAACGAGTTGCTCGACGCGCTCGGCTCACAGGGCGGCGCCTTCAAGCGCAAGGACGACATCTACCGCATGGCCCAGGCCAACAAGGCCTTCGCGCACTACCGCTGGTAGACCCGAGCGCCCTGGCGCTCAGAGTTCCGTGAGGACAGGCGGGGCTCAAGGACGGCCGGCAGGCTGACGAATCAGGCTGCAACAACCGACGAGACGAGAACGAGGCGAGGCATCCGGTGTCGACGACCATGAAGAAGACTCCGCTCGACCGCACCCGAAACATCGGGATCATGGCTCACATCGATGCGGGCAAGACGACCACGACAGAACGCATCCTCTACTACACCGGGCGCACGCACCGCATCGGTGAGGTTCACGAGGGCGCCGCCACGATGGACTGGATGGCCCAAGAGCAAGAGCGCGGCATCACGATCACGAGCGCCGCGACGACCTGCTTCTGGAACGACCACCGCATCAACATCATCGACACCCCCGGGCACGTCGACTTCACGGTCGAGGTCGAGCGCTCGCTCCGGGTGCTTGACGGAGCGGTGGCGCTCTTTGACTCGGTCGCTGGCGTCGAGCCCCAGAGCGAGACCGTCTGGCGCCAGGCCGACAAGTACGGCGTTCCCCGCATCGCCTATGTCAACAAGATGGACCGCATCGGCGCCGACTTCACCCGCTCGGTCCAGACGATGGTCGAGCGCCTTGGCGCGAATGCCGTTCCCGTCCAGCTTCCGATCGGAGCCGAAGGCGACTTCGCCGGGATCATCGACCTCGTCAAGATGACGGCGATCACCTATGGCGACGACCTCGGAACGGATGTCGTCGAAGGGCCCATTCCGGACGCCCTTGCGGCCGAGGCTGCCGTCGCCCACGCGACGCTCGTCGAGAACCTCATCAACTACGATGACGAACTCGCCGAGCTCTACCTCGAGGGCGCCGAGATCTCCCCAGAGCGCCTCCGCGCCGGGATTCGCCGGGCCGTCGTCGCGGGCGCCGGGTTCACGCCTGTGCTCTGCGGTTCCTCGTTCAAGAACAAGGGTGTACAGCCGCTCCTCGATGCGGTCATCGATTTTCTCCCATCTCCGCTCGACGTGAAGCCCGCCGAGGGCATCAACCCGAATAACGACGAGGTGATCGAGCGAACGGCCGATCCGAACGGACCGTTTGCCGCGCTCGCGTTCAAGGTCATGAGTGACCCGTATGTCGGCCGTCTGACATACCTCCGTGTCTACTCCGGCTCACTCTCGACGGGGTCGGCGGTCTCGAATGCCACGAAGGACCGCAAGGAGCGTGTCGGACGCCTTCTCATGATGCACGCGAACCACCGCGAGGACATCGACGCCGTCTCCGCCGGCGACATCGTCGCGGCCGTCGGCCTCAAGTCGACCACGACCGGCGACACACTCTGCGATAGCAACAGCCCAATCGTCCTCGAGCGCATGACCTTCCCCGAGCCGGTCATCGACGTCGCGATCGAGCCGAAGACCAAGGTTGACCAGGAAAAGCTCTCCACCGGCCTCCAGCGACTCTCGGAGGAAGACCCGACCTTCAGGGTCCGCACCGACGAGGAGACGGGCCAGACCCTCATCGCCGGTATGGGTGAGCTTCACCTCGAGATCATCGTCGACCGTCTCCGCCGCGAGTTCGCGGTCGAGGCCAATGTCGGTCAGCCACAGGTGGCCTACCGCGAAACGATCCGCAAGCGCGTCGACAAGGTCGAAGGCCGCTTCATTCGCCAGACCGGTGGTCGCGGCCAGTTCGGGCACGTCTACATCTCGATGGAGCCGAACGAAGCCGGCAAGGGCTTCGAGTTCACCAGCAAGGTCGTCGGCGGCACGATTCCCAAGGAGTACGTGCCCGCGGTCGAGCAGGGGATTCGCGAGGCCCTCGAGGGCGGCATCAGTGCCGGGTACCCGATGGTCGACGTCAAGGTCCAGCTGATCGACGGTTCCTATCATGAGGTCGACTCTTCGGAGATGGCCTTTAAGATCGCCGGCTCGATGGCGGCCAAAGAGGCGGCCCGCCGGGCGAGCCCCGCAATCCTCGAGCCGATGATGGCCGTCGAGGTCGTCGCCCCGAAGGAGTTCATCGGCGCGGTCGTCGGCGACCTGAATGGGCGCCGAGGACGGATCAACGGGATGGAGGAGCGCGGCGTCGACGGCACCGTGCGTGCCCATGTGCCGCTCAAGGAGATGTTCGGTTACGCGACGAGCATCCGGTCGGCGACACAGGGACGGGCGAACTTCACGATGCAGTTCGACCACTACTCCGAGGTTCCGAAGACGATCGCCGACGAGATCATCAAGCGCCGCACCGGCGAGGGGTAAAAACTCCCGGACGTTGCGTTGCGTTGCGTTGCGTTGTGTCAGGCACCACCGCTACGGCGCGCAATCGTCTCGGTGGAGCAGGTGCCTGACACCAGCAGGTGCCTGAAACCGCTGGTGCCGCTGCCTACCCCGTGCTTGCAGAGTTCGAGGTCGGAAGAGGCGCTCCGCCGGGGCACTCGAGGTTCAGCTTGCGGACGTAGCCCTGCCAGCGCACCGCGAAGTGAGCGAACGTCTGCCCGGGGAAGTCGGCGTCCAGCCGGCGCAGCAGGGCGATGTGGTAGCAGTGGTAGTTGAGGTCGGCGACCTTCGTCCGCCAGGCATACCCGGGCGTCAGCAGGCCGTAGAGGCTCCACTGCCCGGTGTCGTGCGCAGGGATGTAGCGCTTCAGCGACACGAGCCCCTCATCGACCAAACGGCGCGCGAGGTTCTTGGCCTGCGCAACCTCGATCGGTGGGGGGTCGTAGGCGGCCTCCGGACGCGGCGGCGGGAGTTTGGGCCGACCCAGGACCTCCGAGGTCCGCTCGAGGTCGAGCAGGGTGACCATGAACCCGTTCAGCGCGGCGCCCTTCCACGGGTTCGCGTCCGGGTAGGCGCGCTCGACGTACCAGGGCGTCAGCGGTTGGCTCTCCGGGTAGGACACGAGGCTGACGCCGCCGCCGTCGTCGACGGGGACGGTCAACGTACGAAGTGCGGCAAGCGACCCCCGAGCGTAGGCCGGGTCACCGGTCTGTCGATATGCCTGGCCGAAGAGGAGCGATGCCCGTGCCTGACCCATGGCCGACACCCCAGGGCGCATCGCGTTTCGGTTGTCGGCCACGTCGTAGTACTCCCAGACGCGGAACTCACTCCCGCCGACCTGGCGGCGTACCCCCATGCGGAGCATTGTCCGCGCGAGCCGAGGGTTCGAGACATTCTTGTTCAGTCCTCGCCACCGGCCGATCGTCGCGACCGGGTTGACCATGAAGCCGTGAAACTCGCGGTAGGTCGAGATCACCCCGTCAGGGTCGCGGAGCACCACCCGCTGGCTGGGAGACGGGTACCGCGCGAACCACCACGCGTTCACACGAATGGCGCGGCCAACCGTCGCGCGCCTCCCGTCGGGCTGTCCGGCGCCACCGAAGCGCCGATCAAGGCGCAGCACCCACGCGATGTCGGCATGTTGCTTGGACCCCGCTGCGCTCGCCGCAAGGCGCTGGCGAAGGATCGCACGCCCTGCCGCAGTCGTCGGGAGTGTGCCTTTGGGAATCGCGGAACTCGGCGAGCGAGGGGTCTGCTGGACTTGAAGCGTCGCCCCGGCCGCCTGCGAGGCAGCGGCAAGCAATGCGCACGCTACGATCGACGCGGCCGAGCGCAGTGATGTTTCCCGGGTAATCACCGCCTGGCAGTTTGCAGGTTCCAACATCCCGCGGTCAAATCGGTAGGTTCCAGGAGGGGGTGCTCAAGCGCCTCGGGAGGCAGTCTGCGGGTCGCAAACTCCTCCTTGCCTGGGTCTCGTGGTCTGCTACGATCCCCCGGCTTCACGGGGCGCCAGCCGCCGTGCGCGGTCTTGGCTGCTTGCCAGGCCGCAACGTGTAGCAACAGACGAAACACTCGGCCGTCGCGCGCCCGGGCGACAGCACGGCCACCACCACCGCCCGCTAGAGGAGCGTTCGATGGCGAAGCAGAAGTTCGACAGGTCCAAACCCCACGTAAACGTCGGAACCATCGGTCACGTCGACCATGGCAAGACGACGCTTACGGCCGCCATCACGAAGGTTCTCTCTGAGAAGTTCGGCGGCACCGAAGTCCGGAGCTTCGACTCCATTGACAACGCTCCTGAGGAGCGTGAGCGCGGCATCACGATCGCGACCGCGCACGTCGAGTACCAGACTGAGAAGCGCCATTACGCGCACGTCGACTGTCCGGGACACGCCGACTACATCAAGAACATGATCACGGGTGCGGCCCAGATGGACGGCGCCATCCTCGTGGTCTCGGCCGCTGATGGGCCCATGCCGCAGACGCGCGAGCACATCCTGCTCGCCCGCCAGGTCGGCGTGCCCTACATCGTGGTCGCGCTGAACAAGGCCGACATGGTCGACGACCCCGAGCTTCTCGAGCTCGTCGAACTTGAGGTCCGCGAGCTGCTCTCGTACTACGAGTTCCCCGGCGACGACGTACCTGTCGTCCAGGTCTCGGCGCTGAACGCCTTGAACGGCGACCCAGAGGCCGAGGCGGGAATCATGGCCCTCATGACGGCCGTCGACGACTACGTGCCGGAGCCCGAGCGCGACGTTGACAAGCCGTTCCTGATGCCGGTCGAGGATGTCTTCACGATCACCGGTCGCGGGACCGTTGCCACCGGCCGTATCGAGCGCGGCATCGTCAAGGTCGGCGACACGATCGAGGTCATCGGCATCGAGAAGGAAGTTCTCTCGACGGTCGTCACCGGTATCGAGATGTTCCGCAAGTCGCTCGACGAGGGACGCGCTGGCGACAACGCCGGATGTCTCCTCCGTGGCGTCAAGCGGGAAGACATTCAGCGCGGCCAGGTTTTGGCTGTGCCGAAGTCGATCACGCCTCACACGAAGTTCCGGGCACAGGTGTACGTGCTCTCGAAGGAAGAGGGTGGCCGTCACACGCCGTTCATCACCGGCTACCGGCCGCAGTTCTACTTCCGCACGACCGACGTAACCGGTGTCATCGCGCTCGTCGAGAATGTCGAGATGGTCATGCCGGGCGACAACGCCGAGATGGATGTCGAGCTGATTGTGCCGATCGCCATGGAGGAGAACCTCCGGTTCGCGATCCGCGAGGGCGGGCGAACCGTCGGCTCCGGAGTCGTTGCGAAGATCTACGAGTAGTAGCGCCGAAGTACGGCCCCGTCTCCCAAAGGAGACGGGGCCTCTTTTTTCCCCGAGGAGATCAGGAAGCGGGCGGTAGTGGCAGACCAGAACAGAATCCGAATCCGGCTCAAGGCCTATGACCATGAGCTGATCGACAAGAGCGCGGCCTCCATCGTGGATACCGCGCAGCGCTCTGGTGCGACCATCTCCGGTCCCGTGCCGTTGCCGACTGAGAAGAACGTCTACTGCGTGATCAAGGGCCCCTTCAAAGACAAGGACGCCCGCGAGCACTTCGAGATCCGCACGCACAAGCGACTGATCGACATCCATTCGTGGACCCCCCGCACGGCCGAGGCCCTTGAGCGCCTCGATCTCCCCGCGGGCGTCCACATCGAAATCAAGATCGCGTAGGAAACGTCGTGCCAGCAATTATTGGACGCAAGCTGGGCATGACCCAGATCTTCGCGGAGGACGGCGCCCGGGTGCCGATCACCGTGGTCGAGGCTGGTCCTTGCCACGTCGTCCAGATCAAGACCGACGAGGTCGACGGCTACCGCGCGATCCAGCTTGGGTTTGGGTTGTCAAAGCCCAAGCACGTGAACTCCCCGGAGCGCGGCCACCTGAAGAAGGCGGGTGCCCCGCCGCTTCGCCACCTGGTCGAGTTCGACATCACGGACTTCGAGCAGGAGCTCGAGGTCGGCGACGTCGTCACGGTCGATCAGTTCGAGCCCGGCCAGATCGTCAAGGTCGTTGGTACCTCGAAGGGCAAGGGCTATCAGGGCACGATCAAGCGCCACAACTTCTCGCGCGGCCCTGTGACCCACGGCTCGCACAATGTTCGTGGACCAGGTTCGATCGGCGCCGCGGCGTACCCGTCGCGCGTGTTCAAGGGTATGCGGATGAGTGGCCACATGGGCGCGCGCCGCATCACTCAGCTGGGCCTGCAGATCATCGACGCCGACCCTTCGCGCAACGTGCTGCTGATCAAGGGCGCCGTACCCGGTGCCGTCAACGGGCTCGTGATCGTGAGGCCTGGCTGATGTCCGCGCACGTCGTCGATGCGGCTGGCGCAGCCGTCGGAGTCTGGGTCCCCTCAGGTCCGATCGCCGAGCAGGCCATCAAGCCGCACCTGATCCATGAGACCGTGATCGCCGAGCTGGCCTGGCGCCGAGCGGGCACCCACTCGACACTGACCCGTGGGCTGGTCCGCGGTGGTGGCCGTAAGCCCTGGCGCCAGAAGGGCACGGGTCGTGCCCGTCAAGGCTCCATCCGCTCTCCCCAGTGGACCGGCGGTGGCATCGTCTTCGGACCGACCCCGCGAAGCTATGGCGGCAAGGTCAACCGAAAGGCTCGCGCCCAGGCATTCCGCTCGGCACTGCGTGCTCATGTCGAGCGCGGATCGATCGCGATCATGGAGACGACCGGTTGGGACGCGCCGTCGACCAAGCTGGCTGCGGCCTTCGCCGCGGGCCTTCCCGAGATCATGCGTGTTCGCCCACTGCTCTTCGTTGTCTCGGACATCCACGGCGTTGACGCGTTGTCGTTTCGCAACCTCGCCGACACGTACGTGCTCGCGGCCGCTGAGCTCGAGACCGTCGACGTGATGGCAGCCCGCGTGATGGTTGTCGAGCGGAGCGTCTGGGAGCGTTGGTGCGGTGGCGACATCGAGGTCGCCGCAGTCGAAGTGCCGAAGAAGCCGCGCCCAAAGGCCAAGAAGGTGGAGGAGCCGGTCGCAGGTAGCACCGAGCCGTCCGTTGCTCCCGAGACCTCTGACGAGCCGAAAGAGGAGACCTCGTGAGCGCAGCCCGCGAAGACGTTCGTCGCGCGATCATCACCCCCGTGATCTCAGAGAAGTCGTTCACGGTCGCCGGTCGCCACAACCAATACACCTTCCGTGTCCTCCAGGACGCACACAAGATCGAGATTCGCCAGGCCGTTGAAGAGCTCTTCAACGTGACGGTGACGAAGGTCCGCACGGTCAGCGTGCCGGCGAAGCCGAAGCGCCGCGGCCCAAGCCGCGGAATCCGGCCGGGATGGAAGAAGGCGATCATCGAGTTGAAGGCCGGCGACAAAATCGAACTGTTCGAGACCGCAGGGGTGGAGGGCGCGTAATGGGACTCAAGAAGTACAAGCCGACATCACCCTCGCGTCGTTTCATGACGTCGTCGGACTTCGAGGAGATCACGACTTCGAAGCCCGAGAAGTCGCTGACGACCAAGATCACGAAGACCGGTGGGCGCAACAACAACGGTCGCGTGACGTCGCGCCACATCGGCGGCGGGCACAAGAAGCGCTACCGGATCATCGACTTCAAGCGTTTGAAGGACGGCATCCCGGCCCGTGTCGCGACGATCGAGTACGACCCGAACCGGTCGGCGCGTATCGCCCTCCTGCACTACGCCGACGGCGAGAAGCGCTACATCCTTGCTCCGCTTCGGCTCCAGGTTGGGGACACGGTCATGAGCGGCCCCGAGGCCGACATCAAGCCGGGCAACGCCTTGGCCCTCCGGGACATCCCGACGGGAACGATCGTCCACAACGTCGAGCTCCAGATCGGACGCGGCGGCCAGATGGTCCGCTCAGCCGGTGTTGGTGCCCAGCTGATGGCGAAGGAAGGCGACTACGCAACGGTCCGCCTCCCGTCGTCTGAGATGCGTATGGTGCATCTTGACTGTCGCGCCACCATTGGGCAGGTCGGCAACGTCACACACGGCAACGAGACGATCGGCAAAGCTGGTCGTTCACGTTGGAAGGGCATCCGCCCGCGCGTTCGTGGCTCGGCGATGAACCCGGTCGACCACCCGCATGGTGGTGGCGAAGGTAAGACGAACTCTGGTCGCCATCCGGTGACCCCGTGGGGTAAGCCGACCAACGGCTTCCGGACACGGAACAAGAAGAAGGCAAGCCAGAAGCTCATCGTGCGCGGCCGCAAGCGCGGCAAGCACACCGAGGGCCGATGATCACGCGCGTGGGAGCTCACGATGGGTCGTAGTCTCAAGAAGGGTCCGTTCGCAGAGGAGCGCTTGATGAAGCGCATCGCTGACATGAACGGCGCCAACGAGAAGCGGATGATCCGCACTTGGTCGAGGACGTCGACCATCTTTCCGGAGATGGTCGGGCATACGATTGCCGTCCACGACGGGCGCAAGCACGTGCCGGTCTTCATCTCCGAGAGCATGGTCGGTCACAAGCTCGGCGAGTTCGCTCCGACACGCACCTACCGCGGCCACGACGCGGGCGACCGCACATCGAAGCGCCGGTAGACGATGCCGACCGATCTCAAAGATGCCGTCGTGACGGCTACCGCAAAGTACGTTCGCGTGTCAGCCCGAAAGGCTCGCCTCGTCGCCGACCTCGTCCGCGGCAAGTCCGTGCCCGAGGCGCGCGCCATCCTCGCGTTTTCGACGCGAGGCGCCGCTGAGCCGGTCCGCAAGGTCCTCGACTCGGCGTGCGCAAACGCAGACCACAATCACGCGATGGACTCGGAAGAGCTCGTCCTGACTCGTGTCCTGATCGACGAGGGGCCGACGATGCGTCGGTTCCGTCCCCGGGCCATGGGCCGCTCGACGCGCATCAACAAGCGCACCTGCCACATCACGATCGGCCTGTCGCAGGCCGAGGAACCCCGTCGGAGGAAGCGTTAATGGGTCAGAAGGTCAACCCGCATGGCTTTCGTCTGGGGATCATCAACCCGTGGAAGAGCAATTGGTTCACGGAGCGTGACTTTGCCGGCTACCTCGACGAGGACCGTGCCGTTCGCGAGCACATCACACGCCGCCTGAGCCACGCTGGCCTTTCGGACATCCGTCTGAGGAAGGACAGCAAGGAGCTTGTCGTTGACATCTCCACCGCGCGTCCAGGCATCGTGATCGGCAAGAACGGCACCGAGGTGGATAGCCTCCGCCGTGAACTCCACGCGATGACCCAGAAGGATATTCGGGTCAACATCAACGAAATCAAGCGTCCCGAGCTCGACGCACGCCTCGTCGCACAGTCGATCGCCGAGCAGCTCGAAAATCGTGTGAGCTTCCGCCGCGCGATGAAGCGGGCACTGACGTCGGCGATGCGCTCCGGCGCACAGGGCGTCAAGGTGCAGTGCGCGGGTCGGCTCGGTGGAGCTGAGATGTCGCGTCGTGAGCACTACCTCGACGGTCGAGTCCCACTCCACACCCTCCGGGCTGACATCGACTATGGCTTCGCCGAGGCGAAGACGACCTTCGGTCGCATCGGCGTGAAGGTTTGGATTAACAAGGGTGAAGTGCTTCCCGAGGGCGTCGTCGACTCGCGCGGACGCGTCGAGCCCGAGCCGCTGCCTCGCCGCCCACGTCGCGACGGAAACAACCAGCGCGGAGGCCGCCCCGGTGGTGGCGGTGGCGATCGCTCCGGCGGCGGACGCGACGGAGGAACGACCTAATGTTGATGCCAAAGCGGACCAAGTTCCGTAAGAGCCACCGCGGACGACGCCAGGGCATGACCAAGGGCAACCCCGAGGTCATGTTTGGTGAATACGGACTGAAGTCGCTTGAGGTTGCCTGGATCACGAACCGCCAGATCGAGTCAGCTCGTATTGCGATCAACCGCCGCATTAAGCGTGGTGGCAAGGTCTGGATCAACATCTTTCCTCAGCTTCCCTTCACCAAGAAGCCGGCCGAGACCCGCATGGGCTCAGGTAAGGGTTCTCCCGAGGGATGGGTTTGCGTCGTCAAGCCCGGCAAGGTGATGTTCGAGCTTGCCGGCGTGCCGGAGCCGCTCGCCCGTGAGGCGATGCGCCTGGCCGCGATGAAGCTGCCCGTCAAGTGCAAGTTCGTGAAGCGAGACGAGGATTGACCGCGACAGAGCTACGCGAACTCCGCGATGAGGAGCTCGTCAATCATCTGAACGAAGTGCGCGAGGCCTACTACAACCTGCGCTTCCAACTCCCGAGCGGTGCGCTGGAAAAGACCAGCGAACTCGGCATTCGGAAGCGTGAGATCGCGCGAGTCCTTACGATTATTCGGGAGCGGGAGCTGGCAAGTGGCTGAGCAGACGATCGAACGTGTCGCCGGGCGACGCAAGACCAGGGTTGGTGTCGTCACAAGCGATGCTCGCGACAAGACCATCACGGTGCGCATCGACCTCGCTCGTCAGCACCCGAGGTACGGCAAGACCGTTCGTCGGTCGTCAAAGCTGCACGCCCACGACGAGACCAATGACGCACACCTGGGAGACCTCGTGCGCGTCGCCGAGTGCCGTCCGATCTCGAGCCAGAAGCGTTGGCGGCTGGTCGAGATCGTCGAGCGGGCGAAGTAGGAGCCGACCAATGATCCAGAACGAATCACGACTGCGTGTCGCCGACAACACCGGAGCGCGGGAAATCCTGTGCATCCGGGTGCTCGGCGGTTCACGCCGTCGTTACGCCCGAGTCGGCGATGTCATCGTCGCGACGGTCAAGCAAGCGACGCCGCAGGGCGCCGTCAAGAAGGGTGACGTTGTGAAGGCGGTCGTCGTCCGGACGAAGAAGTCCTTCCCGCGCGACGATGGCACGTTCATCGCCTTCGACGAGAACGCGGCCGTCATCATCGACAACGCACACAATCCTCGCGGGACACGCATCTTCGGGCCGGTGGCGCGCGAACTGCGTGACCGGGACTTCATGAAGATCGTCTCACTCGCCCCCGAGGTCCTCTGATGCCTGCGCGGATCAAGAAGGACGACGAGGTCATCGTGATCTCGGGCAAAGACAAGGGCAAAACAGGTCGGGTGCTCGAGGTGATGCCGGCCAGCGAGCGCGTGCTCGTCGAGGGCGTCAACATCATGAAGCGCCACACCAAGCCTCGTCCTCCTCAGGAGCCCGGCGGTGTGATCGAGAAGCCCGCGCCGATGCACCTTTCGAATGTCGCGCTCATCGACCCGAAGAGCAAGAAAGCAACACGTGTCCGGATTGAAATCGTTGATGGCAAGCGCGTGCGGGTCTCCTCACGCAGTGGGGCGCGAATCTGATGGGAGATGAGGACGTGATGGCAGACGAGACGGGCGACGCGACAACCGAGTCCGGGGACGAGTCCCCGGTTGCCCCCGAGGCTCCCGTGGCACCCGAGGGCGCAGACGTCGTCGAGGCCCAAGCGGTCGTCGAGTCGGCGGATGTCGACGAGGCAGCAGGCGAGCCGGCTCCGAAACCGAAGACGACCAAGGCCCCAAAGGTCGCGAAGGCGCCCGCCGAACCCCAGGCTCCTGCCCCGCCGCCGCGCCTGCGCGAGGTCTACCAGACCGAGATTCGCCCGCTGCTCCAAGAGGAGTTCAAGTACTCGTCGTCGATGCAGCACCCGCGAATCACCAAGATCACGCTCAACATGGGTGTCGGTGAGGCCAAGCAGAACGCCAAGGCGCTCGACCAGGCCGTCGACCAGCTGAGCATCATCGCCGGGCAGCGTCCGGCGATCACCAAAGCCCGCAAGTCGATCGCCCAGTTCAAGCTCCGTGAGGGCATGGCGATTGGTTGCAAGGTGACCCTTCGTGGGGCCCGGATGTGGGAGTTCTACGATCGACTCACGTCGATCGCGCTTCCCCGGATTCGCGACTTCCGCGGTGTCAACCCGGACGGCTTCGACGGTCGCGGTAACTACAACCTTGGCCTGCGCGAGCAGACGATCTTTCCGGAGATCGACTACGACTCAATCGACAACGTGCGCGGTCTGAACGTCACGATCACGACGACCGCAGCGACCGACGAAGAAGGTCGGGCGCTGCTTCGTCACCTCGGTATGCCATTCCGGGCCGAGGGCTACACCGCAGAGGAGCGCGCGGTTCGCCGGCGCCAAAAGATGCGCAAGCTCGGCCGCGGCCGGCGTTAGGAGATACGAGCGTGGCAAAGACATCACTTCGAGTGAAGGCCGCGAAGCCTTCCAAGTACAAGACGCGCGACTACCACCGCTGTCACAAGTGTGGTCGCCCGCGGGCCTACTTCCGTCGCTTCGGCCTCTGCCGGATCTGCCTTCGCCAGCAGGCGCACGCCGGGGTCATCCCCGGCATGACGAAGTCGAGCTGGTAGCCGCGTGCTGACCGACCCGATCGCCGACATGCTGACGCGACTTCGCAACGGCAACATGGCCCTGCACGACACCGTTCCGATGCCCACGAGCAAGCTCAAGGTTCACCTCGCTGAGGTCCTCGAGCGCGAGGGCTACATCATGGGCTTCGATGTCGTCGAGGCAAAGCCCTGCAACCAGCTCGTGGTTCGCCTGAAGTACGACAACCAGCGTCGCCGCGTAATCTCTGGCATCAAGCGGATCTCCAAGCCCGGTCGGCGCGTTTACGCCGATCACGGGAGCATCCCGAAGGTGCTCGGCGGCATGGGCGTCGCCGTGATCTCGACCTCGCAGGGGCTTCTCACCGGCCAGGAGGCGCGCCGGAAGGGCATCGGCGGCGAGATCCTCTGCACGGTCTGGTAAGCCGAACCACCGTTACTGGAAAGAGCGCGAGATGAGCCGCATTGGACGAGCACCGATCCCCGTACCTGACGGAGTGACGGTCGACATCAAGGGTCAGCACGTGACCGTAAAGGGCCCGAAAGGGACCCTCGAGCACCGCGTGGTCGAGCCGATCCGCGTGGAACAGGCCGAGGGCACGCTGCAGCTCACCCGACCGACCGACCGCTCGGATCACCGGTCGCTGCACGGTCTCTCACGTTCGCTCGTCGCCAACATGGTCGAGGGCGTCACCGATGGCTTTGAGCGTCGCCTCGAGCTCGTCGGTGTCGGGTACCGCGCCCAGATGAAGGGGTCCTCGCTCGAGCTGGCCGTGGGTTTCTCCCACCCAGTGAGCATCGACCCGCGCGGTGGCGTCGCCTTCGAGGTGCCCGCTCCGACTCAGATCATCGTGCGCGGCATCGACAAGCAGGTTGTGGGGCAGATCGCCTCGGAAATTCGCAAGGTTCGTCCGCCGGAGCCGTACAAGGGCAAGGGCATCAGGTATCAGGGCGAACAGGTTCGCAAGAAAATCGGAAAGCGCGCGTAGGCCATGGCAAAGCTCACCCCACTCGAAGCGCGGCGCCGCCGCCAACGCCGGATTCGCGGCAAGGTCAGCGGAAGCGCTTCGCGCCCGCGCCTCTGCGTCTTTCGGTCAAACCTCCGTATCTACGCGCAGGTCATCGACGACGCCCGGGGCCACACGTTGGCTTCGGCGGGATCGACCGAGCAGGATCTCCGATCGCTCACCAAGGGCGAGGCCGCAGCCGCGGTCGGCAAGCTCGTTGCGGAGCGTGCGAAGCAGGCGGGTGTTACCACGGTCGTGTTCGATCGCGGTGGATACCTCTACCATGGCCGGGTGAAGGCGCTCGCCGATGGCGCGCGCGAAGCCGGGCTCGATTTCTAGATTACGGAAGCGGAGCGAGTGCGACAGACAACAAAAATCACCCCAGAAGGACTCGACCTCCACGAGCGCGTGGTGCAGGTGAACCGCGTCGCGAAGGTCGTGAAGGGTGGCCGTCGGTTCTCGTTCTCCGCCCTGGTTGTGGTGGGTAACGAGGCGGACATCGTCGGCGTCGGGTTCGGGAAGGCCAACGAGGTCCCTCTCGCGATCCAGAAGGGCGTGGACGACGCGAAGAAGAACCTTGTGCGGGTCGCCAAGCATCAGTCGACCATCACCCATGAGGTGACGGGCCGCCACGGCGCGGGCCGCGTCTTCTTGAAGCCGGCCTCACCAGGTACCGGCGTGATCGCCGGCGGGGGGGTTCGCGCGGTGCTCGAGCTGGCTGGTATCCACGACATCTTGAGCAAGTCGCTTGGCTCGACCAACCCGATCAACATCGTCGGAGCGACCATGGACGCGCTCCGCCAGCTCCGTCGTCCTGAGGACATCGCCCGACTGCGCGGTAAGAGCGTCCGCCGCGTCCTCGGCATGCCGCCGCGCACCCCTGTGGAGCCCGCCGCCGAGCCAGCCGTTGCCGCGGTAGCCGCCGGAGAGCCCGCCTGATGGCCCTCAAGATCACTCAGGTCCGATCCAAGATCGGAACGAGCGCGAAGCATCGCGGCACGCTGCGCGCCCTTGGCCTCGGGAAGATCGGCCGCTCGACCGTTCGTGACGACTCCCCAGAACTCCAGGGGATGCTTCGCAAAGTGAACAATCTGGTTCGCATCGAGGAGGCCGAACGTGTCTGATGAACGCGGCGAGACACCGATCGACCCGGAGCTTGTCCGGCTCGAGCACCTCCGCCCGAACCCGGGCGCGACTCGTCCGCGCAAGCGGATCGGCCGGGGCATCGGTTCAGGCCACGGTAAGACATCCGGACGCGGCCAGAAGGGCCTCGGCTCTCGCTCCGGCGGGGGTGTGCGTCCCGGATTCCAGGGTGGCCAGATGCCGATCTACATGCAGCAGGCGAAGCTGCGTGGGCCGAACCACAAAAAGTCGCTTCCGTTTGGCCCGTTCCGTACGCACACTGTTCCGGTGAACGTCGGGAGCCTCGTGGTGTTCGACGCCGGTTCGGTTGTTGACATTGAGGCCCTCGAAGCTCGAGGCCTCGTAAAGAACAACCGCAACCGCGGTTGGCCGGTCAAGATTCTTGCCGAGGGCGACCTGGATCGCGCGCTCACCGTGCGCGCCGACGGTTTCTCGGCCGGTGCACGTGCAAAGATCGAGGCAGCCGGGGGGACCGCCGAGGTCATCGGAGCAGCTCAGGACAAGGAGTAGCCCTCCCCCATGCTCGAAGCGATGCTGAACTCGCTGCGGTCGCCAGACCTGCGCAAGAAGCTCCTCTTTACGGCCTTCATCCTCATGGTCTACCGCTTCGGCTCCTATGTGCCGGTGCCCGGCATCGACCCCAAGAGCCTCTCGAACGCACTCACGGGCCAGAGCGGCTCCGTGCTGCAGTTCCTGAACCTCTTCTCCGGGGGAGCCCTTACGCGGTTTGCGGTGTTCGCGCTCGGCATCATGCCCTACATCACGGCGAGCATCGTGATGCAGCTGATGACCGTGGTGATTCCCAAGCTCGAAGCCCTTCAGAAGGAGGGTGAGGCCGGCTACACGAAGATCACCCAGTACACGCGGTACTTCACCGTGGCGCTCGCGGTGCTTCAGTCGCTTGCCTACATCCTCTACTTCAGGTCCCAGGGATTCCTGCCGGAGGGAACGTCGTGGGGCCGCATCTATCTTGTGGTCATCTCGCTCACCGCCGGCACGACGATGGTGATGTGGCTCGGCGAGCTCGTCACCCAGCGCGGGATCGGGAACGGGATGTCCCTACTGATCTTCGCGAGCATCGTGTCGGGATTGCCGGGCGGGATTCGCGCCTGGTGGGGAATGCCACCGATCTCGCGGATCATCGTGGCCCTGCTCGCCCTCGCGGTGACCGTCGGGGTCGTCTTCGTCAACGAGGGAGTCCGTCGGATTCCGATCCAGTACGCACGCCGCGTGGTCGGTCGTCGGATGACCTCGGGCGGAACGACGTACATGCCGATCCGCGTGAACATGGCCGGCGTGATCCCGATCATCTTCGCGTCGTCGCTCGTGATCCTTCCGCCAACGATCGCTGAGCTTGCGGGTGGCGGTAACGACAACATCTTCACGAAGATCGCGAACTGGTTGAGCCCGAACTCGTACTACTTCATCGTCTTGCAGGCGCTCCTGATCATCCTGTTCACGTACTTTTACACCGCGATCCAGTTCAACCCCGTCGACCAGGCGGAGAACCTGAAGAAGTACGGCGGCTTTGTGCCGGGCGTCCGCCCCGGCCGCCCGACCGCGGTGTTCCTCGACCGTGTCGTCACCCGCCTCACGCTGCCCGGCGCGATCTACCTCGGGTTCGTCGCCGCCCTGCCGGCGCTGATCTTCAAGTACCTCCCTGGCCAGACCTTCTACTTCGGGGCCACCTCGATCCTGATCGTCGTCGCGGTGGCGTTGGACACGCTTCGCCAGGCCGAAGCGCAGCTGATGCAGCGCAATTACGAAGGCTTCCTCCGATAGCCCGGATCATCATCTTCGGGCCGCCGGGCGCTGGGAAGGGCACGCAAGCTGAGCAGCTCCGCCGAGAGCGGGGTCTCGTGCACCTTTCGACCGGCGATCTCTTGCGCCAGGCGGTGGCTGCCGGAACGGCCCTCGGCCTCGAGGCGAAGGGGTTCATGGACGCCGGGGCGCTCGTTCCCGACCACGTCGTGATCGGAATGATCCGGGAACGACTCACCGGCGGCGCCGAGGACAACTTCCTCCTCGACGGCTTCCCGCGCACCCTCGCGCAAGCCGAGGCGCTCGACGCCATGCTCGGTGAGCTCGACGCGCCACTTGACGCCGTGCTGTCACTCGAGGTGGCGTCCGATGAACTGCGCCGTCGACTCGAGGGGCGCTGGCTCTGCAGGCGTTGCGGAAACTCCTACCACGAGGTCTCACGCCCGTACGTGCTTGGGAATCCGTGCGAGGCGGGTGGAGGGGACTGTGACATCTACCAGCGAGCCGACGACCAGCCGGAGGCCATCGCGAAGCGCCTCGCCGTCTATGAGGCCGATACGGCTCCCCTGATCGACTACTACCGCACCCGGGGCCTTCTACGCCCGATCGACGGGCTCCAGCCACCGGACCGCGTGTATGGCCAAGTCCTCGCGGCGCTCGCGTAAGACGGCATCGGGACCCCCTCCTGGGCGGGGCGGACCGGTGCTGAAGACCCCCGACGAAATCGATGCAATGGCCGCGGCGGGGGCGCTCCTAGCCGGCTGCCATGACGCGGTCGCAAATGCGGCGGCGGTGGGCGTCACCACGGCGGAGCTCGACCGCATCGCCGAGGAGTTCATTCGGGCGCACGGCGCCACCCCCGCCTTCAAGGGCTACCACGGGTTCCCCGGCTCGATCTGCCCGTCGATCAACGAGCAGGTCGTTCACGCGATTCCAAATGATCGTGCCCTCGTCGACGGCGACCTCCTCTCGATCGACATCGGCCTGGAACTCGACGGTTGGGTTGCGGATCGAGCAACGACGCTTTCCATCGGCGCGGTGAGCGGGCTTGCCACGCGCCTCGTCGCGGCAACCCGTCAGGGCCTTGCACGAGGGATTGAGGCCGCCCGACCCGGAGGGCACATCGGAGACATCGGGCACGCGGTCCAAACTGAGATCGAAGGCGCCGGGTTCTGTGTTGTCAGGGCGCTGGTCGGCCACGGGATCGGTCGTTCCATGCACGAGGATCCTCAGGTCCCGAACTTCGGGCGTCCGGGGTCCGGAGTTCCGCTTGTCGAGGGGATCGTCATCGCGATCGAGCCGATGGTGAACGTCGGAACGCCCGAGATCGCCATGGCCGACGACGGCTGGACGATCTCCACGGCCGACGGAAGCCTGTCGGCCCACGAGGAGCACACCGTGGCGATCACCGCCGACGGCCCGCGAATACTGACGATGGCGTGACCGTGTCCGTGCTAACATCCCGGGCCGCTCGCGGGGGGTTCCTTTCGCGAGCAAGTCAGAGCGGGCAGTCTCCGGTGCCGCTACCGAACGTTGAGGAGGGGGAGACCCCGTGAAGGTTCGTCCGTCCGTAAAGCCGATGTGCGACAAGTGTCGAGTGATTAAGCGTCACGGCAAAGTGCTCGTGATCTGCTCGAACGTCCGCCACAAGCAGACGCAAGGGTAGGGATCGTGGCCCGAATCGCAGGCGTCAACATTCCGCGCGAAAAGCGCGTCGAAATCGGTCTGACCTATGTCTTTGGCATTGGTCGCTCGACCGCGAACCGAATTCTCGACCAGGTGGGCATCAGCCGCGACACGTACGTGCGCGACCTCACCGAGACGGAAGTGACGCGCCTGCGCGACGTCATCGAGAAAGACCTCACGGTTGAGGGTGACCTCCGCCGCGAGCGAGCAAGCAATGTCAAGCGCCTGATTGAGATCCAGTGCTACCGCGGTCTGCGTCACCGCCGCGGTCTGCCGGTCGACGGCCAGCGCACCAAGACCAATGCCCGCACCCGCAAGGGGCCGAAGAAGACCGTCGGCAAGCAACGCAAGAAGAAGTAAGGAGCCCATGGCACGCCAGAAGGTCACGCGCGGCCGCGTGCGGCGTCGTACGCGGAAGAACATCGCGGTGGGCCAGGCCCACATCAAGACGTCGTTCAACAACACCATCGTCACGCTCACCGACCGTCAAGGAAACGTGATCGCGTGGGAGACCGCGGGCTCCGCGGGCTTCAAGGGCTCGCGTAAAAGCACGCCCTTCGCCGCCCAGGTCACCGCCGACGCGGCGGCCAAAAAGGGCATGGAGCACGGCCTCCAGAAGGTTGACGTCTACGTGAAGGGCCCGGGCTCTGGACGCGAGACGGCCATTCGCTCACTTCAGGCTGCCGGACTCGAAGTGACCTCGGTCACCGACGTGTCGCCAGTGCCCCACAACGGATGCCGGCCGCGCAAGCGGCGGCGCGTCTGAGGAGTCCGACATTGGCTCGCGATCGAGACCCGCAGTGCCGGCAGTGCCGCCGCGAGGGAGAGAAGCTCTTCCTCAAAGGCCAGCGTTGCCTCACCGAGAAGTGCGCGTTCGAGCGGCGTGCATATCCGCCAGGCCAGAACGGCCGCGGACGCATTCGCCAGACCGAGTACCTCATGCAGCTTCGCGAGAAGCAAAAGGCTCGCCGGTTCTACGGCGTGCTCGAAGGGCAGTTTCGTCGTTACTACGAGAAGGCGACCCGCCAGCCGGGCATCACGGGTGAGAACTTGCTTCGTCTGCTGGAGTTGCGTCTCGATAACGTCGTGACACGGCTCGGCTTTGCGGCTTCGCGCCGCCAGGCGCGTCAGCTGATCGGCCACGGCCACTTCATGGTCAACGGCCGACGCGTGGACATCCCCAGCTACCAGGTCCGCCCAAACGACATCGTCAGCATCAAGAGCTCCTCCAAGGCCGAGCCGACGATTCGCTCGGCAACGGACATGGTTGCCTCCGTCGCGCCGTGGTTGCAGGCCGACTACGACGGGCTGAACGGGAAGATTCTCAAGGTCCCGGACCGCACTGACATCGACACACCGGTTCGCGAGCAGCTGATCGTGGAGCTGTACTCCAAGTAACCGGAACCCGGGTCCTCACCGCGATGGCAACGGACCCGTGACGCGCGGGCCCGACGCCGAGGCCGAGGACTCGTATCGCGTTCACCACCGCGGCCCTCGGGGCCCAGAAAGGAATCAGGGAGTTTGTTCGAGATCCCGTCTCCCCAGAAGACCTATGAGGAGGAGTCGCAGAACCGCGGCGTCTTCCACATTGAGCCGCTTGAGCGTGGCTTCGGCCACACCTTCGGCAACTCGCTTCGTCGTGTGCTCCTGTCGTCCATCGCGGGTGTCGCCGTTACTGCGGTGCGTATTGATGGTGTGCACCACGAGTTTTCGAGCATCCCCGGAGTTAAGGAGGATGTCACCGACATCATCTTGAACCTCCGTGAGTTGGTGTTCCGCCTCGAGGGCGCCTCCGACGAGGTTGAGGTTGAGATCGTTGTCAATGGTCCCCGTATGGTGACGGCGGCCGACATCGTTTGCTCGGCCGACCTTGAGATCGTGAACCCGGATCTGCACATCGCAGAGCTGATGGACGACGGCCGCCTGGACATGATCCTGACGGTGTCGCGTGGGCGCGGCTATCGACTGGGCGAGGAGAAGGACAACCAGCCGACGACGATCGGCGTGATTCCGGTCGACTCGAACTTCTCGCCGGTCAGGCGCGTGCGCTACGAGGTCTCGGCGGCGCGTGTTGGACAGCGCACTGACTTTGACAAGCTCACGCTTGAGGTCGAGACCAATGGCGCGATCGACCCTCAGCAGGCGTTGTCTGACGCCGCGAAGGTGCTCTCCGAGCGGCTCACGCTCTTCCTCGATCCCGAGGACGTACGCGCGCTCGGCGAGTCGGTTGCCATCCCTGAGGACCAGCCCGGCGGGCAGATGCACGACATCCTCATCGAGGAGCTTGAACTCGGTGTCCGGTCGTACAACTGCCTCAAGCGCGTCGGCGTCGAGACCATCGGCGATCTGATCTCGAAGACCGACAGCGAGCTTTCCGCGATCCCGAACTTTGGTCGCAAGAGCATCGAGGAAGTCAAAGAAAACCTCGCCCGGCACGGCCTCGCCCTCCGCGGCTAGGCGCAGGCACACCACACCAAGGAGTCACCGTGCGTCACCGTCGTTCAGGACCGAAGCTCAACCGAGATAGCGCTCATCGTAAGTCGCTTGGCGCGAACTTGGCGACGGCGCTGCTCGAGCATGGCCGCATCACCACGACGCACGCGAAGGCCAGGCTCGCCCGGAGCGTCGCTGAGCAGGCGATCACGCTCGGTAAGGCCAACACCCTCCACGCTCGCCGTCAGGCGATCGCGCTGCTTCGCAACAAACCGATCACGTACCGCCTGTTCAACGAGATCGCCCCGGCGTTCCGCGACGTGCAGGGTGGCTACACCCGGATGCTGAAGCTCGGCCCCCGCCAGGGCGACGCCGCGGAGATGGTCATCCTCGAGCTGTCCCACGGGGTTGGCGCCGCGCAGTAGAGGTCTCGGGGCCCGACCGGTGCTTCGCCGGTCGGCGCCACCCCTATGAGCGGGCCCGCGCCCACGCCTCGGTCGCGCACCTTCCGGCTGCAGATGGAGTACGACGGCGCGGGGTTCCACGGGTGGGCGGCGCAGCGTGACCTTCGTACAATCGAGGGGACTCTCAAAGGCGCCCTCGATGTGATGCTCCGGTCGGGGTACCTGCTCGCCGTGGCGGGCCGGACCGACACGGGCGTTCATGCAAGTGGTCAGGTGGCGAGCGTCTGTGCGGTGACCGACCTCACAGCCGCCCGGCTACTTCGCGGGCTTGGCGGCTTGCTGCCTCACGACATCGCGGTCCGGGAGCTCGTCGAAGCACCGACGGACTTTGACGCGCGCCGGGATGCGCGCTCACGTACCTACGAATACCGGCTGCTCGTAGGCCCGCGCTCGCCGCTTCGCCGGACGCGAACCCTGTGGGTGCCTCGACCCCTCGACCGCGGCCGACTTGATGATGGCGCCCGCAAGCTTGTCGGCCTGCACGACTTCCGGTCGTTCACACCAACCGAGACGGAGCACTCCGCGTTCGATCGGACCGTGCTGCGCTGTCAGTGGCTCGATCGAGGCGACGAGTTGGTCTTCCGTGTCGAGGCCGATGCGTTCCTACGCCACATGGTCCGCACCATGGTCGGGACGCTGCTCTTTGTCGGGCGTGGTCTACGGCCATTGGATTGGATCGACGACGTGCTTGAAGGCCGAAACCGGCGCGTGGCGGGAACCACGGCACCGGCGTACGCGTTGACGCTCGTCGACGTCCGCTACGACGACTGAGGTTCCCGACGAGCGGGCGTTCACGACGTGAGACCTCGCGCTCGGTCCGTCTGTGCTCGCCGACGTTTGCTTCGGCCGCGTGTCGACTCAGCCGGTCGGCATGATCCGCTCGCCGAGGCCGTCGGGCATGATCATCGCGTGGAGCCCGTAGAGCTCTTCCGGATACGGCGACTGCCCGATCGAACTCGACATGCCCCCGTCGACGGCGATCACTTGGCCGGTCATATAGCTCCCGGCCTCTGATGCGAGGAGAAGGAGCGCCCCGACGAGCTCCTCAGGCCGACCGATGCGGTGCATCGCCGTCTGCTCTTCGAGACGCGTCAACCACGCGGGGACCTCGAGGACTTGGTTCGTCATTTCGCTCGGAAACCAACCCGGCGCGATCGCGTTGACCCGAACCCCTCGATCGCCCCAGCGAAGCGCCATGTGCTGGGTCAAGTTGATGGTCCCGGCCTTCGCGGCGGAGTAGCCGGCGGGCGTGTTGAAGTGTCCGCCCATGCCCGCGATCGATGCGATGTTGATGATCGACCCGGATCCCTTTGCGAGCATGTGGCGACCAGCCGCCGAGCAGGTGTTGAAGGTGCCAACAAGGTTGACCGCGATCGACTCGGCAAAGAGTGCGCTCGGCATCTTCTCGGGCATGGCGCCACCCTCCGGAACTGCTCCGGCGTTTGCGACGACGACGTCCAAACCACCGAAGTGTGAGATGGCCGTGGCCATGAGCGCCTCGCAGGCGTCTGGGTCGGTGATGTCACACGCCACCGCGAGCGCGCGATCGCCGATCCGCCCCGCGACGTCGGCGAGTCGGTCCACCCGGCGGGCGCTCACCACGACGTTCGCGCCAGCGGAGGCCAGCGCCTCGGCAAACGTCACTCCGAGGCCCGATGATGCTCCAGTAACGACTGCGGTCTTGCCTTCGAGTGAGAATCGGTCGGTCGACACAGGCGGGCTCCTTGGTTGTGGCGACTGGAGGCTATCCAGCTCCCGCCCCGCGGTGCGGGGACCACGCAGGGGCCTCCGTCATTGCTGAACTTGCCTCCTGGCACCGATTGCTCGGATCGTGAGACGGCAATCGAAGCGGATGGGTCCGCCCTTGCCGAACCGTTCGGGCGCACGGTTGGCCGATCGACCGCTACCCTGCGACCTGTCACATGCGAATTCTCCTGACGAACGATGATGGGGTCGGCTCTCTCGGGCTCCATGCCCTGAAGGCCGCCCTCGACCCGCTCGGCGAGGTCGTCGTGATTGCCCCCGACCGCAACCGGAGCGCCATTGCGCGGGCGATCACCATCCATGGGCTCCTCAGTGTGAAGACGGTCGTGCTGCCCGACGGCTCGACGGCCTACGCCACCGACGGGACGCCGGTCGACTGCGTTCGCCTCGCAGCGGCCGGCCTCGTTGGCGCGCCTCCAGACCTTGTCGTGAGCGGCATCAACCTGGGCCTGAACGCCGGTGACGACGTCGCGTACTCGGGGACCGTCGGCGCGGCGATCGAGGGTCTGCTGATCGGCCTACCGGCGATTGCCGTCTCCACGCAGACGATCGGCAAGCCGGACGCCGAGGAGCGCTGGCGGGCCGGCCACCACGACTTTCGGGCCGCCGCCGTCGCCGTCGCAGCCCTCGTGCCACGCGTCCTCGACGTCGACTTTCCGGCCGGCGTGCTCCTGAACGTCAATACCCCGGCGCTCGCCCCGGACGCCATCACCGGTGCTGCCGTCACTCGCCTTGGCCGACGCATCTACCGCGACCGGCTCGACCTCATCGAGGGCAGCCCGACCGATGGCCGCTACCGGCTCTACGGTGAGGATGTCTGGCACGGAAACGAGGTTGGCACCGACCTCTCGGCCATCGACCGCGGCGAGATCTCGGTGACGCCGCTGCATTACGACCTCACCGAGACCGACGCCGCCGAGCGAATGGCCGATTGGGCGCTGGACGCACTGCATCTGGGACACACCACCCCTGAGACGCTCGATGTATGACCCGGTCATCTTCGACCTCGACGGCACGCTCGTCGACACGGTCGCGCTGATCCGTGAGTCGCACCGGCACGCCGTTACGACCGTCCTCGGCAAGGATCTCCCGGACCGAGCATTGATCGCGCACGTCGGTCGCCCCCTGATCGAACAGATGCGAGTGTTCTCGCCGGAGCGCGCCGACGAGCTCTACGACGTCTACCGAACGTGGAATCACGCGAACACCGCCGCGATGATCCGGACCTACGACGGTATCGACGAGATGCTCGACGAACTCGACGCCGCCGGCCGACGGACCGCCGTGGTGACGTCCAAGAGCCGCGACGCCGTCGAGCTGGCGTTCGACGCGATCCCGAGCCTGCGCGCCCGTTTCGAGGTCGTCATCTGCTCGGAGGACACCCCGCGACACAAGCCAAACGGCGACCCGATACTGCTTGCCCTTGAGCGCGTCGGCGCCCAGGCCTCGTCACGAGCGTGTTACGTCGGGGACTCCCCGTACGATCTCCAGGCGGCGCGCGCCGCGGGAGTCTCATCGGTCGCGGTCACCTGGGGATTTTTCGAGGCCCCGGTCCTCGCGGCTGAGGAACCCGACGCGATCGCCGATCGCCCCTCTGAACTCCAGGACATCTTCCGGTCGTGACACATCCCGCCGCCCGAATCGCCGAGCTGACCGCGCAGATTCGTGAGGCCAATGATGCGTACCACGTTCGCGACTCCCCGACGGTGGATGACGCGGTCTACGACGCGATGGTGCGGGAGCTCGAGGGCCTTGAGGCTCGGCATCCGGACCTTGCTCAACACAACTCGCCGACGCGGTCGGTTGGCGCAGCTCCGCAAGGGCGATTTACGGAGGTCACCCACCGCGAGCCCATGCTCAGCCTCGCAAACGCTCGAGGCCCGGAGGAACTTGAGGCCTGGTTTCGGCGGGCACAGAACATCCTCGCGGCAGAAGGGCTCGCCGACCGGCCTGTGCAGTTCGTTGTCGAGCCGAAGATCGACGGCCTTGCCGTCTCCCTGACGTACGAATTCGGGAAGCTCGTCCGGGGCGCAACGCGCGGCGACGGCGTTGTCGGTGAGGACGTCACCCAGAATCTCCTGACGATCGGGAGCATCCCACGACAGTTCCCCGCGTCGAGTCCCGATGTCATCGAGGTGCGCGGCGAGGTCTACCTTCCGCTTGGCGCGTTCGGCGCGTTTAACGAGTCGCGCGTCGCGGCGGGTCTCCCGACGTTTGCCAACCCCCGAAACTCCGCGGCCGGGTCGCTTCGCCAAGTGGATCCGACCGAGACCGCGAAGCGTCCACTTGCGCTTTGGTGCTATGGGGTTGCGGCTTGGGACGGCGACGGCCGCCCCAAGGGCCAGTGGGACGCACTCCAGTGGCTCAGTGCGAACGGCTTCCCGGTCAATCCTGACATCGAGCGCGTGGGCTCGATCGACGCGGCGGCGGCGGCCTGCGCGTCCTGGGAGGCGCGCCGCGCTGAACTTGACATGGATATCGATGGCGCGGTCGTGAAGATCGACGACGCGGAGCTTCAGCGGCGCCTTGGAAGCGTCGGGCGGGCACCCCGCTGGGCGATCGCGTACAAGTTCACACCAACAACCGCCACAACCAGGCTCCTCGACGTTGTGGTGAGCGTCGGCCGTACCGGTGCGCTCATCCCATTCGCCGTGCTCGACCCGGTTCAGGTTGGTGGCGTCACCGTCCGTCAGGCGACCCTCCACAACCAGGACGACATCGCCCGCAAGGACATCCGCGTCGGCGATCTCGTGATCGTCCAGCGCGCGGGCGACGTGATTCCCCAGGTCGTCGGACCGGTCACCGATGTGCGGACCGGCGAGGAGCGCCCGTTCGAGATGCCGGAACGCTGCCCCACGTGCGACACACCGGTGTCGAGTCCGGACGGCGAGGTTCGGCGCTACTGCCCGAATCGCTCCTGCCCGGCTCAGCTCGTGCAGAGCCTCATTCACTTCGCCTCGCGGGGCGCGATGGATATCGAAGGCCTCGGCGAGAAGACGGTGAGCCGCCTCTTCGAGGTCGGCCTCGTCCGTTCGGTCGCCGATATCTACGCGCTCCGCGAGGAGCAGCTGCTCGCGCTCGACGGGTTCAAGGAGACATCTGCGCGCAACCTCGTCGCGGCGATCGACGCGTCTCGCCGCATGCCCTGGACGAGGGTACTCACGGGGCTCGGCATCCGCCACGTCGGCGACATCACCGCCAATGCGATCACCGCGGTTGCACCCTCACTCGACGGGTTGCTCAAGGCCACCCTCGATGACCTCGCCGCAGCCGAGGGGGTTGGGCCGGTCGTCGGTGGCGCCGTCGTTGATTTCCTTGCCTCGCCGGCCAACCGTGACCTCCTGAATCAGCTCGCCCAGGCGGGCGTACAAACGCGCGTCGAGGGACAACGCGGGACGGTTGATGGGCCGCTGACTGGGGCGACCGTTGTCGTGACGGGCAGCCTTGGCGCGATGTCGCGCGACGAAGCCAAGCGGGCGGTCGCGGATGCGGGTGGACGGGCAACCGAGTCGGTCAGCGCGCAAACAACCTTCCTCGTCGCTGGTGAGAAGGCGGGCTCGAAACTCGCAAAGGCCGAGAAGCTCGGCGTACCGATTCTCGACGAGGCGCGCTTCCTTCGGGTGCTTACGGGGTCGGAGCCGCTGCCGGCCCGGTGACCGTGCCGATCGCCGTCGCGGGAGTCCCGGCCAGCCCGTCCGCGCTTCCGCTGGCGAGCATTGTCACGAGCTCGTCTTGGACGGCGTGCGCGCCCCCGATATCTGGGTCGTTCATGAGGAACGCGAACGCATAGCGCGCGCCAGACTGGCTGCTCACCACGCCGGCGAGTGCCGAGACCCCAGAGATGTAGCCGGTCTTTGCGCGTACGCGGCGTCTGACGATGCCGTCACGCAGGCGACGGATCAGCGTTCCCTCGCCACCGCGAGCGAGGCCTCGAATCAGGGGATCTCCCCAGTTGGGATCGCCATCGGCAGCGGCGAGCACGCGCACGAGCGCCGTCGGGGTCAACCGGTTGAAGCGCGAGAGCCCTGACCCATCGACGACTCGCTCGGCGCCCGTGAGCACACCGAGGGCCTCGAGCGTGGCCTCGGTCTGTGCGGCACCCGCTTCGGTGGTGCCCTCCTTGGCGATGTACGCGCCGACGTCGCGCAGGAGGATCTCAGCGATGAAGTTATCGCTTGCGGGAAGCATGATGCCGACGATTTCGCGCAAGGGGGGTGAGCTGACCGAGGCGATTGGGCGAGCAACGCTCGGCGTGATGCCTCCGCGCAGGGGTCCCTTCTGCGCGATACCGATCGCCTTGAGCGATCGTTTGATACGTCGAGCGCTCGCGACCGGTGGGTTCTTGACGTATTGATCGCGCACGTCGCCGAGCCAGCTTTGGTTGATCGCAAGGCCCGTCAGCGGCGCAGAGTCCGCGACGTAGGAGGCATTCCAAAGCGGTCCGACGCGGCTCGTCGAAAGGAACGATTCGTCGGCGACGATGGGTCCCCTGATCGTCCGGATTCCGAGTTTGCGAAGCGGAGCCACGAGGCGCTGGATGCCGCCGCCGCGGCCCGAGAAGTAGGTTCGCGCGTAGTTCGGTGTCGAGAGCACCGGATCCCCGTAGCCCTTGACGTAGATCGGTCCGCGCAGAACGCTGCCCGTTCGAACCGACGCGGAGCCGGCGACGAGGCGCGTCTGAAAGCGGAACTCCGGGCCGAGGTTGATGAGCGCGCTCGCGGCGGTAACGATCTTCATCGTCGAGGCCGGCGCGTAGCCGACGTCAGCTCGAAACGCGGAGATCTCGACCGGGCCGGACTCGTCGAGGCGCCAGATCAGCGCGCCGGTGCGGGGGTGGCTCGCGGTCCAGCGCTCGAGGGTCGCGTCAACCGGCGCGATTGCGCCGGATACCTTGGGTGCTGTGGCAACAAGGGCCCCAGACACGACCAGCGCCGCGAGTGCGGCGCTGGAAGAACGATGGCGCGGCCCGGAGGGCCGCTGTGGGCTCGTGGTGGCTATGGCGCGGCGACCGCCGCGATCGACTCGTCGCTCACGTTGCGACCTGTGGCGATCATGGTGTGAACGAACAGGGTCTTGTCGATCCGGCCTTGGTAGACGGGCACAGATTCCTCCATGCAGAAACGAAGAACGTCGTTGGTTCGCATTCCGGTGAGCTCAGAGATCTCATCCGGCGTTAGGTGGTTCGCCATCGCTTGGAACGCTCCTCCTACGGGGGTGAATGACCAACAAAAAACCCGCCGTGCTCGGGCGGGTTTCGGGGTGGATCAGTGCGAGCAACGTACCGGCTGCCTTTCAGCGATCCGGCGTGCGGTTCAGGTGCCTCATGGAGGCAATCGTAGTCCTTTCGCCGTGGGACGCAAGCGCCGCGACGCACAGGACTTCTCGCAAAAAGCGGCGACCGGGGCAACCGGTGTCAGCGCTGGGCGCGCACCATGTCGTGCGTGACGCCCATCGGGTTCCCGGATCGCGCCAGGCTCCACGCGGCGACCCCGGCGAAGCCCACGAGGATCGCCACGGCTCCCCCCACGCTGTCGAGAACGTAGTGGTTGGCCGTGCCGGTGATCGTCAGGAACACGACGACCGGGTAGGCGAGCGCGACGGCCCGAATGGGCCACGACCGCAGCAGGTACGCCGCAACGAGCCCCACCATGAACGCGTATCCGAAGTGCATCGAGGGAACGGCCGCGTACGGGTTGAAGAGCGATGCGAGCGCCCCGGCGTGAAGGTCGATGCCGCTGATCTGCTGGAGCGTGTCGATAAACCCCGTGTCGTACATGAGGCGTGGGGGGGCGACCGGAAAGGCGACGAACACGGCAAGAGCGGCGGCGTTCGCGGCAAAGAACGCGTTGCGGACATAGGGGTAGACGCGCGGGCGCGAGCGGTAGAGCCAGACGAAGAAGAGCGTCGTCACGATCCAATGGGCGGAGACATAGAAGTAGTTCAGGATCGAAATGAGCTGAAGATGGTCGAGGAAGAACCGCTGGATGTCCGTTTCGACGAAGAGCCCGGTCGCCTTCTCCCAGCGAATCAGGCCCCAGGCGTTGCGGAATGCCCGCCAGGGTTCGCCGACGACCAGGGCCCGAGAGACCTGGTAGGCGATGAGTGCGAACGCAAACAGGATGACCTCGTAGAGCCAAGGCCGTTGCGCGAAGCGCCTGCGCAGCGCTGAGAGGCCAGGGCGCGTTCGAACGGCTGGCGTGACCTGCACGGTTTCGGATCGCTCAAGAAGCATCGTGGAACCCTTCACCTGGACACGAACGCATGGCGGGAGGCCGTCCCTGGTACCCCCAACACGAATACGTAAGGGCCACGTTACCCCGCCTCTCGGCTGGCGGCAAGGATGTTCTGACGGTCTTCCTATTGGCGGGCCGGCCCCTGGCCGCTACGATGCGCTGCTGGCAGTCGCGGGGTGTGGCGCAGCTTGGTAGCGCGCTCCGTTCGGGTCGGAGAGGTCCCCGGTTCAAATCCGGGCACCCCGATTGCCGTGGTTGGCGGGTTTCTGGATCAAGTTCAGGCCCGCCAACCGTGTTTTCTCCCGAAAGGCAGGCCGGTGCGCCTGAGTCGGAGCCCAGCCGAAGTCATGCGCAGTGCGCGCACCATCGCGATCGTCGGGGCAAGCGACCGTCCTGAGCGGGCGAGTCACGGCGTCATGGCGTACCTGCTCGAACACGGCTTCGACGTGATCCCGGTGCGCCCCGACGGCGAGACGGTCCTCGGACAGCCTGTGGTGGCGACGCTCGCGCAGATCGAGCGGCCGGTCGACATCGTCGACCTCTTCGTACGCGGTGAACTCGTGCCGGATTTGGCGCGCGCCGCGGTCGCGATCGGGGCTCCGGCGCTCTGGCTCCAGCCCGGCTGCGTCAGCGCTGAGGGCACCGCGATCGCGCGTGCCGCGGGCCTTGACGTCATCGAGGCCCGGTGCACCCGGCAGGTGCACCGCGATGAGGTTCTTAGACCGTGATGACGCCTTCGACCTCGGGAATCTCGCGGCGAAGCTCGGCTTCGATGCCGAGCGTGAGGGTCGCCGTCGACATCGGGCAACCGCCGCAGGCGCCAAGCATGTGCAGGTGCACGAAGCCCTCGTCATCGAAGTCGACAAACTCGACATCCCCGCCATCGGAATGGAGGGCCGGGCGGATTCGTTCGAGGACATCCTCGATGCGGGTCAGCATTTCCGTCGACATGCGACCTTCCTCCGGTAATGGTTGCGTACGCAATCGCAATGGTAGCGCCCTTCGCTGGGAAACGGGGCCTCGGTGACGCCACACCCTGGTGCGCTCCGGGTGGCCGCCGTTCAGCTGAGCACCGGCCCCGACGACACAGAGAACGTCCGATCGGCCGAGCGGTTGGTTACCGAGGCCGCCGACCGGGGTGCGCGCCTGGTCGTCCTCCCAGAGAAATGGCCCCTCCTCGAAGCGTCGGCGGCGAGCCCCGCGCAGCCCGTCGAGGGTGCGTGGCTCACCTCGGCACGCGGCTGGGCTCGCTCGCTTGGCATCTGGATTCTCGCCGGCAGCATCCTTGAGGCGATGCCCGGCGAGCACCGCGCGTACAACACGAGCGTCCTCGTGACTCCCGACGGCAGCGACGCCGCCTGCTACCGAAAACTCCACCTCTTCGATGTCGACGTTGGCGGCCACCGGTACCGCGAGTCCGAGGGGGCGGTGGCAGGTGACGGGCTCGCGACGGGCGTCGTCGACGGACTCCGAGTTGGGCTGTCCATTTGTTATGACCTCCGTTTTCCGGAGCTCTATCGCGGGCTCGCCGACCTCGGCGCCGACATCCTTGCGGTGCCGTCGGCGTTCACGACCACGACCGGGCGCGACCACTGGGAGGTGCTCCTACGCGCTCGCGCGATCGAGAACCAAGCGTTTGTCATCGCCGCCAACCAGGCCGGCCAGCACGCAAACGGCACCTCGTCGTACGGTCACAGCATGATCGTCGACCCGTGGGGCCGGATCCTCGCGGAGGCCTCGGATGGGCCGGGCGTCGTCGTGGCCGACCTGGACCGTCGTCAGCTCACCGAGATCCGCGAGCGGCTCCCCGCGCTCGCCCATCGTCGAGACGACGTGTTCGGGCCCCGGGGAGCATGAGGCCAGACTCTCAGCAGCCGGTCGTTGCGGAAACCCACGCCTCATGCGTTGGACCGGCCCAATCCTCTGGTGGACGCCATTCAGCGGCGGCGGCGAGGCCACGCTCGTCAGCGGTCAGCGGCTCCGGCAGCCATGTACGGGCGTCCTGCCTACCGGCCGCGTGATCGCCTGTCGTTGCCACGACGATTCAGCCCCCGAGGAGCCGCTCGGCCTCCTCAGCCAGGAGCATGATGTCCGGCTGGGGGAGGCCCAACTCGCTTGCGAGCTCCTCCGCGGTGAGGCGTTGTCCGTCCTCCCAGATCTCACGCAAGAAGTGCCCCGCTTTCTTCTGCGTGAACCAGCGTCGCCCGAACTGCTCGCGCAGCATCACCGACAGGCTCGTCGCGAGCGTCCATGCGCGGAGGTAGGAAAGCACGTAGAAGGACTCGTCGATATCCTCGAGATGGCGCTCGGCGGGCCACTCGATGCGGACCCCGTCTGTGAGGATTTCCGCGTACCGGGCTCCGGCGCCGTCCACCCCGGCCCCGTGAAACTCCAGTTCGTAGAGGAACTTCGCGCACGAACGGCGCTGGAAGAAGAGGCGCGCAACGGCAAGGTGGTCGACGATGTCGTCGTTGTCGCGCCCGCCGATCGTGTGCTCGAGCCACGCGGGATCTGCCAGCAGCCATTCCATGGTGAAGGCGAAGCATTCGGTGATCGCGTCGTCGCCGAGGCACCGAAACTCGAATGGGAGTCCCCGGCTCACGCAGGCGAAGTGCTCGGCGTGGCCGGCCTCGTGCAGAAGGGCTGAGTAGTCATCGAGCCCTCCGGCCGGAGCGATGACGAGGTACACCTCGTCGGGCACTCGTACCGGCGCGCAGAAGGCGCGGGGATCCTTCTTCGGCCGAGCCTCGACGTCGAGGTGGATGTTCGGTTGCGCGCGAAGGTCGAGCCCGAGGCCGTCGAGCGTCTGTTCGAAGATCCCGAGCATGTGCTTGGCCGGGAAGCGCTCGTCGTACGGCCCGCTTCGCATCAAGCGGGGGATGTCGCTGACGTTGGCACCGGTGAGTCCCACGCCGGAGTGCTCGCGCAGGGCGCTGTCGAAGCGACGCTCGAAGAGCGACTCGGTCGCGTCGAGGAAGCCGCGCCCCTGTTGGGCGAGTTTGTCGAAGTCGAGCCCGCTCAGCCGCTCGAAGAGGGCGCGGTAGCTTGGCGCCCCAAGCGTTCGGGCGGCCGCGTGGCGGGTATCCCAGACGTCTCGATGGGCGGGGTTCAGCTCGTGGTCGAGCACCCGATACAAGCGCCGGCTCAGGGTCTTGCGGTGATCACGGTCATCGTCGTTTGCCACGATCGCCGACACTTCGCGAAAGCCGACCTGCGCGCCCTCCCAGGCGATGACCGTCGACGCCTCAAGCTCGGCGACGGCGCGGGTCTGCGCTCGGCTGGCGGCGCCGATGGTCCCCTCGGCCGCGAAGCGCCCCAAGGTCCGGTAGGAGCGGGCGCGGTCTCCGCTGGCCCCGTCGGCCGCGTCGAGGAAGGCTTGGGCGATATCGGCGGAAAAGAGTTCGTGATGGCGTTCGTAGATGGTGTCGAGGGGTAGCTCGTCGGTGTGGCCCGCGGAGTGCTCGTACCAGGCGCGGTTGAGCTCCTCGGTGAACGCCTCAGCGTCGCGTCGATAGTCCTCGAGGTCCGGGAGGGAGGCCACGCGGCGATCCTATCGAGCGCAAGGGGGGGCAACGACACGAACACCTTGGCGTGCTGTAACCCACCTGTAAGGAACATCCGGTAGAAGACGGGTATGGATGACCGTTTGATCGGGCGCGGCGCGTTCCTCGGGCTCTTGGGGGCCGGAGTCGCGGGAGTGTTCTACGCACGCGGCTTCACCGACGGTGTCTCGCGCCTTGCCCCCGGCGCCCTCTCATCGATCGTGCCGAGTTCCGGCTGGCGCATCTACACGATCGCCGCCACCATGCCGAACATCGATCCGGCGGCCTACCGTCTCACGGTGGCCGGTCAGGCGTCTCACCTTGGCACGTTCACGCTCGACGACCTGAAGGCGCTCCCGCGCACCGAGCAGGTCTCGGACTTTCACTGTGTGACCGGTTGGAGCGTGTCGAACGTCCATTGGGCCGGTGTGCGCCTCGGCGACCTGCTCGACGTCGTCGGAGGTCGGGAGGCGGGGGCCCTGCGGTTTGTCTCCGCCGAGGAGCCCTACGACGACTGGCTGACACGCGATCAGGCGCTCCTGCCCGATGTGATGCTGGCCTACGAGATGGACGGAGTCCCGATCCCCAGGCCACACGGCGCGCCGGTGCGACTGGTGATGCCCCAGATGTACGGCTACAAGAGCGTCAAGTGGGTACAGCGCATCGAGCTTGCGGCGACCGCCGGGGAGGGCTACTGGGAGCAGCGCGGCTACGACTCTGACGCATGGGTCGGGAGGTCGAACTGACGCCGGGTGCCGTGAAGGTTCGGATCACGCGCTTTACCCGCACCGAGCGGGCGGTCCACTGGATCCACGCGGCGTCCTTCCTCGCGATGCTGGTCACGGGCCTCGTGCTCTACATCCCGGCCTGGTCGTCGTGGTTCGGTCGGCGACACCTCGTCAAGAACGTGCACCTCGTCACGGCCGTCGTGTGGGTCGTCGCCATCGCTCTTGTCGTCATCGTGGGCAACCGCAAGGCGCTGATGCGCACGTGGCGCGACGCGGAGACGATCGACGCCGATGACCGACGCTGGCTGACCGGGCGAGGTGCCCCGCAGGGGCGGATGAACGCGGGGCAGAAGCTGAACACAATTGTCACGGTCGCATTTGCGCTTCTTTTCCTCCTGACCGGATTCCTCTTGTGGCTCGGTGAGCGCGACCACCGATTCCTCTTCGCCGGCACGGGCGCCCTGCACGACCTGCTGACGTTCGTCTCGATCGCCATCCTGGTCGGCCACCTCTACCTGGCCTTGATCCATCCGAGCACGCGTCACGCCCTGCGCGGCATGGTCAAGGGCGACGTGGACCTCGAATGGGCCGAGCGCCACCACAGCAAATGGGTGGCCGAGGTGAAGGCGGAGACCGACGAACCCGTCGAGGTTCCCTCCGGGCGCTGACGCGACGAGGGGGAGGGTTCAGGTACTCGCGCCGACACCGGCCGACTCGAACGACGGCGCAACGGGCAGCGATCCAGCCTCGGCCGTTTGGCGGCGTCGGACATCAAGCCACGCGGCGAGATCCTCAGGAGCCACGGCGGGGCAGAGGAAGTCGCCCTGGGCGGTGTCGCAGCGAAGCTGTGCGAGGCGCCGGTATCCACCGGCGGTCTCGATGCCCTCGGCGACCACATGCAAACCGAGTGCGCGTGCCAGGGAGAGGGCCGCCGAGACGATCGCCGCGGCGCGCTCGTCGGTTTCGGCGGCGACGATCAGCGACCGGTCGAGCTTCAACTCGTCGACCGGGAGCTCATGGAGGTAGGCAAGCGACGAATGCCCGACCCCGAAGTCGTCGACGGCAATCGAGACACCGAGCCCGCGAAGGTCCTCGAGCACCTTCACGCAGGTCGACCGGTTCGTGATGAGGGTGTCCTCGGTGATCTCGATCACGAGATCACTCGGGGGCATCCCGTGTGCGGCGAGGGTCTGCGCAACACGCGCCGCAAAGCCCGCGTCGCGGAGATTCGTCGCGCTGACGTTCACGGCGACGCGAAAATCGAGGCCGGCGTCCCGCCATGTTCGGTACTGCTCGGCGGCGCGGTCGAGCACGACATCGGCGAGGCGATCCATGAGCCCGGCCTGCTCGGCAAGCGGCAGGAACTGCGCCGAGGTGAGGAGGCCATGCTGTGGGTGCGGCCACCGAACGAGGGCCTCGACGCCGACAACGGCGCCGTCAGCGATGCGAACCTGCGGCTGGTAGTGCAGCCGCAACTCAGAGTCTCGAAGGGCTCCTCGCAGCGCCTGGACAAGGGCGAACCGCTCCTTGCTGGCCTGGTCCCGTTCTGGGCGGAAGCGCTCCACCCCGGTTCCGCCCTGCTTGGCGGCGTACATCGCGATATCGGCTGAGGAGATCAACTCATCAAGCTCGGCGCCGTCGCAGGGCCACTGCGCGATGCCAAAACTCCCCTCGATGGTCGCCGAAAAGCCGGCCAAGTTCAGGGGACGTGACAGCACTGGACGGATCCGTTCGGCGAGGCACTCGGCATCGGCCAGGTCCCCATCGACGACGATCGCGAACTCGTCGCCGCCGATCCGAGCAACCAAATGCGCGCGATCGACCATTGCGGCGATGCGCTGCCCGATGGTGCGGAGCAGTACGTCCCCCATCTCGTGGCCGAGCGAGTCGTTGACGTCCTTGAAGCCGTCGAGATCGATGATCACAAGCGAGAGCGGCCGGTCGACCGAGCGCTGTCGGATTGCGCGCTCCGCGTGCTCGATGAACTCGCGTCGGTTGGGCATACCGGTCAGGTCGTCGGTCCGCGCGAGGCGACGCTCGCGGACAAGGCCGTCGAGTTCACGATGGGTCCAAAGCACTCGCAGGAGAGCGAGGGCGATCGTCGACCCACACAGGAGTGCTGCCCCGCTCGGGAGAGGGCGCCACGAGCCGCTCACGAGCACGGCGAGTGAGGCGAGCGTGAAGATCGTCGGCATCGTGACGGCCGTTACGCCGCGGGATCGCACTGGCGGTGTGGCGCTCGCGCGCCACGCCGCCATCGCAAGGAGCGACATCCCGAGCGGCCAGCCGACGTCGAGGCCCCCACCCTCGCGGTAGTTGCCGTGCGCGGTGAGCACGAAGTACATGCCATCGCTGACCGCAAGACACGCGAGCCCCGTCAGGATGGGGGCAAACGCCACCGATCCCCGCCAGCCGGCGACCGTCACGACCGTCGCAACGAGCGCCGCGAGCGCCACGTCGCCCGCCGGGTAGGCCAGGTTGACGGCCCGCATAAGGGGCGACGTGTCGGTCAGCTCGATCGCCGGATAAAGCGCGGCGATCGAGATCGCGATGACGCCCATCGCGCTGATCGCCCCGTCAAACCACACACTCCGGGGGTCTTGGACGATCCGCTGTCGCAGCAAACTCCCGACCGCAGCGAACAAACAGGGATACGCCGCGAGGAACAGCCAGTCGGCGATGCCAACCCCCTGCTGATCGCCACCGAAGGCGAACGCCTCGACGAGGTTCCCAAGGGCCGGGAAGAGGATCCCCGCGCCGAGCAGATACCAGGGAAGACCCCTCTCGACGTTTCCGAAGGGCCGACGTAAACACACCACGGCCGCGAGGAGCATGGGGATGTTGAAAAGGATCCCGTCGATCCACATGTCCCAGTTCCCGGGCGACCGAATGCCAGTGATCAGGGCAAACGTGGCAAGTGAGGTCAGCATCGCCCCGCGAAGGAACGGCGTCCCGTCCCAAACCGGTGAGGGAGTGGCGATGGCCTGACTCACGGGAGCGAATGTATCCGGGACGGGCACGTCCGTGAGGCGATTGTGTCGCGCGTGCACCCGGCCGCCAAGCGGTGAGCAGGTACTGGCGATTCGGCGGCCGGGACACGCCGCCAACGGGTCGCGCAGGCGCGAGGAATGACGGTTTTGGCGAGTGAGACCGAATCCTTGGATCTGGGGATTCGTTGGCGCGAGGCCACCGGTAGAATTCGGCCGTGGAGACCGCGCCGAACCCGCGTCCGGCGCGAGGAGATCTCCTCGACCTTGAGGTCGAGGATCTGGCCTTCGGTGGTCAAGGCGTTGCCCGGCTTGACCGCTTCGTTGTGTTCGTCAGCGATGTCGCCCCGGGCGACACGGTCCGCGCCCGGGTGCGCAAGGCACGCCGACGCTTCGCCGAGGCCGACCTCGACGAGGTGCTCACGCCTGGCCCGGACCGGATCCCGGTGCCCTGCCCGTACGTCCCGAACTGCGGGGGCTGCCGACTGCAGCACGTCACCGACGAGGCAGTCCGAAGCGCCAAACGAGAGCAGATCGTCGAACATCTTCGGCGGATCGGTGGCATCGAAGGTGTTGAGGTTCGCCCCGTCGAACCATCGGTGTCGCCCTTCGGGTACCGCAACAAGATGGAGTACTCGGCTGCCCCGGGCGCGAGCGACGGCACCCTGCTCGGGTTTCACCGACGCGGACGGTGGGACGAGATTGTCGACATCGAGAACTGCCTGCTCGCGACCCCGCGGGGCAACGCGATCCGTGAGACCGTCCGCCGATGGGCCCGCGACGTCGCCATCGTGGGCTACGACCAGCGCTCGCAGACCGGCCAGCTGCGGCACGTCGTCGTGCGCGAAGGAATCAACACCGGCCAAGCGCTCGTCGTGATCGTGACCGCGCCAGGTGTGGATGGTCTTGTCGACCAGCTCGGACCCTTCCTTGCGGCGGCACATCCCGAGGTGGTCGGTCTCATGCATGCCACAAACGACGGCGTCTCCGAGATTACCCAAGGCCTCCCTCAGCGCGTCGTGTACGGGCAGGACTGGTTCGAGGAGCAGATCAGCGGCGTCACGCTCCGGCTGTCGGCGGCCGCCTTCTTCCAGACGAACACTGTCATGACCGAGCCCTTGTACCGCCACGCGGCGGACGCGGCGGGCCTCACCGGCGAGGAGGTCCTCTACGACCTCTTTTCCGGCGTCGGCAGCATCGGCATCATCCTTGCGGCGCGCGCGAAGCAGGTCGTGAGTATCGAGATCGTTCCCGAGGCGGTGCGCGACGCGGAGATGAATGCCGCCGCCAACGGGCTCACGAACTATCGAGCGATGTGTGGCGACGTGGGCGTCGTCCTACGCGAGCATCGCGACGAGCTACCGCCGCCCGACGTCGCGATCGTCGACCCGCCCCGAGCTGGGCTGTCCGGCCGTGCGGTGCGGAGGATTCTCGAGCTCGCCCCGAGGACGCTCGTCTACGTCTCCTGCCAGCCGGCCACGTTCGCCGACAACGCCAAGCGCTTCATCGACGGCGGCTACCGGCTCGAATACGTCCAGCCGGTGGACATGTTTCCCCAGACGCCGCACATCGAGGCGGTCTCCCGCTTCACGCGAGCCTAAACCGTCTCACCTCGCGGAACGTTGGTACCACACACCAAGAGGAGTACGAAAGACGCGTGCCTCGATGGGCTGGCCGAGCGTCGCCGGCCAGCCCATCGGTCCGGCTACAGCTTCCCGCAGATCGGCCAGTGCTTGTCGTATCCCCGGGAGAAGGCCCAGGCTCCGGCAAGGCTCGCCGCGAGCGGATCGGTGCGCTCGAATGCGCCGTACGGGGTTTGCTCCCAGAGCCACGTTCCGAACTGGAAGAGGCCGAGGTAACGACCGTTCTGGGCCTGCGGGACATGATTTGACTCGCACCATGCGATACGTCGAAGTCGTGCCGCGGGCACTCCGTAGACCGCTCCCGCGATCTCCAGGTTGTGCCGCACGTCGACGCGCTGCACCAACTCCTGGCGGTAGGCCTTCTCGCGACTCGCTTGGTCGGTCCGCACCTGGCGCACACTCGTGCGGTGGCGATTGCGCTCGTCGTACAACTTCGCTTGGAGGTCTCGAACCTGGGCGCGGAGCTCGGTGATTGTCCGAGCATCGTTCGCGCGAGCGGGCGGAGCGACCGGCGCGCCGACCGTGACCGGTGGCGGCGACGGGGTCGCACGGACCGCCGGCGCCGCGGGCGCAGGCGCCGGCGCCGGGTCGTAGGTTCCGGCGGTCGCAATCCCGGCAAACGGGGTGAGGAACAACGAACCCAAGAATGCCAGGGCTCGTGGACGTCGCATCATGCGCTCAAACAATCGGCCTCCTCCATCGGCATTTCCCCCACATCCGAACCGGCCCGTTCGCGCCCTCAGGCGCACAGGATCCGGTCGGGGGCTGTCCCGTGGCAGGTGCTCGCCACGGCCGGGCAGGCTGCCAGACGCCCCAGTGCGACGGCAAGGGGAACTCACCGTATTCGTGCACATTCCGAACCGGTTTGAGCGGTTTACGCGAGGTTTTTCGTCGTTTCGGAGACGGCGTCTAGATGATTGATTCCGAATTGTGGTGGCCTGGACCCGCTGAGCGAGACCGAGCACAGGTGGACGCACCGCCAGGTGCGCCCACCGTCTGAAGCGTCGGCTCAAGCCGACGCGCAAGAGGGCGCAGTGTCAGACCGCATATCGGGTATATGTGGGCGACCAAGGACGCCGAATTCGCGACGAGTCGCAGCC
>JANMDN010000037.1:0-2641 GCA_031376285.1 Actinomycetes bacterium
TCGATCGAGTTGTCGAACGCGACGGACTCACGCTTGCTGCGCCGACCCAGATTGCCGTCGACCTGCTCACCGGCCCTGGCCGCGAACCTTCTGAAGGTGTCGAGCTACTCGACTGGATGAGGAGAAACGAAGATGCCTGGCGAGCCTGACCCCCTGTACGTTCGAGCCCGGTCAGCCCTCCTCGACGCGCTTGAGGCTCTTGAGCCGCACCTTGACGCCATCGTGCTCGTGGGTGCCCAGGCGATCTACATGCACACGGGCGACGCCGACCTGGCAGTTGCCGAGTACACGACCGACGCTGACTTCAGCGTCGCCCCAGGCGACCTGGCGGACAGTCCCCTGCTGGGAGACCTGCTCACCCGACACGGGTTCACACCACGAGAGCATCCCGGCGGCTGGTTGAGTCCCGGTGGGATCTACATCGACGTGATGGTCCCGGAGGCGCTTGCCGGGCCGGGCACGCGCGGTGCTCGGCTCGGCGCGCACGGGAAGCGGGCTGCGAGGCGCGCGAAGGGTCTCGAAGGAGCATTGGTGGATCGATCGCGGCAGACGATCACGGCACTCGACCCCGCCGACGAGCGAACAGTCGAAATGTGGGTTGCCGGACCAGCTGCGCTTCTGGTCGCGAAGGTCCACAAGATTGCTGAACGCTCGGCGGCGAAGGATCGGGTGCGCGATAAGGATGCATTGGATGTCCTGAGACTGCTTCGTGCTGTCGAGACCGAAAACCTTGCTCGCGGCGTCGAGCTACTTCGTGGCTCGGAAGTCGCGGGAGCCGTGACGGCTGAGGCGATCGCACTGCTTCCCAAGCTCTTTGGTGATCTCGACGCGGACGGCGTCGCCATGGCAGTTCGAGCGGCGGGAGAGGGCGAAGCTTCAGAGACGATCGCCGCGTCCCTTGTGGCGTTGGCGCGCGCCCTCGTTCCGGGCTAGTTTCCGCGACTTCTGCAATCGTCTTCGCGGAATGGCCTCGTGAACTCTTTCGCTCTGGCACCACGCAGGTTCGGTCCGCGAGAGAACTGATTCAGGTGATCGAGTCGGAGGCGACAAAGGTGGCGCCAGGCAGGTACGCCGTCGGGACGCCGAGCCCGCTTGTGGTGGTCGAGACCGGCGTACTACACGACGCGATTGAGCGGCTTGCGGGCTTGCGGCATGCTCGCCCTGGTGCCCAACCGGTGCCATTGAAGGCCGAGGAGGTCGATGCTCTCGAAGCTCTCGATAATCACCCGGCGCTTGCGACGCTTGCGGATGAGACACTTGAGGAGTTGTGGATAGCCGCTCACGCGAGCGACGCACTGGAAAGCGAGCGTGCCCCGAGACTTCTGGGCTGCCCTGTCCTCAGAAGAACGGAGCGGCCGTTCGAAGTCAACCCCGTCGACGAGCAGCGGCGACCTCGACGCGCAGCCTCCACAGACTTGCCCGGTTTGCGGCCAAGGAGCGTTGAGGGTTGACGGCATCGACCCCTTCGGATTCGGCTTCGGATATGGCTTGTGCCTCGCTTGCAGCTATCGTCGCTCCGAGGAAGTCGCGTACGACGAGGCCATCACTTCCGCGATCGAGCGTCACCGCAATGAATAGGGCGCCGTGCACCCCATGGGGTGCACGGCGACGTTGCACGGACAAGGCAGACCAGCGCAGTGATCCAGTCTGCTGACTGTCCGAGCAAGAAGAACCGCGCAGCTTCGCCCTGGTGCGTTTGCTGCAGATGAATCGTTCGCAATGGACACGGAACGTTGCGGGAGACGTTCGAGAGGACTTCCGGAGCGTTCAAACGCATCCTGGGACGTCCGGCCACCTCTCCCTAGAACGAAGAAAGACCCGCAAGAGCGGGCCTTTCTCAGATAGCGGGGGCAGGATTCGAACCTGCGACCTTCGGGTTATGAGCCCGACGAGCTACCAGACTGCTCCACCCCGCGCCGTGTCCGCCAATGGTGCCAGGTCCGGGGTCCACTATCAACCCGACGTTCGCGTGATCCGGTCGCCGACCTCCACCCACCCCGGCCGCAGCACCTGCGCATACACCCCAAAGAAGTTCTCCCGGGTTCGGGCGATCGCCTCGTGAACACGTTTGTCGCGCTCCAAGGTGTCCGGATCGAACGTCGTCACCGCGCACCGTTCGGTCTGGACGACCACGCGAAGCTCCACGCGATCACCGAGCCGGAGCGTCGAGTCCGGCCAGTCCGCCTCTACGAACGGCCGCTCTTCGTCGAGCTCGATCACCACGTTCGGGCGAAAGCGCCGCCGGTCGAGGTCCTCGCCCACCAGGTCTGCGAGCGCGCCGATCGATTGAGCGGTCACAAGGTGCACGTGTCCGGCGTCCGGAAAGCCCTGCGCTCTCCGGGCAAACGTCACCGGGCGGTCGAGCAGTCGGTCAAGCTCCGCCTCGAGGTCCGGATCCTCGAGCGCCATCACTCGCCCGTCCGGCGTCTCCACTCGCGCGTCCTCAACCGCCTCGACGTCGGCGTATCGCGCTCGATAGCCGAGGAGCGTGGACTGACGTCGCGCCGAGAGTGGCTCCCCTTCCTGCGTCACAACCGCGTGGCGTCGGTCGCCGATTGGCCCAAAGGGACCAACGAACGTTCGGCGCGTCGACTCCCCGCCGAACGACTTCACCGGGTAGCGCCACAGGTCGGCGACGATA
>JANMDN010000048.1:0-120752 GCA_031376285.1 Actinomycetes bacterium
TGACCTCAGTCGCGGCAGCCGCCCTGGGGCGCGGGTTGCGTCCGGACGAGCGGACCGCGCTTCACTCGGCTCTGGACTCGACGACGGCGAGGTACGCGACGCGGGAGGTCACGATCCCGGATCTCGTCGAGACGCTCCTCCAGCCCGACGACCAGCTCGCCGCGTCGGTCGCGATGACCACCGCAGAGACCCTTGGTGCGGTCCGGGAGGTCGCCCTCGCGCTTCGGGAACTGTGCACCGGGGCGCTCAGGGGAATGTTCGACGCGCCGACGAGTCCGTCCCTGAACCTGGACGCCCCGGTCGTTGTGCTCGATATGAGCGCCCTGCTCTCCTCGTCTCCGGTTGCGCTTGCGGTGTTGATGGCGTGTGCGACGGCGTGGCTTCGGGCGATCATCGACAGCGAAACCGGCACCTCGGGCCGCCAACGGATCGTGGTCGTCGATGAGGCCTGGCGAGTCCTCTCATCCTTGGGGGTGGGTGAGTGGTTGCAGCAGAGCTTCAAGCTCTCCCGCGGTCTCGGCGTGCAGAACGTGATCGTCATGCACCGCCTCTCGGACCTCCAAGCCACCGGCGCTGAGGGCAGCCGCGAAGTCCGACTCGCCGAGGGCCTCCTGGCTGACGCGGAGACGAAGGTGATCTACGCCCAACCCCAAGACCAGATCCCAAGGACCCGGGAACTTCTCGGCCTGACCGACACCGAAGCCGTCCTCCTCCCAACACTCGCCCGGGGGTGGGCGCTTTGGAAGGTCGGCCGCAGGTCGTTCCTTGTGCAGCACCGTCTCGCCCCGCTTGAACAGCAGATCGTCAATACAGACCAAAAAATGTCCGAAAGGCACCCAGCGTGACCACCCGCGAGCAACCCCGCCCCGCCCCGGACAACTCCACCCTCCAGAACGCCGGCCTCGCACTCATGGGCACGGTCCTCGCCCTGGGTGGCCTGGTGTGGGCGACCGGGCAGCTCGCCGGGCGTCTCGCGTCCGGCAAGTGGCCGAGGATCGCATTCTCAGAGATCCCACCGGTCCTCGGGCGCCTCCCCCACCACCTGTCTGACCCTGGGTCGGCGTGGCCGCCGAGGGCTGCCCGCCTCCTGCCCGGCCCGATCGGCTTCTACTCGGCACTGGCCCTGATGGTGCTCGCCGCTGCAGCGTTCGGCGGCCTCGCGTGGCGTATCTTGCACGGGACGAACGGCGTTGGCCGCGCGGTGCCCGATACGCGTGGGGCGCGTTGGGCGCGAGCAGCCGACCTGCGGGACCTGCTCGCGATTGCGCCCCGCGCTGGTCGGATCACGTTAGGCCGCTTCGGAAACCGCTTGGTGCTCGCGGAGCCTCGCGGGTCGCTTCTTGTGTTCGGTCCGACCCAAACCGGCAAGACAACCGGTCTTGCGATCCCTGCGATCCTCGAATGGCAGGGACCCGTGATCTGCACCACCGTCAAGTCCGACCTCCTGCGAGACACCCACGGGGCGCGTGCTACGCGCGACGGAGAGGTCTTTGTCTTCGATCCAACCCAAGCGACCGGGAGGGCGGGCAACACCTGGTCGCCGCTCGGACAAGCCGCGACGTGGTGGGGAGCCCAGGAAGTCGCCGTCGCCCTGACAAGCGTCGCCGAAGTCGCCGGGGCAAGCGCCTCAGATGTCCGGATCTGGCAGGGCGTCGCGGCGAAACTCCTCGCCCCGATCCTCCACGCCGCGGCCCTTGGCGGCCGGACCATGAGCGACGTCGTCCGTTGGATCGATACCCAAGACCACCGCGAGCCGACCGAGATCCTCAGCTCGCTCGAATCGTTGTTTCCGCTCAATGCCCTTCGGGCGACGGTCAACCGTGAAGCGAAGGCACGCGGTGGGGCGTACATGACCGCAGAAGTCGCGCTTGCCGCCTACCAGGACCCCCGCGTCCAAGAAACCGCCCGATCGTGTGAAATCACCCCGGAGGTTCTCCTTGATGGGCGCGAGCACACCCTCTACATTTGCGCGCCGTCTCACGACCAGGCTCGGCTGCGGCCGCTGCTTGTGACGCTGATCAACCAGTTCACAAGTGCGTGCGCGACCCGGGAACAACAAGCCGGTACTCCCCTTGACCCACCACTTCTCCTGGTCCTTGATGAGGCGGCAAACATCGCGCCCCTGCCGAACCTCCCGGCGCTCTGCTCCAGTGCCGCGGTGCACGGCATCCAACTGGTCACCGTTTTCCAGGACCTCGCCCAAGTCCGCGCGACCTACGGACACGACCAAGCGAAAACGATCGTCTCGAACCACTTCGCCCAACTGTTCCTCGGGGCGAGTTCCGACCCCGACACCCTCGAACACGCCGCCCGCATCATCGGTGACGCGCAGGAACAGCAGACCTCCATGACCGCTGACAGCGGTGGCCGGAGTTCAATGACCAAGAGCACCCGCAACCGGCAGCTCCTGCCGCCCGACGGCCTGCGACGACTCCCGCGCGGTACCGCGGTGCTCCTTTACCGGGAGCTTCCTGCCGTGCTCCTTCGCCTCCGACCCTGGTACCAGGAGCGCTCTCGCCACGTATAGCTCATCGGCCGACATCACGAACCCTGCCTGGATTCATGAGTAGCGGTCATCGGCGCCCCAGGGCGAGTGGTCCGTCTGCTGCGGGATTGTCGGCGCCGCGTGAATAATCACCCACCTGTGCCGGTTGAAAGGTCACCTACTTTGGGGGCTTGAGGGCGGGCAGCAACTGGCGGCGAATCCCGTCTGATCGACCTTGATCGGGTGGGAGGAAGCGATGGTGAGTGTGGAGCAGTGGGCGCAGATCCGGCGGGCGCATTTCATCGAGGGGGTCGGCATCCGGGCGCTTGCTCGGCGTACCGGTCTTGATCGCCAGACGATCCGTCGTTGGTTGCGCTCGGATGAGCCTCCTCGGTATGAGCGTGCCGCGGTTGTTGGGAAGCTCGAGCTCTACAGGGAGGAGATCCACCGGCTGTTGGGTGAGGACGGGCGGCTTCCGGCGACGCGGATCCGGGAGTTGATCGCCGATCAGGGCTGTGGGGTGGCCGCTCGATCCTGGAGGCGTATCTGCGTGAGGTGCGACCGTTGTTTGCGCCGCCGCCGCGCACGTTTCAGCGGACGTTGTATCGACCCGGGGAGATCGGCCAGTTCGACTTGTGGGAGCCGAGCCGCCCGGTACCGGTCGGCCACGGCCAGCTGCGCCGCGGCTGGGTCGTGGTGAGGTTGGCTGGGTTCGACGGAGTCCTTTTTTCCGGGGATGCTTCCCTGGACGGGAGGAGCCCTGATGGGTAGATCAAGCAAGTACTCGCAGAGTTGCGTGAGCGCAGTCTCCGGCTTGCGATGGAGTCGGGTCGGCCGATCTCGCGGGTCGCGGCTGATCTCGGTGTGAACGCTGAGACGTTGCGGACGTGGGTACGCCGAGCGGGAGGCTGATGCCGGAACGCGTCGACAGGGTCGTTGTGCTCTTTGTTCTCGACGGTGGTGAGGCGTCCGGATGGGTCGTAGGTTCGGTTCTCGACGTGGCCGTTGCCGGAGGGGAGGGTCTTTGTGCGCCACGAGCGCCGCGCAGCGACGTTGCATCGACTACGGTTTCTGCCGGGGTCGCGATCCCGGTTCATCCATCCACTGTAGGACGCGTTCGCGGAACTCTCTCGCCGTCTCAACTGCCAATGCATCGCCCTTCACGAGGAACTCCTCGATCCGGGCCTGAAGCACTTGATCGGCCTCTTCCCTCCTACCGAGCGCCGCAAGGGCAAGCGCAACCTGCACACCGTCGGCAAGATGAGCCGTTTCCTTTCTCGCTGCAACCTGCGTGATGGAGCGTTCAGGATCCGAGGCCAGGCGCCCGAGCCAGGGGAGCGCCTCTCCACGGACGGCACCAAGGAGCTGCTCCAGGAGGGGTCCAGAATCGGCACCGAGAACCATCCGGAACGTCACGCGCCTATCCGGCTGTACCAAAGACTCAAGGTTCGTCCAAAAGGTCGCCGGGCCAGCCTTCCAGTTGGTCTCCCCGAGCAGCCACACTTGGATTCGAGCAATCGCCCTGTACGCGACGGCGAGGGCAGGCTTTAAGACAATCTCGCCAGTCTCGGGGATGAACGTCACCCGAGGAGTGAGCCTCGACAGGCTGAGTCCTGAGTACGTCTTCTCATAGGCCTGGCGCGAACTGACCTCTCGGAAGCCCTCGGAGAACAGCAGTTCCTCAGTTGGTGCCAACACCTGCCGGACAATCCGGTCGACGTCCGAGCCAGCCATCACGGTTTCGGTCCCTGAATGCGGGGTTCTGGATGGCGCTTTATTAGCAGCTCCTCATTAGTCGGTGGTGGCGCAAGAAACGGTCGGGTCGGACGCAAACCGAAGGCTTGCCCGAATCGGCGGCCATTTCGGCAATGGGCTCTTCCATCATCGAGCGGCCTTAGTTCAGCATGTCCGTCGAGCGTTGTCCAATCCGGCTGTCGCAATTCAACGAACGAAAATCGGGACTGGTCGGACCGCAGGACTTGGTGCCCGGCTTGGTGACGGTGCGCCTTTGCCCCCTCCCAAGAAGGAGATGAATGGGTTGTCACACGCGATGGATGCTGCCAGGCCGCAGCCGCCGGACCCAGAACCTGGTGGTGGAATATCTGGTCCCTGACCTTCCTTGGTGTCGACAAGCTTGCCGAAGGCGACTTGCTTTGTCTTATCGTCAGCTCGCACGCCCTCGACGAAACGAGTCGTCGCTTCGACGTTTCCAAAGAGTCCGACCTTCCTTGCGTTCGCGCCAGTGAACTCGCCTCCATACCTTATGAAATCAAGAAGCTTCTGCTGCGAACCCACGGTTGCTTTCGCCAGGTTGGTCTTAACCTCAGAGAAGGTGAGCGCGCCCTTGTTTACTCCCTTCTTGATCTCGCTGACTAGGTCAATCTGAATGCGGATGATGCGACCGTTGGCATTGCGCTGGAAGTTCCCGTCCTTGTCTCTGAGTTTGATGCTGATTCGCGCACCCTTGAACTCGCGATCTGCACGCCCGCGCAGTGCCTGCTCGGCAAGATCTTCGCCGCGCCTCCCAGTCGCCTGACTTGCAGCACCGCCCTTCTTCCCCTTCTTGTTCGAGCCCTTTTCAAGGCGCCGTGGTGTGAGTCCACTTGGGTCAGTCAAGCGCGTCGGGTCGGCCTCCGCGTAGCTATAGGAGCCGACGTATGGTCTGGATCGCTCAGCTTCGACCGGATCAGTCGCAAGGAAGCGTCCGGTGATGGGGTCGTATTGGCGGGCGCGTAGGTAGTATTCGTTGGTTTCGGTGTCGAGGTATTCGCCGGTGTAGCGGGTGTTGTTGATGGGGGCGGAGCCGACGACTTTGGTGGTGGCGAGGGCTGCGCCGTATGGTTCGTAGGTGTAGCGCCATTGGGCTGCGCCGGTGGCGCTTGTGATGTCGGTGACCGATCCGATGGGGTCTTGGTGGTACCACCAAGTGGCGGTTGCGGTGGTTTGGTATGCGAGGGGGTCGCCTGCGGGGCCGTGGATGTAGCGGCGGGTTAGGGCGTTTGCGTTGGTGCGTTCGAGGATGAGCTCTGGGAGGGGTTGTTGGGTGTCCCAGGCGTAGCGGGTGTTGATGGTGGCACCGGTGGCCCGGGTGAAGCGTTTCCCTGACCCGTCGTAGGTGTAGTTGGTGGTTGTTGCGCCGGAGGTGGTGCTTCGCATCCGGTTTTCGAGGTCCCAGGTGTATGAACGTGCTCCTGCTGCGGTCTGGTTGCCGTCTGCGTCGTAGGTGTAGTTCGTGGTTGTCCCACCGGCGACGGTTTGGGTGAGCTGGTCGGATGCGTTGTAGGTGTAGGTGGTGGTGCCGTTGGGCGGTGTCTGGGCTCTGACCTGGGTGAGGCGGTTGCCGACGGGGTCGTAGGTGTATGTGACGTTTTTTGCGGCCCCGGTGCATGACGCGGCTTGGCACCATTTTGTGAGGCGATCAGCGGCGTCGTAGAGGAAAGCTTCGTTTGTGGTGGTGGTGCCCCGGAGGGTCGCGATCAGGGTGGGATTTCCGACGGGGTCGAGTGTTCGGGTGAACTTCGACAGGGTCGTTGTGCTCTTCTTGTTCTCGACGGTGGTGAGGCGTCCGGATGGGTCGTAGGTTCGGGTCTCGACGTGGCCGTTGCCGGAGGGGAGGGTCTTTGTGGTTTGGCGGCCTGCGGCGTCGTAGCCGTAGTTTGTGGTGAGGGTGCCCCTAGTGATTTGGGTGACGCGTCCGTCGTCGTCGAAGGTCGCGGTGACGGCGGTGGAGTCGGGGTAGGTTCGGGTGGTGATGTTGCCGTCGGGGTCGTAGCCGTAGCTGAGCGTCCCGGTCGCTGGGCGGGCGACGCTTGTGAGGCGGTCTGCGTTGTCGTAGCCGTAGGTTTCTGTGCCTTGGCCGTCGATCATGCTGGTGCGGCGTCCGGCGTTGTCGTAGGTGTAGGTGACGTTCGGGGTGAGGGTGCCACCGTAGGTGGTGCCGGTTTGGCGCCCGACGCGGTCATAGGCCTTGGTGATCGTCCCCGTCGCGGGTGTAGCGGATGCGTTGGCGCGGGCGGTCACGATCGTCTGTTGGGCACCGTCGGGGTTGTAGGTGTAGTTCCACTTTTGGGCGGTCGGGGAGAGTTCCTGGGTGACGCGCGCGGCGAGGTCGTAGCTTGTCGCGGTGACGTGGTTGTTTGGGTCGGTTCGGGCGGTGATGTTGCCGGTGTCGTCGAGGGTGTAGACCGTCGAGAGCTTCCCGTTCACGCACGCCGGCCCGCTTGTGCAGGTTGGCGCGTCGGGGCCGGTCACTGAGGTGAGTCGGTCAAGGGCGTCGTAGCCGTAGCGCGTGACGCGACCGTTCGCGTCGGTCTCGGTCGCGAGATTGCCGTCGCGATCGAAGGTCCGGTTGGTGGTGTGGTTGAGCGGGGACTTGACCTGGGTTTGGTTGCCGTCCGGGTCGTGGGTGTAGGTCGTGGTGTAGGTCGCGGGGGTCCCACCGGTGACGTTGCCGAGCGGCTCGACCATCGTGGCCGTCTCGTCGTCGTCGCTATAGCTCCATGTTGTCTTCCCGTTGAGCGGGAGGGTCTGGCTTGTCCGGTTGCCGTTGGGGTCGTAGGCGAAGGTCGTGACCTTGTTGCGGGCGGAGGTGATCGTCTGGACGCGGTTGAGGTTGTCGTAGGAGCGCTGGACGGTGTTTGACAGCGCGTCCTGGACGCTTGTGATGTTGCCTCCGGAGTCGTAGCCGGTCGTTGTGGCGTGGTTGAGCGAGTCGGTCACGACCGTTGGCCGGTCCTCGACGTCGTACGTTGTCGTGGTCGGGGCGCCCGTCGGGTTGGTGACGATAGTCCGGTTGGCGTTCGGGTCGTAGGCGTAGGTCCACGTGTAGTCGCTTGCCGTGGCACCGGAGACGTTCCCGCGGGGGGTCGTCATGGAGACCATCCGCCCAGCGTCGTCGAAGGTGTAGGTCGTCTTATCCCCGGTTTGGGAGACCCGCTCAACGATGTTGCCGTCGGGGTCGTAGCCCATCGTGGTCGTCGCGTTGCGAGGGTCGGTGATCGAGACGACCCGGTTGGCGTCGTCGTAGGCGGTGGTCGTGACCCTGCTGTTTGCGTCGGTGACCGTCGTCTGGTTCCCCGCGTTGTCGTAGCCGAAAGTGGTCACGTGCCCGAGCGGGTCGGTAGTCGTGAGGACCTGGTCAGCGTCGTTGTAGGTGTAGGAGGTCCGGTAGTCGTTCGGTGTTCCACCGTTGATGTTGCCGCGCGGTGAAACGCGCGAGAGCATCCGCCCCGACCCGTCATGGGTCATCGTCGTCTCGCGACCAGTCGGGGTGATCACCGATGTCGGGTTCCCCGCCGCGTCATAGGCGAAGTTCGTCTGCTTCAAGCGAGGGTTCAGGATCGTTTCCTGCTGACCGCGAAGCGTGTAGGTGTACTCGGTCACACCAGCCGCAGCGTCGGTAACCCGGATGAGCTGGTTCGAGGCGTTGTAGTCGTAGGTCGTGGTTTTGAGCCGGGGGTCGGTGAGGGTCTTGACGTTGTCGAAGGTGTCGTAGGTTCTCGTCGTCACAAGCGACAGTGGCGCCGGCCCGGTCTCGGTGAGGAGGTTGCCGCGTGCGTCGTATGCGAAGTCGGTGCGGTTCCCGCGTGCGTCGATCGTGGCTGTCCGGTTGAGCTTGTCGTCGTAGCGGTACTCGGTCGTGTTCCCGAGCGGATCGATTTCGCGGGTCAGGATGTTTCCGCTGAAGATCTTCTTCCACAGCTTCCCGCGGGGATCGGTCGTTGTCTCGGTTTGTGTGGTCGCGTCCCACGCGAACGATCGGGTCGCGTTCACCGCGTCGACCTGACCGACGAGGCGACCGCTGGTCGCGTCGTAGGTGTTGAGGAACTGGCGCTTGCCGCGCTGATCGACCATCGACTCCAGTCGGCCCTTCGCGTCGTACGCATGGGTGCTCGTGAACCCACGCGCGTCACGGACCGAGGTCAAACGCCCCGTGGTGTAGGTGTACTGAACGTAGCGTCCGTCAGAGAGCGTGACCTTGGTCAGGAGGCTGTTTGCCGGGTCGTACTCGAGGGTGACGTTCCGGCCGGCGGCGTCGGTGATCTGGGTCATCAACCCACCGGAGTAGGTAAACGCAAGGCCCTGACCGGCTCGGTCTTTCATCTCGGTCATACGGCCACCGGAGTTGAACGCGAAAACGTTGTGACCCGGGTTTGTCATCGTCCACGACGCCCCGACCTTTACCAGCGTCGAACGGACACCATCAGGAGCGACAAACGAACCATCGGGTTGCTTGGCGAACTTCACCGTCTGCCCGGTCCCGGAGCGAACCGTTGCGTTCCCGTCGGTGTCGGTCACAAGCACACCGTTGTAGGGCTGGCTCCACCCCTGCCCGAGGATCCCGAAGACCGTGTCCCGGGAGTTGTAGGACCGGGTCCACGCGAACGTCACACCAGCCCCGGGGAGCGTCAGGTCTGTGCGCGCGTGCGTGAAGTTCCCGGTCGCGCCACCATCAGCATCCACGCCATCGGAGCGCGCCTCGAACATCTCCGGCGGAACCTCCGCATCAGAGTCATCCGGCCAAAGCCCGAGCGTCTGATCATCCGGGACACTCTTTGTGTAGTGGTCCGGGTCGATGCGCCAGTTGATCCACGCCCGCAACTCCTTGTACCCGGACTTATTCAACTCCAGCCGGGCCAGATCGAGCTTCGCCTGGTCGCCAGCGGGCGGAGGTGGGACACTCTGCTGCCAAAAAAGCGGGTCCAGCAGGTCGATTGCCTGGCCGCTGTAGGCCACCACGTTCGAGATCGACGCCCGCCTCGCAAACGACAGCTCATCCAAACGGCGAATACTCCAACCACCCGCCGTGAATTCAAGCTCGACGTCCGATGTCGCGAAACCCTGAGCCGCCTCCACATACGCCGGGTCGGGGACAGGGGGCGGCGGAGACATCCCACACCCGTCATTACCCGTCAGGAAGAACGTCGGGTCCGTGCGGACCGGCACTAGACCCAAACCGTCGCAGGTGTTCGCGTACGGGGGAGCGGCGTCCTCCCGCCACTGAGGCCAGTACGAACCGGTCTGACCCGGACCCGGCACCCCGGAGATCTCGACGTACCTCGAGATGGGATCACTCTGACCCCACCGGGTGAGCTCACCCTTGCGGTAACCAGAACCGCTGCCGCCCAGGCTCGGAGAACGCCCGAAGTGCAGCGGCGTGACCGACCCAACCCGGCCGCGCAACACGAAAAGCTCACTCAGAAGGAGCCGCGACGCCTCGTCGGATCCACGCTTTGCGTCCTCAGCGACAAGCGCGACTGCGTCTGATGACACCGCCGGCATCGGCGCCGACAGCAGCGTTAACATCCTCGCGTCATTGGCGGGATCAAACACCGGCTCAATCGCCGACGCGACACCCACCGAGCCCAGCCAACCAACGGCAGCGACCCCGAGCACCCATCGACGGATCCCACAATGACTTCGGCGAGACTTGAACTCAGACACAAACGATCCTTGATTCGAAGGCGGAACGCGCGTCCCTGTATGCAAACGCAGACACGACGGCGCCGAGTCTAGAAACGATGAGGCAGCTTCCTCAAGAATCAACGTTCCCCCAGAACGGACCGCCGAGATCAGCGAAAACAGTGCAAGAAGAACACGAACTCACGGACTCCGCGCGCAAGCCGACGCCCCGACACATGCCCTCCACGGTCGACCGACGCTCTGCGTAGCGTGAGGCGTCCGCTCGTCTTCTCATAGGCCGATGTCGACACCCATCTCCGGTCCAGGCGGTCCGATCTCCGGCAGGCAACGCAGACGCTCAACCCGGGCCAAGGAACCACCGATCCGAAACTCGGGTGAGGGCGGTTCTATTCGAGGCGTTCGCGGCGTGAGTGACCCGCCGATCGTGAACTCAGTCGCCGGCTCTGCCGTGAGCGCGGGAGCGGGGGAGTCGATCGCGAGCGTCTTTGCCTGGGTGCGCTGCCACCCGCGCGACAACGCGTCGATGGCAAGGTCCGGTTTGTCGCCGACGGTGAAGAGGTGCAGGTCGATGCGGTGGCGGCTGGCGACGACGTACGCCCATTCCAGCCCACCGCGCTCAAGTGAGGCGAAAAGGTAGGTCCAGTCGACGGTGATGCCTTGGCTGATGTGCCCGGTCGTTGCGTACGCGTGGTGGGCGTGCTGGAGGTAGTCCTCAGGCAGGCGGACCGGCCGACCGTCGTCGGTGCGGATCGTGAGTTCCCTCTCGTCGAGGTCGACTTGGGTGACGGTCGCGCGGGTGCCGTTTCTGACGTCGAGGTCGGGGCGGTAGTCGTTTCGACGGCACACGAGGCGGTCTCCGACGGCCCATTCCCTCCCGTTGGCTTCGAGGCGGTCAGGTCCGAGGAGACCGGCCTGGTCCATGACGTCCCGGGCGAGGCGGTTGAGTTCCCGGACATCCACTCGGTCGTGGGCGAGGATCAGCACGCGTGACGGGTCATCCAGGGCGTTCTCCGCCCAAGCCTTGATCAGGGCCTCGCGGGCCGCCTCGGGTGTCGGTCGCGTCTGAATGCGTCCGTGCTCCACAAGTAGGTCGAGGGCCTCGCGCGGGTGCCCCTCCCCGAGGGCTCCAGCGATGTCGCGTTGGAGGTCCCCGACTTGGCGGCGGTTCTCGGTCAACTCAACTGACCCGACCCGGTCGGCGATGCCCCGCAACGCCCCGCCCGCGTTGATCGATGGAAGCTGCCTCGGATCGCCAACGAGAAGGACGGTGACGTCGCGCTCCGCTGCCCGTTCCAGGAGTTCAGCGAGGGCCCGGGTCGGGACGGTCCCAGCCTCGTCGACAATCAGGACTCCGTGCTCTGGGAGGGCGATCTCGGGACGGTGGGCAACCTCGCCCAGGAGGCTCGCGACGGTCCTGCTGGGTATCCCGGCGTCGGTCTCGAGGACTTGTGCGGCTTGGCCTTGCCACGCGCACCCAACGACTGGGATGTCGGCTTGGTCGAACGCTTCGCGGGTCAGGCCGAGGGTGTAGGTCTTCCCCGTTCCGGCGCGGGCGACCATGACCCGTACCGGCCCGAATCCAGCGGCCAGTTCGCGTACCGCGTGGACCTGATCGAGCCCGGCCTCGGGGTGTAGGGCGAGGATCTCTTCGACGATTCGTGGTGTGACGGTTTGGCCGGGAACTCGTCGCCTGGCCAGGGTGACGAGGCGTTCCTCGGTGTCGAGCATGTCGGGGGTACTCCACCTCGCGCGGACCCCCACCTCAGGTACTGCGGGCGTGATCGGGACGGCGTGCTCAGTGCTCCACCGGTCAGCGAGGGCCTCAACCTCGGGGAGTGTGATCCCGTGTTGGTGGCGCTCAGCGAATGCCCGGAGGATCGCCCGACGGTCGAAGGTGCTCGCCTGCCGGGTCAGGCCCTCCGGGCCTGCGAGCTGTTCACCGAATTCGCGTGCCTCAACCGGGGTGAGTTCACGGTTGATGTGACGATCATGGAGTGAGTCGAGTTCGTAGCGGCCGAGGCCGTGCTCGGCGGCGCGGGCGCGCCATTCCCCCACCGCGATGTCGCGGTCAAGGGTGGGCTTTCGGTCCCGGGTCTCGCGCTGTACCGAACCGACCGCCTGGATCCCTTCGACACCACGAGACAGGGCAAGCTCGGTGATCTCCGCCCGACGCCGCGAGAACTCGACAAGCACCTCCGAAGGGACGCCGTCGATCTCTGCGGTGCCCTTTGTGCCCTCACCCCACCTGACGCCCAGTCGGTCCGTGAGCTGCGCCCGCGTCACGGCTTCAGCGATCGTCCCGGCCGTCTTCGCCGCGGAGAAGACGGGGCGCATGTCTTGGGCCGACCAGCGTCCCTCTGGTCCTTGGACGGCGTTTGCGATCACCTGGTGCGTGTGCAGGTGCGGGTCGCCTGTTCGGCTGAGTTCGTGTGTAAACGCAGCTCCGACAAACCCGCCGGCCTCCACGATCTGGTGGCCACCCGCCCCTCGACGGGCCTGGCATTCGAAGCGTTCAAGGTAGTCCATCCCGGAACGAACCCCGGCCTGGTGAGCGGCAAGGACCTCCGCTCGTACCCGGTCATCTCCGACGGCGTGGAGGACCGAGATGCTCTTCGGGGCGGTCCACGTCAGGTCAAAACCGGCGTTTCGACGCCCTTCCCGAAGTCCGTGGAGTCGCTCATTGGTGGCAGGGTTCTCCCCGCAGAGGAGCTGCTCAAGCTGCCCGCGAGACGGTGATCCTGCGAGGCCGAGGGTCTCGGCGCCGCGTCCGGTCCACTGGCCGGGGGTGCCTCCGCGTTCGGTGTAGTAGTCGTCGCGCGCGAACTCCGGGGTCTCGTAGTACCCGGGGTTCCTGGCGGCGCGGATCGTCAGCATTGATCGTCCGCGGCCGTTGGGCAGATCGCTAGTCGCGGTTGACACGTGCTTAGTGACACTTTGTCACTGTGACTGCTAGGCACTAATAGTGCAACTGCGCCAAGGTCTAGCTTCTCCGAGGTTCTGGAGGTTGTCCACAGGCCGAGTTCGGAGGCTTGAGGGTTTGTCCACAGGCGAGCGTCGGTGGACAAACCCTGATGGAGCGTCGTTTCTTGATCGGGGTGGTTCTCGTGCTTGTGGTCTTGGACTGTGCTTGTGGGGAGGTGTCTTTCGACTCACGTTGGTGCCCTGCTGGCGAGGTGGGTTCTAGCGTTGATGGCGGGTCGCGCTCGCCACCGGGAGGCGTGGCGCGACCCGCACGGTCAACTTGGACGGGAGTGGCTGGAGCTGATGAGTCGGGCTCACGAGGATGATGCGTTTCGGTTGGCGTTCACGCGTCTGGTCTTGGACCGGTACGTTGAGCTTGCCGAGACGGCCTGCTCGCTGGCTCCAAGGATCGATACGCACGCGGTCGTGGTTGAGGCGATCAGGATGGTTGACGAGAGTCAGCCTGCCGTCGACCAGACGAGCGGTAGCGTGGCGCGGATCGTCCCGCGGGCGGAGTGGCTGATGGACTGGGTGATGGAGGCGATCCGCTACATCGCCGCGACGCCGAGCGGGCACGAGGCCCGCCTTGGGCGCAAGGGCAAGTCGTGGCAGGACCATCGCGATGAGCGGCTCGATCTGCTCGGTCGCTTGGAGGGGCTCGGGCAGGGCCGGGAGGCGACGGTCCTGAGACTCCTTGGTTGGGATGACACGGATGCGGTAGTGGCGCTCGCCGGTCACGGCGACGCGGCCGTCGGGGTGAGCGTCGAGGGGTACCGGGCCCTTGCCGGTGAGGGCATCGCCCGCCTCGCGGCAGCCTACGATGAGCCGCGGTTGGAGGATCCGGAGTACCGACTCGGGTATCTGCGCTGGCGGCTGGAAGCACTGATGGCGCCGCTTGCTTGGGTCACCCAACCTGGCAGTCGGGTGTTCGACGGCCACGGCAAACAGTCGACTGCGGTCAAGGCAAGCGACATCGTTGAGCTACCGGAGCTGAGCGCCGTCTCGCCGGAGGCCGCGGATCCCGTGGGCGACGATGTCCCCGACGATGAGCCGACGGTCGTCGATTGTCCGGAGCCCGAACCCGTGCTCGTACCGGCCTCGGCTCCGACGCTGTGGAGGTGGTCGGATGAGGACCTCGTCCCGATCGCCGGCGGCCAGCTCGAGAGCGCCTCTCGGAACGATGACCGGGACAAAGCGCGTTCCGGTCCGCCGTTGTCGGCGGGTGGTGTTTGTCGGGGTCGGGTTCTGGTCGTCGCGGGTGTGGTGGCGACGATGGCGATCGGGGTCGGGGCGCTCGTCGCTTCGCGCACCGACGTGGCACCAGATCCTGGGCGTTCGACGACTGGGCAGGCGACCACCAAGCACGTCACCCCAGCCGCCAAACAACCGAGCAAGGCGAAACACGCCGGGCCAACTTCTCACGCGGCCGGGCGAGGCGCCGGGAAAGCGACCGCGACCCGTCAGACACCGCCGAAGGCGACGACCTCGACGCCCGCGGCGTCCCAACGTCGAGGGTCGAGGGCAGCCGCGTACGTGCCTGTGAGGAAGGCGGCACCCGCCCCGACGCGCACCGCCAAGCAAACAGCGCCCGTCACGAACGCCGACATCCAGGCCGAGTTCCTACCCTAAGCGGTCCCGTCGGGGAGGGCGTCTTCGAGCTTTGCCCGCGATCGGGTCGATCGTCTCCGCTGCGGTCCGAACCGCGGTGAGTGCGTCACCGGTCGCCCAACTTGCGATGTAGGGGATCGTGTCGCGCTCGTGTCCAGGCCAAGGGATGCACAGACGGTGTGGGTCGTGATGCGCGGCCCGGATAGAACAAACGATGGCCACACGGCGCGCGCCAGAAGCGACGCCCTCCGTCCCGTCGGGCGATGCCGTTCACGTTGCGCAACACCGGATTGCCGATATCGGAGCGACCGACCAAGTGCCGTGCTTGGCCTCGATGACAGGAAGGGGCGGATCGCTCGGGCTGTTGCGCTACCTCGGGTCGCGCGTCGCGGACCGCCGAACGGGGTCTCGTGAACGCTTCTCAGGCGCTTTGAGGGGCGGGACTCGTCGTCGCCTTGGGGTTTGGAATCCACGGCTTGCCGTTGATCTCGGCGTATGGCCATCCGAGTTCAGTTGGCACGACGACACGCATCGTGACGACGGTGGCGACCTCGGGTCGAGCGAACCGGTACCCGAATGTGAACCCTCCCGTCGCGTCGGTGTGGGTTCTGGCAGCAGGCCGCCAACGAGCCTGAGCCCGGTCGCGCCATTCAAGGAGTACTTCTTTACCCGTGACCATCCCCGGAGCGCTCACGCGACCTCGAACGCTCAGCAGACCGTCACGGTAGCCGTGTGAGTCGGTGAGCGTCGGATCGACGCGGACAAGGACCCGCGCGACGATGCGCTCACCGGATCGCGTGATGAGGCTCACCGTCCACGCGCCCCCCTGGCCGACGGGGGCACCCGCGATCCGGTACCGCCCACCACCGGTTGTCTTGGACGTCGTGACCACCGCCCCGGCCGGGTCACGCAGAATGATCGGCCAACCGGCCTGCCCGATCACCCCGCTGTAGTCGCCTGGAGCGACATTCCCCGCAATCGTGGGAAGTTCGCCGCCGCGTTGGCACCGCGTGTAGAGCGTCGGGACGAACGCGCCACGGTTCAGCCGCCGGCTCCACGGTGTCGCGTCGACTTTCACCGTGTAGGCGAGGGCGTCGACCGGCGCAGGCGTGACCCCCGAGTCAGGAAGGCCCGTGAGGCGTCCGAGGTCATCGGGCCGTGCCACTCCGCGCTCAGCCCCCTTAGGCACGCCCACACCAACCGGCGGCTTGACACAACCAGCCTGGGCCGCGCGAGCGGAACCCACAACACCGCCTGAGACCAACGCGACCAACACCACGCCAGCGACAAGGACAGAGAACAAACGGCAACGACCGAACTTCATCGACGCCAGGACCGAGCATGAGGGAGTGTTTTGCATCCACGAGTTATCCCGCGAACAGAACGCGAAGGCGACATCTGAAAGTCTGGAAAACACGCCCCAGGACCTCACCCAAAGTCGAGTCCGAAACCCGCGCGCCCCCGGGCCGACCCACCCCCGGAGACAAACTCTGAGGCAGGCAGACGAGCACCTCCTTCGCGAAGGGATCGCGGAGCGGGAGCTACGCGAAGTCGTCGTCAGGAAAACGGACCCTGCCGCCGGGTGCCCACGTCCCGGACCTCACCCCAGCGGCGTCCTCCTCATCAAGCTCGACGGCAACAGCGATCCGGTCAAAAAGCTCCGGCGATGGATCTTGGAGACCACGCTCGATCAGCCGATCATGGTCTGATGGACACCGCAGCTCGCCCCGACCTGGGTCTGAGTCAGGCCCGCTCGGCGACGCGCCGCAACAAGGACGCGCCGAAACCCAGGATCCAGCTCAACACACGCGATATCGGATCCTCACCGTCTGCAGGGCACAGGTCATAGATCTCACAAACGGTAGCCAGACCGCCAACCCGACCGGCCTCCCCGGGTACCGCCCCAAGTCCGTTGGGACGCTCAACACAGTCAACAAGCTGGGGACCCGCGGCCCCAAAGCCCCGGATCCCCAAGCGCCGAAAGGTCTACTCGGTCTTGGCGGGAGGCCTGTCGAGGAACCGGATCTCATCGGCGACGACGATTACCCTGTGGCGTTTGCCGCCCTCGGTGATCCATTCCTCGTGGCGCAACCTGCCGTCGCGGGCGATCAGGCGGCCCTTGGCGAGGTGCTCGGCGCAGGTCTCGGCGAGTTTGCCCCAGGTGTGGGCGTCGATGAAGTCCGCGCCGGTCCCCTTGGTTCGGCCGACAGCGATTCATCTTGCAGACCGTCTTGGTTCCGGCGGGCTTGGTGGTCGGGTCGGTGGTGTGGGCGGCCGATGAGCTGAACAAACACTGAGTTCATAGTTCTGGATCCTCCCTTGGATCTCGAAAAGGTCCCCGGCCCCTCGATTGGGGCGTTCGGGGGTGGTTGGGCTTGCGAAGACCCAAGGAGCCCGGCGCCCGGCGGGCGTCAAGGCGGGCCCCGAAGCCCCGAAGGGGCGGTCAGCCGGAACGGGTGATCGGGTGCCTTGACACCCGAATGAGGGCGTCGGGCAGGGCCCCAAAGCAATGCCACAACCACCCCCGGCACGCACACGCCGAGGATCGACCGGACACACTGATCCAAGGACCGAGACCAGTGAACCCCGGTCCGACCGGCGGCTCCCTACTCGGCGGCTTCGTCCTCCACGCGGATGAGATGCCAGACCTCGCCGATCTGCTCGATCCGCCCGGCACGACGCTGATCATTCAACGCACTCGACAACTGACGACCCGACAGATCCTGAAGATCAGCGCGTAGTTGGCTGGTCGTCGCTGGTAGCAGCGCCAGGACCCGGACCGCGATCGGCCGACCCGAATCCGCAGCCACCCCCGGACCGACCGGGTACCAGACCCGTGAGCCGCGCCCGGCGAGCGGCACGGCCCAGTTCCCTGCCGTCAGATCCTCGAGGCCAGCGGCCGCGTCGTCGTCCTCGAGTCCGAGGACGTCCGCGACCCGTTCGCGCGTCGCGGGCAGCTCGCGCAGGAACGCGACCGCCCACCGTGGAAGCTCAACGTGGTCCGGCACCACGCGATCCTAACCCTCCCGGCCCGCGATCAAGAGTCTGAGCCCCTCGATCTCCGTGGGTATCACCTATACGGTAGAGGTGACATGCCCCGGCGCAAACCCACCGAGAAGACACCCTCGCCTCCAGCGGCCGAGACCCCGCCGGCCAAGGGCGGTGAGTTCGTAATCGGCGAATCCGAGTTCCGCATCGGCCAGCCGGAGTTCCGAATCGGCGACCCGACCGAGACAGCGCTAAGCGAATTCCGGATCGGGACCCCAGAAGCGCCGACCGAGGCGCCAACGTTACGCCCGCAGCTTCCGCGCGGCTGGCAACACGTCCCGATCCAAGCACCCTGGCGAAACCCCGACGCCTTACCCGCGCCGTCCGACGACCTCCGGCGCATCGAAAACCCGAAGAAACGCTACAGGGGACTCGCCGCCCTCAAGGCCTACGTCGAACCTGACCACGTCGAAGAGATCATCGACATGCTCGTCTACCGCGCCCACGACGGGCAGCCTGGGCCGCGGACCATCAGCGACTTTGTCGCCGGAGCCGTTCAGGTCGAACTCGACCGGCGGAGACAGAAGGACGGCGTCGGCGAACGCTACCCCGACTACGCCAGCCAAGGCATCAAACCCAAGCGCGGAACGCGCACCGGTCGAGCAACGCGGTCCGAGGGGCCCCAGCGCGAGTCCAGGCCTGTGGTTGCGCGTCTTCGAGAGAGCCTCGTCCAGGAAGTGCGCGACTGCGTCATCCACCGAAACGGTGGCCAACCGAAAGGCTCGCATACCGTCAGCCAGTTTGTTCAGGCAGCGATTGCTCGTCGCCTTGAGAGTGAACGAGTGGTCGACGGCACGACGGCTCGCTACGCACCGACAGAACCTGCCGAACGGCAGGCCTACCTCGATCCGCGGACCACGAGGCTGAATCGCTGACGAGATCACTGCGCGCGTCGTCGTGACAGAATGCCCCCGCTGTCGGCAACTCTGGGGGCTAGGGCAGTCGCCTGGCGGGACTTTCCTGGTCCAGGAAGGCGATCGTTCTACTCGGGCTCGGTCTCGGCATACGTCGGGTTGTCGGACGGGAGGAGGAAAGTCATGGCGTACGTTCCGTTGCCCATCATCGAGGTTGGCGTTGCCGACCTTCGCTTGGATCTTGAGAACTACCGTATACCGACGCAACGTGACGACGAGGCCGCTGCGCTGAAGTATCTGTTCGCCTCAGAGGACGTCATGGGCGCCGCCCGCCTCATCCTGCGCGACGGATACTTCGACAACGAGGTACCCATCGTTATGGCAAGCGGATCCGACTACGTGGTACTCGAGGGGAACCGGCGAGTCAGTGCACTCAAGGCACTCCATGACCCGTCGCTCGTCCCTGGACATGACGGTGAGGTCCGAGCCCTACTGAAGCGGTACGCCGTCGAAGCTCAGCACCTACCGACCGTCATCCGCGTACTGGTGGCTCCGGATCGGGCGACCGCGGCCCCGCACATCGCTCGCCTTCACACTGGACTCTCCAAGCGGCGCTGGAGCCGTGACCAGCAAGCAACCTTCTACTACTCGCTCCTCGACGCGAGCACGACCGTTGATGATGTGAAGGCGCAGTATCCGGACGTTGATGTCGTGCGGTTCGTCAAGATGGCCGTGGCGCGTAGATTTCTGTCCGCCGCACAGTTCAAGGATCCGAGCCTCCGGGACTACGCGGCGAGCGACGACCTGCGGATGTCGGCATTTGAGTATGCCTACCGCAGTAAGGAGATCGCTGCGGCAATTGGCATGGAGTTCGACGGTGAGGGCTTCTTGCTCCCAAAAGGCTCCAGTCCCCGGCAAGTCGCGAACGAGCTATCGGAGTCTCAGCTCGCAGCTCTCGAGTACTTGGTGAATGGGTTCCGTGCCGGCAGGCTCAACACTCGGTCCGCGGCGTTTAGAAGGACCGATGATGCGCATTCCGACCTCGTGGTGCTCCTAACCGACCCAACCCAGGCGGGGCGTCCACTGAGTACGGGCGGTACCTCGTCGGGTTCATCGGCGCCGCCAGGCGCTCTCGGGTCTCCAGCACTCGCACCGAGCAGGAGTGGAGCTACCGCAGGCCAACCGGCCGCTGAGGCATCCTCGGCTGTCCGTGGCCCGAATCACCCAGACACGAAACACACGCTTGACTTGTCTGGTGTCGACTTTACTGATGCCTCGGTAAACCTCAAAGGCAGGTACCACGAGCTACGAGCGATCAACGTGGCTCAGTTTCCGGCGGCTACAGCAATGCTACTGCGCTCCGTCTTGGAATCCACGATCAAGTTCCATTTCGAGTCGACAACTACGCCGGTGGTGGGTGAGCTTGGCGCCGTCATTGGCCGAGTTAGCTCGGCCTACGCGTCCGTCAAGGCGCTCAAGGATGTGATCAACACGATTCAATCAGGATCGGCACAGAAGCCGGGTTCGGTCCAGTGGTTCAACCTCGTTTCTCACAGCGCGGATGCCGTCGTCGATGCAGCCGACGTTCGGCGCGCCTGGAAGCAGGTGAACCCCCTCATCAGACACCTACTCCGACGGCCGGCGCCGTGAGGCGCGATAGTGCTTCTGAGACGGCGGGTGAAGCAACGACCAGCTCCTCTGCCCGGCCCGGATGATGCGCGGAGTAACTGATTTCAAGACGGCATTGGAAATGAGAGGCGTACAGCCGCTCAATAAGTGGGGCAAGGTCGTAGGTCATGAGCCAGTGTGCCTTATCGACCGTGTCCACGATCTCCGAGAGCGCCTTGTGATCGCGGCCGTCAAAAGCATTCAGGTAAAGGTCCGAACCGGCTCGGAAGTATGGTGGATCAATGTACATGAGGGTTGAACTGTCACCGCCGTAGCGCTGAATTACGCTCCGGCCATCTAGGTCGAGTACTGTGATTTGGTCTGCGAGCGCGCCGATTGCCTCGAGGCGTTCAGCAAGCGTGTCGCGGTTGAATCGAGCGTCGATTCTGTACCTTCCTGATTGAGCTTGTCCGCCAATGACGCCCGCATTCAGTACGCCGGAGCGATTCGTGCGGTTGAGGTAGAAGAAGGCAAAGCCGAGTCCAAGCACGTCGGATTCTCTGCGGGCCCGGTAGATCTCGCGTTGTCGCGTCCACTCGGCGATCGACAAGGGAACGCTGCGCACCATCGCGACGAACTGATCGTTGTGCTCGACCACCGCTCGCCAGAACGCATGGACGGACGGATCGATGTCGTTGACGACGAGGTGATCGATGATGCCTTGGCGCAACAACGCGACTCCGGCTCCGGCGCCCCCGGCGTATGGTTCCACGTACCGGGGTTTGCTCATCTCCAGGTGAGCAATGACATCGGCGAACAGCCCGGCCAACGCGGCCTTTCCGCCGGGGTACCGGAGCGGTGACAGCGTCCCGTACCTGCGGGAGGCGACGATCCGTAGGCGTTCGGTCATGCTGCGTCAGTCTCTTTCTGCTCGATATGCAGCCACCCGGCACCGTACCGATTGAAGCCACGCAAGTCGGCGCCCGACGAGTCGCTCGCAGTCGGGGATCGCCGGCGACCGCTTGAGCGCCGTGCGGGCGTGCGCAGACCACGGCAGGAACCCATGCAGGGGGTACTTCCTCGGGGGCCGCGGCTTCCCTGCGATGAGGAGTGGTCCAGGTCCTGTCGAAGCGATGGGAGAGATCCGACCGTGGCGCCCGAGAGTCTCAGTTCCTCCGGCGACCATCGAAGCGTCCTCCGCTCCCGCCGCTACCCGCGGGGTCTCGTCGGCCCGAGTCCTCGTGGCCGGCATCGCGCGCTCTGCCTGGTTGCCCGACAGATCCGCGAGGCCGCGTCCTCCGCAAACAATGCGACGTTGCGCCTCTGAGTAGTCTGAGGGCACAGGGTGCCCTGTCTTCCTCAAACCGCTTGGTTGGCTTCGACCGCCGCCCTCCGAGATGATGCCAAGCAATGACGGAACAGGCGACCCGACATCTGCGCACTCGGCTGACGACTCTGAGGTAGAGATCTTTGTCGCCCCCGCTCGGGCGATCGCGCTCCTGCAGATGCTCCAGCAGTGCCGCAGATTCCGGATGCTCATCGAGGCGCCGTCGAAACGCGCTGGCCTTGGGCGCCCCGACTAGCGGGCCCGTTCGCGGGACGCATCGTCGTCGTGCCTGACCACTACCATCTGGCTCCATGGATCGGACCCTGGCGGTAATCGGTATTTGCCTCGCAATCGGCATACCCGCGCTCGTCGAATGGGCGAAGCGGCCGCGGCTGAGTCTGCGGGCGAACCGATGGCGGCCATCATCCCCTGTTCCCTGGATGTTCGCCGTCGTGGAAGTCACCAATAGGCCTCTGCCGATCGTGTCTCCCGTGATCTCGCAGGACGCCGCCTCCGGCTGCGTGGTGTCGACTGTTGTTCGAGAGGCATCCAGCGGGAAGAAGCTGCTGCCTCCGGTGAGTTTGGGGTGGAGCCACAAACCCGAACCGCTGAGGGAAAACGTCGTGCTGACTCAGAGTGGCCAGCCCTCGGTCGTGTCGACCTTCGCGTCGACCTTCGCGCCAGACCTCGCGACCGACCGGCTCCGCGCCGATGTGGCTTCTGGTGAGGTCTGCGAAGTGGCCGTTCTGGTTCTACGCCAGAATGAGAATGAGGCATTCGTCTTCGGAGTCGATGCCTACCAGTACCCCAACTGGCAAAACCCTGCTTGGCGACTGCCATACGGGGTGTATGACATTGATGTGATGGTCGAGTGCTCTGGACGAAAGACAACGGGGCACTTCAAGATCGAGTTCCTCTCAGGGGACTTCTCCCAGTTTGCACTCGAAGCGCGGCCCTAGCACATCAGGATCGGCAGATGAATTGGAGGACCGAGACGAACACAGATAGTGCACAAGACGCTTCACGTTCCGCGGACGCTGCGTATCACTGGCCGGCTGACCTCCTTCCACTTTTGGTCGAAACGATTCCTCGCCTGTTCCGGTCAAAACGAGACGTGATCCAGTTCTTCCAAGGTGCCGGCGTTCCCCGTCCGATCCTGGGTCCGGTAGACAACCAACTGCGGACCAGACGAGAAAGCCTGAACAAGTTCGAGATCGTTCGCCGGATCCTTGCTCCACTCAACGAGCGAGGCGATGCCACGCTCGCCGCACGGCGAGAGGTTGTGCGGCGGGTCGTCGAGTTCGAGGAGTTCTCGACATGCTGGCCGAAGGACCTACTGGCCGCGCAGGGACTCGTGGCCCAGGTCAGGGCGCTCGTCAACCGGCGGGACTCCTTCACACGTATGAGAGATCGGGCGGACGCAGCCGAAGGCGAGCGTCTCGCGGCCTCCAGAGCCAAGGCGCAGCAACTTCAAGATCAGCGTGAGACCCTCGCCCAACTCCGTTCCGAGTTCTATGGACTCTTCAATGAAGAAGACCCCCAGCTTCGAGTTAAGCAACTTGAGGCCGTTCTCAACAACCTCTTCGAGGCGAGCGGGATCTTGATTCATGAGGCGTTCACCGTCAAAGGCGAGCCGGGCGAAGGAGTGATCGAACAGATCGACGGCGTCATCGGTCTCGACGGAGACCTCTACCTCGTTGAAGTGAAGTGGCTGAAGGTTCCAGTAGGACCCGGGGACGCGGCACAGCACCTCGTACGCGTGCACAGCCGCGCTCAGGCACGCGGCATACTTGTTTCAGCCAGCGGCTTTACAGCCGCGGTGGAGTCCCAGCATCGCGATGCACTCGTTCGCGGGAGCCTCGTGGTCCTATGCGGCCTAGACGTGGCCTAGACGAGATCGTCCGCGCACTGGAGAGGGATGAAGAGTTGGCTGCCCTGCTCCGGGCAAAGACAAAGGCAGCCACTCTCCACCGCAACCCATACCACCGTCCCCTCGATTGACGGGTCAACAGTCAAGGCAGAGGCGACCCGATCCAACACACCCGCGGCTGGCGCCGCCGCTACCGATTCCGAGCCGGGTGCGAGGGACGCATCAGCCACCTCAAACGACGCCACGGACTCGCCCGCACCCGCCTCAAAGGCCATAGCGGAGCCCGGATCTGGATCGGACACGGAATATTCGGCCCTTCCGGTTTCAGTAGGGCGGGCGGTTTCGGATGCGCGGGGCGGGGGGCCGTGTGGCGGGCCAGTTGACGCCGCCTGCGTGGAGGAGGATGCGGAGCCGGTAGTTGGTGAACGAGCGGAAGCCGTGGCCGGCGCGTTTGACCTTTTTGATGAGGAGGTTCAGGCCTTCGGTGGGGCCGTTCGAGGCGCCGGTGGTGTGGTGGGCCAGGATCTCTGCGCGCCAACGGTTGAGAGTCCTGCCGAGGGCCCGGATCTCTGTGACGGTGTCGGTGCGGCACCCTTCGATGGCTTTGTCGAGCAAGAGCGCGCCGTCATCGGGGTTGTCTGTGAGGTAGACGTCGCGGACTGATTCCTTGGCAAGCCACGCGCCGAGCACTTCTTGGTCTGGGTCGCCGGCTCGCAGGCCCAGAAGCATCCGGTCAAGGCCGGTGCCCTCGAGGCGTTCTGTGCCGGTGAGCATCAGCTTGCGGATCCGGTACAGCGGATCCGGTTTGCGTCCGCGGTGTCCGAGGGTCTGGTTCTGCACGCGGCGACGGACCTTGTCAAGGCAACGGTTGGCGACCCGCACGACGTGGAAAGGATCGGCCACCCGGGTGGCCTGGTCAAGGCGCCCGGCAAGCCCACGGCGGTAGGACTCCGCAAGATCGGTTGCGACGATGCCGATCCCGGCGAGCCACCAGGGCGGTTGCCCATCGAGCCAGGAACTGAGGTCGTTGCTGGTGTTTCCGGTGATGACGTCAATCACGATTCGCCGATCAAGGTCCACGAGGCCGGTCGCAAACAGCGTGGGATGGTCTCGGTTCGCGGTGAGCCACGTCGTCTCATCAACCCCCAAAGCGGTGACGTTGCCGACCCTGCCGGGGTCGTCAACAAGCGGCTCGCCGTGCTCGGTCACCGCGGCCATCACCGTGTCCCAACCCACCCCAAGCTCACGAGCCATCTGCGCGACCGGGCGGGCGTTGAGTCCAACCTGCAAGCAGCACTCAAGCGCCGCCCGGTTGGTCAGAAGGCACCGAGCCGAGAACTCAAGAGAGGACTCCGTCCACGTACACGCCGCGCAGGCAGGTTCCTCGCAACGCCACCGGCGCTTGACCCACCGAAGCCGCGCCGGACGGTCGAACACCGCGAGATCCCGGTACTCGACGCTCATCCGTTCATGAGCGCGCGCCACCACACCACACCCCGGACAGCCCGCCCGCTCCGCGGTCGTCTCGATCTCGATCACGACCTCAACATCGCTCCGCACGACCCCAAGCACCCGGAAACCGGGCAGCCCGAGCATCGCCTCAGCAAGGCCGGTAGCGTCACTCATCGTCAGGGATCTCCCTCGTCGTCGCAGCCGTTGAGAAGCCGCAACAATGACCGAGGTCCCTGACGCCTACCCCGCGCTACCCCCTACCCCCGCGCCCTACTCCAACCGGAAGAGCCGAATATTCACCCACAACCTCGACCGGATCATCGCCCTCACATGAAAAACCAGGCCAGATCGGGACGATCCACAACCCCGATCCGATCATGGCACCACCCGCCCACCGCTCAACCGTTTTTCAGGGGGAAGTAGCTAGATGCCGTTGGAAGAAGTCATCGGCCATGCCTACCTCCGTTCCAGAGTGTGAGCCCGTTCGCGCTCAGTAACCCTGAGCAACTCGAGAAAGTCCATCTGACGAAAGCTCCAGAAGCTGTCAGGCGGACGAACCCCTAGGGTCAAGGTGGCCACACCGATCAGCGCCCGCTCGCAAGTCGCCGGCTTCTCCAAGGGAGGCTCGCTCGCTTCGAGCAGTAGCACACACACGGCTGTCGACTTCAGTGCCACGGCCGTCGAGGGGGCACGGACGCGTCTCTGGCTGACCATCCTCGTACGCTTCAAGTGTGTCGATGCTTCCTGATCGGTGGGGATCGGTCAATCCGACCTCGAGGCTTCGCGCTCCGAGGAGACCGGATTGGTCCGATCGGCGACGGCGAGGTCCTTGGCTGGTTCGGGTCGTCTCCCGGCCCGCAGGAACGTGCCCTTCATGAGTCGACTCGCGTAGGAGGTGGGTGCGAGCACGAAGGCGCCTACGAGCGCGAGGATTGACCCGGACAGCGTCTTTCGGAGTGTCTTGTTGCTGCCGGAGATGCCTCGCAGGGCGGCGATTCCGATCAATGCGGCGAGAGTTAGGACGGCGAAACTGAACCCCACTCCGCCCCACGTCGCCCCTGCGATCGCGGTGGCGGCGGCGGCCCCGGCGCTGCCTGTGGCGACGATGCCGGCGCGCGGAAGAGAGCGCAATGCTTTGAACAGGCGCGCGGCGCCGATTCGGAGCAGCCGCTCGATGGGGGTGGTCGTCGCGGGTTCGGTGAGTTCCACATCAAGGGACAGGAATGTCCAGGGCACGGCGTGATGCGCTGGGACGAGGGGTTCGCCTTGGGCGGTGGCGATTGTCGGCCAGCCGCCCGCGTGGATGGTGGCCTTGGACTGCTTGTAGCCGCTCAGCATGAGGGCGGCTGCTTCGGTGTCGGAGTAGGCGTCGAGGTCGGTGCGTATCTCGGAGAGGAGTTGTTGCACACGGGTCGGAATGCCGTACGGCGTCGATAGTTCGACGCGTTGGGGTGGCCAGGGGTCGTCCGAGTCGATCCAGTCCACGGCTTGGCCGACGAGGCCGCGTCGCAGGTGGAGCGTCGCCGCGCCGCGCAGGAGTCCGGCCCTGCGGCGCGTCGCGAGATCGAGGAGCTGCCCAACCCTCACGCGGGTTCCCTGGATTCCCTGAGACCTCATCGCGACCGCGACGGGGTCGGAAAGTGGATCGCTCAGGGTACCCATCTGGCCGCTACCGTCGCTGACGAGGATGACGTTGCAGTCTTGCTCGAAGAGCGACTGGAGTCCTTGGTTGTCGTGAACTCCCCCGTCCACGAGACGAACCGTGCGACCCGCGTAGAGCTGGCGAAGCTCCAGTGGCGGGAAGAGAGTCGGTACGCATGCCGATGCCGCCACCGCTTGCCCGAGACGGACGCGCTGGTGCCTTTCCGGGGCCTCGTGGTAGTACATCCGGCGGAGCCAGTCGTTCCCGTCAACCACCCGGGTGACCTCGTCAGGCGGCGGCTCGCCCATCCATGACGCCGTGAACTGCCACAGGTGGCCGGTGTTCATCGTCGTCGCGTTGAGCACGAGGACGGGCGCCTTGTTTAGGCGCGACCAGTTGTCCCGGGCGGGACGGAAGCCGGTCGCTCCGCGCGGTGAGATGTACAGGCCGCTGATCTCGCGCTTTTTGGTCTCGCCATCGTTGACCCGCGCGTAAAGGTGATCCTCGAAGAGCGCCCCGAGTCGCCTGGTGAGGAAGTCAGGTGCGCCCAGTGGCGTCCTCAGGTGCCCCCAGAGGCGTCCGAAGAGGCGGTTCCTCAGGTCCTCTTGGACGCCGGAGGTAAAGTCAGAGATGAGTTTGGTGACGAGCCTGACGTAGTGATCCGGCGTGAGGTCGCCGTCTGCGACCGTGTTGAGGAGATGGCGGACCTCCAGGTAGAACTGGGCTCCGACGATGGAGCCGCCTGAGACGCAGGAGAGCACCTCTACTCGCCGCAGGAGATCACGTTCGGCGAGGTCGGCGAGGACACCGAGGTGGAAGAACGCGGCTCGGAAGCCACCTCCGGAGAGTGCGAGCCCGACCTTCTCGTCGCTGATCGCGGCGGCGAAGACCTCCGAGTGTCCCTTCGCGAGTCCACGAAGGACGGGCTCGATTTCGGCGTCGACGCGACGCATGCGTGCCAAGGAGGTGATCTGACGTGCGGCAGTCTCGAGTTCCCACGGTGGGAGGGGCTCCAGGCGATCGGCTTCTGCCTGGGCGTCAGCCATCCTTCCAAGGCCGACGTACGACTCGATGAGGACCAGCCTTCGCCATGGGGGCACCTGCTCCGTTGGGTCGACGGGCGAGTGTGTCGCGATCAGGGCTCGGCGGATCTCGTCCGCGGAGTGCTCGAGGGCTTGCGCCTCCTGATCGGTTTGATCGTCGAGGCGACGGAGGCGGGCAAGCTCGTCGAGAACGAATGCGGCGTTGATCCCTGTGTATCCGTGGTCGTCGGAGGGTTTGGCTTCATAGCCACGAAGGTAGAAGCGTCGTGAGCGCTCGAGGTCTCTCGGGTCTCCTCGAGCTACCCACAGCCGCTTGTAGATCGCGCCGGCGATCCCGAGGCTTTCTTGGTCGGTTGTTCGGTCGAGGTCCTCGTCTTGGCTGAGGACCGCCAAGGCCTCGTCGAGTCTCGATCCGGCAGGTCGGTCGGTGTCTTTGTACGTGCAGACGGCTTGTTGCTGACGGAACCACGCCGCGAGCCCTCCGAGTCCTGCGGCTTGGCGGACCCGAAGCTCGGACAGTAGTCGTCTTGCGTAGCTGAACGCGTGCTCAGCTTTCAGTGCATTGACGAGTTCTTGAGCCACGTCCAGTCTGAGCGTCGACGCGGGAGGTCTGAGGTAGCGCTTCGCCGCGCCGACCGCCTCGCTGTCCCCCGAACGGGACGACGGCGGTCGAAGGCCCTCAGTCGGCTGGGTGCTCACGCTCAATCCGATAGCCGAGTGCGATCATTGCCTTCAGCGTTTCGAGTACGGTCGTGCGATCGTATGCCTTCTCAGCCTCGTTCAATCGGTCGTAGGCGATCAGGTCGGGGTGCGTCTTCTTTGAATCGTCGCGCTGGGGTCCCCAGACCCAGCCTTCCGAGATCCGTCGTGCCGCCCAGTGGTCATGGGCGTTCTCGGCCAGTCGCTCAAGCAATCGAGTGAGATCTGGCGGTAGAGCAACGGCCTCGGTCGGTAGCGGGCGGGGTGTGTATGGCGGATCGTTCAACAGGGAACTCCATCCGAGGCGGACGTCGGTCGAGACCGACAGATGAGCCGGACTCTCGGCAGATCATCTCAGTCCGCCGTAGTGGCTTGCCAGCTTGTTCGCCAACCGGCTGCGACAGGTCGCGATCGAACTGTCCATCACCGGCCCCGCCACCCAGGCCATGGTTCGCCTAAATCAGTTCGATCACACGTTGGGTCGTTGTCTCGCCGGAGAAGGGCGTCGTTGACACGGGGTCACCGGGGGGCCTTGTTCACCGGCGTTGCACTCGCTCGCAGTCGGGAGCGACGGCATCCACGCGATCGCTCCGCACCGAGTCTCGGCCCGGCCCGCAGCGGATCGTGTCTCGCTGCCCGTCGGCCGCCTCGATTCGGTCTAGGCCAGTGCCGCCTTCCATCGTGTCGACTCCGGGACCGCCGATCAGGAGGTCCCTGCCACTCCCACCCCGCAGTGTGTCGTTGCCTGGCCCGCCTCGCAGGGTGTCATCGCCTCCCAAGCCGAGGAGCAGATCGTTACCCGCTCGCGCCGAGATCCGGTCGGCGCGGGGGGTGCCGACGAGCCGGTCGGCACCGCTCGTTGGCCGGTTCGTTTCAGCGGTCACCTTACCCCGGGTGACGCTGATTGTGAGCGCGTCGGTGTTGTCTGAGGGAGTCTGGTCGGTTCCTTCCGCGGTCGCGGTAGCGCCGACGGGGAAATCGCCGACTCGCTTCACAGGCCCGCTGAAATCGACGGTCCGGCTTTGCCCGGTGCGCAGCGTCCCGATCGTGCATATCGACGGTTTGGCGACGGTGCAGGTCCCTGGGCCGCGTAGATCGATTCGGGCGAGGCGCCCGTCGACTGTGACCAGCAGCCGTGCGTTCTCGGCCGTGGCTTGAGATCGGTTGGTGACCGTGAACAGAACACGGACCGTGGCGCCATACGTCGCTAGGAGATCCGTCCCGGCGGTGACTCGAAGATCGTAGGGCTGGCGCGGCGGTGGCGGTGGCTCGGTGACCACGATCTGCCCGGTCGCGGTGTTGTCGGAGCGATCGAGGTCTACCTGGGCGCCTGTGAGTCCCAACCCGACCGAGGCCGTGCCGACCGAGGAGGCGCGGAGCGTGATGTTCAGTTGGCGGGAAATCCCTGGAGCGAGTGTCCCGAGGCGGCATACGAGCGGTCCAGGTTCGGAGCATTCGGGTGTCCCTCCGCCGGCTTCGAGGGAGATGCCCGTTGGGAGGGTCAGCGTTGCGACGGCGCTTGTTGCGTCGCGGGCGCCGGCGTTGCGGATGAGTATCGGGAGCGTGAACGGCTGCGCGCGGACAGCGCTGGTGCGGGGAGCCGAGACCTGGAGGTTCGGGTACTTGGCGCGCACCTCGCCGACCCCGGCCCGGGGCCCGGAGACGTTTCCGGACAGAATCACCTCGTCTGGGGGGCGGCCGTTGAGGTCGACGACCCGCAACCTCGAGGCCGCGATGCCGGAGGGCTGATTTTCACCGAAGCCGCCGAGCGAGATGGGTTCGGCTTCCTGGAAGTCGCCCTCGACCCGGCCTGCGAAGAGGAGCAGGTCGGCGGGTCGCTGAGTCCCTCCTGGGGCGGCGAGGATGTCCGTGGCTTCCAGTCCGTCGACCTGGCCGATCGCGATGGACTGCAGATAGCCCTTGGACTGCGAGACGGGGAGAGGAAGGGAGAATCGCTCGCGAAACGACCCATCTGGTTGCCCGATGTGCACCTTGATGGGGGGCGCCTGACTACCGAAGGTGTTCTGGGTTGTTACAAGGTCGGGAATCGTATCGGCATCCAGCCGCCCCACAGCGAAGACGCCCGTGGGGCCCGTGAGCGGACCCGACACGCTCCAGCGGCCCGCGGTGAGCGTTGCGGCGACGACCGGTCCATCGACGCCGTTGACGCCTCGCGTCGTCGCCAGGTAGATGACGCCGCGACCCTGGCTTGTCGCGATCTGGACGTTCCCGGAATCCGTCGGCGCTGCTGGGATCACCTGGACCGTGGAGAGCCCCCGCGTCGTTGACATTGTCCGCTGGCCGCGGTAGGTGTACACACCCTGGCTGGTCGCCACCACCAGATCGGGGAGGCCATCGCCGTCAACGTCTCCGCTGGCGGCCCGCGCGAAGTCATCGATCCCCGGAGGGCCGTCGACGGGGCCCGGCGGCCCGAGTGTTGGCCCGGTAGCCGTGGATTGCCCGTACGCGAGATGGAGCGCGTTCCCGTACAGCAACACGGCGTCGACAAGTCGGTCGCCGTCAAAGTCGGCGGTGATGACTTTGCGAATCGCGTCGTTGTCGCCAACGTCGACCAGCGTCCTGGGAGCCATGAACGACCCATCCTCGAGCTGCTTGCGAGCCTGCAGGGTGTGGAATCCCTCGACCGTGATGAGTTCCGGGCGGCCGTCGGCGTCGAGATCCACTTCCGCCTCCGCGGCGATGCCGTCAAGGGCGATGATCGACGCGGCCTGGGGCACGATCGCGAGGGCCATGATCAGGCCGAGGGCAAAGATGAAGGGTTGGCGTGTGAGCTTCCGCATGCGTCGCTCCTGAGTTCTCATCTCAGCGTATAGATGCGGGCAGTGGCGTCATTCGCTGAGACGGCGATGGCGTCGCCTCGTGGCGACTCTGCGAGATCGAGTAGTCCGGCGGTCGCGCCTGTAAGGCGGTCGGTTCGCTTTCCAGTTGCGGGATCCCACGCGCGGGCGACGGCGTCCTGTCCGATGGTCACGACACGACGCGCGTCTTTGGTGATCCGGACACGCTCGATCGTCCCGGTTTGGCCGGCGAGAAGGCGACCACGCCGGGTTGGGTCGTCGAATACCCAGACGGTGCCGCTGGCCCCCGCGACGACCACTCGCAGCTGGCGACTGGAGAGGTCTCCGGAGTAGAGGCCTCCGGCGTCGTCCGGAAGTCGAAGCTCAGTGGCGGTTTGTGCTGCGATGTCCCACAGGAGCGCCCGCCCGTCCCCGCCCACGGTGAGGGCTTCTCGTCCATCCGGCGAAAGTCGGGCCTCGTAGACAGGCGACTTGTCGGAGTGCCGCAGTTCAAGCGGCGGCGGACCCGACTGGACGGGAGTGACCAACGCTCGTCCGTCGTCGCCGGCGGTTAGCACGCGTTGCCCGTCGTGGCTGAATTGTGCGCTTAGGACGAACGCGGCATCGTGGAGTGATCGGATGGCTTGCCCGGTCTGAGCGTCGATGAGGGCGCCGCCCTGCTCGGATCCACTCGCGACGAGCTGGCGATCTGGTGAGACCGCGAGCACGTACGCGGTTCCACACGGCGGGCTCCCGCAAGCGGCCGCACGCCAGATCGGCTTCTGCCCGCGGCCCCAGCGGGCGACCGTGCCGTCCCAGCCGGCGGTGATGATGGACCCGTTGGGCCCGAACGCGGCAGCTTGAAGCGGTGCGCCCGCCCGGATGCGTCGTTGGATTCGACCGGTCGCTGCGTCCCACACCCGGGCGGTGCCGTCGAGGCTCGCGCTGAGGACGCGGTCGCCGGACTGGTCGAAGACGACCGATGGCACCGCACCGGTGTGTCCGACAAGCTCGACCCTGCTCGTGCCAGACCCGGTGTCCCAGATGCGGATCTCGCCCTCGACGCCCGCGCTTACGATCGTCGTCGCGCCGGGGGACGCAGCGACGTCACGGATGAGACCTGAGTGTCCGGACATGAACGCTCGGAGGCCACCGCTTCGCGCCTCCCACATGCGTATGGCGCCCTCGTCGCTTGCGGAAAGGAGCCGCCGGCCTGACCGGTCGAACGTGAGGCTCGAGATGATGCCGGTGTGGCCGACGAGGGTCCGTGCGCTCCCGCCGCGTGCGTCCCATTCCACGACGGTGCCGTTCTCTCCTCCTGCCGCGACGACTCCGAGAGGGCTGAACGCGATCTGTTGTGCATGGCCAGGCACTCGCCCGAGCAGGCGACGTGTCCTGCCGGGAGGGTCGACGAGGCGGACGGTGCCGTCGTCTGAACCGGTTGCGAGGAGGTTCCGAGGTCCGAAGCTCATCGCTCGGACCCGCAGTGTGTGACCGGTGTCGCGGATCATCGGGGTCCCGTCGCGTCGTCTGATCGTGACCGCTCCGCTTTGGGTTCCGGCCGCGACGAGCGACCCGTCGATCGATACGGCCACTGCCGAGACGGGCGTTCGCTCCGACACCACTCCGAGCGACCGTAGGCGGTCGTTCCAGACGCGCGCCCGCGGGTCGTCGACTCCGGCGGTCACGATCGTGCGCCCGTTGTGCGACGCGGCGACTGCCAGGATCTCGCGGCCGTCGTGGGCCTGGTCGTGGCGGGCGGTCATGCATCTCGACTCCGCGCGAGCCAAGCAGGCGAGGTTCCAGATCTGCAGACCGGTCGTGGTGGCGACGAGGATCCTGGAGCCACCCGCGAGCGGGATGAGGTTGCGCACCTCTTGCCCGGTGGACGCTGATCCTCGCGGCTCACCTGTTGTTGGGTCCCAGAGTCGGAGGTGCCCGTCGTCGCCGCCGCTTGCGATGAGGCGCCCACCGAGGACGTAGCCGACCGCGTTCACGGGTCGGCGGTCTGCGGTCGCTTGGATTATTCGGAGCAGGCGGGCGCGCCGTCTTGCCACGTCGCGGGCCGCGACGGCCTGCCTGGTCGCGCGCACGGCGACCGCCTCCTCGGCGAGAGCAAGGGATCGGGCCGGGTCTCGGGCAAGGGCGGCGTCGGCGAGGGCGGCCCGCTCACGGGAGCGCGCGACTGCTGCGCGGTCGCGCGCGACGAACGCGAAGATCGTCGCCGCGATGCCGAGCGCGCCGAGCGCGGCGGCAGTTGACGAGACGATCGCCCGTTGGCGGCGGTGTCGCCGATTCTCCTGAACGCGGCTCGCTGCAAGGAAACCGGCGAGGGTCTCGGCGACCCTGGGTTGGCGCCGGGTGCCCTCACCGGCGCGCCACGCCTCGGCGATCGCGAGGCGCCGGCCCGAGAGCAGGAGTCCCGTTGGCCGTCCGTCGTTGTCCCACCGGGCGGCCTCCGAGGACCATCGGCGGTGGCCCCGCACCCATTCCAGGTCGTGCGCGAGAAGCTCAGACAGCCGCTGGGTGATGTCGCGAGGGTCGTCGGGACGCGGGGGGTGTGAACCGGAGGTAGTCGTCGAGCCGCGGCGGGGCGGCGGCAGTCGGATCGAGTTCAACAGGGATGATGCGCCGCCCAAGGGCGATCGCGTCATCGATCTCCCCGAGGCACCAGCGGGAGGCGACAGACGCCTCGGTCATCATGAAGATGAGGGTGTGTGCGTCGCGCATCCCGATCGGGAGTTCCTCGGTGAGGCGCGATCCGGCGGTGAGGTCGTCGCGATCCACCCAGAGCGACCACCCGAGCGCCTCCAGCCCGTCCGCGATCTCAAGGACTCGGTCCCGGTCGACATGCGCATAGGAGACGAATGCGTCCCATTCGAAGTCAGGCAGGCGTTCCGCTGATACCGCGTCTGAAGGTTGGGACCGTGTCACCGAAGATTGACGATCTCGTCGCGTGTGTCGATTCGCCGGACGCCCGCCGCGCCAAGCGCTTCCGGTGCTTCTGGCATCGTGTCGGCTCCGGCGAGCGAACCGAAGTCGAGGCCGGTCATGTCGGCAAGTGCGGGGATGGCGGTCTGGAAGAGCTTGAAGGGTTCGAGACCGAGCGCCTCGAGTCTGGACTCGAGATCGTCTTGGGTGAGGACGTAGGCTTTGGCACGTAGGACGCCTGCCTCGACGAAGGCGACGAGTTTCCAGAACGACCTTGGCACGAGGATCGACCGGTACGGGAAGTCAGTTTCCTTCAAGATCGGTCCGCCGAAGAGACTTACGCGCAGCCCGTCGATCTCGACGTCGTCGAAGATGGCGTCTTCGAGCTGACCCCAGAGGCCGGACTGGTTGAACTTGTCGAGCTGCGGGGTGATGTTGGTGAACAGAAACGAGTCGACGTTCGCGCGTCTGGCTTCATCCTGCGATCCCCACAGGAGGTCCGCACGGCGGGCAACGTGGCCGCGGTCGAGCGGGTTGCCGGCGTAGACGCGGTCATCGACCTGGTGGGCGGCCGGATACTCCGGGTCGCGGGTGAAGGCGAGCCCGGATCGTGGAAGGCGGCGGATCGTGGCGCCGTCGATATTCCAAGCAACCCATCTGCAGAAGCGTCGGGAGGCGCTCATTTGCAAGGAGAAGTGCGTGCAGTGGCGGACCGGATTGCCGCTTCTTGTGGGGGCGATGTCGCGTCGAACTGATGCCGAGGCGCACCTCGTTAGGTGCCGTGGAGCGCTCGCGATTGAACACGTCTTTTCGACAGACGCCAAAGAGGGCGATTCCACCGCGGCGTTCGGCCACCATCGCACCCGCCACCCTCCTCCAAGGTAATGAGCCCGGAGACGTGCCGTCGCCACCGCTGACCCCCGAATGCCGTTTGTCGCTGTCTACAGATGAACCTAGGCCTGGTGGCAGTGCGCCGTCCACCCAGAAAGACTCCAGAATCGCCAAAAGCTGACAAGGGTGGGGTCATCGTCACCCAAAGTGACCCTCGTCACCCAGGGATCCCAGCGAGACAGGGCGAGGGCGTCCTCGGTGGGACTGGGCGGGGCAGCGCAGGCTCGGCAGCCCTGTAGGCCCGACGCCGCGGCCCGGGTTGCCGCGACCGCGGAGTTAGGGAGCGTCGCTGGGATTTGGACCGGTTCGCTTGAACTGTGGCTGTAGCTGGCGATCGGACAGAAGGTGAGGACCGAGCCCGGCGTGCGAAGGAGGGCCTCTCGCAGGATTCGCTCGTTCGTGCCGAAGAGCGCCGAGGGCCCGGTGGAGAGCCGCCGGTGCCACGGCCCCGCCCGACGCTCGTTCGTAAAGGTCCGTGGCCAAGCCACCGATCAGCCGCACCTTTTAGTTGACACCGCGCGAGGTTTCGGCAGTTTCTCATCGTCCGAGCGCGCTCCGGAGACCGTCTTCGTTTGACTTTGGATTCGCCGCCCAAGTACGAATCGACGAGAACCATTCAGCTGAGCGGTCCCGGGTGCCAAGGTCTCGGTCCCGAAGGTCGAAGGCTCAACTCGAGAACTGAGGCTGTCCCAATGTTCGACAAGGACTTCATCACGGCGGCAAGCGCGACCATTGTCCATCGCGGCCCTGGGCATGATCCTTATGGTCTTCTTGGCAGGGAAGAAAGGTCAGAAACCTCGGAACCAGCTCATCTTCGGCGTGATGGCTCTGCTGTTCGGTGCCTTGGGACTCGGACTCTTTGTCGCCGATGAGAAGGACAAGCGAGTCGTGAATTCCACTGCGGGTCTCGCCGATTGCAAGGGGACTCTCCGCACACTCGAGTCCCTCATCAAGGCGAAACTAACCGTCGTTACCGGCACGGAAGAGGTGAAGGCGATCGCGGAGCAAATGCTCGCGGAGATTGCGCGGTCCCCCTGTAAGCCGTAGTGCAGATGAGACCCGCCGAACGCGACCGCCGTGGCGCCCGCAGGGACGTCGCAGATCGCCGCGCGTGTCCGAGCGAGTCGTTTCGGGAGTGTCGAGGGCGTCGCCGAAGAAACTTCTTGGACGGCGGACAAGACCGCGGGCCTTGCCTCCGATCAAGCCTCGGCGGACATCTCCCCACACTGCTCCCCACACTTCCCAGCAGTTCCGAATAGCCCCTGAGACGCATATGCGACGTGTTTCGGCGCTCGGTCCGTTTCAGACAGAAAAAGAGAAACCCCCGCTTTTGCGGGGGTTTCTTAGTGGGCGATACTGGGCTCGAACCAGTGACCCCCAGCTTGTCGAGCTGGTGCTCTCCCAACTGAGCTAATCGCCCGGGTCGCAGAGGATTGTAGCGAACGGTCCCGACTGTGGCGGGCGGGACACCCGTCAATGAAAGTTCGCGCGTTCTCGACTACCGTTCGCGTCGTGTCGAGGCCCGATTCGGAGACGCTCTTCGATGTCGGCATCGCCGGCGCGGGACAGCTCGCCCAGATGACCGTCCTCGCCGGTATCCCCCTTGGACTGCGCATCGCCATCCTTGGCACCTCCGATGAGCCCGCCTCAGACACCGCCGCCGGCCGAGTCGACGGCAGCTTCTCCGACGCCGTCGCGCTCCGCAAACTCGGCCGGGTCTCCCGAGTCGTCACCCTCGAAAGCGAGTTCGTCGACCCCGGAGCCCTCGCCGACATCGTCGCCGCCGGCACCCCCGTCCGGCCCGACCCAACGACGCTCATTCGCGTCCAGGACAAGGCTCTCCAAAAGCAGCTCCTGGCAGACGCCGGTCTTCCCCTCCCCCGCTGGATCGTCGCCGAGTCCCTCTCGGACCTCGACGCCATCGGCCGAGATCTCGGTTGGCCGCTCATGCTCAAGCGCCGCCGACTCGGCTACGACGGATACGGCAACGCCACCTGCGCCAACGTCGACGAGGCCCGTGAAGCGATGCGGCTCCTCGGCGCCGAGGACGGCGTCCTCGTCGAAGCCTTCGTGCCGTTCGAGCGCGAGCTTGCGGTGATGGTCGCCCGGCGCTTCTCGGGCGGGGCCTCGGCCTACCCCGTCGTCGAGACCGTCCAACGCAACCACGTCTGCAGCCACGTCATCGCGCCGGCCCCCATCCCGGCCAGCCAAGCTACCGCCGCGACAAACGTTGCCCTCGCTGCCGCCGAGGCCGCAAATGGCGTCGGCGTCACCGGAGTCGAACTCTTTGCCGGGCCCGACGGATCGATCCTCGTGAACGAGCTGGCGCCGCGCCCCCACAACTCCGGGCACTTCACGATCGAAGCATGTGAAACTTCCCAGTTCGAGAACCATCTACGAGGAGTGCTCGATCTTCCCCTCGGTCCGTGCGGGATGCAAGCGGCGGCGGCCGCCATGGTGAACATCCTCGGCGCGCGTACCGGCCTGCCCGCGCCGGACCTCGGCGCCGCGATGTCGGTACCCGGTGCCCACGTTCACCTCTACGGCAAGCGCGAGGTCCGCCCGGGGCGAAAGATGGGCCACGTCACGACGCTCGGCGCCACCACATCCGAGGCGCTCGCCCGGGCAACCACCGCGGCGCAGGCCCTCAACCGATGACCGCGATCGTGGGTGTCGTCATGGGAAGCGACAGCGACCTGCCAGTGATGACGGGCGCCATCGAGGCGCTGACCGAGCTCGGGATCGCCCACGAGGTTCGTGTGCTCTCCGCGCACCGCACGCCGGTCGAGATGATCGCGTACGGGCAGACGGCCGCCGACCGTGGTCTACAGGTCATCATCGCCGGAGCCGGCGGCGCAGCCCATCTGCCGGGCATGCTCGCGTCGGTCACAACGCTTCCCGTGATCGGCGTTCCCGTCCGCACAACCGCGCTTGCGGGCATCGACTCGCTGCTCTCGATCGTCCAGATGCCGAGGGGCGTTCCCGTCGCGACGGTCGCCATCGACAGCGGGAGAAACGCCGGACTACTCGCAGCCCGGATCCTCGCGCTCGGCGACCCCGCGCTGCGCGCACGTGTCGAGGCGGCACGCGAAGCCGCCGCCGACCTCGCTCGCGCCGCCGACGCTGCCGTCCGAGAGGCGAACGGTTGAGGCGCCGGGCTCGCTACGCGGCGATTCTCGCGGGGTTGGTCGCGCTTCCGGGCGCGACTCAGGCCGTGGGGGTCGTGGTTGCGAGCGTGCCGCCGGGCCAAGACCTCGCGGCGATCGCTGTCGATGGTCCCTACCTGGCCGTCGCCCAGGACGGAAGCATCGTCCAGCCCGGCAGCCGCGTGCGCCTGATCTCGCTTCGCGGCGGCACTGTTCTTGTCAACGCGTACCGGGAGTCGAGCTGTGATGACCCGTTTGTTTGGGACGTCGCGGTCGCCGGGCCACGCATCGCCTGGAACACCACCTCGGTCTGCGACAACGACGAGGTCGACGAGCAGTACATCTCAAGGCTCAACGGCAAGGTCGATCCGACGGCGCCGGACACGCCCGTCGGGCGCATCGCTGGCGGCGATAGCACCATGCTGATCCAGGTCGGCGACGCGATCCAAATCGTGAACGGTCGCCGCCGGTCGACGATCACCTACTCGGACGTGCTGACCCCGATCGCCGTCGACCGGTCGCGGGTGCTGACGTGGAACATCGCGACCGGTGGTGTTCGCCTGTACGCGCTCAGTGGCAGGGTCCTTGCAGACATTCCGTCAGCGTCGGCGAGCTTCGCGGCACTCGATGGGCGCTCGATCGTCGCGCTTCGTAAGGACGCCGGGCGGATCGATTGGTACTCGACCGGCGGGCGGCTGCGACGGTCCTTTCAGATCAGCAAGGCAAACGACGGGCGGGTCGACGTCCAGGGCCGCTACGTCATCTACACCGTCGCGGGACGCTTCATCCGCGCCATCAACCTCGGCACGGGTGTCGATCGGATCACGCAGCGCGCGCCCGCGAGGACGAAGCTCGTCGAGGCCGAGATTGACGGCTCGAACGTCGTCTACGCGTACCGGTTCGGTCGCAAGAACGGCGCGAAAGGCGGGCGCGTGTCGGCGGTGCCCGCTCCCAGGTTCTAATTCGGTAGCCTGAGCGGGTGACCCAGTCCGCGCTCAGCCAACGCCTTGAAGCCGAAATGAAGGACGCCCTCCGTGCCGGGGAGAAGCTGCGTCTGGGCGTGATCCGCCGTGCGCGCGCGGCGATCAAGAACGCCGAAATCGAAGCCCGAGCGCCGCTCGACGACGACGGCGTCGTCCGAGCGCTGCGGGGAATCGCCAAGCAGCACCGCGAGTCGATCGATCAGTTTCGGGCGGGCAACCGGGACGACCTCGCCGACCGTGAGGTGGCCGAGCTCGAGATCCTGGGTACCTACCTCCCTGCCCAGCTCGACCAGACAGCGGTCGATGCGGTGGTCCGCGAGGTCATTGCCCAAGAAGGGGCGACCGAGGTCAAGGACATGGGCCGCGTGATGAAAGCGGCGATGGTCCGACTCGGCTCGTCGGCAGACGGCGGGCTCGTGAGCGCCGCCGCAAAGCGCCTCCTCTCAGGCGAGTAGCGCTAGGGGCGGGAGGGAGGCTGGTCCTCAGGCACGATCTGGGGTTCCCAGTCGGCGCCCTGCGGATCCCAGACCTCCGAGGTGGCAAGGCCTGGATGCGCCGCTTCGAGAATCACGGTCAGGTCGGCGACCTGATCGGTCGTTAGCCGGCTGAGGAAGCGGTCCCGGACCGTTGCGTGGTAGGTGAGCTGGGCCTCTTCGAGGCGGGCGACCCCAAGGCTCGTGAGCACGGCAAATGATCCGCGGGCATCCTCGGTGTCGGTTTCGCGGAGCACGAGGCCGGCAACCTCGAGGCGCTGGACCAGCCGGGTGATGTTGCTCGGACTCACCATTTGTCGTGAGGCCAGTTCGCTCATCCGCAGTCGCCGCTCCGCAGTGGAGAAGATCGACATCATCAGCCCGTAGCTTCGCAGTGAAATTCCTTGCTCAACCTGCAGACGGTGATCAAGCTCGCGCCGAATCGTTGCATTCAGTCGAAGCAGACCTCTCCAGACGCTGAACTCATCATTTGTGAGCCCAATACGGTCTTTGGCAATTTCTTCCGCTCTGGTATGCCCAGATTCGCTTGACCCCACGGCTTACCGTCCTAAGATTGCTTGACTCAAACAAGTTTTGATGCCGACGGCAAAGTCGCCACCCTCCCGCCCCGCGAGCCGCGACTTCGCTAGGTGCCTTCTCGTCCCGGAGGTTGTACAACGATGACGACCGTGCTCGTTCAACACCGCGTTTCTGACTACACCGCCTGGAAGGCGGTCTACGAAGGGATCAACGACCTGCTTGTGGAATCGGGCGTTCGCCGCCATGAGGTGAAGCAGCTGGTCGAGGACCCGAACATGGTGGTTGTCAGCCATGAGTTCGACGGCATCGACGATGCGAGGCGATTCGTGTCCGAAGGACGCGTGAAGGCTGAGATGAGCCGTGCGGGACTGAACCCGACCTACTTCCAGGTGCTCGTGCTGCAAGACGCCGCCTAGCGCAGACATCCGTCCAGCCCGGCTCCCCGGGTGGCGTTGGCCGGATGGCGTCCCGTCACCCACGAAGCGCCGCCCCGCAGGGTTCAACCGAGTTCCCCGCGCAGAAACGAAGCGAGCGCGGGAAACGCACCTGGTACCGCCGTTGCAGCGCGGAATAGTCGACCCAGACCGCTCGTGTTGACGCGACCGAGGGCGAGGTCGCGCGGATCCCGACAACGACCTGAGCGGACTTGCCGGCCTCCAGGCGATAGCCCGTCAGCTCGCTTCCGCCGTCGCGGCGCTCGGTGGGCCCGGCAAAGCCCGCCGAGAAGGCGAACGCTTGGCGTGGCGCGCCAGCGGGAATGACGTAGGCGCCGAGGAGCAGCATGCCGTCGCGGGGATCTTCGAGACGAACGTCGTCGAGCACAACCGGAAGCCGATCGCGGTTGGTCAGGGTGATCCCACCGTAGGAATAGTCGGCGTCCTCGTCAACCCGGGCCCCGAACGCGAGGCGAGCCGGGTGATCCTCAAGCAGCGGTCCGCCGACGCCAAGACCCGTCTCCCGACTCAGCACCAGGGCGAGCGCGGAACCGCCCATCGCCGCCGCGAGCACGACGACGCCCACGGTTTGGCTGGCGCGCACCAACGTCGCGCGACGACGCCGAGACATCATTAGATCAAGCCCCCCGGGTAGGGAATACACGTCGTTTGCGGCGACCACAACGTCACCAAACCACCGCCCAAGCCTATCCGCTACCCACGTACAGAGGAAAGGGGCTGTCCGATGTTGCAAACTCCGTCGGGCAAGAGCGGGTGGACCGCGCGTCGCGGTGCTCGCGAAAGCCCGGAATGAGCGCGCATGCGAGCTCGAAGTTTCTGCTTCGGTCTGACTTCCAACCACTCGCGCGGTCGTCTTCGAGGTGGAGCGCCTCTGCCGACGCGGCCCAGACGAGCGTGCATCCCACCCGCATCAAGCGCGATGCAAACTCGATGTCCTCGTAGCCGAAGGATCCATCGAAGGCGGTGTTCCATCCACCGGCGGCGATCGCCACGTCCCGTGGATATGCGAGGTTGCAGCCAAGCGCCAGCTCGTAGGGAGCCGGGTGGCTGGAGAGCCTCGCGATCGGCGGTCCCCGCCAGTCGTGATGGTGGCCGGGCCGGTTCGAGCCGGATCGGTCCAGATTGGGAAGCGCGGCGAGGCTTCGAAAGACGCGTGCCGTCGGGTGCGGTGACCGGAGCCTGATAAACCGGCGAAGCCCGACGCTTGCCGTCGAGCCCCGCGCGCACTGGAGCGCAACGTGGGCCCGGACGTGTCCAGGCCCAGTCACCATGTCTCCGTCGAGTGAAACGATGATGGTTCCGTCAGATGCGGCGATACCCGCGTTGCGGGCTCCTGCTGGCGCGAAACCGGGACGGTCGTGGCGAACCCATCGCCTGTCGACGCGGGCGGCAAGCCGGTTCCAGACGGGCGGACACGGCCCCGCCAAAGGACATTGCACCACGACCACCTGGAGCAGCTCCGCCGGATAGTCGCTCTCGGAAATCCCCGTGAGCACGACCGCAAGCTGCTCTGAAGGCCCCGCGTAGGGAACGACGATGCTCACCGGAGGAAGTCCGGCGCTCCGTGCCGACGCAGTCGCCGACCCGCGGGTGGGGCGAGCCGCGGTCTCAGGCGAAGAGGATCTCGTCGCCCGCCTCTCCGGCCTCGAGGCGTTCTCGCACCTTCTCTGCCACGACCTCGTGGATGACGGGCGCGAGGCCATCGATCGGTCCGTCGACGGCATCTGGTGCGCGCAGGTGGAGCGTCACGCGCCCAACAAAGCACGTCTTGATGCCGACAACTTCGTCGGCCCGGATCACCTTGACCTGAAGGCCCCAGAGGCTCGGCGGTCCGTCCGAGAGCGGGATACGGATCGGCTCCGGGGCGATGATGTACTCGACGCCGTCAACGACGACGGGGATCGTGGGGTCAGAAGTGGCGATTTGCCAGACTACCGCGCCCTGGCTGCCGTGGACCGTGACCGCGCGCGCCCAAAGGGGCCCGCGCTACTGCCGGTGCGGGGGGGAGGTCGGGTAGGGCGACTCGCGCGGCGCTCGCCCTTCGGCCGGCGTCGGACTCCCCATTTCCGAGAAGTCTGGGGCGACCGGTGGGTCGGCCATCTGGGGCGCTTGAGGGCGGCTCGGAGCGCTTCGCCCGGGCTTTGCTTCAATCGACGGGGCCGTCCCGGAGCGATCTCGCGTTGGGGCCGCTCGGACACCCGTGAAGTTCGCGGCGACGACCGTCACCCAGACGTTGCCTTCGACGGCCGGGTCGATCGTCGCCCCGAAGATGATGTTCGCGTCGGGATCGGCAGCCTCCGCGACGACGCGGGCCGCTTCGGTCACCTCGACAAGTGAGAGGTCCGGCCCGCCCGTGATCCCGAGCAGGATTCCGCGGGCGCCGTCGATCGGCGTTTCGAGGAGCGGCGACTCGGTCGCGGTCTGGGCGGCGATCCTCGCGCGGTCCGGGCCATCGGCGACACCGATGCCGAGAAGTGCCGTGCCCGCGCCCTTGATGATCGTCCGCACGTCGGCGAAGTCCAGGTTGATCAGCCCGGGTAGCGTGATGAGGTCGCAGATCCCCTGCACGCCCTGGCGCAAGAGGTCGTCACAAACTCGGAACGCGTCGACCATGGAGGTTCCGCGGTCGAGGACGCGCATCAGACGGTCGTTCGGGATGATCACGACCGTGTCGGCAAAGCTGTGAAGCATGTCGATGCCCTCGGTCGCAAGCCCCGCGCGTCGCGAGCCCTCGAACCCGAACGGGCGGGTGACGACGGCGATCGTCAGCGCACCGAGCTCACGCGCGACCTTGGCAACGACCGGCGCGCCGCCAGTGCCGGTACCGCCACCCTCGCCCGCCGTGATGAAGACCAGATCGCTCCCGCGAAGTGCCTTCCGAACTTGCTCCTCCGCCGCACGTAGTGCCAGCTCACCCTTGGCCGGGTCGCCGCCGGTGCCCCGACCGCCCGTCAGGTCAAGCCCGACCGGGATACGGACGTCGGCGTCGCTCTGCTCGAGGCTCTGGCGATCGGTGTTGATCGCGATGAACTCGACACCCCTGAGGCCCGACGCGATCATGCGATTGATCGCGTTGCAGCCCGCGCCACCGATGCCAACCACGCGGATCACCGCGACGTAGCCGCGGTCGGAGGGCTCGTAGGGTCGAACCTCCACTTCGCTCTCGTCTCGGCGAACGACCGGCTCGTCGGTGCGGCGGAACAGGTCCGCCAGCGGTCCTTCACGCATACTCGAGCGCGGCGTGCTCATGCGGCGAGCTCAGCGGCCTGGGCTTCTCGGGCGAGCACCTCCCCGGCAAGGCGCCGGTACCAGCGAGCGGCCTGGCCGGTTGGATCGTAGGCGAGGACGCTTTGCCCACCCACGGGGGCCTCCGCGAACCGAATGGTCTTGCCGACGCGCGTCGAGAAGACACGCGATCCGAAGCTCTCGCGTAGGAGGTCCAAGGCCTCGCGGCCGTGAACGGTTCGCGAGTCGTACATGGTCGGGAGGATCCCGAGGATGTCGACGCGCGGGTTCAGATGCTCACGCACCTGCGCGAGCGTTGCCTGGAGCTGGGCGAGCCCCCGAAGCGACAGGTACTCGCACTGCACCGGAACGATGACCGCGTCGGAGGCGACCATCGCGTTGATGCTGAGAAGGCCGAGCGACGGTGGGGTGTCGATGAGGATGTCGTCATAGGCCGACAGGATCGGCTTGAGCGCTCGCTCGAGGGCGCGCTCGCGACCCATCATGGCCGAGAGAGCCAGTTCGGCGCCGGCAAGCTCGATGCCAGCGACCGCGACGTCCACTTCACGTTCGTGGATCACGCGGGTGATTGACTCTCCGCGCACGAGCACGTCGTACATGGTGACGTCGAGCGAGTCGATGTCGATTCCCTGGCTCATCGACAGGTTGCTCTGTGGATCGAGGTCGACGGTGAGAACCCGTCGTCCGAGCTCTCGGAGGGCGACTGCGAGGTTGACGGTCGTCGTCGTCTTCGCGACGCCGCCCTTCTGATTGGCGAGCGCCAGCACACGTGCGGCCCGTGCCATAACGATGTCCTTCGCTGCGGGGCTTTGGTCGTCCCCGTTTTCGTCTCGCATCCGTCGATTCCTGCCCACGCGAGCGACTGGCGCCTTACTCGGGTGGAAGCTCGAGGCGTCGCTGCCCCGCCCAGGCGGCCGCCTGGGACCGCCGTTGGAACCCGAGCTTGCGCAGCAGCTGACTCACGTGATTGCGAACGGTCTTCTCGGAGAGGTGCAGCACCTCGCCGATCGCCCGGTTGGTGTAGCCCTCGGCGATGAGCGCGAGCATGCGGCGCTCGCGGTCGGTGAGGCCAGCCAGCTCAGCTTCTGCCTGCTTCGCGGAGAGCTCGCGGAACTGGTTGAGGAGCGCACCCGCAGCCCGTGGGTCGAGCACCGCACCGGAGGCCGCCTCGCGAATCGACTGGATCAAGCGCTCCCCATCGGCCTGCTTGAGGAGGTAGCCGCTCGCCCCGGCCATGACCGCGCCGACGATCGCCTCCTCGTCCGAGTAGGAGGTCAGCATGACAACGGAGGCGTCCGGGTAGTCCTGCTTGATCTTGCGGCACGCGTCGATGCCGCTCCCATCCGGAAGGCGGACGTCGAGGAGCACCACGTTCGGCTGGGCCTGGCCGATGATGTTCATCGCCTCGGCGATCGATCCGGCCTCGCCGACGACCCGAAAACCGGAGGCGTGGGTCAGGAGCGTCTTCAGTCCGATGCGAACAACGGCGTGGTCATCGACGATCATGACTCGAATTGAGTCGGCGGCGCGTGCGGTGCTCATCGTGGGGTCTCCAGGTCGCGGCGGCGTATGGCCACTTGTTGCGGGGCGATACCCGCACTTGGCATTGTGACGGGTTCCGGGACGCCGTCGAGTGGTACGGCAAGCAGGACCGAGGTTCCGCCCCCAGCCCGTGGAGCGATCGTCACGCGACCACCCATGCGCCGCGCTCGGTCTCGCATGTTGCGAAGGCCCCGGCCGTCGTCGCGTTCGTCATCTGGTCCAAGGCCGAGGCCGTGGTCATCGACGACCATGTCGAACTCGTCGGCGGTGAACGTCAGGAGCACGTTCGCCGATGTCGACCCCGAATGGCGCGCGGCGTTCGACAATGCCTCCCGGAGGATCTGCTCGGCGTGATGCCCGGCCTCGCCGGGGAGCATTCCCGCATCATCGACCCCGACGGCGCGGAAGTCGACGGCAAGGCCGGTCTCGCGTGAGAAGCTCTGGGCAACGAGCTCGAGCGAGTCGACGACACCCTGGGGATCGCTCGGCGACTCGTGCAGGGCGTTGATATACCCGCGCAGGCCCGCAATCGCGGCGTTCAGCTGCTCCACAACGTCGCGGACACCGCGCTTGACGTCGGTGTCGGTACTTCGCATCGCAACCGATTCGAGCTGCAGCCCCGCCGCGTAGATGGACTGGATCGTGCCATCGTGGAGATCCCGGCCGAACCTCGCCCGCTCCTCGGCAACGAGGCGCGCGCGTTCGAGGCCCGCGATGCGCTGCTGCGTGTCGACCTCGAAGATCTCCAGCAGCTTGATCGCAAGCGCGCAGAGGGCAAGCCCGAGGAGCGCCCGAATCGCTCGCAGCGGGAACCCGGCGAGTGCGAGCCAACGGTCCTCATTGCCAAGGCCCGGTGGCGCCCACGGGGCCGGGTCCACGATCAGCCCCGCCACGACCGCGTAGGCGACGAGCACCCAAGCCGCGGTGTCGGCGTATGGCCTGATTCGCCGCATCCCCGCCGCCACGAGGGCGGAGCCCTGCCGCCACATGCCGACGGCCGCCAGGAGCGCGCCTGGAAAGAGGACCGTGTACCTGCAGACCGCGACGCAGGAACTTGCCCACTCGTCGGTCGTCCAACCGCGAGCGTCGGCGACGAGCGCGAACGCCACGAGCGCCGCGATCACAAAGAAGCTCGCAAGGGCGGAGACGGCGCGGCGCGGACGCGGCGCGATCGGGCTGAGACGGAGGCCGAACTCGAGCAGGAACAGGAAGGCGGCGACCTGGACGATGGTCCGCACGATGACGAGCAGCTGGATAAAGCCCGGATTCAGGTAGCCGGCCTGGATCGGCACGAAGGCATAGCCCCACAGGGCAATCGACTCGACAAAGGCAAACGACGCGAGCCAGATGAGCGACGAGGTCAGCGCAAGCCGCGTCGCGCGACGCCGCTGAACCCAGACCGCGAACCCGAGTGCGAAGAACACGACGCCATGGGCGAACGCGATGATCGACTCGTTCTGCTGGAAGAAATCCCTCATCGGCGCCTCCGGAGCGCCGACGGCAAACGCGCCGGCGTGAGGTGCCCGTCACCTCACGCCAGAGGCTACTCAGTCGTCGAGTCCCACGATGGCCTCGAGCTGCGCGCGGAGCTCAGCGATCGCCTCGCCGGTGGCGGCCTCGACGACCTCGGGCTCTTCGAGAAGCGCGCGACGCTGGAGTTCGTTGGACCGGTTCGTCATGTAGGGATCCTCGAGGATCTCCGCAAGCGTGCGGCCGCCGCCGAGCTGGCGGACGACGTACTCGATGAGCCGCTTATGACCGGCGCTCGAGTCGCTGACAAGCTTGGCGATCTCATCCTGGATTCCCAACGTGATCTCCCCTGTGACGGCGTGGCCTCTCGAAACCTACGCGGTTCCCAGGCGGACCAGCTCGCCGCGCATGGCCTGGAGACGGGCGACACGCTCTTCCATCGGCGGGTGCGTCGAGAACAGCCGACTGAAGCTGCGGCCGTGGAGGGCCGCAAGCGGATTGACGATGTAGAGCGGTGCCGCGGCCGGGTTGACGTTCATCGGGATGGCCTCGGCCCCTCGGTGAAGGGTCTGGAGGGCGTCGGCGAGAGGGATCGGGTCGCCAACGAGCTGAGCTCCGGTGGCGTCGGCGACGTATTCGCGCTGCCGCGAGATGGCCATCTGCATGATCCCGGCGGCGATCGGGGCAAGGAGCATCGTCGCGAAGGTCCCGATCAGTCCGAGCGGACCACTGTCCTCGTCGCCACCCCCGAAGAACATCGAGAACTGGAGGAAGCTCGCGATCGCCGAGATCGCACCGGCGACCATGGCCGCGATGCTCGCGATGAGAATGTCGCGATTCTTGATGTGGGCGATCTCATGGGCGAGCACCCCTTCGAGCTCGCGCTCAGGGAGGACGCGCATGATGCCCTGGGTCACCGCGACCGAGGCGTTGGCCGGGTTTCGCCCCGTGGCAAACGCGTTCGGTTGCTCGTCGGGTGTCACGTAGACGCGAGGCTTCGGGATGTCGGCCCGCCGGGCAAGCTCGGCGACCATCCGGTGAAGTTCTGGTGCCTGACTCTCGCTGACCTCCTGGGCCTTCGACATACGAAGCGCCATGGGCCCACTGAACCAGTACATGCCGAGGTTCATGAGGACCGCAAAGCCGGCGAACAGGACGAGCCCGTTTCGGCCACCGACCACCTGGCCGATCGTCAGGAGAAGGCCGGTCAGGGCCGCGACCAGAATGAAGGTCGTCATGTTGTTCTTGGCCTTTTGGGCGGTCACGCTCACGTGCGGTGTGCTCCTTGCTCGATCCTTCGCGCAGCGTTGCGCGTCTCATCAATGGTACGTCGTGCCGCGAATTCGTGGTTAGGACTGCCCTGAAGGTTCGATTAAGCACCTCCGGTCGCGAAACGTGGGCGAGCGTGCCGACTACGATCCAGCCGTGGCACGCACGCTCCTCGTCCTGACGTCGCTCGTCCTTCTTGCGACGTCGGGCTGTCAGGTTGGGCCGGACGAACGGCCGCTTCCCTCGACGGTTGATCCGGTGAGGATCGTCGGCGCGCTCCCCACGCCGCCAGAGCTGCGCGACGAACGCGCCGCGTCCGCGGTCGACGCGCGTACGGCCGCCGGGCTCCTCGGCTCGGGTGAGGGCTCGGGCGCTGGCCGAACGCTCACCGACAACGGATTCCTGCGTGGGGCAACGCGCTCGTGGGTGACCCCCGGGGGTGGAACCATGGAGGTGGTCGTCTCAGTCTGGAGAAACCGCCAAACCGCGTCCGGGATCGGTGGCAAAGCCGCCGAGCGAGTCCTATCGCTTCCCGGTGCCCGCGCGTGGAGCCCCGGCGATCTGCGTGGTGCGCGTGGCGCCGAAGCACCTACGGCCACGCCACCGAGGCGAGCCCTCTCCCGAGCAGTCGTTCAAAACGGGCTCTACGTGACGGCGACCGGTGATGTGCCCGCCGCGACCGTCGTGCGTGCGATGAAGCGCCTCAGCCTGCTCGTCGAAGGCTCCGGAGGGACATCGGGCGCGTCGGTGCGATGATGCATCCCGTGGAACTGCAGCGGACCTACCGTGGAAGCGCCGAGCGGCCTGGGGACGAGCGGCGCAGTCTCGCCGACCACGGCGCCCCAGAGCGCGCCCTCATCATCGCCGCGATTCCGAGTGGAGAAGAGGATGAGCGAGACCGGCTCGCGGAGCTGACGGAGCTCCTTCGAACGGCGGGCGTCGAGGTTGCAGACGTCGTCGTTCAGCACCGCGACCGGCCCGACCCGCGTACCTACCTCGGCAAGGGCCGCCTCGAGGATGTGATCGAGGTGAAAAAGCGCGTGAAGCCTGACGTGATCGTCGCCGAAGGGGAACTCACGCCCGGTCAGCAGCGCCATCTCGAAGACAAGTTCAAGACCCGCGTCGTCGATCGCACCGCCGTCATCCTCGACATCTTTGCCCAACACGCGACGAGCGCGGAGGGCAAGCTCCAGGTGGAGCTCGCTCAGCTGGAGTACTCCTACGCACGTCAGGAGGGCCTTTGGCAGCATCTCGAGCGCCTCGGCGGCGGTGTCGGAACGCGCGGCCCGGGTGAGAGTCAGCTCGAATCCGATCGCCGCATGATTCGGACGCGAATGGGCATGCTCCGGCGGCGTCTTCGCGAAACCGACGGCAATCGTGCGGTGATGCGTCGCGAGCGTTTCGAAAGCGGCCTCGGCCGAGTGGCGCTTGCCGGCTACACGAACGCGGGGAAATCGACGTTGATGAACGCGCTCACCGGCGCAGACGTCGTGGCAAGCGATGCGCTCTTTGTGACCCTCGACGCGACGGTCCGCTCATTCGAGCACGCTGGTATGCGCCTGCTCGTCTCGGACACCGTCGGCTTCATCCGGCACCTGCCGCACGAGCTCGTCGCGGCGTTTCACTCCACGCTCGACGAGGTTCGCGACGCCCATCTGATCCTCCATGTCATCGACGCGAGTGAGTCAGAACATCGTCAGGCCGAGCAGGCGAAAGCCGTCGAGGACGTCCTCGACCAGATCAAGGCCGCAGAGGTCCCCCGCCTCACCGTCTTCAACAAGATCGACCGCGTGGAGCCTGACGTACGTCAGATGCTCGCCCGTCGGAGCCCAGACGCCATCTTCGTGTCGGCAAGCCGTGGTGAGGGGCTCGCGGCCCTGCGCGAACGCCTCGGTGACGTGGCCCGCGCACGGCTCACGGCGATCGACGTTGTCGTGCCCTACGCCCGTGGCGATGTCGTGTCGAGCATCTACCAGGCCGGGCGCGAGGTCCGACAAGACGCGCTCGAGCAGGGGGCCCGAATCCAGGCACTGCTCCCTGCCGTGGATGCCGCCCGGATCCTCGCCAGCTTGGGCCAGTCAGATACGTTGCAGTAACGCGGGAACCCCCTATTCGTATAGGTCGACCCCGCGAGGTAGGGAGTATTCTAGGACGTGGCGTGCTTCGCTCACTGACACGTAACCGACGCATCACCAATGCCAGACGGATCGCGACGGTCGCCGCCGCGATCGTTCCTGCGTCCGCGCTCTGGGCGAGCGGCGCTGGTGCGGTCTCGACGATCGGCCAGACGGTGAGTCAGGCCTCGACCAGCGTGATCAGCGTTCCCGGTTCATCCGAGAAAGAGCCGACCCCGCTTCCCACACCAAAGGGCGTGCCCGTGAGTGTGACGGTCGGGCCTCCCGCGACCCTGGGTGAGCTCACCGGTGTGACCCGCTCCTTTGCGCTACGGGCCGACGTCAACGACCGCCCGGGTGTGCGTACCGCCATCATCGGCATTGCCTCGAGCGGAGGCGCGACCGTGGCCGCGGCACCGGGCAGCGTTCGGGTGTTGGGGGATGCCTCAGCGACCACCATTATCCAAACGGCCGGCCTGGAGCGCGCCTCGGACGACCCCTCCCTCGGCGGAGCGGCAGGAGGCTCCGTGGCATGGCTGCTCTCCCGCTCGAGCGCGCTCATCGCCGCGTCGCCGAGCCCAGCCATTGAGGCTGCCGCGGTTCAGGTCGCAGCGTGGAAGCTCACCGGCGCGGTGACCGCAGCGGCGCCAACAACAAGCCCCGCCGTGAACCTGCGGGCGTCCGACCTTGTGACCGCCGCGACCGGGCGTTCACTCCCGGCGTCGATCGCCGTCTCTACGCCATCGAAGGCCTGCCTTGACGAGGTCACGCGAGTGTCGCTCCAGGGCCCGGCAAACGCGTCGATCGCCCTCACCTCGAGCGGCCCGGTGGTCCTCCTCCAGGACTCGGTGACCTTGAACGCCAACGGCGCAGGCACCGCGAACGTTCGACCACGCCGCCCCGGTTCGATCAGCATCGCCGCCGCCGGAGAGAGCAGCGAGCTGGTGCGGTTGAACACCCAGCTTCCATCAGGCGCTCCAGGCGACAATGAGGCACTGCGCCTCCTCGCGCTGAGCGCGATCAAGGTCACGGGGAGTGGAAGCGCCAGCGTCGTCGATTGTGGCTCGTCCGGATCTCCCGACGACGGGATCGGCGTTGCGCTCAGTGCCGGCGGAGGACCCGGTTCAGGAGCAGCGGGCGCGAGCCGCCTTGGGAACCGCCAGAGCGGTGTCGACCGATCACCGGCCGCGGCGAAGCGGCCGGCAGGTGTGAAGGGCATCGCCTGGGTCGTCGTCAATTGGTCGCGCGCGACCGACCTCGACGGATCTCGCCGGGCGTTGAACGTTCGCATCCGAAACGTCGGCGGCCGGAGCGCCAAAAACTTGACCATTACCGCCCGCGTCCCGGGAGAGGGCCGCATCATCGACCCGGGAGGGGCCGAGATCGGCCGTCGCCGGATCGTCACATGGCACTTCGCCGCGATGAAGCCCGGCGTGAGTCGCACGCTGACGGTGGTCATCGAGCCACGCGGTCGCCGGACCGGAATCCCCCTACGCCAGATCATCGTGCGTGGCGTGAACCTGCTCGCCGAGTGGGAACGCCCACTCGCAAGCCCGCGCGAGCCATAACGCACGAGCGTCGGAGCCCAGGGCGAACGTCCCTCGACGATCGAGCCCTACAGGATGAAGACCGGCGTTCCGATCTCGACGTTCCCGTAGACGTACTCCGCGTCCCTGATGGCCATCCGAATACAGCCGTGGGAGGCGCGGGTGCCGAGCGACCAAGGGGCGGGGGTTCCGTGGATGCCGATGGCCGGGGCTGACGTCCCCATCCACCGAGTTCCCAACGGGTTTCCCGGCCCAGCCGGGATTGGGCCCAGGCCCTTGGCCCAAGGGGAACTCGGCGGGAACCACGTCGGGTTGACCTGCTTCTGGATGATCCGGAAGGCGCCACCGGGCGTCGGGTAGGTGGCCTGGCCGATGGCGACCGTGAAGCTCCGCAGCCGGCGCTCACCAACGAACACCCGCAGCCTGAATCGGGATCGATCGACGACGACCACCGAGCCGATCCGCGACACGGTCGGCGCGACCCTCGTGACCGGCAGCGGGTAGCGCGCGAGACGACGAGCGAGGAGTCCCTTGGCCAGGCGCCCGACCGCCTCGGACTCGTTGACCGCGTAGCCGAAACGAAAACGCGTGACCTTCGGAGTACCACGAACAATCGCTACACGAGCGTCGATGGGAGCAGTCGCGACTCGCGCGGCCCGCACGTTGATGAGGGCGGCAAGCCGCGAGCGATCAACCCGCTCGTCGAGCCGAATCCGCGTCGCGACGAACGGCCGCGTTCGACCGACTGCGAGGGCGGCGCGAAGGGCCGGCTCGATTCGCACCCGATACCCGGCCGTGACCGGGTCGATCGAGAGGCCCTTCCCGCGGAATGAGAGCTGGAGGGCTCGCGTTCGAGGCCGAATGTGCTGTGCGATCACACGCTGGCGCGCCCCGGATCCGGTGAGTCCGGAAACGTCAACCCCGGCGATGTGAACGTTCGGTGCGATCAGCCCGGCGGGGCCGTCGTACTGGCCGGCCAACGCGACGGAGCCGCTGGTGAGAACAAAACATGCGGCGAGCGCGCCGGCGCGAGTGGGCAATCGAGGCCTCCGAGTCAAGCAATCGTCGACGAAGGTTAGCCGTCCCTGCCACAGCGTCGACGGGGATCCGGTCCGTAACCAGACCATCGTTTGCCAGCGACTCGCCCTTCGGCCGGTCCGCTCGAGGTCGGGTGGTTCTACGGTGGTTGTCGCACCCTGGCTTTGGGCGCTGAGCAAACGACAAAGGCAGGGATGCTGTGGACAGGTTGGCGCTCGACGACCAGGCGATGTTGCGGAGCCTTGCGGGGGCGCTCCGGGATGAGTTCCGTGCGCTCGATGGCGGGCGCCGAGAGGTGGTGATCGCCTGCATCGGGACGGACCGCTCGACCGGTGACGCGCTTGGACCCCTCGTCGGAGATGCGCTGTTACGTCTCGGGATGCCGCCGACGATGATCATCGGCACCCTGCGCGAGCCGCTTCACGCGCTGAACTTGGACCGCGTCCTCGGCGTGGCCGAGACAACACCGGCCCCGCTCGTCGTCGCCGTCGACGCGGCGCTCGGGCCCGCCGACCAGATCGGCGCGATCCGCGTTCGGCGCGGCGGCCTGCGCCCCGGGGAAGCGGTCGGTAAGACACTGCCGTCCGTTGGTGATCTGTCGGTCACCGCGATCGTCAACTGCAGTGGCGCGAAGTTTGACGCTCGTGTGCTTCAAAGCACACGCCTCTTCGTCGTCCACGAGCTGTCACGACTGGTCGCCGCGGGCCTCTGGTGGTCACTTGGCGAGGTCCGCCGCGAAGCAGCGGGCGTTCGAGCCCGGCAGGAGGTCGCGTTCGCGGGGGTCTAAGCCGCCCGCAGTGCCCGTGCGGTCGCGGCAAGGAGCGCATCGGGGTGAAAGGGCTTGGTGAGATGGTCCCGAGCGCCCTCAAGTATCGAGGCCGCGGCCGCTGCCTCTTGACCCGCCCGGGAGCACGCAAGTACCCGCGCCTGCGGATCGATCGCTCGAATTCGAGCGAGCGGCGAATGCCCATCCTGAACCGGCATGGTGAGGTCGAGCGTCGTCAAGTCCGGCCGAAGCGACGCGAATCGCTCGACCGCCGAATCTCCCGAGGACGCCTCGCCAGCGACCTCGTAGCCAGCGGAGCTGAGGATCCTCCGGATCATGACTCGCATGAACTCGGAATCGTCAGCGATGAGGACGGTCGGCAAGTCGCGTCTTTCGTCGGGGTCGACAGCTCACCCCAGCTATCGGCGACTTGGGCCCGAGAGTTGAGTGCCGCGGCCCGCGCGGCCGCGACACTCGGCCTACCAGACGCTTGATCTAGTTCTCCACCCCGACGACGTCGCGAACCACCTCAAGCCGCAATACGCGAACGACGTCACGCATGGAGAGCACCCCGACGAGGTCCGGACCGTCGAACACGAGGACGTGGCGCACGCTGTGCTTGACCATCAACGCGGCGGCCTCCTCGACGGCAAGATCCGGAGACGCCGTGATGAGCTCGTCGCGGAGGTGATCCTCGGCGCGCTCGACGTCCGGGTCAAGTCCCCGAGCGATCGCTCGGAGGATGTGCCGCTCGTTGATGACGGCCGGCCCCGGGTGGTCGTTGTCCACCACGATTGCGGCCCCGGTGTTGTGCTGCACCATCCGGGCAGCCACCTGCCGGAGCGTGTGGGTTCCACCAACCACAGCGGTGACTGGATTCATGATCTCGCTGACCCGCATCAACGCTCCTTTGTGCGGATTGTCTCAATGCGCACAAACCATGGCATACACGGTGACCGCAATCAACCCGCATGCGGTGGGAGTTCTGTCCCTACCGGCCACACCCGGTCGGACAGTGCGGCTACGGCCTGCGTCGGCCGGAGTCCGGCGGCATGTCGTCGACCGCGGAGAAGAGTTGGGCCACATGGTCGAGATCATCGGCAAGGACGGCCGCGGCCTCGCCGTCTGCCGCGTCCTGCGAAACACGGCAGATGAGGTGGTGGCCGAGCGCACCGAGGTGTCGCTCGACGCTCGGGTCACCGACCATGAGGACGTCCAGGGTCAGGCGAGCGTCGCGCTCCAGTTCCACCAGACTCGCGCGCAGCGCTCGACGCTGGGGACGGTCATCCGCCTCGATCTCCGAGAGTCGGCGCGAGACGAGCCCGGCGAAGCGGATGATCTGCTCCATCGGAGGGGCAGACCGTGGGTGGTTCGGATCGGCGTCCATGGTTCCAGTCGATGCGGAGATGACGTGCTCTGACGCCATTCATCGGCGGAAACCGTGAAGACTTAACGGCGGCCGGTCGCCGCGCGCCCTCGGGGTAGGTCAGCCCGCGGTGCCACCTTCGACGACCTGAACCGCGCCGGTGCCGGTGTGAATCTCGACGAAGACCTCTTTGCGGAACACCGGAACGTCTCGCGGAGCGTCGATGCCGAGTCGGACCTTCTCTCCGATCACCGACAACACGGAGACTTCGATCTGATCACCGATCATGATGCTCTGGTTCGCCTTCCGGGTCAGCACAAGCATCCTGGTCTCCTTGTACGTCGGGCAAGCCGGCCTGGTCACCGAGGGGGAACACGGTCCACCCGCGGGGCGCGACCCGCGTAGTATCCTCCACCACGCCGCGGGTCGCTACATACCTCCGAGGGGGTTTCTTGCTATACGGACGCCGACTCGACGAGTCGCTTGAACACGTCGATGGGTCACGCTACGCACTGGTTCACGCTGTCGCCAAACGGGCGAGGCAGATTACGCTTTGGTTGACCGCTGATCCAACTGAACTCCGAGCCGAGTCCGCGCCGCCACCGGCGGCCGGCGAGTTCGTGTCTCGGGATCCGGTCGCTCTCGCTGAGAACGAGATTATCCAGGGCGAGGTTCTCGTTCGCTGGGACCCGGAGGGGCGAGCGGACGAACGCGAACTCCCCGAAATTTCGCTCCTCCCGACCGACCCGCTCTTGCTCGACACACTCTCCGACGATGACGATGACTTCGAGTCCGTCGATACCGATGACGGCGACGAGCCCGTCACGCCAGCCCTCGCCCAGGCGCTCAGCGCTGACGAGCCCGACGACGATGATGACGACGACGAGGAAGCGCCGGTTGAGGCCGACCCAGTCGACGCCGTGATCGATGAGGCGGACACCGACGAAGCCGAAGAGGAAGAGCTCATCGAGGTTCCCCTCGCGGAGATCGAAGAGGACGACGACGCCGACGAAGAGGAGTAGCCCTCTGCTGGTGTAGCGCTGTCGCCCAACCCGTCCCGCGCTAACGTTCCAGTGTGGAGACGGCGATTTCTTTTTCAGACCTCGGCCGCTCTCCGGCCGAGGTCGCAGGCGGCCTGATTGAGTGGCGTCGGGGCGACCGCGACGAGGCGGTCCTGCGCACCTTGGAGGCGTCAGCGAGAACGCTGACCGATCGCGCCTTCACCATCTGGGTTTGGTACGGGTCGACCGCGGACGCAGTCCCGGTCTGGATTCTCCCGGTGTCGGTCGACCAGGCACTGTCGTTCGCGCCGCGTGGACCGGCGCGCGTACTGGCGCGGACGATCGCCGCAGCCGAGCTTGCCGGTGGACGACTTGGGGAGCTTTCCCTCGCCGAGTGGAACGGCATGACCGCCGTCCTCTCCCCTGGGCTGATCGACGACCTCTGCGAGCCGGCCCTTGCGCAGGTCCACGCAGTCCCTGGGCGGGTCGCCGTCAGCCGCCTGCCGTTTGTCGTGGAGCTTGGCCCCGGCGTCGAGCCGCGAGACGCGCCGACCCACCCGCCGGGCCGCGGAGGGATCACCGCGCTTGCGAGCGCCGCGCACGTCCACCCATTGCAGGTCGTGATCGCGCTCGCCGAGCACGGGCAGGATGTCGACTGCGAGCAGTACGACCCCGCCCTCGTCGATGCCCTTCGGGCCTGGGGATGCGACGGGCACGCGCCGGAGCCCCCGCCGCCGAGCATCGCGATCGACGACGACCCGTGCTCACGCCGGCGCCATGCCCGCCGGGCGCTGCTACGCCTGCTCGGGATGAAGAAGATCGGCGCGCTTTACCACACCGAGTTCGATCACTTTTCCAAGGGTGCCCCACCCGACCTTCGGGGGGAGGCGCTGGAGGTCGGGGAGGCGCTGATTCGAGCTGGGTTGCTGGGAACAAAACCCAGCGTGGGGCAGCTGCACATCTACCTTCGTCGTGAGGCGCTCGCTGACATTCACGCCCTGATCGACCGCGGAGTGACCCGGGACGCACGCCTCAGCGCCGTCTGGACATCCCCCGAGCCTGGGTCAGCCGCCAGTCTCGGCGCAAGTCCCAGTGGGCCGGCTAGCGCGTCACCGTCACGGTGACTTGATCGAGCGCGACATCGACGGTCGTCACGTTCGACGGTCGTCCGTCGCCTCGCCCGAGGTAGCCGGCAAGGGCCCCAGTGGCGAGCCCAAGTACGAAAATCGACGCGATGGCCAACCAGCGGCGCCCGGCGCGCGGCCGGGTCGGGCGCGACGCTTGCGTGCGACGCGGGTCGCTTCGACGCGGCGGCGCAGGTCGCACGTCGTCGGTGCGCGTTTCCGTGCCAGGCGGAGCCTGAAGCGGTTCCTCAGGCGTCGGGGGGAGACCCCCGGCCGCGGGCTCCGGGTTACCTCCCCGCGGGCCGCGGGCAGGGAGCTGCGTCCATTCGAAGTCCTCACCCCAGCCGGAGTCCCCGGACCCTGACGTCATCGTCCACCGGACCAGTCTGACGCCTGGCGGCGGTGCTGCCCGAAGGCACCGTCCAAGGCCGATCCGCGGTCCCAAGCGTCGGGGGTCCTCGGCGCGACGCGCGCGGCAAGTGGCAGAAACCAGTCGTCGGATGCGTCATAGACGTCAAGGAGCTGTGCGAGGTGAAATGCCGGGCCGAGCCGCCGCCGGATCTCGTCCTCTACCGCGTCGGCGATCGCAAGACGGGCCGCTCGGACCGGACTTGGCCGGCCAAGGGCCTCCAGCCCTCGGTCCCAAGCCAGCATCGCAAGCTGCATACTCGCCGTCACGCGTTCATCCGATCGATGCAGCAGCGCTCCGGCCAGCGTGCGCCTGACCGCTCCAGGATCCAGTCCGAGACCGGTCCGCCGTCACGCGCGAGGCCGAGCGCGAGATGGGCGTGCAAACATTTCACGTGTGCTGGGTCTCCGGCGCCGGCCACGCGGTAGCCGGCGTGAAGCTCCCCGTGGAGACGGTGGGCGTCGGCCACCGCAGGGGCGAGGTCGACGTCCCGGTCAAGCGCCTCGACGCCACCGTCGGCCTCGAGTCGACTCACGGCCGTGCACATCGCGTGGCACACGAGCCAGTAGCGGGTCGGGAATGGCCGCCCTTTCCCGTCCACTGGATCGTTCTCGATGACGGCGGGTCGACCGTGCGGGCAGCGGCGAGCAACGTGAAAGGGCGCCGCGGGGATTCGTCCAAGAAGCTGCGCAACGTCCGCCGCGTCGCCACCGGTCGACCGAGCGGTCGCCAGCGACTCAGCCCTCGCCTTCGAGCTTCTTGATTCGGAAGATTCGCTCATTGGGACGAACGAGGTGCAGTTGGCGGGCACGCGCCTCGCTCACCTCGGGCTGTTGAAGCGCCTTGAGTCGCCTCGTGAGCGCGTCGCGCTGCGCCATCTCGCGTGAGAGGGCGATCTGCTCGCGGCGCAGGGCCCCTCGCTGGTCGAGGTATCCCTGGACCGGAACGACCAGCGCGACGCAGAGGCCAACCGTGAGACCCGCGACCAGGAACCGGCCACGAATCGAAGTGGGTTGCCTGCGATGTGCCATCGAGTCTCCGAACGCCAAGGTACGCACCGTCTCTGTACTGGTACGTCACGAGACTCCAAGCTCCTCCCCGCGACCGCCATGATCGTCGACGGTTGCGGACAAACGAATGCGGCTCGAACAGGTCAACGGCGCCCGAACGCGGCCCGTCCCGGGTAGCTGGCCGCCGGCCCGAGGCGATCTTCGATCCGCAGGAGGCGGTTGTACTTCGCGACGCGTTCGCTACGCGACGGGGCCCCGGTCTTGATCTGCCCGGCGCCGGTCGCGACCGCCAAATCGGCGATCAGGGTGTCCTCGGTCTCACCGGACCGATGCGAGATGATCGCGGTATAGCCAGCTCGCCACGCGAGCTCGATCGCGGCGAGCGTCTCGGAGAGCGTCCCGATCTGGTTCAGCTTCACGAGGATACTGTTGGCGATCCCCTCGTCGATGCCTCGCGTGAGTCGCTGGGTGTTGGTCACGAAGAGATCGTCGCCGACGAGCTGAACGCTCCCGCCCAGACGATCGGTGAGGAGCTTCCAGCCGTCCCAATCCTCCTCAGCCATCCCGTCTTCGATCGACACGATGGGGAACTCCGCGCAGAGCTCAGCCAGGTAGGCCACCATCTCCTCTGGGAGAAGACTGCGCCCCTCGCCTTCGAGGTGGTAGGCGCCGTCCCGGTAGAACTCCGTCGACGCGACATCGAGGGCCAGGGCAACGTCCTCGCCGGGCGTGTAGCCGGCCGCCGAAATCGCCTCCATGATGATCGCGAGCGCCTCGGCGTTACTGGCGAGGTCTGGCGCGAAACCCCCTTCGTCGCCGACGCCGGTGGCGAGTTTACGACCGCGCAGCACGCGCTTGAGCTCACCGTAGACCTCGGCCCCGACCCGTAGCGCCTCGGCAAACGTTCGAGTGCTCAAGGGGACGATCATGTACTCCTGAAAATCCACGCTCGTATCCGCGTGTGCGCCGCCGTTCAGGATGTTCATGAGCGGTACGGGAAGCCGGTGGGCCCGAGCGCCGCCGATGTAGCGGTAGAGCGGCATGTCGAGGTCCGCGGCGGCCGCGGCGGCGACCGCGAGCGAGCAACCGAGGATCGCGTTGGCGCCGAGACGTCCCTTGTTGGGCGTCCCATCGAGCTCGATCATTGATCGATCGATGATCGCCTGATCGCTTGCCTCACGCCCGATCAGCAGTCCGGCGAGCTCGTCCTCGACGTTTGCGACGGCCTTCATGACTCCGCGACCGGCGTACGCCGAAGGATCGCCGTCGCGCAGCTCGAGGGCCTCGAAGGTGCCGGTGCTGGCCCCTGACGGCACGCTGGCTCGCCCAATTGCGCCCGACGCGAGGGTGACCTCGACCTCAATCGTCGGCTGTCCCCGGGAATCGAGGATCTGAAGGGCGTGAACGCGGGCGATCTTGGACATCGGCACTCCGGGGTCGATTGACGCCGAGAGTCTATCCCGACGTCGGGCTCGCGCCATGCCAGGGAGGATCGGTCGATAATGCCTCGACAGCCGTCCGGTACCAGGTGAGTTGGTCGTCCAGGCCAAGCCGCTCGAAGTCGTCGCCGGACGCCGCGGCAAGCGCTGCGGCCCGCTCGACCCGTGTGCGAAAACGTTGCGCACTCGAACGAAGCGCGAGTTCTGGATCAGCCCCGATCTGGCGTGCGACGCCGATGGCGGCGAAGAGGACATCGCCCAGTTCCTCGAACACCGGTTCTCGGGTCAGCTCACCAATTTCTTCGTGGAGTTTGCCGAGGGCCGCGTCGATACCGGGGAACTCGAATCCGACCGTCGCGGCGCGCTTACAGACCTTGGCCGCGAAGGCGAGTGCCGGAAGGCCGACGGGGAGCTCGTGAAAAATCCCTTCCTGTGGGCGTTCCTCACGCTTTCGTTGCTCCCAAATGTCGACAACGCCGCTGGCGTCGTGTGCTTCCATCTCACCGTAGACGTGCGGGTGGCGTGAGATCAGCTTGTCGGCCTGCTCGGAGGCGATCGTGCCGAGGTCGATGGGATGTGACTCTTCGAGGAGTTGAGCGAGGAAAACCGTCTGGAAGAGGAGATCCCCCAGCTCGTCGGCTTGGTGGGCTGGATCCCCAGAGTTGATCGCCTCGGCAACCTCGAAGGCCTCCTCGATTGTGTGCGGCACGATCGACTCGGCCGTCTGCACGCGGTCCCACGGGCACTCCGCGCGAAGCCGGCGCCCGACGGCCACGAGGCGCGCAACATCGGCACCGATCGCCCGACTGCGGAGCGCGTCGCGAGTCGGCAACGTCCGAGCGCCCGGGAGCGCGCCCGCAAGACGCCACGCGTCGGAGTCCGGTGCTGCGACGACGGCACCGTCGGGCAGGCTCGACAGATCCTCGCCGAGCAGTGTTGGTGCCACACCGATCCGGGCCTGAAGGTCGGCGCCGAGCGGGGGCGAGAAAACCACATGCGCGCCGGTGATGGCCTCAATCGCCACCGCCGGCACGCTGTCACTGTCGCCGGGGCCAAGCCCGACGATGAGGATCATGGGGTCGCTGGGGCCGCGGTTCCGGTTGTCGAGGTCGACGCCGTGCCCGTGCTCGTTGTCTTGAGCTGGTCCTGCGGAACGAGGTCGAGGTTCGCGTAGGTGGTTCGCTTGCGGTAGGAGCTCACGGTCTTCTCCTGCCACGTCTTGAAGGCCGCCTGCTGCGTCGTCCCGGACTGAGCCGAGATGATCTGCGCCTTCGCTTCATCAAACGGGGTCGTGGTGGCCGGCTGGAGCACCACGCGAATGACGTGCCAGCCGAACTGTGACTTGACGGGCTTTGAGATCTCGCCGTTCTTCAGCTTGAACGCGGCCGTCTCGAACTCCGGGACGAACGCACCTTTCTGGATCAGGCCGAGATCGCCGCCCTGGGACTTCGAGCCCGGATCCTCCGAGAACTGCGCCGCGAGGGATGCGAAGTTCACTTCGTTTGCTTGCCCGCTTAGCTTGGTCGCGAGCGCCTGAGTCTTGAGGAGGATGTGGTAGACCCGACGTCCGGCACGCACCTGGAACTGCGCCTTGTTGTCGGCGTAGTACTTCTTGGCGTCGGCCTCGGTGAACTTCACGTCGCGGGTGATGTGCGCGTAGAGCTTCGGCAGCTCGGCCTCACCGCGAAGGAGATCCCGTGCCTCCGGGAGGGTGTACTTGCGGTCAACGAGCAGCTTGTCGAACTTCTTACGGTCGCCTCCGAAACCGGTCTTGACCAGGTCGGCGACGCGCGCGTCGACGTCCTTGTCGCTCACCTCGCAGGACTTCCCGCATTTCTCCGACTCGGCGGAGTAGACGCGTTGGAGGAACATCTGCTCAAGAATCTGCTTCTTGAAGGCGGTGAACTCCTTGGTGTTCTCCTTCGGAGTCGTCTGGTTGCTCGCCTTGGCCTGGGCTGTTTGCTGCTCGATCACCCGGGCGAGCTGCTGCGTGGTAATCGTGCCGTCGCCGAGCTTGATGGCGACCCCGGCAGGCAGACCGCCGACCTTGACCTTCGCCGCCGAGTTCGAGCCGTCACCGCCGCCGCAGCCCGCCGTGGCGGCAACCGCAGTGGCACAAGCAATGCTGAGAATTGCGCGTTTCATCCCATTCCTCCGTCGGACGCGGGCGATCGTAGCACGCACTCATTGGATGTCTGACGGACCCGGTTCGGCCCTAACCATTCGCTCACGCGGGCGCAACCACGGGAGCCTCAAGCGGGGCAAGAAGCGACTCCAGCGCCTCCGTGACCTCGAGTGCGGTGGCCAGTCGCTCGGCCGGATCAGCGCCCGTCGAGACCGAAACCGTTCGATCAATCGACACGTAGGTGAGGCGCGGGACGCGGTCGCGCAGTGCCGCGACCTGCGCGGCCCCGAGCAGGATCGGCGCAAGCGAGAGCTTCGTGCCGCGCCCGGCGAGGTGCGTGACCCCGATCGAGCGTAGGCCAACCTTGATCCGCTGAATGGTCAGGAGCGCCTCGACCGGACCCGGCAGCTCGCCGAACCGGTCGGCAACCTCCGCGGCGAGCCGCTCCAGGTCATCTGAGCTGTCCGCGTGGGCGATTCGTCGGTGCAGGTCGATCTTCGCCGCTTCGAAGGGCACGAAGCTCGACGGGATGTGCGCTGAGACGGGCAGGTCAATTCGGACGTCGGCGTGCGGCACCTCCCCATGACGAAGGGCGACGGCCTCTTCGAGCATCTCGACGTAGAGCTCAAAACCGACCGCGGCGACGTGTCCGCTCTGTTCGTCGCCCAGCAGGTTCCCCGCGCCGCGAATCTCGAGGTCGCGCATGGCGATCTTGAGGCCGCTCCCGAGTTCGGTGTAGTCGGCCAGGGCGCGCAGCCGAGCCGCGGCGTCGTGGGTTAACGCGTTCTCGTCCGGGTAGAGCAGGTATGCGTGAGCGATCACGCTCGAGCGACCCACTCTCCCCCGGATTTGGTAAAGCTGGGACAGCCCCAGCCGGTCGGCCCGATCGACGACCAGGGTGTTGGCCTGCGGGATGTCGAGCCCGGACTCGATGATCGTCGTTGCGACGAGGACATCCCCCTCACCGCGGATAAACGCCAGCATGACGTCCTCGAGCTGATGCTCAGGCATCTGGCCATGAGCAACGAGCACCCTGAGGTCGGGCACGAGCCCCCGAACGTGGGCGGCGGCCTCCTCGATCGTCTCGACCCGGTTGTGCAGATAGAAGGCCTGCCCCCCACGCTCGGCCTCGCGCAGAAGGGCCGAGCGGACCAGCTCCTCGTCGTACTGACCGATGTGGGTCGCGATGGGGCGACGCCCGGGTGGAGGGGTTTCGATGACGCTGATGTCGCGCAGACCCGACAGGGACATCTGGAGCGTCCGTGGGATCGGGGTGGCGCTCAGCGCGAGGACGTCGACTGTCGTGCGCAGGCGGCGAAGAGCCTCCTTTTGGGCGACACCGAAGCGCTGCTCCTCATCGACAACCACGAGACCGAGATCCCTCGGCTGAACGTCCATCCCAAGGAGACGATGCGTTCCGATGAGGATGTCGAGCTTGCCGTCGCGATACCGGGCGAGCGCGTTGCGGACCTCGCGAGGGGAGCGAAAGCGGTTGACCATGTCAATCGAAACCGCAACCTCCGACATCCGCTCCCGGAAGGTCGCGAGATGCTGTTGGGCGAGGATCGTCGTCGGCACGAGCACCATGACTTGCTTGCCTGCGGCGGTCGCCTTGAACGCTGCTCGCATCGCGACCTCGGTCTTACCGAAGCCGACATCGCCGCAGATGAGGCGGTCCATCGGCCTCGCCCGCTCCATGTCCTCCCCGACCTCGTCGATCGCGCGCTCTTGATCTGGAGTCTCCCGGTACGGGAAGGCGCGTTCGAACTCCGCGACGAGCTCGTCGTCTTGCGGATAGGCGAACCCGACCGCGCGGGACCTGGCCTCGTAGAGCGCGATGAGGTCGCCAGCCATCTCGTGGACCGCCGCGCGCGCGCGCGACTTCATGCGGTCCCACGCCTTCCCGCCGAGGCGTGAGAGGGCCGGTTCGGTTCCGTCCGAGCCGATGTAGCGCGTGACCCGATCGAGCTGGTCGTGCGGGACGAAGAGTCGATCGGAACCGGCGAACGCGATCGCGAGGTAGTCGCGCGTGACGTTTGCGACCGTGCGCGTCTCGAAACTCGTCAGTCGCCCGATGCCATGATCGACATGAACCACGTGGTCCCCGACGCGCAGGTCGAGGAAGCTCTGGATGTGGCGACCGATCATCGGCCGGTCCGCAGACGTGGCACGGCGACTTCGACGAAGGATCGCCGACGCCGGCACGATCGCGAGCCTGAGCTCGCGGGAGATCACCCCGGTCGCAACGGGCAGCTGCACGAAGCTGACAACGCCCGCGACGGGACCGTCACTCTCGTCGCCCAGAATCCTCGCCCGGAGGTCGGGAAGTTGTCGGGCGGCCCGCTCCATATCACCGCGCCGCTCGAAGCAGACCACGACGCGCCGTCCGGCGGCCGCCTGGCGTTTCAGCTCGGCGCCGCCCTCGGTAAGGCCTCGGGTGGCAAACCGGGCCTCGCTGGCATCGAAGTCAGGCGTCCGACCCCCGATCGGAAGGGCAATATCAAGACGCGAGATCGCCGCAATGCGCTCGGCGAGCGCCTCGCCGTCCACGAGCGCCCCAGCGGCCGCCTCGTCCTCGAGGCGCTCGGCGGCGGCGGTAAGGGCCGCGGGGTGTTCGTGCGGAGCGAGCCGCACGAGGCATGCTCCACCGAGACCGGGATCGTCGAGAGGATCGACCAGGTCCCCTCCGGCCGGCTCGATCGCCGGCCAGATCAGCGCGCGATCGAGTGCGCGAATGGCGCGCTGAGTGAAGGCCGAGAACGCCCGCATCGCCTCGATTTCGTCGCCGAATCGCTCGATCCGGATCGGGAGATCAGCGGTGGACGGGAAGACATCGATGATCCCACCCCGGACCGCCAGATCACCGCGGCCCTCGACCTGGTCGACGCGCTCATACCCGAGGGCGACGAGTCGGTCGACGAGGTCCCCGTCCACGGACTCACCGACCCGAAGCACCACCGCTTCGAGGCGTCGCTCGACGCTGACGTGGCGCTCGGCAAGGGCCGAGACCCCGGCAATGACGAGCCGACCGTGCTGGCCGATCGACGCGATGGCACGAGCGCGCTGCCCCACAATGTGCGGGCCCGGCCCAACCGCGCCGCCCGCAAGCGCTCCTCGGGTTGGCAGAAGTGCAACGGATCCGCGTCCGACGAGCCCGCCGAGGGCTCGGGCGAGATCGCGCGCCTCGTCGTCTCCGGGGGTCACCACGACGAGTGGGAGGTCGGTTCCCGCGATCGCGGCGAGAGTCCACGGCCACGCCGGGCGGCCGAGAACGAGACCCCGAGCCGCGCTGCCGGCGCGAAGCGCCTCTCGGGCGGCCGTGACGGTCGGGGCGCGCAGGAAGATCTCGGAGAGCGAAGACATCGGCCTACGCGACCTCGTCCGCGTCGACCGCGTCGGAACTGAGCGCCTCGCGCCGAGCCCGGCGGCGCGCGCCGGGCTCGCTCGCGTGAAAGGTCGCGATCGCCGCACCGAAGCCGTTCTCGAGCGCGCACTCGATCATTTCGACGGCGCGAGTGATCATTGCGTCGACATCCTCAGCGGCCTCGCCGAAACCGCTCAGCACCCATGCCGCCTGGTCACCGCGAAACTCCGCCGGAGGACGACCGATGCCCAAGCGAATGCGCCCAAAGCTCGGGCTCCCGAGCCCGGTCTGGATTGATCGCAGTCCATTGTGGCCCCCGTGACCGCCCCCTACTTTCCCTCGGACCGTCCCGAACGGCAGGTCGAGCTCGTCGTGGACGACGATGACCTGGCCGAGATCGAGGTGAAGGCTCCCGACGGCGGGTCCAACCGACTGGCCCGACAGGTTCATGTAGGTCGTCGGGATGAGGAGCGAGACGGGTCCGCCTGGGCCACGCCCCTGGGCGAAGCGACCTGCGTACTTCGAGGCAAAGCGCAGCGAGAGTCGCTCGGCGAGCGTCTCGACGACGAGCTGGCCGGCATTGTGCCGTGTCCGTCGGTAGCGCGGCTCGGGATTCCCGAGCCCGACCACGAGCCCGACCGGCCGCACGTCATCGGTCGGGGCGCTGCCCGGGCTGGGCGTCGTCACGACGCGTCGAACGGGGCTCGGCCGAAGCCGAGCGGATCGCAACCGACGGGGGCCGCCGGGCGCTCGTCAGCGCCCGGACATCTCGCCGGAGCGCGGCGCGCCCCAGCGCGTGCCGTCACTACTCGTTGTCCCCAGCCCCGTCAGCGCCGCCCTCGACGAGGTCGCCGTCACCAGACTCGCCAACGCCTGCGGCCGACACGATCCCGCTCGCTTCTGCGGCGGCCTCGGCCTCGGCCGCCACGAGCCGCGAGGCCGCAGCCTGCTCGAGCGCGACGTTGCGGGCCCTCGCCCGGCTGGATGCCTCGGCCTCGAGACGACGGTTCGTCGCGTCGATCTCAGACGGATCGACCGGCCTGAAGTCGACGTGGCGGATCTCCCCACGGACCGGATCGAGCTGCCACTCGACGAACACGGCCGGCATTGCCGGGGCGCCGTCAAGGGCGATCTCGACGACTTGGCGTCGGCCGGACCCCTGGCCGAGGAGCATCCAGAGCTCATGGCTGTCAGTGGCGAATGCCAGCGACGCCTCGCCCTTCTGGTAGATCACTCCCGGAACGAGCCCGGTTGCGCGGAGGCGCCTGTTCGGACCCTGTCCGAACTCCGTGCGTGTCTGTGCCTTGATTGTGCCCGCTGCCATTGATGCCCTCGTCTTGAACCGTCGAATCGAACGTGGAAGGTTAGCGAACCGGGACGCGCTCGGCGAGACCGTCTAGAAGAGCTGGTTCTCGCCCTCGAAGATCTCGCTGACCGAATCGTCCCAGAATACGTTTCGGATCGTGTCGCCGAGAATCCGACCCACGGAGACGACATCGATTTTGTCCGGCGCTCCGGGAGGGAGCGGGATCGTGTCGGTCACGATGACACGCTCGATGACCGAATCGGCGAGCCGTTCATAGGCAGGCCCCGAAAAGATTCCGTGAGTGGCGGCGGCAAAGACACGGGTCGCCCCGGCCTCCTTGACCTTCTCCGCACCCTTCACGAGCGTCCCGGCGGTGTCGATCATGTCGTCGATCAGGATCGCCACCTTGCCTTCGACATCACCGATCAGCGCAAGCACCTCGGCCTCGTTGTGGGCTGGCCGCTGCTTTGCAAGCACGGCCAGCGTGCCGTCGAGCCGCGACTTGAAGTGATTCGCGAGCTTCACCCGGCCGGCGTCGGGCGAGACGACCACGATCTCGTCGCCACCGAGATCCCCACCGAAGCGCCGACTCTCGAAATGCGACGCGAGGAGTGGCACCGCGGTCATGTGGTCGACCGGAATATGGAAAAAGCCCTGGATCTGGCCTGCGTGCAGGTCCATCGTCAACACTCGGTGGACGCCGACCGCCTGGAGCAGGTCCGCGACCGCCTTCGCGGAGATTGGCTCCCTCGGCGCGGACTTCTTGTCCTGACGCGAGTACCCGTACCACGGGATGACCGCCGTAATGCGGTGGGCTGACGCGAGGCGCGCGGCGTCGATCATGAAGATCAGCTCCATGAGGCTGTCGTTCACGCTCATGTGCTCGCCAGCCGAGGTCATGGCGCTTGCCGTCGACTGCACGAGGAAGACATCCGCGCCACGGATGCTCTCCTCGAATCGGGTGTAGAGCTCACCGTTCGAGAAGGTCTTCAGCGTGACGTCACCGACCTCGATCTCGAGGCGCTCCGCGATCCTGCGACCAAGCCCTTCCGAGGCCCGGCCGGCGAACAGCATCAGACGCTTCGCGTCTTCGCGGTCAATCGTCTTACCCATGCGCGCTCCGTCAGCCAGCGGGTTTTCCGGCCGAGGCGTCGTTGGCCGCCGCGCGGGCTTTGGCCTCCGCCTTCTCGGTAAATCCCTCGATCACACTCTGGCGGGCTCGGGCAATGCCGAGCGCGCCATCAGGGATGTCATGCGTGATGATCGAGCCTGCACCGGTCATCGCAAATGACCCTACCCGGACCGGCGCGACGAAGACGCAATCGGAGCCGGTCTTCACGCCGGCACCGATCACGGTGCGGTGCTTACGGAAGCCGTCGTAGTTGGCCGTGATGTTTCCCGCCCCGATGTTGGCCCCGTCTCCGACCTCGGCATCGCCGACGTAGGACAGGTGCGGGACCTTCGCTCCGCGCCCGAGGGTCGAATTTTTCGCCTCGACAAATGTTCCGATCTTTGCGCCGTCGTCGAGTCGCACACCGGGTCGCAAGTACGCGAACGGCCCGACCTCGCAGCCCACGCCGATCTCGGACTCACGGATGTTCGCGGAGAGGATTCGACTGCCCTCCCCGACCTTGGTGTCGGCGATCACCGCGTCCGGACCGATCTCGCATCCGGTCCCGATCGAGGTCGTCCCGCGCAGGTGAGTTCCCGGCCAAAGAATGGTGTCAGGCGCGACCTCGACCTCTGCGTCGAGGTACACCAACGATGGGTCGGGCATCGTCACCCCCGAGAGCATGAGCGCTCGCCGAAGGCGACCCTGGACGATCGTCTCGCACACGGCGAGGTCGAGGCGGGTGTTTACGCCGAGGATCACTTCCGAGTCGGGCGAGACCACCGCCCGGAGCGTGCCGCCGAGGTCGGTCACGGCGTCGGTCAGGTAGCGCTCGTTTTGGTCGTTGCCGCTCCCGATCCGCCCAAGCGCTTGCTCAAGCTCGGCTCGCCGCGTGCAATAGAGGCCGGCGTTCACTTCGGCGATCGCCAGCTCGGCCGGTGTGGCGTCGCGGGCTTCGACGATCCGCTCAACGGCTCCGGTGGCGCTGCGCACAACGCGTCCGTAGCTCTCCGGAGAATCGAGGATCGCGGTCACCATGCTCCCCGCGCCACCGATTTGGTGATCTGCCACGAGCTCGGCGACGAGGTCCGCCGTGATGAGGGGAGTGTCGCCGGAAAGGACGAGGACCGTGTCGCACGACGGATCGAGCGCGTCGAGGCCGACGCTCACCGCGTGTCCGGTCCCGAGGCGTTCGTGTTGCACGGCAAGGCGCGCCGAGGGAGGCGCCAAGCGACGCACCGCGTCACCCTCGGGGCCGACAACGATCACGACATCGTCGAGTCGCGTCGAGGCGAGAGAGCGCAGGACCCACTCAAGGATCGGTCGCCCCGCGACCGTGTGGAGGACCTTCGGAAGCGCCGAACGCATACGTGTGCCGTGACCGGCGGCGAGCACGACGGCTCCGATCCTCACAGTGTCCTCACCCGGTCGCCCCCTCGAATCCCGCATCGTGCTGACTGGTTGGGGCGGGAGGATTCGAACCCCCGATCGCGGGACCAAAACCCGCTGCCTTACCGCTTGGCTACGCCCCATCTGACCCGTGGCGAGTATACCGAGGCCCCCGCAGCCGACCCCGGATGGCTGGTCGTCAAGACCTCGCTCGTCGGGCGCTCAGGGAATCGGCCGGCCGCGCCGATGAACACATACGAGGCCCGGATGTCGAATGGGAGGGGTGCATGGACGCACCGAAGAAGTTCCGCAGCGTCGTGGTGGCAATCTGCTCGCTTGCGACCCTGAACATATGGATCGCAAGCGCCGCCGCCCATTCCGGCCACCTGCACCTCGGGGCCTTCGCGGACGCGAGCACACCGCCCGGCGACACCGGTGGGGCGGCCACAATTCACGGAGACGGTCGAGCGGGCCCTGTGACAGACCCCGTCGCCGATCCGGAGGCCCTCAGCCGTTACCTCGCAAGCGACCGGAGCGCGACGCCGGGGGGCACTCCCGGGCGGCTTGCCACGGGAACGCGTTCTGTCACCGTCAAGCTGATCCCGGTTCGATTCCAGGGGGATCCCCGGCTGCCACTCGATCCGACCACGGCGATGGGACGCCTCATCACCGACTCGAACTCGGTGCGCAACTACTACCTGGAACAGTCAAACGGCCGGGTCTCGATCAGCGCCCAGTTGATCCCCACCGTCACGATTCCGTTCGGCGACCCCGACTGCAATGTCGACGAGTGGACGGCGTCGGCCGACGCCGCGGCCGCGGTCGGGACGCTCCCTCCGGGCACCGTGAAGGTCTACTACTGGCCCGAGGTCACGCAGTGCCCATGGCTCGGCTTGGCCGAGCTCGACGGGACGCACGCATGGATCAACGACGAGTTCGAGCGGACGACCGTCACCCACGAGATCGGCCACCTCCTCGGCGCCGGTCACGCGCGGTCGCGGAGCTGCTTTTCGGGAGCGACCCCCACCACGCTCTCGACAACATGCACCCAGAACGAATACGGCGACCCGTTCAATGTGATGGGTGGTGGCCCCACAGGGAGCCTCAACCATATGAGCGCGTCGCACAAGCTGGACATCGGCGCGTTTGACGTCGAGGACTTTCAGGAAGCGACGGCAACCGGCCGTTTCACGATCGCCCCGCTCGAAGCCGCTCCGAGCGCCACCCCCCGCTCCCTGGTCATCGCGCGCACGCCGAACGACGCATTCTTCATCGAATCGCGCCGCGCCCTCTCCACACAGTTCGACGCCTTCGGACCGTCGGACCCGGTCACCAACGGCGTGCTCGTGCACCTCGTAAGCAACGGCGACGTCTTTACGGACCTCCTTGATCTGCACCCCGACACACCGACGCTGTCCGATGCGCCGCTCCTCGTGGGTGAGGCCTTCAGCGACCCCTCCTCGGGCGTATCCATCCAGCTCGTCTCAGTCTCGGACGCCGGTGCGGTGCTCGACGTCAGCATCGTGGACTCCCTCGCGCCAACCGCTCCGACCCCGTTGAGCGGCTACAGCTTCTCGACCAAGGACATCCGACTGATCTGGAACGCCTCGACGGACAACCGCAGCACGCCGAGGTACCAGATCGAGCGCGACGGAGTGATCGTCGCGACCACCACACAGCCGTTCTTTTTCGACGGCGGTCTCGAGGCGGCCTCCACCCACCGCTACCGGGTCCTCGCCGTTGACGGGGCCGGCAACCTGAGCCTGCCTTCGAACACGGTTGACGTCTCCACACAAGCCGCCTCCGTGCCACTCGTGACCGCTCCGCCGCCAGCGACCGATCCATCCCAGATTCCAACGAGGGACGGTAAGGGCTCGCTCGTGGGAACCCGCGTGACGCTCGGACTCAGGGCGATCAAGCGCCCTCACGGCCGGTACACGGTTCGGGCAGCCGCTCGTGCAAGCGACGACTGCCGCTACCGGTTTGCCAGCCGGCCCTGGCGTCCATGCGACTTCGGAAAGAGCGGGCGTTTCACGTTCGCCGTCGTCGCGTCGCGCCGCCGCCCGGTGACCGTCTCTGTCGAAGCCGCGAGTCTCTCCGGCACGCGCGTCGTTCGAACCCTCAGGGTGGGTCGCAAGTAGTTCGTCGGGCGTCGCGGGACGCCGAACGGCAATCGCACGGCGGCGCCTCTTCTATCCTTTCGTGCGGTGCGTCGCATCCTGGTCATCGGTGGCTCTGGCTATCTCGGAGGGGAGATACTGCGTCAAGCGCGTCGCGTTGGACGGAAGGCGCGCGGCACCGCCCACGAGCACCCGAGCGCTGGCCTCGTGCCACTCGATCTGCGAGATGATCGGGCCGTCGGCTCGCTGTTTGACGCCGAGCGCCCCGATGTCGTCATCAACGCGGCCTACCTCCAAACCGGCGTCGATGTTGGCGCGGTGACGCGCGACGGCGCGCAGCGCGTCGCCCACAACGCCGCTCGAGTCGGCGCACGGCTGATCCATATCTCGACCGACGCGCTCTTCGACGGCGACGGGGCGGGTCGTTACGTGGAGTCGGATGCCCCGTCTCCGATCACGGAGTATGGAACCGCGAAGGCCGAGGCCGAACGGGCGGTCGCTCACGCGAACCCGGGGGCGCTGATCGTACGAACCTCGCTCATCTACGGCGGCGAGGCACCGGGCCCGCAGGAGCGGCTTGTCAGCGACGCGCTCGAGGCCCCCGAGCGCGTGGCGTTCTTCAGCGACGAGGTTCGCTCACCCATCACACTCGGCGATTTGGCCCAGGCGCTCCTTGAGCTGGCCGACCTCGACCACGCCGGGGTGCTGAACGTGGCGGGCCGCGACGACTGTGACCGATTCGAGTTCGCCCGACAAATCGCGATCGGTCTCGGCCATGACCCTCGTCACCTGCGCTCGGCCGTGAGCGCGGAACTCGGCCTTCGCCGGCCGCGAAACTGTTCGCTCGACTCGTCGTTTGCTCGATCGCTTCTCACCTCGCCGCTTCGGGGCGTGCGGGAGGTTCTCCGGAGCGCGTGACCAATCGGGCTTTGACGACGTATTCGAGCCATGACGACCACGACGCAGACTCCACGCCCCTTCCCCACACGGGTCCGCCCGCGCCTGCGCGCGAGGCACGCCGTGGCGCTTGCGGCAGTCGCCGTCGTTGCCGCGGCGGCATTCGTCCCCGACGACGCGACGAGGTTGACGCCGACCGCACAGTTGCAGGCCGCTGGGTCCGAGAGCGGCCTCCTTCGCGAACGGCTCTCCGACACGGCTGCGGGCTCCCGGACCCTCGGCGCCGCCAAAGCCGCCACCCCGACCCTCGGACGAATTGGGGGCGACGTTCCAATCACCCTTGGCCGGGCTGAGCAGGTCGCCTCGGCGACACTCGTCCTCGTGGACGGGCGGTCCGGTATCGAGCGCGCCATCGACCGGGCTCGGAACGATCTCGGCAAGCTCGGTGGGCACACCGTGAGCTTCAACGAAACCGAGGGAACGCCGACGGCCGATGACCCGTGCCCGCTCCCGATCGATGCCTACGCGGGCGGAGCAATGCGCTCGGTCCGCTTCCCATGCCCCGCCGCGGGTGAGCACAGCGACGCTGCTCAGCTCGTGATGGCCGTCCCGGTGCCCAAGGTCGAGACGCTCCTGCGCTCGATGGGAGGCTACGGCGAGATCCTCGGACGCTCCACCCAGATCACCGATGCCCAAGCGTCGATCGACCAAACCACCGCCCGGATCGCCCTGCTTGACCGGCAGATCGCCCGCCTTCAGGCCTTCATCGCGTCGACAACGGGGGACTCGTCGGCCCTACGCCGGCAGCTCGCCGCCAAGGTTGCGACGCGGAGTGGCCTCGAGTCGTCGCGGCTCGACGTTCGGGCGGAAGTCCGCTTTGCTCAGGTCGCGATGAACGTCACGACCGTCCGACCAACCGGCTCGGCCACACACCACAACGGCTTTGTCCGAGCCGTCGAGTCCGGTTGGCACCGGCTCCTGCGACTCGGACAACGCAGTGTTTCCGTGCTCGTCGTGGCCCTACCGATCCTCGCGGTCCTCGCGATTGTCGGCTGGCCGCTTGCGGGTCGGCTCAGGCGCCGAGCCGCTCCCGAAGTGCCCCAAGCTCCTCATTGAGCTCGCCCGGGAGGTGGCTGCCAAACCGCGCGAAGTGCTCCTCGACGAGGGGCACTTCCGCCTTCCATGCCTCGACGTCGACCGCGAGCAGCTCCGCCATCGCGGCGTCGTCGAGGCCGAGGCCTGTCGAGTCGATCTCGCCGGCGGGCGGGATCGCTCCGATCGGCGTCTCGTTGGCGGCGGCACCGTCCGGGTCGCAACGATCGAACACCCAGGCAAGGACGCGACTGTTCTCACCGTATCCCGGCCAGAGGAACTTGCCGTTTGCGTCCTTGCGGAACCAGTTGACGTGGAAGATCTTCGGCAGCTTGTCCGGGTCCCCGGTTGCTCCGATGCGGACCCAGTGGGCGAAGTAGTCGCCCATGTTGTAGCCGCAGAAGGGGAGCATCGCGAAGGGGTCGCGGCGCAGAGCCCCGACCGCGCCGGCCGCGGCGGCAGTCGTCTCCGAGGCCATCGTCGCCCCGAGGAAGACGCCGTGGTTCCACGATCGAGCCTCGACGACAAGCGGCATCACGCTCGCCCGACGCCCTCCGAAGAGGATCGCCGAGATCGGCACGCCGGCAGGGTCCTGCCATTCGGGTGCGATCGACGGGCACTGGCTCGCAGGGACCGTGAACCGGGCGTTCGGGTGCGATGACGGCGTCTGCGACTCAGGCGTCCATGCGTTCCCGCGCCAATCGGTGAGATTGGGCGGCGGGGTCTTGGTCATCTGCTCCCACCAGATGTCGCCCTCAGGCGTGAGGGCGGTGTTCGTGAACACGGTGCCGGAGGCGATCGTCGCCATCGCGTTCGGGTTCGTCTCGACGCTCGTACCCGGGGCCACTCCAAAGAAGCCGGCCTCGGGGTTAATGGCGTAGAGCCGCCCGTCATCGCCGAAGCGCATCCAGGCGATGTCGTCGCCGACGGTCTCGACGGTCCAACCCGGAAGGGTCGGCACGAGCATCGCGAGGTTGGTTTTGCCGCACGCCGACGGGAACGCCGCGGCGACGAAGCGAGTGACACCGGCAGGCGATGTCAGCTTCAAAATGAGCATGTGCTCGGCGAGCCATCCGTCGTCGCGAGCCATGACGCTCGCGATCCGGAGCGCAAAACACTTCTTGCCGAGGAGCGCGTTCCCGCCGTAGCCAGAGCCGTAGCTCCAAATCTCGCGGGTCTCCGGGAAATGGACGATGTACTTGTCCTCGGCGTTGCACGGCCACGGCACGTCGGCCTCGCCCGCCGCGAGTGGGGCGCCGACCGAATGCACGCACGGAACGAAGTCACCGTCTGCGCCAACCACGTCGAGCGCGCCCTGGCCCATGCGGGTCATCATGCGCATCGAGACCGCCACGTAGGCCGAATCGGTGAGCTGCACACCGACGTGTGAGAGCGGTGAGCCGAGCGGCCCCATCGAGAATGGGACGACGTACATCGTGCGGCCGGCCATCGCGCCGCGGTACCTGGCGGTCAGCTCCTCGCGCATCTGGGCCGGATCGCGCCAGTGGTTGGTCGGACCGGCGTCGGCCTCGTTCTCCGAACAGATGAAGGTGCGATCCTCGACGCGAGCGACATCGCCCGGGTCCGAGCGCGCCCAGAAGCTGCCAGGGCGTTTTGCCTCGCTGAGCTTCGTGAAGGTCCCCGAGGCGACGAGGGTCTCGCAGAGACGCTCGTTCTCCTCTGCGGTGCCGTCGCACCAGACGACGCCGGTCGGGGTCAGGACCTGGCGCCAATGCTCAACCCAATCGAGCAGCCTCTGGTTCGTTGTGGTCCCCGGCAACCGTCTCCTCCTCGTTACGTCAACGTCGTGAGGCCTAAACCATACGTTTATCCCGTTCCCGCGCCCAGCGGGCCGGGTGTCCCTACCGTGAGATGCTCGAGCGCTCTCGATCCGGCTGGCGAGCACGGAGCGCGTCGAGCACGCCGTAGCTGAGAAGTAGCAGCAGGGCGACGATGCCGGTCACGACAAACGTTCGTGGATGTTCGAGTGGGTTGGCGAGCTCGCCTCGCAGATCGCGCCCCAAGTTGGCGGGATCTTGAACGACATCCCAGCTGTTCCAGCGCAGAAAGCGCCCGACGTAGACCCCAAACGCCGCGAGGACCGTCGCCGCGCCGACCACGATCCACGCCTGGAACGACGTGAGAAATCGCCGCACCGTTTCGTGGACGATGGCGAGTGAAACCAAACCGAGAAGGAGCCCCGTCCAGGCGAACGCCCCGATACCGAGCGCGTCGAACCAAAGCGGTACGGGCGGATCGTCGTAGAGGTGAACAAAGTCGGTGATGATGTAGGGCGCGTTCGGGAAGAAGAGCAGCCAACCGGCCCCGAAGAACAGGCCATTGGCGCGCAGGCGTCCGGTATTTGCCACGTCACGAGCAAGTGCGATCGCGAGCGGCACCGGAATCCAGGCCAGAAACAGATTCCAGAGTAGGAACCGAAAGCGCAGCTCGTCGGCGTACCAGACGCGGACGCCGAAGAGGGCGACGCAAAACGCGGTGAGCGCGAGCAGCGCGGCGATGAGCCGTGTGCGCGCGGTGAGCCGGTCAACCACCGGTCAACTCCAACGGAGCGATTTGGGCACGATCCGAATGGTCTCTCAGCTCTCCCGGAGCGCCCTTTGACGCGCTCGCGCGATGCCCTCCACCTGCGCGACGTCCCTGACGGCACCGGTCGCGGCGCTGGTCGTGAGCGCCGCATATGCGCGCAGGGCCATCGAGACATGCCGGACACGAGTGGCGGGCATCCATGCGGAGTCGCCGCGCGCTTCCTGCAGCGCGCGGCGCCGCTCGAGTTCGGTCTCGTCGACTGCCAGCGCGATCGACCGGTTGGGAATGTCGATCTCGATCGTGTCGCCCTCCTCGACGAGCGCGATCTCGCCGCCGTCGGCCGCCTCCGGTGAGACGTGACCAATCGACAGGCCGGAGGTGCCGCCCGAAAAGCGGCCGTCGGTGAGCAACGCACACGCCTTGCCGAGGCCCATCGACTTGAGGTAGCTCGTGGGGTAAAGCATCTCCTGCATCCCAGGTCCACCTTTGGGCCCTTCGTAACGGATCACCACGACGTCGCCGGCGACGATCTGCTGGGACAGGATCTTGTCGATCGCCTCGTCTTGGCTCTCACAGACCCGGGCGGGACCACTGAAGACAAGGTTCTCGGCGTCGACGCCCGCGGTCTTGACGATGCACCCGTCGCGGGCGATGTTGCCGTACAGGACAGCCAAGCCGCCGTCGGTGCTATAGGCGTGAGCGATGTCGCGGATGCAGCCCGCCGCGCGGTCGACATCGAGTTCGGTGTAGCGGCGGTTCTGGGAGAAGGCGACCTGAGTGGGCACGCCACCGGGTGCTGCCCGGTAGAGCGTGCGGACCTCTTCGTCGGTGCTCTGGACGACGTCCCAGCGAGCAATCCCTTCGGCGATCGTCGGCGCGTGGATCGTCGGGACGTCGCGATTGATGAGCCCGCCGCGGTCGAGTTCGCCGAGCAGCGCCATGATCCCGCCGGCCCGGTGCACGTCTTCCATGTGGTAGAGCGGCGTCGCGGGCGCCACCTTGCAGATGCACGGCACACGGCGGGAGAGTCGGTCGATGTCCTCCATCGTGAAGTCGACCCCAGCCTCGTGGGCGGCCGCCAGCAGGTGCAGGACGGTATTCGTCGAGCCGCCCATCGCGATGTCGAGGGTCATGGCGTTCTCGAACGCCGCAAGCGATGCGATTGACCGTGGTAGGACCGCGTCGTCGTCCTGCTCGTAGTAGCGCTTGGCGAGGTCCACCACGACCCGACCCGCGCGCCTGAAGAGCTGCTCGCGATCGGCATGTGTCGCGAGTAGTGACCCGTTACCGGGAAGGCCGAGACCGAGCGCCTCGACGAGGCAGTTCATCGAGTTGGCGGTGAACATCCCGGAGCACGAGCCGCAGGTTGGGCAGGCGGAGCGTTCGTGCTGCTCGACCTCAGCGTCGGAGGCGTTTGGGTCGGCGGCGATCACCATCGCGTCGACCAGGTCGACGGAGCGCTCGATGCCGTTGATCCGCACTTTGCCGGCTTCCATCGGCCCGCCGGACACGAAGACGGTCGGCACGTTGAGCCGCAGGGACGCCATCAACATCCCGGGCGTGATCTTGTCGCAGTTCGAGATGCACACGAGCGCGTCCGCGCAGTGCGCGTTGACCATGTACTCAACCGCGTCGGCGATGACCTCGCGCGACGGCAGCGAGTACAGCATCCCGTCGTGTCCCATCGCAATGCCGTCGTCGACGGCGATCGTGTTGAACTCCTTCGCGACGCCGCCAGCGTCGGCGATCTCACCAGCTACGAGCTGCCCGAGATCCTTCAGATGGACGTGCCCGGGAACGAACTGTGTGAAGGAGTTCGCGATCGCGATGATCGGCTTGTCGAAGTCTCCATCCTTCATCCCTGTGGCCCGCCACAACGCCCGCGCACCCGCCATGTTGCGCCCGTGGGTGGTGGTGCGGCTGCGATACGGCGGCATTGGTCAATGCTCCTTCGAAACGGGACGTGTTACTAGACGATAGCCGGAGCAAGTCGCTTTTGACCGTATCCCCGGCGTTGCGGCGTACCGGCCGGGGCGCCGCGTCGTCGGCTGCCCCTGCGGCTAACTCAACCCGAGCAGGGAGCCGGAGGGCTCGAACCAGCGGCCGTCGGCCGGGAGGTTCTCCAGACGAACCCGCTCTGGCAGAGCCACCTGGAACAGGTCGGGGATCTCTTCCAGGTCAAGGAAGTGGATGTGGTCGCTTCCCGAGTAGCCGCCCGAGAACTCCGTGAAGCCGAGCACCGTGGCCATGACGCCGTCCGCTTCCAGTTGCTCGAGCGGTATCCGGAACGCTTCGGCGTCGTTCGAGGCGATGATGACCTCGCCAAGGCTGCCTGCTCGAAGCGCGATGTGGGTCAGGATGTCGTCGTCGATGTCGCTGTCGTTGTAGCGCGGCTTGGCGAAGACCCGGAAGCCGATCGACAGGAGGACCTTGATCCAGCCAAGAAGCGGACCATGCTCGGCCACGGGGACGTTGACAAAGACACACGCCTCGAGGGTTGCGTCGCGATCGCGATCGCGTGCCCGGTCGACCAGCCACCTTCCGAGCGCGTCGAAGCGTGGACGCTCGACGGTCGAAGGACGGCGCCCGAGGACGCCGGAGAGGGTCATGTCGATATTCGGGGCATCCCAGAGGAGCAGGGTTCCAGACATTGATGTTTCCTTTTTCGAGTTGCGTTGCCGTTTTTGACGGGCAGTGTAGCCAGCGCCGAAAATCGATCACCGTTCGGTGCGCGTGAGTTGGCACCGTTTCGACACGCGAACGTCCATCGGCGTCTCGCCTGCCGCCGCTACACTGATCGCGGGTGGTGGTTCGGGGTGGCCCGACCGGATCGTCGCCCGGATGCGTGTCGAGGCGACCGAGCGTCGCTGTTCGCTAGATGGTTGATTCCGAATTGGGGTGATGGGGGCCGGTGAGCGAGACCGAGACAGTCAAGGACGCAGTGTCAGGCCCCATATCGGGAATATGGGGGCGACCAAGGACGATGAGTGGCGATGTGTCCCGTCCAGCGGCCGCCCGCACCAATTCGGAATCAAGCGTCTAGTCTCCCGCCGCGATGGCTCGCCTCATTTCAGACTGTCGGTCCGCGGGCCTCGTGGACGACAGCGCAACGATCTCCTGGCTGTGCGCGCCGAGGTTCGACGCGGCGCCAATCTTCGCGTCGGCGATCGACGATCGTGCCGGGTCCTTCTCGGTGATCGTCGACGGTGGCAAGCCCGAAGCCCAGCGGTACATCGAGGGCACGCTCGTCTGCGAGACCGACATTCGCGGGCCTGAGGGTCTCGTGAGGATCACCGACTGTCTTGTCATCGACCCCCGCGGCCCAGCGGCGGCCGGTGAGACCGGCGAGCTCATCCGCCAGATCCACGTCGTCGAGGGGCGCGCCCGCGTGGGCATGCGCATCGCGGTGCGGTACGGCTTCGGCACAAGCTCCGGACGCTGGACCCGCGAGGGTCGGCGCACTCGACTCCCCGGGCCGGGCATGGCGCTCGATCTCGACACCGACCTGCCGCTGCGCCCGGATGGTCCCGATCTCGTGGCGGTCGTCGACCTCGAGCGCGATCAGTACCGGGTGGCGGCACTCCGCTGGCAGGATGCCAAGGGCATTGGGTCTGACCTGCGCGGGCGAGTACAGAACACGGCGACCTGGTGGCGGCGCTGGTCGGAGGCGCATTCACCGGCCCCTGAAGCGCTCCAGTTGCGAGGGCTCACCTACTCGCCGACTGGGGGCGTCGTTCGGTCGGCGACCACGTCCCTCGGGGAAGTCGCGGCTGACGGCCGACTGTGCTGGATGGACGACCAGCGGCGGGCGCTCGAGATCTTTCGGGCCATCGGGGCGACCAGCGAGGCAGACCGCCTTGAGTCCTGGATCGACACCGCTCCTGATGGTGAGGCCGTCCGTGGCCTTGCTGGGGACCGCGCGCCAGGCGAGCAGGGACTCGTCCACCTCAGCCGACCGGTTCGAACCGGAGCGCCGCCCGGCGACGCCACCGGAAACGTGCCCTGGCTCCCCGAGATCCTCGCGAGTCTCACCGCCTCGTAGCAGGGTCCGACGTGGGGACGCCGTGGCGACCGGCAAGGGCCTCTCCTCGCCCGTAGCGGATCGCGCGCCGCGCAGAACGTGGATCGACCCCGGCCTCGATCAGCCGCTGGCGAAGCTCACTCTCCCTCGCCATGCGAAAGAAGAGGACCCCGATCATGGTGAGGGTGCTTGCCCCGGTGTAGGCCATCATCACGGTCCCGGCAAGCGCCTGATCCTGAAGCGGACTGAGCCCCCAGGCGGCGGTGTCGTCGCCATAGATTCCGTAGATCGGCGTTCCCGCCCACCAAAAGATGTTGCCGAGCACGGTCGTCACGACCCGAACAGCGGCGACGTAGCCGAGCTTTGCGCCGGTGCCAAACCACTCCGGCCCAGGCAGAGTCTCGACAAGCGCGCCCCACATCAAGAAGCCCGCCGTGAAGAAGGAGGCATGCTCGGCAGCGTGGACAATGTCGCTACGAAGCGCCGCTTCGTACATCGCGGGCACATGCCATATCAACGTGATGGCGGCCCAGATGATGAGCGAACTCACAGGATGGGTGATCCGCCGGAGCTGTTGGATACTGCGGTGCGCGAGCGCTGGTCGAAGCACCGGACCGGTGACCCCAAGCACGATCAGTAGCGGCGCAAGGTCGCCGAGAAGCATGTGCTGCCCCATGTGGACCGAGAAGAGGCCCTGCTCGCCGATGGGATCGATCGGCGAGGTCAGCGCAAGGAGCAGCACGGTGGTCCCAACGAGGAAGCACGCGGCCCGCCACCGCGGGAGCCGCGGCCCGAGCTTCGCGGCCCGCCAGAGGTAGAGCCCAAGCGCGACGAACACGGGCAGGACTTGGGCAAGCGATGGACTCCAGGCCGTCCACCAGCGGTCCGGGTCGACGGCCGCTCCTCCAACATGTGCGCTTGCGACCTGCGGAACCAGAGCGAGGACCGCGACGGTCGCGGCCGTCACCGTCGCGAAGGAACTTCGCACGCGGCGCACTAGGTCGGATCGCTCTCCATCGGGGGTTGCGAAGCCCGAAGGCTCATCCGACGCGAGGCTCGGACGGCGGATAGGACAAACGGCGCGAGCGCCAGCGCACAGATGTCGAAGAGGATGTAGCCGCTTGCCGCACCGCTCGGAGGGTTGCCGTCGCTCAGTCCGAGCCCAGGTATCTCGGCCGCCCAGCGCCAGGTGCCAACCCAGGTTCCGTAGATCTCGAGGGCTGCGACCGTCAGGAACACGCCGGAGTAGAGAAGTGGCGCACGCCCCCAGAGGATGAACCCGACGAGCGTCGCGACACCCATCGCGCCGGCCACATCGGACCGTTCGAGGACGGTGAGACCGAGCACGCCCCACAGGATCGCACCCCCAATAGCGAGCCCGAGCAACCGCGCTGGATGGCGACGCACAGCCGGCATCTGGGTGATCCGCAGGCCCGACAGATAGACGAGGCCGTGCCCGGCGGGGACGAACAGAGGCAAGTTGCCCAAGCGGTACTCATAAACCTTCCAGAGGATCGATCCGATGACCTCCGCGATCGTCGCCACGACCACGACCACCGTAACCATCGCGCGCTCGTCCGGCGTGAGCACGGTGCAGGTCGCAAGGAGCACCGCCCATGTACAGACCCCGAGGACGTGTTGCCAGCCGAGGCTCGCGAACCGGTCGAGCCCGAGACCGGCCACGATCAGAAAGCCGACGAGCGCGCAGAAGGCGACCGGGTCGGTCAGGACGTGGCGATATCCGCGCGCTGCACCAGTGCGACTCACGGCCCGAGCGTAGCGCCCCGGCTACGACGAACTCGACGAGGACGCGCGTGATTCGACCCTCGTGAAGCGGTCAGTCGCACCTTCCACCGACGGCGCGAAGTTCCCGGTCCCGGCTCGCCGGGCGACGGCGGCCATCTCGACATCGTGAACGTTTGGTGACCGCAACACCTCGCGGGGGTCGGCTAGAGCGCCTTCGACTATACTTTTGGGTATGGCGCAGCGCTTTGTGGCAGAGCTTGAGGGCTTTCGCGAGAGCCTCCTCGAGATGGCGAGTCTCGTTCTCGAGCAGGTCGAGCGAGCCGTCAAGTCCTGGGAGGATCAGGACCCGAATCTCGCCGCTGGGGTTGTCGCCAATGACGAGGTCGTCGACGAACTCTGCGTGACGCTTGAGCAGCGCATCTTCGACATCCACCTTCACGACGCCCCGGTTGCTGGCGACCTTCGGTTGCTGCACGTGGGTCTCATCGGCACGATCGCGCTGGAGCGCGTCGGTGACCTCGCGGTGTCGATCTCCCGGCTCGTCGAGTCGGTCAACCGGCTTCCGGCCGTGCCGTCGATCCAGTCACTCATTCGTCGGATGAGCGCACGAGCAGTCGATGGACTCCATCAAGCGGTGCAGGCCGTTGCGCATGGGGATGTCGAGCTCGGCGAGCGGGCGGCGCGCGAGGCCGACGACGTGCGGGCGCTGCTCGATCAGCTCGTTCAGGCGGCCGGAGCGGAGGCCCCGGACGATGCCGGCGCTCGGGTCTGGCTGGCGTCTGCCGTGCTCGTGGGCCGCCATCTGGAGCGCGTGTCCAATAACGGCCGCGAACTGGGCGGCCGTGTCCGCTTCCTCACGACCGGCGAACCCTTCCGACGGGCGTCACACCAGACGGCCTAGATAAGTAGTTCCACGGGTTAGGCGGTGTAGGCGGCAAGGGCGCGTGATGGGCGGCCGAGGTGGTGGTTGAGGGCGATCGCTGCGGCGAGGGCGACAAACCGGCAACACAGTCGGGTCCGTAAGGCGTGGAGGGTTCGGGCGCCGTGGCGTTCGATGGTGAGGATGTCTTTGGCGGTCCAGAAGATCGACTCGACGGGTTGACGGATCGGGGCGAGGTGTAGCCGGGGTCCGGGTTCGTTTTTGCGGCGTGGACGCACGATCGTGACGTCAAGGGCTGCTGCGTCGTGTTCGAACTGGCGTCCGGCGTAGCCTTTGTCGCCGATTGCGGTGAGGTGGCCGGTGCGATTGACGCGGGCAAACAGTTTGAGGGCGACCTCGCGTTCACCGATCTTCGGGCTTACAAGCGACAGGGCCCGGGGTGTGCCATCAGGCGCGAACACGGCGTGCAACCGGAACCCGTAGAACAGGCGGGTGTGGCTCGCGCAGTACCCGTAATCGGCGGCATCGGTGAGTGCATCGGTGAGGGTGCTTTGCCCACCGCGTTCAACGGTTTGGCGTGACTTAGCGCACTCCACCGGGTCGAGTCGACAAGCACCAGATCGTCGTGGTAGCCGGGACTTTCCCGCGCGAACCGGTCGATCAACGCCTCAATTGTGTCCGAGAGCGCCTCACGACGTTTGTACAACCCTGAGCGTTTCGGGATACGCGGGAACAAATGTGCCAGGCGTTTTGTGGCCACCACGGCAAACCGTGGATCAGAGGTGATCCCCATGATCGCTTGGGCGACACACAACGTCACGACCTGCGCATCGGTCACGACACGTCGTGCGTTTGGCGGCTTTGCGGGCAGGAAATCATCAGCGACGCAGAACACACTGATGAGCAGCAGGTCGAGGTCGGGCGTCCATCGAGGCCCCCCTTTAGGGGTCGGCGCTGGGTGTTGAGCACCGACCGACTTCGACCTGCCCGCTCACGACCCCTACCGGCCCACCACCCGCCACCACCCCGTGGAACTACTCATCTAGGCTAGCATCGACGCTCGAGCTCCTCCTTCCGGCCTCTGGCGCGGGAAGGGGCTGGCAACCGGTCGGTTGGAGTAGCCCTGATGGATCGCGTCTCCGACGAGCTCGCACGCGGGCGTGAGTCCTATGCGAGGCGTACGTGGATCGACGCCTACACGTTGCTGTCGCTCGCTGATCAGGCGGAGCCGCTGGGCGGGGGGGACCTCGAGCTGCTGGCCACGTCGGCGTACATGCTCGGTCGTGACGACGAGTTCGTGCGCGCGCTCGAGCGTGCCCATCACGCGGACCTGGACGCAGGCGACCAGCTGCGCGCCGCCCGCTGCGCGTTCTGGATGGCGGCCAACCTCTTCGTCCGAGGCGAGATGGGCCGGGCGACGGGCTGGCTCGGCCGTGCCCGGAGGTTGGTGCACCGTGAGGGTCGTGAGTGCGTCGAGCAGGGCTATCTGCTGCTGTTGCTCATGTTCGAGCATGAGGCCGCCGGGGACGATGAGGCCGCGATCGTCGTCGCCGCCGACGCGATCGCGATCGGCGAGCGCTTCGGCGATGCGGACCTGTGTGCGCTGGCCGCTCAGGATCAGGGCATTCTGCTGATCAAGCAGGGGCGGGTGGCGGAGGGGCTCGGGCTGCTAGACGAGGCCATGGTGGCGGTCACCGCAGGCGAGCTGTCGCCGATCGTCAACGGGTTCGTCTATTGCGGCGTGATAACGGGCTGTCAGGCCGCCTACGAGCCGCGCCGCGCCCAGGAATGGACCGCGGCCCTCACGAGGTGGTGCGAGCGGCAGCCCGACATGGTCAGCTTCACCGGCACGTGCCTGGTGCATCGGGCCGAGATCATGCAGATGAGGGGCGACTGGCCCGACGCGCTCGACGAGGCGCGGCGCGCCGGTGAGCGGTGCGCACAGGCGATGAACCGGTCGGCGGCCGCCCAAGCCCTCTATCGGCAGGGTGAGCTCCATCGCCTGCAGGGCAGGTTCGCCGCCGCCGAGGCGGCCTACCGGCGTGCGCGCGACGGCGGTTGCGAGCCGCAGCCAGGTATGGCGCTGCTGCGGCTGGCCCAGGGGAACGGCGCGGCCGCGGCGGCCGCGATCCGCCGCCTGGTGGCCGAGACCTCCCAGCGCTCGAAGCGTGTGGGGCTGGTGACCGCCTATGTCGAGATCATGCTGGCGGTGGGCGATGTCCGGGCGGCCCGGGACGGCTGCGACGAGCTCGATGAGCTCGTCGAGCGCTGGAAGGGACCGATGGTGGGTGCGATGGCCGCTCATGCCCGGGGAGCCGTCGCTCTGGCCGAGGGCGACGCCCAGACGGCCCTGATCGCGGGGCGCCATGCGGGGCAGGCGTGGCGGGAGCTCGAGGCGCCGTACGAGGCCGCGCGCGCCGGCGTCCTGATGGGCTTGGCCTGTCGCGGGCTGGGGGACGAGGAATCGAGCGCCCTGGAGCTGGCGGCGGCTCGCGGCGTCTTCGAGCGTCTGGGGGCTGTTCCGGACCTCGTCGCCCTGGACGCGCTCGCGCCGCCGCCGCCCGGCGATGAGCACGGGCTGACGTCGCGCGAGCTGCAGGTGCTTCGCCTGGTCGCCTCGGGAAAGAGCAACCGCGACATCTCCGCCGAGCTTGTCATCAGCGAGCACACCGTCGCCCGCCACGTGCAGAACATCTTCGCCAAGCTCGGCGTGCCGTCGCGGACCGCGGCGAGCGCGTTCGCCTTCACGCACGATCTCGTCTGAGGCGCCGCGTGGTGAGAAATCACCACGCGGCGGCCGGCTCGAGTTGGTGATTCCCGGCGATGCCGCCGGCCCTCGCGCTCCGTAGCGTCGATCACCCAACGACCGAAGGGCGGAGCGAGATGGCGACACAGCGCGTGGCAAGGAAGGACATGAGCGGCGCGGAGGCGCGGAGGCGACTCCTGGCCGGGATCCCCGTCGCGGAGCGACGACTGCAGATCGCCGGCGTCTCGACCGCGGTGCTCGAAGGCGGCCACGGCCCGCCGTTGGTCCTCCTGCACGGTCCGGCGGGCAACGCGGCGCACTGGATGCGCGTGATCCCCGACTTGGTGAGCACCCATCGCGTGATCGCCCCCGATCTTCCGGGCCAGGGCGCGTCGGCGGTGGCAGACGGCGTCGAGCTGGATGCCGTTCGCGTGCTCGCCTGGCTGGGCGAGCTGATCGGGCGCACCTGCCCGTCGCCGCCGGCGCTGGTGGGGTACGGACTCGGCGGCGCCATCGCGGCCCGCTTCGCCGCCGAACGCGGCGACCGGATCAGCCGGGTGGTGCTCGTGGACGCGCTCGGCCTCGCCGAGTTCGCGCCCGCGCCAGAGTTCGGATCCGCCATCAATGAGTTCCTGGCGCAGCCGAGCGAGCGCACCCACGACGGTCTCTGGCGCCGCTGCGCCCTCGACCTCGACGGCCTGCGCGGGCGAATGGGCGACCGATGGGAGCCGTTCGCTGCGTACAACCTCGAGCGTGCCCGCACGCCGAGCGTGATGGCCGCCCTCGGGGACCTGATGGAGCACTTCGGGATGCATGCCATCTCGGCGGCGGAGCTCGCCGCGATCGCCGTGCCGACGGGCCTGGTCTGGGGGCGCCACGACCTCGCGACACCGCTGACTGTCGCCGAGGCCGCTGGTGCCCGCTACGGATGGCCGCTGCACGTGATCGACGACTGCGCCGACGATCCCCCGATCGAGCAGCCCGACGCATTCCTGCGCGCGTTGCGCGCCACCCTCGGCGCGAACCACGAAGGGAGCACGCCGTGACCACGACGAGGCCGCGCATGGGCCGACACCCCCGCGATACGCTGATCGCGGCCTGCCTGCTGCTCGGCGCGCAGGTCGCCGGCGCCGATGCGACGACCGGCGCCGCGCCAACGCGCGCCGATGCCGTGATCGAGTGGAACGCGGTGATGCAGACGACGGTGTCGCAGGTGCCGGATCCGTTCCTGCAGATCCGCTCGGCGACGATTACGCAGGTGGCGGTGTTCGAGGCCGTCAACACCATCGTCGGCGACTACGAGCCGTACCTGGGCGGCGTCACTGCGCTCGCCGGCGCATCGCCGGAGGCGGCGGCAATCGCGGCGGCGCATCGCGCGCTCGCCAGGCTGCATCCGGACCAGGCCGCGAGCCTCGACGCGCAACGGATCGCCTCGCTCGCGGCGGTGCCCGACGGCCCGGCCGAGGACGCCGGCATCGCGGTCGGAGAGGGGGCCGCGCTCGCGGTGCTCGCCGAGCGGGCCGACGACGGCTCCGGCACCGACACCCCCTACACCCCCGGCACCTTGCCGGGCCAGTATCGGCCGACCCCACCCGACCTCACGCCGGCGTTCCGGCCCGGCCTCGGCCAGGTGGAGCCGTTTGCGATCAACAGCGGATCACAGTTCCGCGTCGACCCTCCGCCGGCGCTGCAGAGCGCCCGTTACACGCGCGACTACGACGAGGTCAAGAGGGTCGGCGACGTGGACAGCACGGAGCGCTCGGCGGACCGCGCCGACGCCGCGCGATTCTATGCGGTCAATGATGCGGTGCAGATCTACTTTCCCGCGGCGCGACAGGTGACCCAGGCGCAGGGCAGGACGCTCTCCGAGAACGCGCGTAACTTCGCGCTGCTCGGCATGGCGATCTTCGACGGCGCGGTCGCGTGCTTCGACAGCAAGTACTTCTACGACTTCTGGCGCCCGGTGACGGCGATCCAGCTCGGCGATCGCGACGACAACCCGAAGACCGACGTGGAAGCGGACTGGGCCAGCTTCGTCCCGACGCCCCCGTTCCCGAGCTACCCGTCGGGGCATGCCGCCTTCGGCGGCGCGGCGCGGCGCGTGCTCGAGCGCACGCTCGGCCCCGGTGGGCACTCGATCACGCTGGCGAGCCCGCTGGTGCCCGACGTGGTGCTGAAGTACACGAGCTGGAAGCAGATCACCGACGACGTCGACGACGGGCGCGTCTACGGCGGGGTGCACTTCCGCTTCGACCAGGAGGAGGCCGCGCGCCAGGGGAAGCGCGTCGGAAGGTACGTGCTCCGGCACTGGCTGCGTCCTTTGCCCCTCAAGCCGCGGTCGGTGGTCCTCCGCCAGAGAGGAGTGGCGCCATGAGCCCCGGGTACGACGCCATCGTCGTGGGCGCGCGCTGCGCCGGATCGCCGACGGCGATGCTGCTCGCGCGCAAGGGATATCGCGTGCTGCTGCTGGACCGGGCCACGTTTCCCAGCGACACGATGTCGACGCACATCATCCACCCACCCGGTGTCGCGGCTCTCGAGCGCTGGGGCCTGCTTGAGCGGCTCCGGGCGACCGGGTGTCCGCCGATGCCGACCTACTCGTTCGACTTCGGGCCATTCGCGATCGCGGGATCCCCGCGTGGGACCTCCCCCGCCCGCTGCCCGCGGCGCATCGTGCTCGACCAACTGCTCGTCGAGGCCGCGGTCGAGGCGGGCGCCGAGCTCCGGGAGGGCTTCACCGTCGAGGAGGTCCTGCAGGAGGACGGCCGCGTCACGGGCATCCGGGGCCAAGTCAAGGGCGGGATGACGCTCAGCGAGCGGGCCCGGATGGTCGTCGGGGCCGACGGGCGGCGCTCGCTCGTGGCGAAAGCCGTTCGGGCGACGCGGTATCACGAGCGGCCGCCGTTGGCCGCGGGTTACTACGCCTACTGGAGCGACCTGCCGGTCGAAGGCTTCGAGGCCTACGTCCGGCCCGATCGGGCCTTCGGCGCCGCGCCCACCAACGGCGGCCTAACGATGCTGGTCATGGCCTGGCCGGTTTCGGAGTTCGACGCCAACCGCACGGACGTCGAGGCCAGCTTCCTGGGGTCTCTCGACCTCGCCCCCGGGTTCGCCGAGCGCGTTCGCGGGGCGACGCGGCAGACGCGCATCGCGGGCACGGCGGACCTGCCGAACTTCTTCCGCACGCCCTACGGGGCCGGCTGGGCGCTCGTCGGCGACGCCGGCTACCACAAGGACCCGATCACCGCCCAGGGAATCAGCGACGCCTTCCGTGACGCCGAGGCGCTCGCCGCAGCGCTGGACGATGCCTTGTCGGGGCGGCGCGCCTACGACGCCGCGATGGCCGGCTACCACCGGGCCCGCGACGAGGCGTCGATGCCGATGTACGAGCTCACCTGCGACTTCGCGCGCCTCGAGCCGCCTGCGCCGGAGATGCGGCAGCTCTTGGGGGCGATCCAGACCGACCAGGCGGCGATGGACGACTTCGTCAGCGTCATGGCGGGCGCGCTCTCGCCCTCCGAAGTCTTCGGGCCTCGGCCGACCAACGGCTCCCGGACGACGAGGGCGGCCGTGTCGGGTGCGCACCTCGACCCCGAGCATCTCTAGTGCTCCGTCTCAGAAGTGTCTTGTCGAATCGCCTTGGCGATATGGTCGGCGCTCTTGCTCCAGGTGAAGGGGATCGCCCGATCGTTCCAGCTCGCGATGAAGCGCTCGATGGCACCAGCGCCCCCTCGGGCGGGCGCAGATACAGGCCCACCACGTCGATCACCTTGGCGACCAGCTCGGGATCACGGCTGTACTTGAAGGTGCGGGTCTGGTGGGGCTTGAGCCGGTTGTCGGCCCAGATGCGCTGCACGGTCGCAGGCGCCAGCCCGCTCGCGCGTGCCATTGCCCGCACGCTCCAACGCGACTCACCCCCGGGCGGGCGCTCCAGGGTCATCGCGAGGATCCTCTGGACGGGCGCCTCGTCGATCCTGCGCGGGCGCCCGCCCGTGGGGTGTCTGCGAGCCCATCAAGGCCGGCGCGGGCGAACTTTCCCCGCGGACGCAGGAGGCGCATCCGTCTATTGCACACGACCCTCCGAGGAGGAAACCCGATGAGCACCATCGTCACCCCGTCCACAGCCAGCCTCGAAGCCGACGCGGGCGCCCTGGCCGAGCGCATCCTCGCCGCCTCGAACGCCACCATGGAGCTGGCGACCATCAACCTGGGCCTGCGGCTCGGCCTCTACCAGGGGCTCGAGGACGACGGGCCGGCGACGGCCCCCGAGCTGGCCGAGCGCACCGGCACCGACGCGCGCTACGTGCGCGAGTGGCTCGAGCAGCAGGCCGTGGCCGGCCTGCTCACCTGCCCCGACCCCGGCGTCGCGCCGGATGAGCGGCACTTCGCCCTTCCGGCGGGCCACGCCGAGGCCCTGCTGGCGCCCGAGAGCCCCGCCGCCGTCGGCGGAATCGTTCGCATCACGGTGGGGGTGCTGTCTCCCGGCCCGCGCCTGACCGAGGCCTTCCGGACGGGCGAGGGCGTCGCGTATTCCGAGTACGGCGAGGACACGCGCGAGGGGATCGCCGAGATGAACCGTCCGATGTTCGCCAACGAGCTGGCCCAGGCGTGGTTGCCGGCCCTCCCGGACGTCTCGGCCCGACTGTCGCGCGCCCCGGCCGCGCGGGTGGCCGACATCGCCTGCGGCTGCGGATGGTCGAGCCTCGCCATCGCCAAGGGCTATCCCCTCGCACGTGTCGACGGGTTCGACGCCGATCCGGCCTCAATCGAGCGTGCCCGCCAGAACGCCGACGCGGCGGGCACGCAGGAGCGCGTTCGCTTCTTCCTGCACGACGCGGCCGCCGACTCGCTCTCGGGCAGCTACGACCTCGTCACCATCTTCGAGGCCGTCCACGACATGGCCCGGCCGGTCGACGCTCTGCGAGCCGCCCGCGGCCTGCTGGCCGACGGTGGGTGCGTGCTTGTGGCCGACGCTCGGGTCGCCGAGCGGTTCACGGCCCCCGCCGACGAGACCGAGCGCCTCGTGTACGGCTTCAGCGTGCTGCACTGCCTGCCGGTCGGACGCGAGGACGAGCACTCGGCGGCGACCGGAACCGTCATGCGCGTCGACACCCTGCGCGCCTACGCCACCGAGGCCGGCTTCGGCGGGGTCACGGTCCTCCCCGTCGAGAACGATTTCTGGCGCTTCTACCGACTCGACCCGTAGCAAGGGGCGAACGTGGGGTCCTGGTCAAGGCGCTCCTGCATCTGGGACGCCAGGGCCGGGATCCCCAACCCCTCGGCGCGGGCGAGGGTGGCCACCGCGGCGTCACGCGCCATCTCGGGCCGCCCCGTCGCTGCAAGCACCCGTCCGAGGACCGCGAGCGAGAGCGCGGCGCGCGGGCCCGCCCCGGACGCGATCGTGCTCGGCCACCGCCCGGCGCAGGCGTGCCTCGGCCTCGTCTGCGCGTCCCAGCGTAGCCGTATCCTGAGTCGCTGCGATCCCTGACAGACGGATCCCTGGGCCCACCGCTGTTGGTGCGAGGCTTCAGGTCCAGACTGCCTGAAGGCCCAAACGAGCTGCCCGCCAATGTCAGTGGTGCGACAAGGAAATGAGGTGGTAGTTCCGGCGAGCGAGACCGAGCCCAGGTGGACGCACCGCCAGGTGAGCCCACCGCCTGAAGCGTCGGCCAACGCCGACGCGCAACGAGGACGCAGTGTCCTGAGCAGATCGGGAATCTGTGAGGGATCAAGGCCGCCGCATGGCGACGTGCCGCAGCCGACGGAACCCCATCGCTATTCCTTGTCGTACCATCCTGTCTCGAGGTCTGAGGTTCGTCGAGGCGAGTCCGAGCGCCTAGAAATCCCCACCGGCGGCTTCTCCGACCCCTTCAGCCTCGTCAGCCTCGTCAGCCGGCGCCTCCTCGGGAGGCGGGGTGGCGTTGCGCGCGTGCTCCTCACGCTCAATGGCGTCAAGGCGGTCGAGGATGTCGGTCGTGCCTTCCGTCGGCATGGTCCGAACACTCTTGCGACGCTCGCGCTTAGCCTTGGCCATTGTCTCTCCTTGTGAGGTTGAGGCCCCGGGATTCTACCGCCTGGACTCGGGGAGACCGTGGCGAGCGATCGAGTGGAGCAGTGCATCGTCAGCTGGGGGAAAGGGGTACGTGCCGAGCTCGTCGAGTCTCACCCATCTGAACTGCACGCAGGCCAGCGCCTTCGGTCGTCGTGTGTCCAGGTACTTGCAACGGTAGAAGCGCAGCAGGAGCGGGCCGGCCGTGCTCGTCCAAACGAGCGATCCGACCTCGACGTCGATATCCAACTCCTCGCGAAGCTCCCGCGCGAGGGCCGCCTGATCCCGCTCGCCCGACTCGCGCTTGCCTCCCGGGAACTCCCAGAACCCCGCGTATCCGCTCTCGACGCCCCGCTGGCTAATGAGAAGACGGCCGCCACGTTCGATCAGCCCGGCCACGACGACGATGCGCGCTCTCACCGCGCCCTCACGAGCCGGGAGCCTTGGCGGCGCGCCAGACCATCGGCGACAAGACTGCGCGCCGCCTCGTCATCATCGACGGGCGCCTGTCCCTCGGAGGCGAGGGCCGCGAGCAGCCGGCCTCGACGTTGGCGAAGCGATCCCTCGTAGCGCCCCTGTGGTCGCGTGTGTGGGGTGCGATCCTCGACCAGACCTGCGTCAGCGCTTTCGCAGCCGGCTCGCAGCGGACACCCTGCGCCGCAGCGCGGCGCCCGAGCCGAGCACACCTCCCGGCCGAGGTCCATCATGGCCTGGCCCACCGCCCATCCACGCCCTCGCGGCGTTCCCGGCCACCCGCCGGGGAAGCGCCGGGAGAGCACGCGCCGAACGTTCGTGTCGACCGGGAGGATGGCCTCGCCGTCGGCGAAGCAGCGGATGGCGGCCGCGGTGTACGGCCCCACCCCGGGGAGGTCGCTGAGGCGCTCGTCATCGGGCCATCCGTTGGCCGCGATCTCGGCAGCGGCTCGGTGCAGGTTCCGGGCCCGGCGCGGGTAGCCGAGGCCCTGCCACGCGGCCAGGACGTCGCCGAGTGGAGCGTTCGAGAGCGAGGACGCGTCGGGCCAGCGCGCGATCCAATGCTCGTAGAACGGGACGACCCTGGACGACTGCGTGGCCTGAAGCATCACCTCGGCCACGAGCACCTTGTAGCGATCGCGAGTTCGACGCCACGGGAAATCGGCGCCGTGTGCGTCGAACCAGTCAAGGAGCCGGGCGACGGGTTCACTCATGATCACGCCCGTAAGTCTGTCACGGCCCCGCGGGGGCTTCTCGCGAGAGCCACGCGACCCTCCGCTCGCAGGGCTCACCCTCCCAGCGGACAAGCAGTGGACGATGGGCGACCTGGCGGCCCTGATCGTCGACGGCGAAAGCACCGATGATGCTTTCGCCGCGCATGGCGCGCGCGGCGTCCCAGAGTGCATCGGGGCCTCTCGCTCCGGCAAGGTCCAGCGCACGTCGAGCGAGCGTCGCCGCGGCGTAGGCCTGAGCCGCAGGGTAGTCGCTCGAGGCTGGAAGCGGGCTCGAACCAGCCGCATCGGCCAGCCATTGCGCGGGGCCCACCCAGCCAGCGATTGCCTCACCCAGGGTCGCCTTGGCGGCCCTCACTCCGCAGACGACGAGGCCGACCCAGAGATCGCTCCCGACGAGCGCCCTGCCAAGGGCGAGATCTTCGCCTGGGCGGCCGCAGCCGACAACTGCCGCCGCCCCAAACGTGCGTGCGAGTTCGGGGATCTGTTCGGCGGTCCGCTCGTCGAATGCGATCACCTCAAGTGGGGTGGCGCCCGCCCGCGCGAGCGACGCGACGGCGCTGGCGCAGACCGACGCCGAGAACGGGCTCGCACCTGCCGCGATGAGGACGCGCTCCCTTGAGACGCCGTCCTCTCGCAGTACGTCCGCAAGGCCATCCCAGTACCTGCTCGCCGGGCCGATCACGTCGACGACCCGGGCGCGACGGTCGGGAACCTCGGCTCCTCCGTGATTCCAGATGACCCACGGGGTGTCGGCGAGTTCGTCGGCGACGGCGCGTGTGAGGCCGCTCCCGTAGGGCCCGAAGAACAGATCCACCGCGGGCGCGAGGCGCCGAGCTTCTCGCGCGGCCCGCCGGGTGTCGTCGTCGCAATCGACGATCGTCAAGCGCGCACCGGACTCCTCGGCCCAGCGAACGAGCCCAAGCCCGGCTTGCTGGCCGAACGCGGCGCCGGGTCCACGAAGTGGGAGCACCACCCCGGCATGGACTCGCGCGTTGACGAGCAGTCTAGGCAGCCTCGAGAAGCCCGTCGAACGCGGTCGCCGCAACCCGGACCCAGTCGACGACCTCACTGTCTGACCAGCCGATCGGAAGTTGGAGCAGCGTCGGCTCGCCGTCGCGACGCGCGACGTGCTCGCGCACGATTGTCACCTCTTCGACCGCCCCCGCCGGGAGGGGTCCCGACTCCGCGCGAAGGCGATCGAGCCCACGTTGCACCGCGGCTCGGTCACGCGCATCGGCCTGGTAGACAACAATCCCGGACTGGATGAAAAAACCGATGGGACGGCCGTCGCTTCCAGGCTCGATGACCACGGCGTTCAGGCCCGCGGCGCGCCGGAGCTTCGCAAGGCGCGCAATCGCCGAGAGGAGGGCGTCGACCCGCTCGCGATCACCGTCGAGCGGTCGCACCCGACCATCGGCGACACCCTGGCTGATCGCCTCCGCGAGGACCGCAAGGCCCCGGTCATCCCCCGCGAGTGCGAGCGACGCGCTCTGTACCGCGGCCCGATAGCGGTCGAGGTGACCGCTGGTATCCCGCGCCAAACATCCGTCGCACGTCGGCGCGCCGGGCCGGCAGATCGGGTGGCAGCTCCGCAGGTCGAATATCCGCGTCACGGCCTCGGCCGCGAGTTTCGCCGAACGGGCCGAGAGAAGGGGCCCGAAGTAGCGTGCACTGTCGTCAAGCGGCGACGTCACCACGTAGCAGCGCGGGAACTCCTCGGCGACGGTCAGTTTGAGGTAACGGCGCGCGTCCTGGGCCACCCCGCGTCTGTTGCCGGGGGGGCGCTGCTCGGCAAGGAGGCGGCACTCCTTCAGTGAGGCTTCGAACTCAGAGCCGCACACCTCGTGCTCGATTGCGCCGAGTCGTTCGAGCACCCGGCCGATCTGGCGGCTGTGGCGTCCGCTCGGGCCGAAGTAGGACCGGACCCGTCGCCTGAGGTTTGCCGCCTTGCCGACGTAGAGGAGGCCGCCTGAGCGGTCACGCATCAGATAGATGCCGGGTCCGGATGGAAGACCCTCGGCGAGCGCGAGCTTGTGGGCGAAGCGGTTCGCCTTGGGACGAGAGAGCCGCAGCGCCCCGGCGACCGTGCGCTCGCCGCGCTCGTCAAGGATGGCAATCAGCGCGAGCAGCAGCTCGGCGGTCGCCTCGGCATCGGCGAGCGCCCGGTGGCATGGGCGCACCGCGGTGACAAGCCACGTGGAGAGCGAGTTAAGGTCGAAGCGGTCGACTCGTCCCCGGAGAAGGCGCCGTGCGAGGGCGAGGGTGTCGAGCACTGGCTGATCGAAGTGGCCTTGGCCCATGCGGTGGCGCTCGTAGTTGAGGAAGCGCAAGTCAAACGGCGCGTTGTGTGCGACGACCACGTCCTGGCCGCAGAAGTCGATGAAGGAGGCCAGCGCCTCGGCGATCCGCGGCTGGCCGGCGAGCATGGACGCGCTGATGCCGGTCAGGTGGGTGATGACCGGTGGGATGTCGGCGGTCGGATCAACGAGCTGGGTGAAGCGCTCGACGATCGCAAGACCCTGAACCCTCGCCGCGCCGATCTCGATGATCTTGGCGTGGCCCGGCCGACCGCCGGTCGTCTCGAGGTCGACGACGCAAAAGCTCGCCTCCGCGAGCGTCGCCGCGCTCCAGGCCGGTGTGTCGAGCCCGACAAGGTCACGCCCCCGCCAGCCGAGGCGCCGGTCGGGATCGACGATCTCGGCGACCAGACGACGTTGCAGGCGAAGCGGCGCCCCCTGGATCCGAATCACCTGCGCCACGATTTCGCCAACCTCGAGCGGCCGTCCGCGACGCGCGATCAGGGCGCAGCACCGGTCGGCGAGCGTCTGGAGTCGCTCTCCGGGGACCCCGGGCGCGAGTGGAAGTGACTCTTGGACGGGGACAGGCATGCCGAGCGATGCTAACCGCAGCGCCCGACGGCACGCCTTGTCTTAGGACTCCTGCGGAGGTGTCCAGCTCGTCGCGCGCACGCCAGGAGCATTCGCGATCCGGCCGGGGAAGCCGAGGCGGCGGAGGCGATCGCGCATCCCGCGAGCGTTTCGCAGCTGGATGAACTGGCCCGTGACGACCAGGTTTAGCGGTCGCCCCGCGTGGGCGACGTAGCGGCGGCGAACGACCGCGTCGAGACCACGACGCTTCAGACGCTCCCGGCGAAGGTTGGCCTCCCGACGCGTGCGGAACACGCCGGCCGTGACCCACCACTTGACCGGTGCGATGACCGGGACCTCGCGGGAGGTTCCGTACGGGCCGCTCGGGACGACCAGGCCCTTCGTGAAGCGATCGACGCCGTTGGCGACGCCTTCTGCCATCGCCTGGCGAACCTCCGGTTGGGCGAGCATCTGCGCTTCGTTGGGGTTTGTGAGGAAGGCGCCCTCGACGAGCACGGACGGCATGACCGTGTGTTTGAGGACGTAGAAACCGGCCTTCTTGACGCCGCGGTCGGTCAGTCCGAGCCGAATCACGACCTCCTGATGGACGGCGAGCGCAAGCGCGATCGACTCCGGCTGGGCGACGTAGAAATGAAAGGTCTCCGTCCCCGATGTCGTCTCGGCAAGCGCGTTCTCGTGGAGTGACACGAAGATCTCCGCCCCGGCGCCGTTTGCGATCTCCGTGCGCCGTGCGAGGTCCTTGCGCGTGCCGGGGAAGGGCACGTCACCCGCTCCGGCGTCAGTGCTTCGGGTCAGGAGCGTCGGAAATCCACGCGCCTGCAATGCCAGGCTGACCCGCAGCGCGACGTCGAGGTTGACGTCCTTCTCGTAAAGGACGGTTTGGCCCTTTCGGTTCACACGCGGCTCAAGGCCCGTGTCCGTACCGTTCGGGAGGATGCCGACCGCCCCGGTATCGCGCCCCCCATGGCCGGGGTCGAGCGCGACAAGCGGAAGCGCCTGCGCGGTCCCGCTGACGCAGACCGCCGCGACAACCGCAACGGCGAGGAGGCGTGTGCTCATTCCTCTCCCACCAGGTCACCGGGGAGGTCGTCAACCGAGATCGGGCCACTGAGGTCGTACTGCGTCGACACGTCAGCGGGAGCGCCGTCAACGAGGATCTGAATGGCCCGAATCTCGGGGTATGACCGCGTGACGCTCAAGACGATCGCTCCCAGGATGAGGTTCTCGGCCGCCGCGCCACCCGTGGGATAGCCACTCGCAAACCGTGTTGAGAAGTCGATCACGAGCACGTCGCCGCGCGTTCGTGCCGAGCGAATCGTCGTCCCGCGGGGGATCGGTGAGTCGGTGCTTTCCGCGAGCCTCGTGAGCAACCGTTCGTAGCGCTTCGGGCCCTGCGAGGTCTCGCTGATCGGCGTCCGAATAAGCAACTCGCCGCTGTGTTGGGTCACGTAGATCGCGAGGCTCGTCGGACCAGTGGAGACGGGCGGCACCACCGAGGTGGCCGTGACCTGGTTGGCCGCCGTCGTCGGCGGGGGCGACTCGCTCCCGCCGCAGCTCGCCAAGAGGCCGGACGCGAGAAGCGCCAGCGCGGTGAGTAGTCGGCGAGGGTTGCGCATAGATGCCTGAGGGTAGGGCGGCGCGAAGGTCACGCCCAACGTAATAACCGTTCTCGAACCGGGGGCGTACCCCTGCCTTACGTTCCGGTTCCCTCGGAACCATCTCGGCGAACCGCGTCGCCGAGGGCAGCGGCGGAGTCGGGGCCGACCGGGGCCCGATCGGAGGCGACGACGACCCGGCACGGTGCGTTGCGAAGGACGAAGTCAACCGTGCGACCAAAGAGTCGGTCGCCGACCCGGCGTTTGTTCGCGATGCCCATCATGATCACCTGCGCGTTCACGTTCGCGGCCTCCTCGATGATCGCGCGGCCGGCCTGGCGTCCTCGCACGACGCGCGTGACGACCTGGGCGCCGTACTCCTCCGCGATCGCTTGAGCGTGTGCGAGAAGCTCCTCGGCGGCCTGCTCCTCGCGGGGCATGCTCGCCGAGATCGGGAGGTTTACGGGCACCTCGATCACGTGGATCGCCTCGATGACCGTCCCCTGGTCGGCGGCAAGTTTGCCGGCCGTCACCATCATCTCCTCAGACATCTCGTTGGGAACGACCGGCACAAGAATGTTCGTGTAGGCGACATCGACATCGACCGCGGGCGCTTCACGCACGAGCGTGCTCGTGTCGGCCATGGCGAGGTGCTGGGTGCGTCGATACACGATGTAGATCGCGTAGCCGAGGACCATCCAGCCGATACCCACGTAACGGGTCTCTGACTGCAGCGCCAGCGTCGCGATGAGCGACAGGAGCGTCCCCAATCCGCCAAGCACGGCGAAAAGCGGCACGTCTCGCCCGCGAATCGTCATGCTGGGGCGGCCTCGGTATGGACGTGGCACGGAGGGCTGGCGCAGGCGCAACCAAAACACCGCGGCGTGCGCCGTCGTGAACGACAGCATCGCGCCGAACGCATACATGTTGCCGAGGAAGTCGGTCTGGCCCGGAATCAGCACAAGTGCCGCGATGGCGCAGAAGATCAGGATCGCGAGCCATGGCGTCTGGAAGCGAGGGTGGAGTTGGCGAATACCCGGGGGAAGTTGCCGGTAGTGGGCCATCGAGTAGGTCAGGCGCGAGACGCCGATCACACCCGCGTTCGTCGCCACGAGGAGGATCGTCGCCGCGAGGATGCCGACGTAGATCTTCATGATCGTGAGCAGGACGCCGTGGATGCCGAGGTTCTCGACGATTCCGAGAATCGGGTCGGCCTGGAACTCGGTGCCGAGCCGCGTCTCGAAGCGACCGCCGACCTCTTCCACCGGCAGGGCCGAGAGCGCGACGAGTGGGATGCTCGCGTACATCACAAAGACCGCGATCACGGTCGCGTTGATCGACTTCGGGATGCTCGTTCCCGGATCCTTGGCCTCCTCGGCCATGTTCGAGACGGTCTCGATCCCGGTGTAGGCGATCATCGCAAGGGTAATGCCGAGCAGGAACTCGCCCCACGTCGGCGCCACGCCCCAATGGATGTTGTTCCAGAGCGTTGACGGCGAGAAGAGCAGTGCCGCGCCGATCACGACGAGGAGCACCTGCGTCGCAAGGTCGAGGATCGCAAGCAGCACGTTGAGCTTCGCCGCCTCCTTGACCCCGACAATGTTGATCACCGCCAAGAGGGCCACCACGACGACCCCGATGACGACGTCCCACGGATTGGTTCGCAGCGGTTCCCAGAACACCGCCAGGTAGTGGGGCACGAAGAACGCGGAGATCGCAATCGTGATGATGTAGTTGAGCATCTGCGCCCAGGCAGCCCCGAAGGCGAGCGTCTCGTTGAAGGCGCGCCGGGCAAATGACGATGATCCACCCGCCTCCGGGTACATCGTCGTACCCTCGGCATACGTGATCGCGGTCATCCAGAAGATGAGCCCAGCGATGGCGAAGACAACCGGCGTCAGCCCGAGCGCGTGAGTGGCGACCAGCCCGAGGGCGTAGTAGATCGACGAGCCGACGTTGCCGTAGGCGGTCGAAAAGAGTCCCGGTACGCCGATAACGCGCTGAAGCGCTTCGGAGCGCCTACGTCGTAGCGCCATCAGTCGGCCATTTGGCTGCTCACCGGTGGGGGATCGTACGCCGGCCCCGCGGGCAGTGGCAAGGTAGGCTGGCCGGGTAACGCGACAGGGACGGGCACGTGGCACTGATCACCGGTATCGAGACGGTCTTCTACCAAATTTGCAATATGGAGCGATCGATCGCCTTCTACGAGGGCGTCTTGGGTCTGACGCTCAAGCGACGCGAGTCGGGCGACTGGGCCGAGTTCGAGCTCCCAAACGGCGAGCTCGCGCTCGCGGGCGAGCTTGCGATCCCGCCGAAGCAAGGTGGCGGCACCGTTGTCTTGCAGACCGGTGAGATCGAGACGCTCAAGTCGCATCTGCGGGCAGCTGGCGGTCAGGTCGGCGAGGTCGAAGACATGGGCGGTGCCCTGTCGCTCGAGTTCACCGACCCGGATGGCAACCGGTTGGTCGCGCTCCAGCCCGTCGGCTAGTGGCCCGGCGCTACTCCGGGGGGACGCGCTCAGGCCGGCGAGCATCCGCGACGGCTTGAATGAAGCCTTCGACATCCTCGACTCCGATCACGACGTGTGAGGTCGTCCAACCGAGCGGCGCCCGAATTTTCAGAGGCGTCACGAGATCGATCGTCGCCGCCTGACCGCCGGACGCCACGAATGCGACGAACCCTCGCCCGATGCGAGCCCCCACGCCGCCCCACCAGGGCCAGTCCATGCGGCCAACCCGGTCGATCGCCTCGAGGGGAATCGACGCCCCGCCGATCCAGCCCATGCGCACGTCCACCCGCGACCGACCGACCTCTGCCTCGACCGCCCCCCACGCGAGCGGGCGAAGGAACATCCAGGACCAGCGCGAGCGTCGCAAGGGAAACGTCTGGGACGTGACCACGGGGCGGAGTCGGACGAGGCGCGGACCGCTACCCCGGAATCAACCCCTCGTCGGTGAGCAGCTCAAGCGCGTCGCTCAGTGCGGTCGTGGGTCCGGGCACCACCGCATCGGACGGCAGGATCTCCTCGACCGAGACGGCCTCACCGTGTGAGCGCACCGCGTCAGCGAGGGCATTCACCTGCTGGCGAAAGGAGGCCGCGAGTTGCTCGACCCCTGCCTGCAGTTTGTCGTCGAGCGCGTTGATCGCCGCGACGGCGTCATCGGCGATTCGGTACTGGCCCTCACCGAGGATGCGGATGATCATGGTCCGACCTCGCCGGCCGCCTGACCCTTGCCAAGCTCCCTGCGCATCGCCTCGAGTTCCGCGTCGACTGCCGCCCCGGAACCAACTTCGGCAAGCTCCCGGTCGATCGCGCTGGTCGATCCGGTGAAGTCCTCGAGGGCTCCGGATTCAAGCAACTCGTCGATTGCGCCGGCGCGCGCCTGCATCGTCTCGACCTTGTTCTGCGCCCGATCAAACGCCATGCCGACGTCAGCCATCTCCTCGGAGATCCCGGAGACGGCCTCGCCGATCTTCACCTGTGCTTCGGCGGCGGTGTACTGGGCCTTGATCGTTTCCTTTTGTGTCCGGAAGGCTTCGACCTTGGCCGTCAGCTTCTGCTCGGCAGCGACGAGCTTGTCCTGCTCACCCTGCAGTTGGGCGCGCTGCCCGTCGAGGGACTGAAGTTGCGTCTGAATGCCCCGTTTGCGCTCCAACGCGATCCGCGCGAGATCCTCGCGCCCCGCGGCGACGCACTCGCGCGCTTTTCCGTCGAGCTTGGTGACCTCGCCCTCGAGCTTGCCCGACTGAATTTCGAGCCGTTTCTTGCTCGTCGCAACGTCGGCGACACCGCGGCGGACCTTCTGCAGCAGCTCGAGCTGCTTTTCGTAGGAGTAGTCGAGGGTCTCTCGAGGATCTTCTGCCTTGTCGAGAGCCTTGCTCGCCTTCGCCTTGAAGATATTGGCCAGGCGTTTCATCAAGCTCACATTTGCCCCGTTTCGCCACGGTTTTCCGAACGTTGAGAGGTTATCAGCGGTTCGGAGAACCTCGCATGACGAGGAGCGACGTCGCCTGTCGCACACCCGTCGAAATCGCCAGGACGCGTGCCTGGTAGACGCCGCGGGGAAGGGAGGCTGCCGCCACCTGAAGGCGTTGGCGACCGCGGCTTCGAACGACGCGCGTCCAGGATGTCACCGGTTGCCAACTCGCTGGGGCCCCGTTCGGGGTGATGCGCCGCATGAGTCGGGCCCTGATCACGGCGGCACCGCTGATCGAGAAGTTCAACGTGACGCGGCGAAGTCCGCTGCGCGCAGCGCGGAGGTCGGTGACCCGAGCGGTCGGCGCCGGCAGACCACCGGGAAGGCCGTAGGCGGGTTGGCCTTGATCGATACGTCGAACACCCAGAACCCGGTCGGAGCGGTTACCGGCCGAATCTGTCGCGGCGATTGTGACGACGGCGTCTCCGACGATGGCAAGTCGAGCGGCAATCCCCCCGTCGGCGGAGACTACGGCGGGCCGTCCGTTGATCGTCACGCTTGCGACCCCGGAGGGATCCGTGACCGTGGCGGCCACGAAGATCCGGCTCGCGTTGACCGCGGAGCCGTCGGTGGGTGAGATGACGTCGAGGCGCGGACCGACCCCGTCAAGACGTGAGCGCTCGCGAACGAAGATGTCGGTGACACCATTGGTATCCCCTGGGGTGAGAGGGTCTGTCGGGTTGCCGTCGTCATAGGAAAAGGCGAGGGCAGCACCTGAGCCGGCGAGCGCGACGGAACCGATCGGCCGAGACGGCGTCGAGCCGTCGAGGCGGCTGGTCTCACGAAGCGCGAGACCATCGACCGAGGCGACGTAGCCGTCGACCACATTGCCATTGGGGTCCGCGGGGTCAAGATCGGTCGCGCTCGAGACAAACGCGATCCGGCTGCCATCGCTTGTGATCGTCGGTCCGCCGCTCGGCCCGTTTGACGCCCGCCCGTCGGACCGACGTCGCGACACAAGGGTGGTCGCCGGCGCGCCCGCGAACGGTCGCGCGAGGTAGACGTCAGTGACGGCGTTCCCGTCAAGCTGAGGGTCAAACGCCGCGTCGGTCTCGAAGACCACCTCGCGCCCGTCTCCCGAGATGTCACCAAGCCGAGCTCCCCCGGGGCGGGTGCCATCTGAGGCGACGCTCGCGAGTTTCGTCGAGGAGGTTCGTAGGTCGCGAACGATCACATCGCTTCGCCCGTTGGTGTCGCCCACCACGAGGTTCGCCGCGATCGCCGACGCGTCAAAGGCAACCGTCGTCCCGTCACCGCTGATCGCGGGATGGCCGACCGGCCCGGTGGACGCCTCCCCACTGTCGGAACGGCTGGCGAGGACCGTCCGTGCGGCGCGGATGTCGCGGACGACAACATCGGGGATCTCCGCGTTCTCGTCGGAGGCTAGGAGGTCTGTTGCCGCTCCGGAGACGAACGCGACCCGACTGCCGTCGGCGCTGACATCGGGTTGACCGGAGACCTCCGTCGCCGTTTGCGCGCCGCTCGGACCTCGATTCACGAGAACGACCGCGCCGGTGAGGAGATCCTTTCGGAACACATCACGCATGGCGCCATTGCCGTCGACGGGGACCAGATTCGGCGCCGTGCTTGCAAACACGACGAATCGGCCATCCGCCGACAATGCGTACCGAGCGACCTCGGTGTCGTCGTCGACATCGCCAACCCCCGGCCCTCCCTTGGCGTCCACCGATGCCATCACGGTCACGCCGTGCACGCGATCTCGGACGAAGAGCTGGCTGCGCCCGAGCGTTGCAACCCCGGTGAGTGGGAACCTCGACGTGAAGGCCACGAACCGTCCGTCGGCTGAGATGGCCGGTGCCCCTCGCGCGCCTCCGCCTCCCGGCACGAGGCCGAGGCTGGCGGAGACCGTCTCACCGATCGCCGCCACTCCCGAGGTGGCAATCGTGACGGCGACGAGCGCGCATACAAGGGTGAGCGAGCGGCGAGCCATCCAGGGGCGAGGGTAGCGCGCTCAGGCTCGACCGCGCGGTCATGACCGGTTCGCCGTCAGGCAATCCCGACGGCAAGGCCCGAGTTCACACCTCGATACGTTCCCGCGTCGATGAGGAAGCCTTCGATCTCCTGGATCTGAATCGAGCGGCTGAAGAGGAACCCCTGTGCGAGGTGGCACCCGAGCGCGCGGAGCATCCGAAGCTGGGTCTCGCTCTCGACTCCCTCGGCGGTCACCCGCATCCCAAGCGCGCCTGCCAGGGCAACGATTGCGGCGACGACCTTTTCGGCGGATTCCTCAATCCCGAGTGTTCTCACGTAGCTGTGGTCGATCTTGAGGCCGTCGATCGGGAACTGCCCGATCCGCGCAAGCGCCGAGTAGCCGAGGCCGAAATCGTCGACGTCGATGTTCACCCCGAGCTCGCGAAGGGCGGCCAGCGTGCGCGTCGCGATCTCGGGTTCCCTCGCGAGCGCCGTCTCGGTCACCTCGATCGTGACGAGGCGGGGTTCGATCGCAAACGCGGCAAGGAGCGCATGTACCTCCGTAACGAAGGTGCCTTCGGCGAGTTGGCGCCCCGAGACGTTGACCGCGACGCCGATCGGCGGATGCCCAGCGCGAGCGGCGTTCAACTGAGCGACGTCGCGAAAGGCGCGGCGCATGACCCACGCGCCGATGTCGTGGATGAGATCGCTTGCCTCGGCCACCGCGATGAGCTTCGCGGCGCCAACCTCGGGGCGGCCCGGCCAACGAATGAGCGCCTCCACGCTGCGCACCTCACCTGTCGAGAGATCGACGACGGGCTGGTATTCGACTGCGAGCTGGTCCTGGTCAAGGGCATCGCGCAGGGTGGCGTCGAGCTGCCCGTGCTCGTGCCCCCAGGCAGCGCGCACCGCGCTCGCAGGGTTTCGCCGGGGAGCGGATGGCCTCGTCGCGGCGACCTGACGGCCCCTGGCTGCGATCACGCGGGCCGCCGCAACGCCGCCCGCGACCGCCGACGCCGCAAGGGCCAAGGGCGCCAGGAGCGAGGTCGTGATGTACGGGCGACGGTCAAGCATGGGTGAGGTTCTCATCAGAGGAGGTATCGACCCGCAAGACCCCAAGTTGAGGGTTGGGGCAACCGCCCGAGCCCGACGAGATGAACCCCCTTGACTGTCAAGAAAGGGCCCATTCTTGACAGTCAAGAAATTGCCGCACGTTGCGGAGTCGACCTCGGGAGCCTGCGAAAACGGGGGGGTGAATTCTTGGCCCCCACGACGTAACCAGGCGGAGGTAACAACGACCAATGAGCAAACGACAACGAGACGAGTTTCCCGGGGCGATCAACCACGTGACGGCGCGTGGAAACAACGGGCGCCCCATCTTCACGAGCAACAGCGACCGGACTCAGTTTCTGGATATCTTGGCGACGATCGCCGCTAAGCGACGCTGGATCTGCCATGCGTACTGTCTGATGGGCAACCACTACCACCTGCTGATCCAGACGCCCGAACCGGATCTCGGAGCCGGGATGCGGCACCTGAACGGCCGCTACGCGGTTGCGTTCAATCATCGAAGTGCCCGCAAAGAGCATCTTTTTGGTGAGCGCTACCATCCCGCGCCGATCCGTACGGATGCCCACTTGCTGGAGGCGGCGCGCTACATACTTCTCAATCCGGTCAGGGCCGGAATCTGCGGCCGACCCGGAGACTGGCGATGGAGCAGCTTCCGCGCGACGATGGGCGAGACCCCGATGCCGCCCTACCTCGAGTCCGAGACCTTGTTGTCGTTCTTTGGCAACGAGCCGAGACGCGCCCGCGAAATGTTCAGGCTATTCATCGGGGAGGGACTACCCGAGAACGTCAACCACGACTCCCTATCGCCGATCGTGGAGAGGCGGGTTGAGATGACGCCTTGACGGTCACCGAGCCGCCCTACGCGACAGACCAGAGGGGTGCCGTTGCGCTCCGTTTGCGCCGACTCACGAGAGCGCCTGACAGTCAAGAACGACCCGTCGGGTGACAGTCAAGGGGAAGGGTGCCAGCGGTGGACGACGTCGGTCGGACTTGCTCAGGGGTGGACGAGCCGGCAAGACTGGGGGCATGACCAACGGACCTCTCTCCGACCTTCGGATCCTCGAGATCACGCACAACCTCGCCGGGCCGCTCACCGGGATGCACCTCGCCGACCTCGGCGCGGACGTCATCAAGATCGAACGGCCGGCTGGCGATGAGTGGCGCGAGCACGAGGGCGTGAAAGGTCATCCCGGGCGAAGCCGCCATTTCCTTCAGATCAACCGGAACAAGCGCGCCGTCTGCCTCGATCTGACGACGCCCGCAGGACATGAGATCGCTGGCCGACTCGTCGAGCGCGCCGACGTCCTGATCACCAACCTCCGGGTCGGCGTCCACGAGCGCCTCGGGGTCGACTGGGACCGGTGCCAATCACTCAACCCGGGCCTCGTCTACTGTGAGTTGACCGCGTACGGCGGGTCGGGGCCACTGGCGGACCGGCGTGGCTACGACATGGTCATCGAAGCCCGCGCCGGCTTCCTTGTCGACGGCCTCCATCCGGGCGACCCGCCGAGGTCCTCGCCGGTACCGATCAACGACACCGCCCTCCCGCTCCTTGCCGGCATGTCGATCCTTGCGGCGCTCAGGGAGCGTGACCGTTCAGGCCTTGGGCAGCGCATCGATCTGTCGCTGCTGCAAAGCGCGGTCGCGCTCAACGCGCATTCGCTGGTGCGTTTCGACGACCCCCAAGAAGCTGAAGTGCGTTTCTCCCGAGCCCTCTACCGAACCTACGCGACCATGGATGGATGGATCGCGGTTGCCGCATACGCACAGCATCTCGTGACGGCGTTCTGCGAGACGCTCGGTCTTGGCGGGCTGCTCGACGAGCCGCGCTTCAAAGGGCGCGCACAACGGGTCCGCAACGAAGATGCCCTGGCAGAGCTGATCGCCGAGCGCATCGCGAGGCGAACCTCATCCGATTGGGAAGCCGCGTTCGCTGCCGCAGGCGTGCCAGCAGGGCCTGTGTGTCAGCGCGACGCACTCTTTGACGATCCGCAGGTCCAGGCGATGGGCATGCTGACCCAAGTTCACGACGACGAACTCGGCATGGTGACGATGATGGCTCCGGTCTCGGGCCTCGCGCGCACCCCGGGATCGGTGCGCAGCGTTGGCCGCCATCTCGGCGCCGACACACACGAGGTTCTCACCGAGATTGGCTACTCCCAGATCGAGATCGAGCGCCTCGAGCGCGCCGACGTCGCGATTTCGCGCGCGGTCTGATGCCCTTCCTACCTGGTCCAGGTCCCGCCGCCGGCCAAGAGCGCTGCCTTCTTGATTGTCATCGGAGACCTCCATGCTCGCGAGACGAATGTGCCTTCACATTCGGTATCGGCAGCGCGGGTCTGCACCTGAGCGTTGGGGCAACCAACTTCCCAACGCGCTGGGGCCCGCAAACGTCGCGAGCCCCAGCGGGTCCTACCGATGATCGACGCGGCTAGCCGAGAACCGAGAAGGTCTGCAGTTCGGCAAACGGAGGCAGCTTGATCGTCACGACCCGGTTGGTCGGGATGGTTCGCACGAGGAAGTACGGGCGGACATCCTTTCCGCGGGTCGGCCGAATCGCGAGGTTAATCCGCACGCGCTTCAGGGAGCTGAGCACCCGCATGCGAACGTCCCGCTTCTTCGGGTTGACGACTCGCGTCGCGGTCACCCGACGGCGCGCCGTCTCCACCTTGGCGTTCGCCGGCAGGGCAATCCGACCTGTCGCGTCAGCCCTGGGGTTCAAGCCGAGGTCAATCGCCGCGCCGAGGCCGGCGAGGTCCTGCATCTGTGGCAGCGCGTTGACGCTCGTCGGAGCCGAGCCACTGGTCGAACCCGGGTCGACGACACCCGGCACAGGGGCCACAGGCGCCTGGGCGAAGTTAATGTGGATGTCCCGGAAGAGTCCCTCGTCGAGGAAGTGCGCCAGGAAGTCCACTTCGTTTTTCAGGCTCGAGAGCACCTCGAACGCGGCGTTGCCGTACTCGTCAAGGTAGGCACAGGCGTTCGAGTCGGCGCGACCGAAGTCACCGAACGCGAGGTGGTTCACCGTCAGCGGGCCACTCGGAGTCTGAATGGTGATGCCCCTCGGTGCGCTGATGACGTTCCCGCCCTGGGTCGAGACGCAGACGCGCTCGTTGTAGAACGGACGTCCGTCGATGTCTTGGGCGTGGACGACCGCGATGCGGACATTGTCGTTCTCCGCGCCCGGTCCCTTGGGGTAGTAGGTGACGGACTTGTCGAACTTCGACTTGATCACCTTGATGATCGGGTCCGAGATCGGGTCCTCGACGTAGAGCGGGGGCTGGAAGGGGTAGCGGGCGGTGGCCGAGATCTTGGCGGAGCCGAGCACCCCATCCTTGATGAGCTGCAGGTCGCAGCCACCGTTGGCGTTCTTGAGCACGCCCTGGATCTGGTCGAAGTGGAAGCCAAGGCCCGGCCGGAAGCCCACCTGGGCCTCACCGTGCTCGTCGGAGTAGACCGACACGGTCTGGTAGCCGTACGGCTTCGGGCGCCGCGCCCGCTGCCTGAGATCGACCGGGCTCACGAAGAGGTTGCAGTCGGTGTTTGCCCCCGGACGGGTCTTGGGGTTCAGGAGGTCCCAAAACACGTAGCCGCGATCCTTCGTGAGGTAGCCCGGGAAGTTGTTCGGAATCCCACCCTCGGTTCCGGAGCTGTACGTCCCGCGGGTCGTCGCAGGGATGAAGGCGCCGTAGTAGGGCGCGTAGAAGGCGTGTTTGCCGGTATCGATGACGTTCCCGGTGAGGTCCGTGTAGCGGCCCCGGGCAGCGTCGGCGTAGACCTTCGCCTTGGTGGTCCGCACGAGGCGGCCAGCCCCGCTGATGTCGCCCGCGACGCCGCTATTCGGGGCGATCTGAACGTCCACCCGGGCCGGCGGCATCGGAGCGTCGCCCCAGTCCAGCTTGCCGTCGGATAGGAGCACCGCGGAGTTCCCCGCGACCGGGTCGAAAGGTCCGAAAACGAGGGGACCGGTGAGCCCGAAGATCGTCGAGAACGGGCCGGCCGGGCCCTGCTGCGAGGCGCAGTTGTCGACCGAGTCGACGACCGGGGTCGCTGTCTCGTTCGGTAGCTGGAAGCAGGACTGCGGAAGGCCAATGCCGGCCTTGTGGCCCTCGGCGACGGTGTTGTCGTCGTGGATGTCCCACGCGCTTGCGTCGGTCTCGCCGCTTCGGCGAGCGATCTTGCTCGCCATCAGCGCCCAGTCATCAGGCAGCGTGAGCCGGTCGTTCGGGAACATTCCCTGCCAGTTCTGGACCATCGGGAAGCTGCCCTTGACCGTCACGCGAATGCGCCCGTCGCCCCACTGCGTGTGGCCGGGCTTCGTGACGTCCTTACCCGCGTTCTCCGAGCGCCCCTGGTAGTCGTGCTCTTTCTCAGAGAGCTTCGAAAAACCCCAGATGTTCTCTGGACACGTGCCGGGGTCGATCGAGCCCGCGGGGCGCAGCTCCCGAGTCGAACCGCAGTCGCGGTACCACGACATCGTGTCCCAGGCGTTTAGGATACCGTCGCCGCTCGGGTCGCCGAGATCCGGCGCCCCTGACGGGTCGGTCTGCGCAAGCTCCTTGACCTGGGGTTTGTTGAGGGTCATCCAGGCGACGAGGAACTGGTGGTAGACGACGCGACCGGTCCGGTCGCGGACGCTCACCTTGATCGTCGCAAGCCCAGGCTTTAGCGAGGTCCATGTCTGCTTCACGCAACGGACGGCGGATGCTTCCCGCTCGATATCAGGACGGATCCCGGACGGACCGGGGATGACCTGACCACGTCCAAGCGGCTCAGGTCGAGCCGTCAGGTTTGGACCGGACCAGTCTTCGAGGACGCTCGTGACCGTTCCCGCGGGAACGTTGGCGTCGCATTTCATGAGTCGCACGTGCTCGCCGACCCACGCAAGGTAGGGGACGTTCACGTCGCGTTGGAGGTCCGGCGCCGCAGGGGGCCGTCCATCCCACGGGCCCGTCGGGGCCGGAGCGTCGATGGCGAGCGCGGACGTCGCGCTGAGCGCCCCGGACACCAAAGCGGCGGCCGCGACGAGTGTGTGTCGGTACTTGCGTTGCATCTCGTTCTCCTCAAATGCACGGTTAATGGGAGGACGGCGCTTCTGGCGGCCGCCGTCTGAACGAGATGAGTGAGGCCAATCGGGCCTGATACGGCTTTTGGAGGTTTTGGGCCCCCCCAAAGGGCTAGTTCGTCACGTCCGCTCAGCCAACCAGGCCGTAGACCGCACCGGCCGCGAGTGCGTTTGGTCGACGCGCGACATGCGCGCGCGCCACCCCGCCTGAGCTCGAGAGCAGTATCCGTTGCGTGGCGCCGATTCCCTCGGCCCGGATGAGGGCTTCGAAGTCCCGGATGGTGCACAGGTGAATGTTCGGTGTCTCGTGCCAGCTGTAAGGAAGCGCGGGAGACGAGGGCATGCGGCCTCGAAGCGTCAGCGCGGTGCGAACCCGCCAGTGGCCGAAGTTGGGAAACGACACGATGCCGAAGTGCCCGACCCGCATCACCTCGCGCAGCACGTAGGCCGGGAGTCGTGTCGCCTGCAGTGTTTGGGACAGGACGACGACGTCAAACGACTGGTCCTGGAAGTCCGCAAGGCCTTGATCAATGTCCAGTTCGACGACCGGCACGCCTCGATCGACGCATGCCTCGAAGCCCGCGCGGGAAATCTCGACGCCCTGCCCCTCGCATCCGCGCGCGCGGATGAGATGTTGGAGGAGGCTCCCGTCGCCGCAGCCGAGGTCGAGGACGCGCGAACCAGTCGGGATCATCGCCGCGACGATGTCGAGGTCAGTCCGCATCGTGCGCCATCCTCTCCCCGGGAGCGAGCGCGGTCTGGGCGCCGCGAACGTGCTCGGCTTCCATCCGCAGCATGAACCGGCGAACGAGTTCGTGGTACTCCGGCACCAGAAGCAGGAACGAATCGTGGCCCCACGGCGACGGGATCTCACGGAACGTCACGGGCACCTGATGCGCATTCAGCGTCCGAACGATCTCGCGGGAGTGCCGCGTGTCGAAACGCCAGTCCGTGTCGAAGGAGACGACCAGGAACCTGCTCCGTACCCGCCGGAGTTTCGCCGCCATGATGGGCTCGCCGAACGGATCGAAGTAGTCCATGACGCGCGTGAGGTAGAGGTAGCTGTTGGCGTCGAACCGTTTCAGGAAGCTCTCGCCTTGGTGCTTGAGGTAGCTCTCGACCTGGAAGTCGGTGTCAAATCCGAAGCGTGGGGTGTCTTGGTCCTGGATGCGCCTCCCGAACTTCTCTCGCATCGCGTCCTCGGAGAGGTAGGTGATGTGGGCGATCATCCGGGCAAGTGACAGACCCGCGTCGGGGTTTGTCTCGTGCGCGGCGTAGTCGCCGCCGTGGAAGGCCGGGTCGCGCAAGATCGCCTCGCGGGCGACGGCCGAGAGCGCGATGTTCTGGGCGGTCAGGCGTGATGTCGAGCAGACGAGCACGCCACTGTGCAGGTCCTCAGGGTGGTCGAGCGCCCATTGGAGCACCTGCATCCCGCCGACGGACCCACCGATCGCCGCGACCAGACGACCGACGCCGAGGTGTGCCAGCAGCGCTCGGTGAACCCGCACAAGGTCGGCGACCGTAAAGAGCGGAAAACGTAGACCATAGGCGCGACCCGTGGCGGGGTCGATCGAGGAGGGCCCGGTTGTCCCCTGACAGCCGCCGAGCAGGTTCGCGCACACGACAAAGAGCCGATCGGTGTCGACGGGCTTTCCCGGGCCGATGAGGTTGTCCCACCAGCCGACTCGCTCGGGGTCGCCGTGGTGACCGGCCGGATGGGCGTCGCCGGTGAGCGCGTGGCAGATGTAGGCGCCATTCGTCCCAGCCGCGTTGAGGGTGCCGTAGGTCTCGTAGGCCACCTCCACCGGCCCCAGGCGCTGCCCGGAGTCGAGTTCAAACGGGTCGCCCTCGGTGAAAAGGACGACCCGCTTGGTCTCGACCCGCCCGACCGAGCCAATGGTCGCCGGGCGATCAGTCAACGACGGCTACCCCCGCGACTTCGCAAGCGCTTGCTCGAGGTCGGCGACCAGATCGTCGATGTGCTCGATGCCCACAGAGAGGCGCACGGTGTCCTGCGTGACGCCGGCAGCGGCGAGCTCCTCGTCGTTGAGCTGCGAGTGGGTCGTCGACGCATTGTGGATCGCGAGCGACTTGGCGTCGCCGATGTTTGCAAGGTGACTGAAGAGCTCGAGCCCCTCGATGAAGCGCTGCCCAGCCTCGCGGCCACCCTTGATCCCGAAGGTGACGAGCGCGCCGAACCCTCCCGTGAGCGTCTTCTTCGCCGCCGCGTGGTAGGAGTCATTCGGGAGGCCCGGGTAGTTGACCCACTCGACGTCGGCGTGCGTCGAGAGGTGGTTGGCGACCGCCAGAGCGTTCTCGCAGTGGCGCTCCATCCGCAGTGGCAGCGTCTCGACACCCTGCAGGAGCAGGAACGCGTTGAACGGCGAGAGCGCGGCGCCCATGTTGCGCAGGAGCACGGTCCGGATGCGCCCGATGTAGGCCGCCGGGCCGAGCGCGTCTGACCACACGACGCCGTGGTAGGAGGGATCGGGCTGGGTGAGTCCTGGGAAGCGGTCGGCGTTGGCGACCCAGTCAAAGCGTCCCGCGTCGACGAGCGCGCCGCCGATCGACGTCCCGTGGCCGCCGATGTACTTGGTCAGCGAGTGCACGGCGATGTCGGCACCGAGATCGAGGACCTTGCAAAGGATCGGCGTCGGGACGGTGTTGTCGACGAGGAGCGGCAGGCCCTTCGCGTGCGCGGCGTCGGCCCAGGCGCGGATGTCGACAACGTTCAGGCGCGGGTTCCCGATCGTCTCGGCAAAGACGGCACGGGTGTTCTCGTCGGCAAGGCGCGCGACGGATTCGGGGTCGTCGGGGTCGGCGAAGCGAACCTCGATGCCGAACTGCGGCAGCGTGTGCGCGAAGAGGTTGTAGGTGCCGCCGTAGAGGGTCGACACGGAGATGATGTTGTCGCCCGCGCGACAAACGTTCAGGATCGAGTAGGTCACCGCGGCCTGGCCCGAGGCCGTGACGCAGGCGGCGATGCCACTCTCGAGGGCAGCGAGGCGCTGCTCGAGCACGTCCCAGGTGGGGTTCATGATCCGGGTGTAGATGTTCCCAGGCACCTTGAGGGCGAAGAGATCCGCGGCGTGTTGGGTGTCGTCGAACGTGTACGACGTCGTCTGGTAGATCGGCACAGCCCGCGCGTTCGTCGTCGGGTCCGGAACCTGACCGGCGTGCAGGGCGATCGTCTCAGCGCGGTGGCTGCTCATGGCGTCGGCTCTCCTCGAGGGGCTCGTGTCGTCGCGCGGGCGGCGCGGCGTGGCCGCGCGAATATACGAAAAACCGGCAGGCACCGACGTGGCCAACGGCGGCGGGGAGATTGCGCGGCCCTGTCCGGGTTAAGCTGGCAGCGATGGTGGGCCGCCCGTGTTGGCCCATCGCGGCGTTCGGGGGTGGTCAGTGCGGTACCAATCAGCCCAGGATCTCAAACACGAGATCACCCGTCGCGTGATCGGCCGGATGGCGTCCGGACGCCGGGCGGCCATCGACCTTGGCGTGCCAGGCGGGCGCGTCGAGGATCTCGACAGTCGACAACCGTCGATTGCCCTCGGCATCGTTCCCGGAAAGGGTGACCGCTGCCAGCTCGCGGTGCGGGTGCAGCGCAGCGGTGCCTACGAGAGTGGCGCCGTCGAGGAAATTCGTCGAATGGCGGCCGGCGAGGTCGACGTCCGCTACATCGGAATCGTGACCAAGCATGTCACCCCAACGTTCCTTCGCGCGCGCCATCGACCGACCCTGCTCGGAACCTCGATCGCCCACTTTCGTGTGACGGCCGGAAGCCTCACCGCGATTGTCGAGCTGGTCGGAAGCGACGTGCCGCGTCTGCTGTCGTGCAACCACATCCTTGCCGACGAGAACCGCGGCGCACGTGGCGACGCCATCCTGCAACCCGGCGCGCTCGATGGCGGTCGGCGCCCGCGCGACGCGGTCGGAACGCTTGGACGGTCCGTGGCGCTTCGCCGCGACGGCGTGAACCAGGTCGACTGCGCCCTGGCCGCGCCACGAGATGGCCTGGACCTGGACCGCGTCAAGCTCACCGGCAGTGGTCGACTCATGGGACTCAAGGCCGGAACGGTCGCCGTGGGCGAGATCATGTCGAAGCTCGGCCGCACGAGCGGCCTGACCGACGGGCGCGTGACGGCCGTCGAGATCGACAACCTCGTCATCAGCTACGACATCGGCAACCTCCGCTTCGACGACCAGCTCGAGATCGAAGGGATCGGACCGAACCCGTTCAGCCGGCCCGGCGACTCCGGTGCCTTCGTCTACACCAAGGTCGGGCGGCGGGCGGTCGGAATGATCTTCGCGGGGTCCGGACAGGGCGGCTCCAACGGCCGCGGGCTGTCGTTTGCGAACCCGATCCGAAGAGTCCTCGGCGCCCTCGACGCTCGCCTCAGCCTCTGAGGGCTCAGCCGCCTACTTGGGAGGCGTCGGACGTGTCGTGTCGAGGGTTACCCCTCCTTCTGGCTTCGCGGCAACTACGGCGCCCAGGCCGAATAACGCACCGATCGCGATCGGTGCGGTTCGGTGATTGTGCCCCAGCCGAGGATCTCCTGGTCAGGGCACTGAGCCGCGGGGGACGACCCACTGGACTGGCTGATTGGTCACCTGGGCGATGAGATCGAAGTCCGCGTCGTAGTGGATGACGCAGATGCGGTGGTCTTCGGCGGCGGCGGCGATGAGCAGATCGGGGAGCTTGACGCCGCGGTGGTGTGATCGCGCGGCGAGTTGTCGTTGGACGTCCAGCGCTCGAGCGTGATGGGCGGGCAGGACCGGAATCTGGGAGAGCCCCTCAAGGTAGCCGCTGATTGCCTCGTACTCGGCGGGACTTCGGGCACCGCGCAGCAGTTCCAGAGAAACCAAGGAGCAGATGCACAGGCGCCCGTCTCGGAGGGGCTCGTCGAGCTTGTCTGCGACAGGTTGTCTGGTAAGGCGTGTCAGTGCGCTCGTATCGACGAGCGCACGAGTCGTGCCGGTCACTGCCCCCAGCCGTCGCGGCGCGCACCGTCCGGGTCATCAGCGTACGGCGAATCGGGGGAGGCAAGCAGATCGACCAGCGATCCGCGGCGCTTGCGGTTGACGACCTCGGCAAGCGACAGGTTGACCGTCTCTCGGATGGTCTTTGCCCCGAGGATGTCTCGGGCTCCGGCCAGCAGGTCAGCGTTGATGTCGATCACGGTTCTCGGCATGGACCTAGTGTACCAACTGACGCCAAAAAGTATATCTTGCGTATTTGCCGCGTGATATCTCGTGCGGTGCTGTCCTTGTCGAGCGTTCTCTCGCTCTGTCTTCGCGGTGCCATTGATACGGCCGGCGCGAACCTTGGCGTGACGAGCAACCATCGTCGAGACGGACTACTGGGTCACCCACCTTCCGCCCTTGAGGATCCAGTCGTTCGGCGGCAACGGCTCCCTCGACGACGCATGAAGGACATGGCGACCGGCATGGCGGCGGCCCTCGAGGCGGACCTTCCGGGCGCGCTTTCGGCGTCCACCGGTATCCATCGTTCCCACCGTCTCCCTACCCGTGGCGAGTCCGTCACCGGGCACCCTGAGTACATATTCGTGGAGATGAGCGTTCGAGGAGGGTCCAATCCGAGCGCAGCGCGTCCGATCCTGACCCTGCTCGGCGAAGCCCTCGACCTTTCCTCGACGATGGCCGCTCCTCGTTGTGACGCTTGACTCGTCACGCCTGATAGCTTCGCGGCGTGACGAACCCCGATGCCAAAGGAACCCTGCCGGTGAGCATCCTCGACGCGCTTGAGCGGTCCCTGCTCGACGAAAAGCGCTCCATCGACATGGACGAAGCGCGCGAACTCGTCGACCTTCCCGCGGTCGAGCTTCCCCGGCTCCTCGCCCTCGCTCACGAAGTTCGGCGCAAGTGGTGGGGTGAAGGTGTCGAGCTCGAATCGCTCATCAGCGCCCAAACCGGTGGCTGCCAGGAGGACTGCTCGTTCTGCTCCCAGTCGATGCACTACGACGCCCCGGCCCAGCGCCACGCGTTCCTCCCCCTCGACCAGGTCATGGCCGCAGCGCGCGCAACCGAAGCCTCGGGGGCAAGCGCCTTCTGCATCGTCGTCGCCGTACGTGGACCCGACAAGCGCCTCATGGACCAAGTCCTGCGCGCCATCGACGCCATCCACGCCGAGACGAACCTCGACGTCGACTGCTCACTGGGCATCCTCGACCGATCACAAGCCGAGGCGCTCCGCGATGCGGGTGTCCACCACTACAACCACAACCTCGAGACCAGCCGGAGTTTCTTTCCCGAGATCGTCACCACCCACACCTGGGAAGAACGCGCCGAGACGTGCCGCCTCGTGACCGAGCTTGGCATCAAGCTCTGCAGCGGCGGAATCCTCGGTATGGGCGAGACCTGGGAGCAGCGCCTTGAGCTTGCCTACGAACTCCGCGAACTCGGCCCCGATGAGATCCCGCTGAACTTCCTGAACCCCCGGCCGGGGACGCCACTCGCCGGGCGGCGTCCGCTGGAAGCCCACGACGCGCTGCGCGCCATCGCGATCTTTCGCCTCGTTTTCCCCGACCGGATCATCCGTTACGCAGGTGGGCGCGAACTCGTCCTTCGCGACGCGCAGGCGGTCGGCCTCCTTGGCGGCATCAACGGCATGATCGTCGGCAACTACCTCACCACCGCCGGCCGCCCGGCGGCCGAGGACGTGCGCCTCGCCCACGATCTCGGCTTGCCCATCGTGCCGTCGGGGCGGACCACCGCCGACACCCGGTGACCACCCGCGAGATCCTCGCGCTCGATCGTCGCCACGTCTGGCATCCCTACGCGGCGATGCCCGGGCGTCACGAGCCGCTCGTTGTCGAGTCGGCGCGCGGGACTCGGCTCCGCCTCGCGGAGGCCGCTGGCGGGCACGACGAGCTGATCGACGGCATGTCGTCTTGGTGGTCGGCGATCCACGGCTACCAGCACCCGCTCCTCGACGCGGCCGCGGTTGACCAGCTCGGCAAGATGAGCCACGTGATGTTCGGGGGCCTCACCCACGAGCCGGGTGTGGGCCTCGCGCGCCGCCTCGTCGATATGACGCCTGCGCCGCTTCAGCACGTCTTCCTGAGCGATTCGGGCTCGGTCGCGGTCGAGGTGGCGGTCAAGATGTGCCTCCAATACTGGCGCTCGCTCGCTCGCCCGGAGCGCACGCGACTCCTCACCTGGCGCGGCGGCTACTACGGCGACACCCTGAGCCCCATGTCGCTCTGCGACCCCGACGGTGGGATGCATCAGCTCTGGACGGGAATCCTCCCGCGGCAGGTTTTTGTCGACGCTCCACCAGATGGCTTCGATGCCGACGTGGACGCCGACTACCTCGACCGTGTGACGTCAACCGTGGAGCGACACCGCGACGAACTCGCCGCGATCATCGTCGAGCCGGTGGTCCAGGGGGCCGGTGGGATGCGATTTCACAGCCCGGCCTACCTCACCGCGCTGCGCGAACTGGCCGACGCATTCGACCTCCTGCTCGTCTTCGACGAGATCGCAACGGGGTTCGGCCGTACGGGCGAGCTGTTCGCGACCGACCACGTCGGGGTGAGCCCGGACATCATGTGCGTCGGCAAGGCCATGACCGGCGGCTACATGAGCATGGCGGCGACGCTCTGCACCGGTGAGGTAGCCGACGCAATCTCCGCTGGGGAGGTCCCGGTGCTCGCGCACGGACCGACCTTCATGGGCAACCCGCTCGCAGCGTCGGTCGCGAACGCCTCGATCGACCTGCTCCTCGCCGGAGACTGGCGCGGCGAGGTCGCCCGCATCGGGGCCGGCCTGCGCGAGGCGCTGGCCCCGGCCACCGAGATTCCGGGGGTCGCCGATGTGCGTGTGCTCGGAGCGATCGGCGTGGTCCAGCTCGACGAAGAGGTCGACATGGTGCGGGCATCGCGCGCGGCCATCGAGCGGGGTGTCTGGCTGCGCCCCTTCCGCGACCTCGTCTACACGATGCCCCCCTACATCACGACGGACGCGGAGATTGCGCAGATCGGGGACGCGGTCGTCGCGGCCGCACGGGCGTCGTGTGGGGTGATGGCATGAGCGCCCGCTCGGGTCTCGAATGGCTCCCAGGAGCACTCGCGAGCCTGCGTGAGCGCGACCTCCTACGCGTGCTGACCTACTGCCAGGGGCCCCCCGATCCCGAGGTGCTGATCGACGGCGTCCCTCATCTTCTGTTGGCGTCGAACAACTACCTTGGCCTCGCAAACGACCCCGCGGTCGTGGCGGCCGCCCAACGGGCGCTCGAGACCTACGGGGTCGGCGCCGGCGCTTCGCGTCTTGTGACCGGCAGCCTCGATCTCCACCGTCGCCTCGAGGAGCGCATCGCGGCGCTGAAGGCCTGTGAGGACGCGCTCGTCTTCCCCACCGGGTTTCAAGCCAACGTCGGCACCATCCCAGCGCTCGTCGGACGCGGCGACCTCATCTTCTCCGACGAGCTGAACCACGCGAGCCTGATCGATGGCTGCCGTCTCTCCGGCGCGGAGGTCGTCCGCTACGCCCACGCCGACGCGGGCGCGCTCGAGGCCGCGATCGTCGAGCACGCGGACTGGCAGGCACCGACCGGCGCGCCACGCCGACTCATCGTCACCGACACCGTCTTCAGCATGGACGGCGACCTGGCGCCACTTCCCGCCATCGTCGACATCGCCGACCGCTTCGGCGCAATGGTGATGGTCGACGAGGCCCATGCGACGGGCGTCCTCGGGCCGACGGGCGCCGGAGCGCTTGAGCATTTCGGGCTTGAGGGGCGCGTGCCAGTGGTGATGGGAACGCTCTCGAAGGCGCTCGGCGCCCAGGGCGGATACGTGGCCGGGGACCGAGACCTCTGCGACTACCTGCGCACCCGCGACCGCGGCTTTGTGTTCACGACGGCGCTCGCCCCGGCAGCCGCTGGCGCGGCGATGGCGTCGCTTGACATCGTCCGCGACGAGCCCGAGCGGCGTACCCGCCTGCACGCTCTGGTGCGGCGTTTGGTCGAGGGAGCCAAGGATCTCGGCTACACGGTCCTCCCAACTGACTCGGCCGTGGTCGGCGTGCTCATCGGCGAAGCCGTCGACGCGCTCGCGGTCGGCGCGTCGCTGCGGGCCGCGCGCGTCTGGGCGCCCGCCATCCGCCCACCCTCGGTGCCCGTCGGCACCGCCCGTATGCGACTGACGGTGATGGCGACCCACGAGGACCGCCATATCGACTGGGCGCTCGATGCCCTCGCCGACGCGCGGTCGGTCCTTACCCCCCAGACAACGCGACGCTTCCCGAGCCCCAGCTGATGCTCGACGAGCCGGGGATCTTCGTGATGGGAACCGACACTGGGGTCGGCAAAACCGTCGTGACCGCGGCCATTGCCATGGCGGCCCGAAACCAGGGGCGCACCGTCGCGCCGCTCAAACCCGCCCAGACCGGCGACGACGGTGCGACGACCGGCGATGCGGAGTTCGTGGCGTCCATGCTCGGCCTCGACGAGCCGATCGAACACCTCTGCCCGTATCGCCTGCGGGCGCCACTCGCTCCGGCCGTCGCGGCTCGCCTCGAAGGGGCGAGGCTGGATCCCGCGGTCGTTGTGCGCGCCTACGCCGACCTCTCGTCGCGGTATGACCTCGTGCTCGTCGAGGCCGCGGGAGGTGCGCTCGTGCCATTTTCTGACGGTGTGGACATGGCCGCTCTCGCCGGACTTCTCAGCCTTCCGGTCGTGGTCGTCACACGACCCGGCCTCGGAACGATCAACCACACGCTCCTGACGCTCGAGGCCCTGCACCGACGTGGGCTCACGGTGCTCGGAACCGTGATCTGCGACTACCCCGACGATCCCGAACTCGACGCGGTCACAAACCCCGGGGTGCTCTCGCGGATCAGCCCGGTGCCACTGCTCGGGGTGATCCCGCATGATCCCGACATCGACACCGGAGCAAACCGGGCCGGGGATCTCGCCGCGATCGGACCTGCCGGGCTCGATCCGCTCCTCGGGGGGACCTTCTCCCCCGCCCGTTTCCGGCGCGCGACCGATTCGCGGCTCGCCGCCATGTCCTGACCAAGGAGTTGCCCGATGGACCCAACCGACGCCGCGCATGTCATGCAAACCCCGGAGGAGTACGCCGAGTTCCTGTCCGGTATGTCCTTTGAGAAACGGATCGAGATGATCAACAGCTTCCGCTGCGCCGAGCTGCAGGGTGCCGAGGAGCTTCGCGTACTCTCGGAGACCACCGACGATCCGGACCTCGCGAAGAAGTTCGCCCGGCATGCCGCCGATGAGGAAAAGCACGGCGCCTACTTCGGGGAGATCATGGCTCGCCTCGGCGTCGAGCCGTTCGACCCGCCGGACGAGCCAGATCACATCACGATCGGCGGTCGTCTTATCGTCGACACCCTGAACGACATCGAAGAGATCCTCCCAAAGCGCGGCGAGCGCGTCGGCCTTGACCGCGTCATCCCGATCCTGACGCTTTTTCAGGCCGTCGAGAGCCGGGCACTCGTGTCGTTCGAGGCCCACCGGCGGACGTTCGAGGGCTCCGACCCGGCTATCGCCGAGCGGATCGGCGAGATCATCGCCGACGAAAGCCACCACGCCAAGTATGTGCGCGACCTGCTCGACCAGTGGGCCGAGGAGGGTTGGGCCGACGCGGTCCGGGAGGCGCAAGAGGCGACCGACGCGCGCGAGGCATCGGCGCGTGTTTGGGCCGCCGAGCGTCTGGAGGCCGAGCGCCTGCGCGACGAAGGCGCCCTCCCGACGGCGTGAACCTCGAGGCCGCCGAGCGTCGCGAACAGGTACTGGCCGCCCTTGTCGAGGCGGGGTCGGTGGGCGTCTCCGGGGAGTCGCTTGCCAGCGCCCTCGGCTGCTCCCGGGCAGCCGTCCATCGCCATGTCGACGGGCTCCGCCGGGATGGGGTCGACATCGTCAGCGCCCACGACGGCTACCGTGTCGCCGAAGGGGCCGACCCGGTGGCGTCCGCACTTGTCGGCCCGCGCCTTGTCGCACCGCTCGGTGGTCCGATCACCTGGCTCGCTTCGGTGGGCTCGACAAACGACGAGTTGATCGCCCAGGCGCGCCGCGGCGCGCCCGAGGGCACGATCATCGGAGCCGACCGCCAACACGCGGGGCGCGGGCGGCGTGGGCGAACGTGGCTCGCCGCACCCGGTGACGCCCTGCTCGTGTCCGTCCTGCTGCGCCCCGACATCGCGCCGGTCGACGTCGGCCTTCTTCCCATCGTCGCCGCAGTGGGCGTCGCGGACTCCCTCGGTCCCGACGCCCGGATCGTCTGGCCAAATGACATCCTCATCGACGGTCGCAAGGTGGCCGGGATCCTCTGCGAGATGTCGGCCGAGCAGGATCGTGTGTCGTGGGCCGTGGTTGGGGTGGGCATCAACGTCCATTCCGCCCCGGACCTCGACGACGCCCGCTGGAGGCCCGGTGCGCTCTCGGCTCGTGGCGTCGCGCCCGCCCGAGGAGAACTCCTCGTGGACCTTCTGGCCCATCTCGGCGGTCGTTACCGCGAATGGCTGAAGATGGGCTCCCGTGGCGTTCTCGCCGGCTTCGCAGAGCGCGACGCCCTTGTCGGGCGAGACATCACGGTGAGCCTGCCGGTGGGCGAGATCTCAGGCCGCTGCGGTGGTACCGACGATCTGGGACGCCTGCGGGTGCTCACCTCGACCGGGGAGCGCCTACTCGGCGCGGGTGAGGTGGTTCGGGTTTCCCCGGAACACTCGGCGCCCGGGGCGTAGGCGTCAGAAGTTGCCCCGCCTACCAGACGCCAGTCATGGCGGCGGCTCAAGTACGACGACGTCGCCGACCTCGACTCGCCCACCTCGAACAACGCTCGCGTAGACCCGGCTGAGCCCAGGGCCGCGGGACGCGCTGATTCGGCTGAAGTCACCGTCTGAGAACCACTGCGCGTTCTGGGAGCAGGGTGGGGAGAACATCGACACCTCGACGAGCGCCTCGCCGATCTCGAGCCGTACACCCGCCGTGATATCCGCCCAGGGGATGCCGGTGATCGTCACGTTCTCGCCCGCTGCCCCGGGCACGATTGGATGGCCCTCGCGT
>JANMDN010000036.1:0-2825 GCA_031376285.1 Actinomycetes bacterium
GTCGTTGGCCGCTTCGCGACGACGATCGGCAATCAGATCAGCGACGACCTGCCCATCGCCAAGGTGCTGAAACATTCCACGGATGCGGGCGACCTCTCCGAGCTGTGGGACAAGGACGAGCCGCTCACCGTCGCGCTCCACGGACAGTCGGTCGCCCTCACCGATACCCATATCGCGCCGTAGATCGGCAGGGATCACGACCCGACCCTGCCGCCCGACTACCACCGTTTCGCCCGCGCCTCGATCTGCCATAAAATGAGTGTGGCACGCCGACGTCTGTGGCACAAGACCTGAGCGGCGTCCATGCTCGCGATGACCCGCCGAGCCACTCGCTCTTCGATGCGGCCATGGAGGACTCCGCGCCGCATCACTCCGGCGACCTCGACGTCAATGAGGTGCGGCGCGTGGAGTGTGCCGCCTGTGGCGAGCGTGTCCTGAATGGACGCTGCCCGTTGGTCCCGAGCGGTGTAGAGGTCGATGATGATCGACGCGTCGACCACGATCACGCGGTCTCGTTCCTCAGACGGCGGACCGCGTCGACGGCACTCTCGCCGAGGTCGAACCGGTGTTCTCGTACATCAGCCATCCATTCCTCGAGCGATGGTCGCTCGGCCTCGCGGCGGGCCATATCCAGAAGGAGCGCTGACAGGGACTTGCCCTCCCGTACCGCCCGTAGCTTGAGCGTCCGGTGGAGGTCTTCGGGCACGTTACGAATCTGGATCATGGTCATGCGTCAAGCATGAGCACATGCTCTTGACATGCAACGCTCGAAGGCGCCGCGGGGGTCAAGGGCGTAGCCATTCGGCCGCTCCCACTCAGACCCTGCGTTCGGGCACGCGTCCTCCCTGCTGAAAAGCTGGTGCTGGAACTCAAGGTCCGGCCCCCATCACCCCAGTTCGGAATCAACCATCTAGAGCGCGAGATGGAGGCGAAGTGCGTCGTCGAGTGCGGCCATCGCGGCCGTGGGCAACAGGCCCTTCGCGTCGCCGACGCGTTCGATCGCGACAGACCGCACTTGCTCGGCCTGCGCCTTCGAGTCACGTCCAAGGCCGGTCGCGCTCGCGGTGAGCAGGACCTGGAACGGGTACACACTGTTGACGTTACTCGTAAGCGGGACAACGGTCACCACGCCGCGTCCGAGCCCCGATGCGCTCGCGTTGGCCCCGTCGTTTGAGACCACAACCGCTGGGCGACGTTTGTTCGCCTCGGCCCCTCGGACCGGCTCGAAGTCGACGAGCCGGACCTCACCGCGCCTCACTGCGATCCCTTGGAAAGACCGTCCGGGGTCGTGACGTCCCACAGTTCAGCGTCATCACTGTCGGTCCACTCCGCGAACGCTTTGGCGTAGCTCGGCGCGAGTTCGCTCGCGCGGAGAAGCTCGACGGCTCGCTGAACAACCGCTGAACGAGAGGGGACCGCGTGGGTGGTCGCGAAGTCGTCGAGGAACGCGACCGCATCGCCCGTAAGGCTCACACTCAGTTTCATACTCCTGATGCTACCACGGAGCTACTCGAACGACTACCGAGCGGGCAATCGTCGCCCAGCAGGCGGCGCGGGTGGCCGTCCTTGTGCTGCCGCGTACGTTGGAGCCCCGTTGCCAACGAGCGCGTTCGTCGGGCGGCGTAGGCTGACGAGACACGCGGTGCTACGATCGGGTGATGAAGACGATCAGCCAACGCGAGTTCCGCAATAACTCTGCTGCCGTCATGGATGCCGTCGAAGCGGGCGAGACCTTCCACATCACAAGAAGTGGGTCCGAGGTGGCCGAGCTTCGTCCGCTCAGTCGGCGGCGGCGGCTGAGCGCCGAAGAGCTCGTGGCACGACACAGAGACCTTCCTCGGATCGACTACGAACAAATGCGCCATGAGGCCGACGCGTTGTTCGGACCGGATGACGAGATCGGAACTGACCCGTGGGAGCGCAGTCGTGGCTGACCGGCACCGGTCGGGTGTGCTCGACACGTGCACGTACATCGACCTGGCGCTCCTTGGCCCAAACGACCTCCCGGAAGTGCCGGAGATCACCGCCGTCACGCTGGCAGCGCTTCACCAGGGCGTCGCGATGGCAAAGGACGTGGGCGCGAGAACGACGCGGACGGAGGTGCTCGGCGCAGCAGTGGCCGACTTCGAGCCCCTTCCATTCGACGGGCCCGCGTCTGCCCGATACGGCACCTTGGTCGCCCTGGCAATCGCGGCCGGCCGCGACCCACGACCTCGCAAGCTCGACCTCATGATTGCCGCCATCGCCTCGTCGCGAGGGCTACCGCTCTACACGCGCAACCCTGACGACTTTCGGGGCCTCAGTCGAGCACTCGACGTCCGCGCCGTCTAGACGAACCGATTCCCCCGCTGTCGACCAGAACGCTGTCCTTGAAGTCAGAGCGTGCGTTCGAGCACGCGTCTCGCCTGTTGGGGCCGATGCTCGAACTCAAGGTCTTGAGTGCGCGCACCTCTCGCGTCGACTTCGGGTCGCTGCCGGAAGTGAGCATCGTTGTGTCAGGCACCACCGTTACGGCGCGCAAGCGTCTCGCGCAGACGGGTGCCTGACACGGGTCACCGCATCCACCTGCAGTCGGGCACGAACTAGAGTGGTCAGTCGTGACCAAGCGTTCATCTGACAGTCCCGTTCGAATTGGCCTCCTCGCCGCATCGCGGATTGCCACGGAGGCGGTCGTCGATCCGGCCGCGCTCGTGGACGGGGTTGAGTTGACGGCGGTCGCCGCCCGCGACCTTGGCCGGGCTCAGGAAGCCGCGAAGCGATGGCGCATCCCGGCTGCATACGGCTCGTACCGGGAGCTGATCGCAAGCGACGATGTCGACGCGATC
>JANMDN010000057.1:0-2992 GCA_031376285.1 Actinomycetes bacterium
CAGGCCACCAACGACCGGGTCGTTCTACCGCGGATCGGCCTGTGGTGTGCTCCCAGAGGCCGAGTACCAGGACCCAGCATTTCCGGCCGGAACACTCGACCTACGCGACGGAGACCTCAGGAACCAGCGGGAGTTCCCGGGCAGCATCCACGCCGGCACTGGTCCTCAGACGGGCCGCACGGCGAAGTTTTACTCCGAGCTTGACTTCATCAGGACCCTTTCAATCTCGAACATGACGCGCGAGAGCCCGTGGGGCAACCTTCCTACGGAGTGGATCGACTTCCCGTTCCAAGACCACGCTCTTCTCCCGCCGCGTCCCGCCAACTCCGAGGAGGAGCTTGCCGCGGCACGAGCGACGCTGCGCAAGCCGCAGGCGGCAGAGATCCGTCAGTGGATAAACTGGCGCATCGACCCCTCAAACTACGGCCGGCCCGGGTCGTGGTCAGGCAATGTCTCAGTCACTTCGGATCGTTCCTTCACAGACACGGCAACCGCCAAAGCGACGTTGACGATCCACCTGGGTGAGCCCCTTGTTGCCCCCTATGAATTGATTGTCTACGGGCCAAGCCACCGTGCGATGGGTCGCTTCCGCAACGCCCCCGGCCAACCACTTAACATCGGCAACGCGACATCTGCCACCCTCGTTGTGACGCCCGGCAGTCCCCTTCGTAGGTACACGGCCGAGGTCTCATTTGAAACTCCGACGGTGGGTCCTCCAGCGCGAATTATCGTTCCAAGCGGTAGTCGGTCAATCGACACGCTCGACGTCAACGCAAATCGCGAGGCGCTCTACGTCGCTCTGGGCGACTCATTCTCTGCGGGAGTTGGCATCGGTGGCCCGTGGGACACCAGCACACGATATGGCGACCGACCCAACTTCTACGACGTCCCGACGTTCGACGACCCGTTCCTTCGATGGTACGACCCAGGTCCGTGGAGTGACTGCTGGCGGAACAACGATGCCTACCCGCATCTCATCACGCGGGCCGCCTTCGCAGTGGCAAATGGGTATACGGCCCAGCCGTACAAGGTCCGACACGTCGCGTGCAAGGGGTGGCGGGCTGACCAGATGCTCGCCAACAAGGACTACGTCGACGATCGTTCCCTCTACGGCGACGCCGATCAGCTCTCGTACGTCACCCCGAACACCCGTCTTGTCACGATCGGGATTGGCGGAAACGACGCCGACTTCGCCAGGACGCTCGAGCGGTGCGAGGACTACAGGGGAGGTGGCAGTGGTGACGGTCCATGCACTCGATTCGACGCATCAACACGGGAGGCGATCAAGAACCTGACAGCCTCCCGCAGCAATACCCTTGCCAAGCTCTATACGCGGATTCAGAAGAAGGCACCGAAGGCGCGTGTTCTCGTCGGAGACTACTCACGATTCTGGCCAACCCGAGTCAATGTTCCGCCGTTTGGTTTGTTCACGCCGGGAGGGCGATGCGGTGGTATCCGCTCGGCCGACAAACCCTGGATGAACACGATGATTCGGCTTCTTGACAAAGCAATCGGCGATGCGGCCAAGGCTTCCCACGTCGAACGGGTGAGCCTCCTTGAGGCGTTCAACGGTCACGAGATCTGTGGTGGGGCTGGTCAGAACTGGCAGCACGCCGGCCAGGGAGACGGATACCTCGACGGTGAGCACGACAATTCGTACCACCCGACTCGTGAAGGGAATCAGCAGATCGCGCGTGAATACCTTAAACAACTCGCTCTGCCTCGCCCCCTTGGGACGGGAACGATTCGGCCAGGGCAGCGCATCCTCAAGTCGATGAGTGTGCCGGTAGGATCTGAGATTCTGGGAGTCAACACGTCATGGCCCGGAAGCGATGTTGTGACGACTCTGACCTCGCCGAGTGGACGGGTCATCGACCGATCTACCGTCGCAGAAGACGTCATTCATGACGTCACTGAGACTTGGGAAAACTACGTCGTCGCGCATCCGGAAGCAGGCGAATGGCAGATCGCGATCTACGGCGCGGATGTGGCCCCTGACGGCGAACCGTTCACCCTCGAGCTTTTCGCTGCTGACCCTCCCCTTAGACTCCCTGTGCCAGCGGTCACGATCACCCAGAGTGGATCAACAGTCTCCTACGACGCAACTGCGTCGACCAATGCGGGCGGTGGACCGCTGACCTACGTGTGGGACTTCGACGACGGAACCGAGTCGCACGCACCCTCTGGAACGCACACCTACGCGGGAACAGGCAGGTACCAGATCTCCTTGTCGGTTGTGAACGCCGACGAACTCGCCGCGGGCTACGCACACCCTCCGATCGTCATCGAGGGGGACTCCGTGCCTCCTACGATTGCGATCGCGGCACCTGTCGACGGCGCACAGGTCTTGAAGGGGCAATCCATAGTGGCCTCGTACACCTGCGCAGACATCGGAGGGTCGGTGCTCGCGACATGCGTCGGCACTGTCCCAAGTGGGTCTCCGATCGATACCGCCACCGCGGGCACAAAGACCTTCACCGTCACGGCAACAGACGGCGCCGGCAACACCGCCAGCCAAACCCGTAGCTACACCGTCGTCTACGCGTTCACCGGTTTCCAGGCACCCGTCAACAACAGGCCGACTCTCAACACGGTCAACGCCGGGCGGGCAATCCCTGTGAAGTTCCGACTCGGCGGCAACCAGGGTCTCGATGTCTTCCCGACGGGCTACCCGAAGGTTCAAACCATCAGCTGCGCAACCGGTGCCCTGACCGACGAGATCGAAACTACCGTGACCGCTGGCCAAAGCAGCCTCGCCTACGATCAGGCGTCCGCCACGTACAACTACACCTGGAAGACCAACACGGCGTGGGCGGGAACCTGCCGACGGCTCATCCTTTGGCTCAACGACAACACCATCCATGAAGCCGACTTCAAGTTCCGCTAGCCCAACCTCCGGCAATGGCCGAAAGCCTGCGCCTGAGTCTCCAAGCCAGGGAGGGATGCTTCTCTCGACGACCCGGAAAGTCACGCTTACCGTCATAGCAACGGC